>NZ_CP180191.1:0-715000 GCF_047549485.1 Piscinibacterium candidicorallinum | reverse complement strand
AACAAACCGATAAGTGTGAGCACCTAATGTGGACGTCGCTCTAGAAAGGAGGTGATCCAGCCGCACCTTCCGATACGGCTACCTTGTTACGACTTCACCCCAGTCATGAAGCCCACCGTGGTAATCGCCCCCCTTGCGGTTAGGCTAACTACTTCTGGTGAACCCCACTCCCATGGTGTGACGGGCGGTGTGTACAAGACCCGGGAACGTATTCACCGCGGCATGCTGATCCGCGATTACTAGCGATTCCGACTTCATGCACTCGAGTTGCAGAGTGCAATCCGGACTACGATCGGTTTTCTGGGATTAGCTCCCCCTCGCGGGTTGGCAGCCCTCTGTACCGACCATTGTATGACGTGTGAAGCCCTACCCATAAGGGCCATGAGGACTTGACGTCATCCCCACCTTCCTCCGGTTTGTCACCGGCAGTCTCATTAGAGTGCCCTTGCGTAGCAACTAATGATAAGGGTTGCGCTCGTTGCGGGACTTAACCCAACATCTCACGACACGAGCTGACGACAGCCATGCAGCACCTGTGTTCCAGTTCTCTTTCGAGCACTTCCACCTTTCAGCAGAATTCCGGACATGTCAAGGGTAGGTAAGGTTTTTCGCGTTGCATCGAATTAATCCACATCATCCACCGCTTGTGCGGGTCCCCGTCAATTCCTTTGAGTTTTAATCTTGCGACCGTACTCCCCAGGCGGTCAACTTCACGCGTTAGCTGCGTTACCGAGCCTTTCGACCCGACAACTAGTTGACATCGTTTAGGGCGTGGACTACCAGGGTATCTAATCCTGTTTGCTCCCCACGCTTTCGTGCATGAGCGTCAGTACAGGCCCAGGGGGCTGCCTTCGCCATCGGTGTTCCTCCACATCTCTACGCATTTCACTGCTACACGTGGAATTCCACCCCCCTCTGCCGTACTCAAGCTGTGCAGTCACAAATGCAGTTCCCAGGTTGAGCCCGGGGATTTCACATCTGTCTTACACAACCGCCTGCGCACGCTTTACGCCCAGTAATTCCGATTAACGCTTGCACCCTACGTATTACCGCGGCTGCTGGCACGTAGTTAGCCGGTGCTTATTCTTCAGGTACCGTCATTAGTCCGTGGTATTAGCACAGACCGTTTCGTTCCTGACAAAAGCGGTTTACAACCCGAGGGCCTTCTTCCCGCACGCGGCATGGCTGGATCAGGCTTTCGCCCATTGTCCAAAATTCCCCACTGCTGCCTCCCGTAGGAGTCTGGGCCGTGTCTCAGTCCCAGTGTGGCTGGTCGTCCTCTCAGACCAGCTACCGATCGTCGCCTTGGTGAGCTTTTACCCCACCAACTAGCTAATCGGACATCGGCCGCTCCAATAGCGCAAGGTCTTGCGATCCCCTGCTTTCACCCGTAGGTCGTATGCGGTATTAGCCAATCTTTCGACTGGTTGTCCCCCACTACTGGGCACGTTCCGATGTATTACTCACCCGTTCGCCACTCGCCGCCAGGATTGCTCCCGCGCTGCCGTTCGACTTGCATGTGTAAGGCATGCCGCCAGCGTTCAATCTGAGCCAGGATCAAACTCTATAGTTCAATCACTGTTTTGGTGTCCTTGCGGACTCGCTCAACTCAAATAAACGAGGCAATGTAAAACCATTACCTTGAATTACTTTTGTATGAGCGCCTTGATTTGTTTGCGTCGACTTCTTGCGAAATCGTGTCGCACATCAGGCGCCCACACTTATCGGCTGTTATTTTTTAAAGATCAGGCTGCGTTTGTTTGACGTCGCTTTGTTTGCTTCGTCAGCAGCAGAGAAACGAGATTATGAACCTGTTCTTTTCTGCTGTCAACTCTCTGCAGCGAATTTGTTAGAGAGTCGATTCAGTTCCCTGCTGCGCTGTCGCGTTTCTGTTGAAACAACGTTTGTGCAGCAGAGAAACGAGATTGTGACAGCTCTTTTTCGGCCTGTCAAATCAGGCCTTCAGCCGGGGTGGAGGGCTTGCTCGAACCCGACAGCCTTGAGCGTCTGTCTATTGGTGCTTGAACTGCGCGGGGCGCTTTTCGAGGAAGGCAGCCATGCCCTCCTTCTGATCTTCAGTTGCGAAGGCGGCGTGAAAGACTCGGCGTTCGAACAGGAGCCCCTCCGAGAGAGGCGCCTCGTACGCGCGGTTCACGCTCTCCTTGATCATCATGATGATCGGCAGCGACATGCCTGAGATCTGCGTCGCCATGGCCAGCGCCTCGCTCACCAGCTGATCATCAGGCACCACTCTGGAGATGAGGCCCGCGCGCTCGGCTTCCTCGGCGCTCATGTTGCGGGCCGTGAGGCACAGATCCATCGCCTTGGCCTTGCCGACCGCTCTCGGCAACCGCTGCGTACCACCTGCGCCTGGCAGGATGCCGAGCTTGACTTCGGGCTGACCAAACTTGGCGCCTTGGCCAGCGATCAGGATGTCGCACATCATGGCAAGCTCGCAGCCGCCTCCCAGGGCGTATCCAGCCACCGCAGCGATCACCGGCTTGCGGATTCGCCGCAGCGCTTCCCAGTTGCGGGTGATGTAGTCCGTCCGATAGACATCCATGTAGGTCCAGGAGGCCATGGCCGAGATGTCTGCGCCGGCGGCAAAAGCACGTTCGCTGCCGGTGATGACGATGCAGCCGATCGATTCGTCGGCATCCGCTGCGGTCAGCGCAGCACCCAGTTCGTCCATCAGCGCATCGTTGAGCGCATTCAATTGCTTCGGACGGTTCAGGCGAACAAGCAGGACGCGATCATGCTGCTCAACGAGCAGATTCTGGTAGTCAGGCACAGGGATCTCCAAGGGGACACATCAAGCTGCGAACTGTAGCGGCAGCTTGTTGCGGCTCCCGCTCCCGCTGGCGAGCCTCAGCTGGCGGCGCGGGCTTCCAGGAACGCCTGGACGGCGGCGTGATCCAGCGGCGCACCGTAGAGATAGCCTTGGGCGTGTCGACATCCCAGGCGCAGGAGGAACTCGGCCTGGCTGGAGCGCTCGACACCCTCTGCGACGATGCCCAGGTTCAGGTGGCGCGCCATGGAGACAATCGCCTGCGTGATGGCGGCGGAATCCGCATCCATCGGCAGATTCTCGATGAAGGACCGGTCAATCTTGATCGAGTTCAGCGGCAGGCGCTTCAGATATGACAGGGACGAGTAGCCCATGCCGAAGTCATCGAGGCTAATGTGGATACCGGCCTGCGACAGGGCCTTGAACACCTCGACTGCGACTTCGTTGTCATGCACCAGTGAGCCTTCAGTCACCTCCACGACGATGGCGTTGGCCGGCAACTCGAACTCGGCCAGCGCCTGCTTGAGGATGTTTGGCAGGCGCAGGTCGCAGAATTCCCGGCCGGTGATGTTGATGGACACCGGGGGCGTCGGGATGCCCATCGCGCGCCAGCGCGCGATGTGCTTGCAGGCCAGGCGGCTGACGTATTTGGTAAGGGACTCAGTCAGCCCAAACTCTTCGATGGCAGACAGGAAGGCTTCCGGATAGAGCAGCCCGCGCTCTGGATGCTGCCAGCGCACCAGGGCTTCCATGCCCGTGGGCATTCCGGTATCGATGGCGACCTGGGGCTGGAAGTGCAGCACCAGCTGGTTCTGCTCGATCGCACGCTGGATCTGCTTGGCCAGACGCTGTTCGCGGCTCTCGATGTTGTGCCGGAAGGCGTTGTAGAAGTGGAACGTGGCCCGTCCGCTGGACTTGGCCTGGTACATCGCGGCATCTGCGTGCTTGAGCAGGGCGGAAATGGATCGCCCGTGCTCGGGAAACACGGCAATGCCAATTGACGTGGTGACGGCGAACTCGATGCCACGCGGCACTTCGGCCGCAGACAGACTCTCGGCGATCCGGCCGGCCAGCCGGGCCAGATCGTCCCGGTGCTCAAAGCGCGGCACCAGGATCACAAATTCATCTCCACCCAAACGCGCTACCCAACCGTCTTTGCCCACGGCGCGTTGCAACGCAGTCGCAGTGTTCTTCAGCAGCGCGTCGCCCACGTGGTGGCCGTAGGTGTCGTTGACTTCCTTGAAACGATCGAGGTCCAGCAGCAGCACCGCCATGCGCGTGCCCTTGCGAGACACATACTCGATGAGGCGGGTCATGCGCTCGCGCAGCAGATTACGGTTCGGCAGTCCCGTCAACGAATCCAGCCAGGCCAGCCGCTCAATGCGTTTTTCCGCCTCGCGCAGCATCGCGGACTCCAGCGCCAAGGCCAGCAAACTCGACAAATGCGTGGCGAAGTTCTCGTCTTCAGCGAGCCATGTTCTGGTTTGGCCGAAATGCTTGAAGCTCAACACCCCGACGACACGGCCGTCCACCCAAACGGGTACATCGAGGATCGCACCGGTGTCCTCAAAGCCCGGCTCCGAGCACACGGCCTGCATGCCAGGATGATCGGCCGCCCAAGCAGCCGACATCGGACGGTTGTCACGTATTGCCTCGAAATAGGCCGGGAAGGCCTCCGCGGTCAGCGTCACCCCCTTGATCCTGGCCGCCCGTTCGGTCTGACTGGACCAAGCCATCTCGCACTCGACACGCTCAGGCTCGGCACGCAGCCGCCAGAAACTGGCCAGATCCGCCCCCAAGGTTTGCGCGCCGGCGCTCAGCAGCCGCTCGAGGCTCTCGGGCCACTCGACACGGCGCAACACGGCCAATTCAACGAGCTTCTCGCGGTAGCGCGCGGATCGTGCGCCTTCTTCGTCACGGCGCGCCTGCTCGGCCGCCTCCGAGGAGACATCCCGACTGTTGATAATGATGCCGCCCACGGCGGGGTCGTCCGTCCGGCTGCGGCCGATCGACGACATATAGCGCACCGACCCGTCCTTGGCCACGATCCGATGGCGCATGGGGAGCAGGCTGCGTCGCCCGTCGCCCTCCACGACCGCGGTGAGGCGTGCAAACAGGTATTCGGTGTCTTCAGGATGTAGGATGCGCCGGATGCTGTCTCCCACCAGCTCCTGGGGCGCGTAGCCGGTATAGCGCTCGATATTCGGGCTGATGTAGCGCACCAGACCCTCTGCATCGAGCACGAGGACGATATCCACGGCGTGCTCGATGAGTGCGGAGAACCGGCGCTCGCTTTGCACGAGCGCCTCGCTCACCGCGCGCTCCTGGGTGACATCACGCACGACGGCCACCATGCCGCTGATGGCCGGCATCCGGGTGCAGTTCAACGCCTCGACTTCGACCGTGCGCAGCTGCCCGTCCGAGCGGCGAATCCGGCCTTCGAAACGCGACACCGTCCCCACGTCAGCTGCAATCACCCGGGTGAAAAACTCAGCCGCAGCGGCGCGATCCTCGGGAATCAGCAGCCAAAGCGCACCGCGGCCGATGATGCGGTCCACCTGGACGCCCAGCTGGTCTGCCGCAGACGGACTGATGTAGGTCAGCACGCCATCCGTGCCCGCGACGAGCACCACGGTTGTCGAGATAGCGCTGAGTTCACGCAGGAAGACGGCTTGGCGGACGGCCTCTGCCAGCGCGCCCGTGGCTTTGCCGCCAGCACCCGCAAGGCTGGGCAGATACACCTGCCGCAGGCGCTTGAGCAGCCGATCGCGCAGACGCGGTTCGGTCAGATCTCGAAACTCCAGTGCCAGCACCCGGTCGTTGGCTGCACCGGGCAGGCGGACCACGCTGGCGTGCAAGCGCAGGGTCATGCGCTTATCGGGCGCCTCGCGCAGCGCCACGGGTACCTGGATGCGCTGCGGCTTGCGTTCGGCCTCCACCCAGAGGTGCGCCAGCAACCGACGCGCCCGATGGGCGTAGCGCGGCGCCACCAGACTGCTGAGCGCCGTGCCCACGCCCAAGCGGTGGCCCACGAAGTGCCGCGCGCTGTCGGAGGCCCAAATGATCTGGCCCAGCGAATCCACAAACATCAGATTTGCGCCGGAGGACTCGATCCAGCCAAACGCAAGACGCTGCAGATGCTCCACGCCCGCGAGCGATGCCTCGTCAGCAGCGCCTCGTACGGCCATGGGATTCAGTGCGGAGAGCTTGGCAGACACGAAACAGGTGGGGGTGCGGCAATCAGTGCGCGCGGCCACACGGGCCGCGGGAGAAAAGACAAGGAAGTATGCCTTCAGAATGAAGGCTACGGCGATCGCGTACCCGCATTTGCGCCGGCTTCAAGCACACTTGCAACGTTTCTGCTCGCGTGTCGCCGAAACTGCCACAACTCGCGCGGATGCGATGCGCAACGCAAACCTTTACCCCATTGATGATCCAGATGAAAAACGACAACCCTGCTCAGGCACACACGAGTTCCTCACCCAGTGGTTTCGCGTCGCTTTCCCGGCCGGTGCTGGCGCTTGGCTTGGGGGGCTTGATTCCCTTTGTCGCGGGTGCGCTTTGGGTTTGGGTCGCGCGGGAAACCGCCGGCGCGCAAACCGCACTGACCATTCAGCATGCATATGCCGCGTGCATCCTGTCTTTCATCGGCGCACTGCACTGGGCCGGGGCAAGCCAAGGCGCTTCAGATACCCGTCAGGCTTTCGGCACTTTGGCCGCACCGACATGGCGATTGGTATGGGGCGTGATGCCGTCGCTGTGGGCGTGGCTTGCGTGGGTCGTCCCGGCGCAGCCGAGCCGCGGATTCTGGCTAGCGGCGGGCTTACTGGCTGCGCTCGCATTCGATTGGGCCACCGCATCGCGCTGGGGTTGGAGTCGGGGATTCCTATATCTACGCACACTGCTTACCGCGGTAGCCAGCATCAGCCTGCTGGCATCTACGCTAATGACGCGTACCGTTTGAGGCCGACTGCAGTTGCGGAAAAATCAATCTCTTGGTATTTCTCACAAACTAAAGCTTCGCTGGATATGAAAATCGGCTATCTTCGATATACCTAGTCCAAAACGAGGGATCGTGATGTCTGAGATTCAAAACCGGATTGAACAGTTGGCTGCCGAAATGGCTTCGCTGCAAAAGCAGCTGGTCAAGGAACAAGCCGAAAAACGTCAGGGTGCGATTGACCAGGTCAAGGCACTGATGCACGAACATGGTTTGACCGTGGCGGATCTGGGTGGGCGCGCAAAGGTGGCCAAACCTCGCGCGACCTCAGGTGACAAGCGCTCAGCGGTGGCGCCAAAGTTTCGCGATCCGGCCACCGGCCAAACCTGGGCAGGCCGCGGCCAAAAGCCCCGCTGGCTCGCCGCCGCGATCGCGTCTGGCAAGAAGCTCGAGGATTTCGCGATCTGAGTTCAGCGGTGCGCTGATTCAAAAACCCCAGCCGATGCGCTGGGGTTTTTCTTTTGGCAGTAGCTGCAATTGCTTGTGACGCCCAGCACACTCGAGTGCGGTTTGTGGGCGTGCGCTTGATCTCTGCTGATTGCACTTACGATCTGACGAAAGCCCAGACCGCTCTCGCTAGACTGCGGAATCATTTGTCATTGGCAGGCCATGCACGCAATCCGACTCGAACCTTTCCAAGACGTCTTGATTCTTGAGCCTCGCGTATTTGGTGACGAGCGCGGCTGGTTTTTCGAGAGCTACAACGAAGCGACGTTTCACCGTCTGCTGGGTGAACTGGGTCTTCAGCGTCCGCGGCCATTTGTGCAGGACAACCACTCGTGCTCGCAGCGCGGTGTGCTGCGCGGTCTGCACTTTCAGCGGTCACCGCATGCTCAGGGCAAGCTGGTACGCGTCGCCCGCGGTGCGGCTTGGGACCTTGTGGTCGATCTGCGCCCGGACAGCCCCACGTTCGGCCGCTGGGCGGGCGTGGAACTGAGCGCTGCCAATCAACTCCAGCTCTGGATTCCCGAGGGGTATGCCCACGGGTTTGTGGCGCTGGAAGACGACACGCACTTCCTCTACAAGACGACCGATCTCTACAACAAGGCGGCCGAAGGTTCGATCCGGTGGGATGACCCGGATCTCGCAATTGACTGGCCGGATGCCGTGAACCCCGCCCTGCTTGCCACCAAGGACGCCGCCGCCGGAAGCTGGGCGGATTTCAAAGCCTCGCTCTAGACACCAGAACTCTCATGCTGCTCATCACCGGTGCGGCCGGCTTCATCGGCGCCAACTACGTCTATCACTACCTGGAGCACAGCGACGAGCCTGTCGTCGTGCTGGACAAGCTCACCTACGCGGGCAACGCGCAGACGCTCGAAGCCGCCATTGCCACCGGCCGCGTGCAACTAGTGCGCGGTGACATTTGCGACCGCGCGCTGGTGCGCCAGCTGATCGAGACCCACCGGCCGCGCGCCCTGCTGCACTTTGCGGCCGAGAGCCATGTGGACCGGTCCATCCATGGTCCGGGCGACTTTGTGCAGACCAATGTGATCGGTACCTTCAGCCTGCTGGAAGAGACCCGCGCGTACTGGAGCACGCTACCCAGCGCAGAAAAAGACACCTTCCGTTTCCTGCACGTGTCCACCGACGAGGTCTACGGCAGCTTGAGCGACACCGACCCGGCCTTTTCCGAAACCACGCCCTACCAGCCGAACAGCCCCTACTCCGCCTCCAAGGCGGGCAGCGACCATCTGGTGCGCGCCTGGCACCACACCTATGGCCTGCCGGTGCTCACCACCAACTGCTCGAACAACTACGGTCCGTTCCAGTTCCCTGAAAAGCTCATTCCGCTGATGATCCTGAACGCGCTGGAGGGCAAGCCGCTGCCCGTGTATGGCGACGGCAAGAACATCCGCGACTGGCTCTATGTGCGCGACCACTGCGAGGCCATCCGCCAGGTGCTGGCCAAGGGGCGGCCGGGCGAGACCTACAACGTGGGCGGCAAGAACGAGCTGAAGAACATCGAGGTCGTCACCGGCATCTGCGCCCTGCTCGACGAGCTGCGCCCGCGCAGCAGCGGCAAGTACGCCGACCTGATCACCTACGTGAAGGACCGCCCCGGGCACGACCGGCGCTACGCGATCGACCCGACCAAGATCGAGGCCGAGATCGGCTGGACGCCGGCCGAGACCTTCGAGACTGGTTTTCGAAAGACCGTTCGCTGGTATCTGGACAACCCCGCCTGGATCGAAGCGGTCCGAAGCGGGGCGTACCGCACGTGGCTGGACACCCAGTACGGGCAGACGACGGTCTGAGAGCAAGCGATATTTTCAATCAATGGTTGATAAGCGCCGTTCAGATATGCTCATATTCAATAGATGCTTGAATATGGCAATCACCGCGTTTCCGCTTGCGGCAAGCGGATCTCCAGTTGTTTTGGCACGCCTTTTTGACGTCGCATCTCACGCATTGACCACCACGCCTATCTTCGCTCGAACGAGGCACATATGAGTGCCCCGATGCGCATCCTGCTCTTGGGCAAGAACGGCCAGGTCGGCTGGGAGCTGCAACGCGCACTCGCGCCGCTGGGTGAGCTGATTGCGCTGGATCGGCAGCTCACCGACTGGCGCGGCCAAACTGTGGTCGGCGACCTAAGCCAGCTGGAGGCGCTGGCCGCAGCGGTGGACCACATCGCACCCAGCGTCATCGTCAATGCCGCCGCCTACACCGCTGTCGACAAGGCCGAAAGCGAACCCGAACTCGCTGACCGCATCAACCACCATGCGGTGGCGCAGCTGGCCACCTGGGCCAAGGCGCATGGCGCACTGCTGGTGCACTACTCCACCGACTATGTGTTTGCTGGCAGCGGCAACGACGCGTGGAGCGAGACCGACGCCACCGGACCGCTCAACACCTACGGCCGCACCAAGCTGGCGGGCGAAGAGGCCATTCGCGCCACCGGCTGTGCGCACTTCATCTTCCGGACGAGCTGGGTGTATGGGCTGTACGGCCAGAACTTCGCCAAGACCATGCTGAGGCTGGCTCAGACGCGCGACAGCCTCAATGTCGTCAACGACCAATGGGGCGCACCAACGCCGGCCAGCCTGATTGCCGACGTCACGGCCCATGCGATTCGCGCATGGTTGAACGCGCCATCCGCTGCACAGGCCGCAGCCGGTGCCGCACTCACTAGCACTTCACTCAGCGGCACCTACCACCTCGCCCCGGCGGGCGAAACCACCTGGCAGGCCTACGCGCAGTGCGTGCTGGACGGGGCGCGCGCGGCAGGCGTGGCGCTGCGCGTCATGCCCGAGCAGGTTGGCGGGATCCCGAGCAGTCAGTATCCCACCCCCGCCGCCCGGCCGCACAATTCCCGTCTGAACTGCACAAAGCTGGAACAGAGCCTGGGCCTGCACCTGCCGCAGTGGGAGCAGGAGGTCCGTCGGACCGTCCGCTTCATCGCGCAGCAGATGACGCGCTAGTTGGCTACGCAGCGCCCCTCTTCACCCCAAGAACGACAACGAGCCCGACCATGAGCAAAGCACGCAAAGGCATCATCCTCGCAGGCGGCGCCGGCACCCGCCTGCACCCGGCCACGCTCGTCGTGAGCAAGCAGCTGCTGCCCGTGTACGACAAGCCGATGATCTACTACCCGCTCACCACACTGATGCTCGCGGGCATTCGCGAGATTCTGGTCATCAGTACACCGCAAGACACGCCGCGCTTCCAGCAGCTGCTGGGCGACGGGAGCCAGTGGGGCATCAGTCTGAGCTATTGCGTGCAGCCCAGCCCTGACGGCCTGGCCCAGGCCTTCATTCTGGGCGAGCAATTCCTGGACGGCGCCCCAAGCGCGCTGGTGCTCGGCGACAACATCTTCTACGGCCACGAGTTGCAAGGTCTCCTCAAGAACGCCAATGAGCGCACGAGCGGCGCCACGGTCTTTGCCTACCATGTGCAGGATCCGGAGCGCTATGGCGTTGTGGAGTTTGACGCCAAGCAGCGCGCCGTCTCGATCGAAGAAAAGCCCAAGACCCCCAAAAGCAACTTCGCCGTCACTGGCCTGTACTTCTATGACGAGCAGGTGGTGGAGATTGCCAAGGGCCTGAAGCCCAGCCCGCGTGGCGAGCTGGAGATCACCGATGTCAACAAGGCCTACTTGGACGCTTCACAGCTTCAGGTCGAGCTCATGGGCCGCGGCTTTGCATGGCTCGACACCGGCACGCACGACAGCCTGTTGGAGGCCGGGCAGTTCATCGCCACCATCGAGCGGCGGCAGGGGCTGAAAGTGGCGAGCCCGGAGGAGGTGGCGTTCCGCTCGGGTTGGATCGGCAGCGAACAGCTGCTGCAACTCTCGGCGGCATTGGGCAAGTCAAGCTACGGGACCTACCTGGGTGCCGTCGCGCGCGGTCTGTGAAGCTCAACCCGCCGGACGCTCAGACCCCGGCCACACCCCGGCCCGCAGCTTCGCGCGCTGCGTCCGCCTGCGACGCCACGTGGACCCAGTCCACCACATCTGCACTGGGCTGGTAGCCAGACACAAGCTGCTGCAGCTGGGTCCGGATCTCGGGGACGTCATTCGCATCGACGGCGGCACGCAGCTGCGTGAGGCGCTGCTGCAGCGCCTCCCAAGGCAGAAAGAGCTCGTGCGCCTTCATGATGCGGGGATGCTGCGTGGGCTTCGGGTTGTCGCCGATCAGCAGCTCCTCGTACAGCTTCTCGCCCGGCCGCAGCCCGGTGATGCTGAACTCGATGTCACCGTTGGGGTTCGACTCATCGCGCACCGTGAGCCCGGCCAGCTCCACCATGCGGCGCGCCAGATCAAGGATCTTCACCGGCTGTCCCATGTCGAGCACGAAGACATCCCCCCCGGTCCCCATCGCGCCCGACTGAATCACGAGCTGCGCGGCTTCGGGAATCGTCATGAAGTAGCGCGTGATTTCCGGGTGGGTCAGCGTGATCGGACCGCCGCTGCGGATCTGCTCGCGGAACAGTGGCACCACCGAGCCGCTTGAGCCGAGCACATTGCCGAATCGCACCATGGAGAAACAGGTCCGCGCTTGCACGCTGTCCGCTCCGCCGCGCCTTGCCCCCGAAGCGGTTTCGGCAAGTGCCTGCAGCACCATCTCGGCCAGTCGCTTGGTTGCACCCATGATGTTGGTGGGACGCACTGCCTTGTCGGTGCTCACAAGTACGAAGTTCTTCACACCGTTGCGCTTTGCGACTTCGGCGCAGACCAAGGTGCCCCAGACGTTGTTTCGCACCCCCTCAGCCGGGTTGTGCTCTACGAGCGGCACGTGCTTATAGGCTGCTGCGTGGTAGACCGTCGAAGGCCTCCATGCACGCATGATCGAGTCCATACGGCGCTCGTCGCAAACTGACGCCAGCAGAGGAACAATGCTCGTCTGGCCATTGAACTCGCGGGCAGCAGCTTCGCCCTCGCCATCGTCATCCACCATGGCCTTGAGCTGAGCGCTCTGGAGCTCCTGCTGGATCTGGTACAGCGCGAACTCGCTGATCTCGACCAACAGGAGGGTCTTGGGGCGAGACTTGAGGATCTGCCGACACAACTCGCTGCCGATGCTTCCGCCGGCGCCCGTCACCATGACGGTCCGGCCTGTAATGTTCAGCTGCAGCAGGAGGCGATGCGGCTGGACGGGCTCGCGGCCAAGCAGATCATCGATGTCCAGTTCGCGCACATCACTCAAGCTCACCTTGCCGGTTGCAATATCACTCAAGCCTGGCAAGGTTCGTACGACAACCTTGTGCGCCTTTAGCCGGTTCAGAATCTCGTTGCGCCTCGACCGAGGTGCCGAAGGAATGGCCAGCAAGACGTCAGTGGCTTGAGAGCGCCGCAGAACACTTTCCAGTTCAACCGGCGAGTAGATCGGCTGACCATTGAGCAGCTGTCCATGCAGTCTGTCGTCGTCGTCCAGAAATCCGACGACACGAATTTCCGGGCTATTGGCCATTGCAGATGCAAGCTGACGCCCCGCGTTTCCAGCGCCATAGACGAGCGCACGGGGAAGCCCTGCCTTGCGCAAGCGATCGTGATACAGCCCGCCAAGCCAGACGCGGGCCCCCATTCTTGATGCAGCCACGAGGATCAACAGCACCATGGGTTGAATCAGCCCGATCGTGCGGGGAACGCCCTCCACGCCGAAGACAGAAAACATGGCACAAAAGCTCACTGCATAGAGCACCATGGCCTTTGTGAGCGCCACCATGACCGGCAAGCCGGTGTAGCGAAAGATTGCGCGGTACATCCCGGTCAGGATGAAAATGGGCAGCGCTAGCGCGATGGATGCCAGCGCAACCTCCATCGGGCGATCTCTAATGGCAACCAGTTCGCCGAGTCGGAGGTAGTACGCCAGCCAGACCGCAAGGATGCACAGCCCAGCATCCAAGATCAGGACAAGGAGTCTCTTGACGGATCGCGGCAGCTCAAGCGCCTTTGCGCCCAACCCCTTAAGCATGGACGTCGCTCCAATCCAAAGTGGGCTCGGCGCTCACTTCACAGCAGCCGTTTCGACATCACGCTGGACCGCCGCCTGTGTCAGTACGTCATGGATCACTGAGCAGGCCTTCTCGATCTCCGCATCGGTCAACGTCGGGTGAACGAGGAACATGACACTGGTCTCACCCAAGAGTCGCGCAACCGGCAGGCGTGCCGAAGGCCTGAATGCTGTGCCGTCAAACGCCTTCTCCAGATAGACCTCGCTGCAACTGCCCTGATAACACGGCACGCCCGCCGCCACGATGGCGTCAATGATGCGATCACGGGTCCAGCCCGGTGCAAGATTCTCGGGCCGGACATAGGCATAGAACTTGTAGTTCGCATGGATACAGGGGGCGTTGCCGCACTGGCCGGGACAGGATGCGCAGCGGAATGCCGGCAACCTGACAGGGCCGCGTTCGGTCGTGAACGGCACCAGCGCGGCACGCAGTCTTTGCGCATTGTGGTGCCGACGGGCACCCCATTCATCCATGCGCTTGAGCTGGATACGACCGATCACCGCCTGCATCTCGATCATCCGCCAGTTGGTGCCGAAGGACTCATGCAGCCAACGGAAGCCTGGGGGATGGGTGCGCTCGTAGACAGCCTCATAGCTCTTGCCGTGGTCCTTGAAGGCCCACATTGCACGCCACAGAGCCTCATCATTCGTCGTGACCATGCCGCCCTCGCCGCCGGTGGTCATGATCTTGTCCTGGCAGAAGCTCCAGGCCCCAATATGGCCAATACTGCCGACCGGCCGCCCCTTGTAGCGTGCCCCGTGCGCCTGGGCGCAGTCCTCGATGACCTTCAGCCCATGCTGTGCTGCAAGCGCCATGATCGGGTCCATGTCGCAGGGCCAACCCGCGAGGTGCACGCAAATAATGGCGCGAGTCCGCTCAGTCAGCACCGGCGCGATCGTGCGCGCGGACAAGTTGCCAGATTCCGGCTCGACATCTGCGAACACAGGCGTTGCGCCGGCGTTTACTACACAGGACACACTGGCCATAAATGTGCGAGGCGTCACGATGACTTCGTCGCCCGGACCAATGCCCAAGGCCTGCAGAGCTACATCCAGCGCGAGCGTGCCATTGGCCAGTGCAACTGCATACATGGTGCCGCACCACGCAGCGAATTCCCGCTCGAATTCACGAGTCTCGTTGCCGGTCCAGTAGTTGACCTTGTTCGACAGCAGTACGTGGTGCACCGCGTCTGCTTCCTCCGGAGTAAAGGAGGGCCATGGCGAGAAAGGCGTATTGAGCATTGATTGACCTGTCTTTCAGCGTTTTGCGTGCAAGCGTGCCGGGTTGCCGACTACCGTTTCTCCGGGGGCGACGGATCGCGTAACCACAGCACCCATGCCAATTGTGGCCCCACGCCCGATCGTCAGGGGTGCGCCTGGCTGGCCTTGCTTGATCACGGCGCCAGCACCCACGTAAGCAAAGTCCTCAATGACGACGTTGCCGTTGCACTGCACGCCGGGTGCGAAGGTGACGAAGTCGCCGATCACGCAATCGTGCTCCACGTAGCTGTACAAATTGGCATGAAAGTGGCGGCCGATGCGGATGTTGCTTGTCAGGCAGACAAACGGCGAAAGGATCGCCCCTTCGCCCAGCTCGACGGCATCCATGCAAATCACGTTGCTCGCGCGGACCGTGTGAAAGCGCACACCATCGGCCTCGCACTTCGACACTAAGCGGGCGCGAATCGCGCTGTTGGCAATTGCCACGTTGACATGCCGCTCAGACGCCGCGAGGGCTATCCACTCCTCGTACTTCAGAACACGATGCCCATTGACGAAGTCCGCCTGGGGGTTGTCGTCGATGAACACAAGGTCGAATTCGGCGCCGGCTGCACCGAGTTCGGCGCGAAGGAGCGGCATGACGCCGCGACCGCAGCCACTTGATCCATAGATGGCGTAGCGCTTCATCCGTTGCCGCTCTTCAGCTTTGCGCTGCCCGTGAAGCGCTCCATGGTTGCTTCCCCTGCAGCAGAGATTCCTTCCCGTCGCACGACCTTCGCGACAGTGAGGAACAAGATCTTCAAGTCGAGCCACAGGCTCCTGTTGTCTACATACCAGACATCGAGCGCAAACTTTTCGTCCCAGCTGATGGCGTTGCGCCCGTTGATCTGGGCCCATCCTGTCACGCCGGGGCGAACCTCGTGACGGCGGGCTTGTTCTGCGCTGTACAAGGGGAGGTACTCCATGAGCAGGGGCCGGGGGCCGACAACACTCATGTCGCCACGCAGCACGTTCCAAAGCTCCGGCAATTCGTCGAGGCTGGTTGCTCGGAGCCAGCGTCCAAAATGGGTCAGTCTCTGTGCGTCGGGCAACAATTCGCCATCCGGGCCACGCTCGCTGGTCATGGTGCGGAACTTGATCATCTTGAACGGGCGACCGGCAAGGCCGGGGCGTACCTGCGTGAAGAACACGGGGCTGCCCAACTTCCGTTGAACCGCCCACATCAGCAGCACGAGCGGTACAGCCAAGAGCGCCAACCCGAACGCGGCGCACAAGATATCAAAGAGGCGTTTCATGGCCCAAACACTTCACTTTCACTGATCGATTAATGCAAGTCCGGTTCGCCGCTAGGCGCATGCTGTACTAGACCCATCTAGCCACCGCGGGCTCTTGGCTCGAAGACGTCGCCCCAGCGAGCCGCCTGACTCACAGACCGGGCAGCGCTTGCCAGCACAGCCACGGCGCTGCACCGATTCAACCCCTCAGCATTTTCGACGAAACCGCACTGCAACTCGGCGGATCCACTCGGGAGCGGCAACGCAAGTTTTGCTTGGCACTTAAGCCATGCGGGCGGAACGTGCTGCTTGGCGTGGGTGAAACGCTTGAAGCAAGGCCTTGCATCGGGTTCAGTCATCAGCATCACATGCAACTGGGACAGCTGAACGGCTGCGCCCGGGGCACCGAAACGGACAGCTACAATGTTCAAGTTCTTACAGAAGTGGTTGCGTGCGAGCAGCGCGGCCCGCCAAACCATTCCGCAAAGCCGCCGAGACGGCCCAGTTTGTTTCCTCCATGTAAACCACCAGCTATTCGACATTCAATGACCAGCCGTCAAGCCAAGCTCCAGGAAGACACCTATTTTCGGGTGATGCGGATTCTTCAGGACAACCCTGACCTGACCCAGCGCGAGCTCGCAGAGAAGCTCGGCATCAGCGTGGGCGGCCTGAACTATTGCCTGAAAGCACTGATGGAAAAGGGATTGGTGAAGATGAAGAACTTTGCCAACTCCAAGAACAAGTTTGGCTATGTATATGTATTGACGCCATCTGGGATGGCGGAGAAGGCGGCGATTACCCACAGGTTTCTGCAGCGCAAGCTTGAGGAATACGAGTTGCTCAAGGCTGAAATTGAAGTATTGAAGTCCGAAGTGACCATCACGACAGACAATCATCATGGGGCGCAGAGCGCATGAGCCGGCGCTTGAAGCTCCTGGTTGTGTTCGGGACGCGCCCTGAGGCGATCAAGATGGCCCCCCTGGTGAAGGTCTTGCAGCAGTCGGCCGACCTCGAAGTCAAGTTAGCCGTCACAGCGCAGCACCGCGAGATGCTAGACCAGGTACTCCAACTGTTCGAAATCGAGCCGGATTTCGACCTCAACCTCATGCGTCCCGGCCAGACGTTGACCCAACTCACGTGCAACATCCTTCAAGGTATGGAGGGCGTATTCACTCAGTTCAGGCCGGACTGGGTTCTGGTGCACGGCGACACCAGCACAACCATGGCCACCAGCCTGGCGGCCTACTACCAGCAGACGGGCATTGCACACGTTGAGGCCGGCCTACGGACGCACAACCTGTATTCGCCTTGGCCGGAAGAAGGTAACCGGCAGATCACGGGTCGACTTGCCGGCTTGCACTTTGCGCCCACGCAGGAAGCGCGGACCAACCTGCTGCGCGAAGACGTTGCGCCCGGCCAGATTCACGTGACCGGCAACACGGTGATAGACGCGCTGCTCAGCGTGAGCCAGCAGCTCGATGCAGATACCGCGCTGAACACTACGCTTTCCGCCCGTTTTCCATTTCTGGATGCATCCAGGCGTCTTGTGCTTGTTACAGGCCACCGTCGCGAAAACTTCGGTAGCGGCTTCGAATCCATGTGCCAAGCCCTTCGGATGATCGCTGCCGAACCGGACGTGCAAGTGGTTTACCCGGTTCACCTGAACCCCAATGTGCAGAAGCCGGTACGCAGCATCCTGGCCGATGCACCGAACGTTCATCTCATCGACCCGCAGGACTATCTGCCGTTCGTCTACTTGATGAAGCGTAGCTACATCATCCTTACCGATTCGGGCGGCATCCAGGAGGAGGCCCCTGCCCTAGGTAAGCCTGTGCTGGTGATGCGCGACACGACTGAGCGCCCGGAGGCTGTGAGCGCTGGCACGGTGCGACTGGTGGGCACCGACCGCGACCGGATCGTTGCTGAGACCCGCAACCTGCTGAATGACCCGGCGGCATACGCAGCCATGGCCTATGCACACAACCCCTATGGCGATGGGCATGCTTGTCAGCGCATACGCCAAGTCTTTGAATCGATGAAACGGACCTGATTGATGAAGCAAGAATTCAAGACCATTTCCATCATTGGCCTGGGCTACATCGGGCTGCCGACGGCAGCCGTGTTCGCCAGCCGCAAGGTGAACGTCATTGGCGTTGATGTGAACGCGCACGCGGTGGACACCATCAACCGGGGCGAAATCCATATCGTCGAACCCGACCTGGACATGGTCGTGCACGCAGCAGTGAAAGAAGGTTACCTGCGCGCAACGCGCCAGCCCGAGCCAGCAGACGCCTTCCTGATTGCGGTACCCACCCCATTCAAGGACGGGCCTACTGGCCCGCACCATCCGGACATGGACTACATCGAGTCGGCATCCAAGTCCATCGCGCCCGTGCTGAAGAAGGGCGACCTGGTGATTCTTGAGTCCACATCGCCTGTCGGCGCAACGGAGCAGATGGCCGCGTGGCTTGCGGAAGCACGCCCGGACCTGACCTTTCCGCAAACACATGGCGAGGCTAGCGACATCCGGGTGGCACATTGCCCTGAGCGCGTGCTGCCCGGGCAGGTGCTGCGCGAGCTCGTCCAGAACGACCGCGTGATTGGCGGCATGACGCCCAAGTGTTCAGAAGCAGCGGCCAGCCTTTACAAGATCTTCGTGCAAGGTGAGTGCGTCATCACCACGGCACGCACTGCCGAGATGTGCAAGCTCACGGAGAACAGCTTTCGCGACGTAAACATCGCCTTTGCCAACGAGCTCTCGATCATCTGTGACAAGCTCGACATCAATGTCTGGGAATTGATCCGACTGGCCAATCGGCACCCCAGAGTGAACATTCTGCAGCCCGGCCCTGGCGTCGGAGGGCACTGCATCGCTGTGGATCCATGGTTCATTGTGAGCCAAGCCCCGGACCACGCTCGCTTGATCAGAAGTGCACGCGAGGTCAATGACTCAAAGCCCACGTGGGTACTCGACAAAGTCATGGCGGCTGCAAGCGCCGTGGTGAGCGCGCGGCCGGGGATCGCCGCCAGTGACCTTACCGTCTCTTGCTTGGGTTTGAGTTTCAAAGCAAACATTGACGATACGCGGGAGAGTCCGGCAGTAGACATTGTGCGGGCGCTCGCGCGCGGGTTTGCGGGCACTGTCCTGGTGGCCGAGCCCCATCTGAGCAGTCTGCCGCATGAGCTACACGGGGAGCGGGTCACATTGGTACCGGCTGACGAAGCCGTTCAACGCGCCGACGTGGTGGTGATGCTGGTCGATCACCACGCCTTCAGCCAGATCCCCCTATCTGAAATCGGCACCCGTGCATTGGTAGACACGCGCGGCGTCTGGCAGACACGCGAAATCCATTAACCCTTCGGTCCTGAGACATGAAAATCGCAATCGTCACCGGCATTACTGGGCAAGATGGTGCTTACCTCACTGCGCTGTTGCTCTCCAAGGGCTACAAGGTCTATGGGACTTACCGGCGTACCAGTTCCGTCAGTTTCTGGCGCCTGGACGAACTAGGTTTGCGAGAGCACGATCGTCTTGAACTCGTAGAGCACGATCTGACGGATCTGGGGAGTTCGGTGCGGCTTCTCGATCGATGCAAGCCGGATGAGGTCTACAACCTGGCGGCGCAGAGCTTTGTGGGCGTATCGTTTGATCAACCCATCACGACCGCCCACATAACGGGCCTTGGGGCTGTACATCTGCTAGAGGCGATCCGGATCGTCGATCGTCGCATTAGGTACTACCAGGCATCCACGTCAGAGATGTTTGGCCTGGTGCAGCAGGTCCCGCAAACCGAGCAGACGCCTTTCTATCCGCGCAGCCCTTATGGTGTCGCAAAGCTATACGCGCACTGGATGACTGTGAACTACAGAGAGTCTTATGGCCTTTTTGCAGCGAGCGGAATCCTGTTCAACCATGAGTCCCCGCTACGCGGCAAGGAGTTCGTAACCCGAAAGATCACCAGTGGCGTCGCGCAGATCGTCCATAAGAAGCTGGACTGCCTGGAACTCGGAAACTTGGACGCGCGTCGCGATTGGGGTTTCGCTCGCGACTACGTCGATGGCATGTACCGGATGCTGCAGACGGTGGAAAGCGGCACCTACGTGCTCGCGACCAACCGGACCGAGACCGTTCGCAGCTTCGTGACGATGAGCTTTGCCGCAGCGGGGATCGATCTTGAGTGGCATGGCGCCGGGGTCGACGAGCAAGGCCGCGACGCGAAAACCGGCAAAGTGCTCGTCCGGATCAATCCAAGATTCCACCGACCGGCGGAGGTGGACCTCTTGATCGGCGATGCGTCGCATGCCGAGGCGGCGCTGGGCTGGAAAGCCACCACCTCCTTGGAGCAGCTCTGCAAAAGCATGGTCGAAGCCGACCTTAAGCGAGTTGAACATGGCTTCTCCTGGTAAACGCCGCGCTCTGATTACCGGACGCACCGGCTTTACGGGCTCGCACCTAGCTCACTACCTGAGCCAGCGCGGCTGGGAGGTTTTCGGGCTTGATGAAGTCGCAGAGTCAAGCTCGGAACCTGGCGCGTCGACTGACATTAACGACAAGGAGGCGGTTGTGCGTCGGCTGTCCGACGTCAGACCGACGTACATCGTTCACCTTGCAGCTCACTCACACGTCGTGGGCGACCCCATAGCCTTCTTCCGCGTCAACCTACTTGGCACGGAGTCCCTCATGGAGGCGATCCTTGCTTCTGGCTGCACGCCCGAGAAAGTGTTGGTCGCCAGCAGCGCGAATGTCTACGGCAACGCGGACCGCAGCCCCATCTCTGAGGAAGCGCCTCTGCGGCCCATGAATCACTACGCATTGAGCAAAGCCAGCATGGAGCTGATGCTGCACAAGTGGCACGCTCGTCTGCCCATCATCGTCACGCGACCATTCAACTACACGGGGCCAGGGCAATCCGAGGCCTTCGTGATGCCGAAAATCGTGCATGCCTTCTATCGTCGCGATCCAGTGATCCGTCTCGGGAACCTTGATGTTGCCCGTGACCTGTCAGATGTTCGGTTTGTATGCGAAGCCTATCTTCGGTTGCTCCAAAGCCCCATCACGGGGCAAACCGTCAATGTTTGTTCGGGCAGCAGCATCCACCTGCTTCGCGTTCTTGATCTGTTGCGCGAGATATCCGGCGGTGATCCTCGCATCGAAGTCGACCCTGCCTTTGTGAGAAGAGACGAGATCAAGGACCTGTGTGGCAGTCCGCAGCGCCTGTTTGATGCGGTCGGAGAGATTCCCGTCGTGTCGCACCGCGACATCCTCGCGCACATGTATCGGTCGCTCGGCGAAGGCGAGCCTCCGCTCAAGCCGGCTGGACACTAATCCATGCGCATCTGCTTCTACGCCAACATGGGCCGCCATGCCAACTGGCGCGAGATGTTCGACAAGGTCGAGTTCTACAGAGTAGACATCCGACTGCTTTCAGAGCTCGGTCATGAGGTGGTGCTTGCGGGGCACCCGTCAAACCTCGACTTTCGTGCCGACCTCTACTACTGCTGGTGGTGGGGGCACGCCCCGTTCGCCCTGGCGTTGGGGGCAATTCGACGGAAGCCTGTGTTGGTGACCGGCGCATTTGACTACGCTACCTGCCGCGAAGAGATTCCGGGCATGTGCTATCTCGACCGGCCACGCTGGCAGCAAGAAGTCCTGAAAGGCTCGCTGCGCTTTGCCGATGCGAACTTGTTCATTTCCGGCTACGAATACGACGAAGTCACCCATAACTTGCGCGTGAACAACCCCGTGCTTGCGCCACTCGCGGTGGATACCGAGTTCTACAAGCCTGCGGCTCGCATTGATGACGCATCGGCGGCTCCGCCCTATTTCTTCTCTGTCTCCTGGACAAGTACGACCAACGTCATCCGCAAGGGCGTTCGCCAGACGATTGAAGCTTTTGCACGCATTGCGCACGAACTGCCGACAGCAAAGCTGAAGCTGGCAGGAAAGCAAGGGGATCACCACAGCAAGCTCGAAGAACTGGTAGACGAGCTAGGACTCCGAGACCGTGTCGAGTTTCTCGGCATGATTTCTGACGCGGAGAAGCGCAACCATTACCAACGGTGCATTGCCTACGTTCAGCCGACGCTCTACGAAGGTTTCGGACTTGCAATCGCCGAAGCCATCGCGTGCGGCAGTCGAGTCGTAACGTCAGATCGGGGAGCAGTACCCGAAGTCGCGGGCGAATTTGGTATATGCACCCACCCGAAAGATATTGACGCGATTGCGGTAGCAATGCTGCGGTGTGCCGAAGCACCAACGGACAATTCCTATAGCATAGCCTCACATACGTGGATTCAGCATCAGTATTCAATGACAGCCCGCAGAGAGCGGCTGCGGGTCATTCTAGAAAGCATCAAATGATCTTCCCACACCACTTTTAGTAGGGCTAGAAAGGTACAACTGGACCACACACATGACAGCTATCCCTATGTGCAAATGCCAGTCTGTCGGTCGCAGGCGCCCGCCTGATGATCGCCTACGTGAGTACCAGCACCCGTAAATGGCGAGAGCCAGTACTCCTAAGCGGTACGCAGAACTGAAGAGAGCGTCTTGACATGATATGGCCGCTAGCCCTACTGCTGCTTACTGTACTGCTTGGCGCTCACTTTATTGGGCAAAGCCGTGAAAGCTCTGTTCGACTTGCCTCCAATTTTTGGGTTGTGTTCTATATATTTGGATACTATCTTCCCATACCATTTTTTTTGGACGGCTCGGATGGTTGGTCAACAATTTGGGGGTTTGCATTTCATGACAAGGAAGCAGCGCTGACGCAAGCGCTGGTGCTCGTGACACTCGGTGGATTAACTCTGTCGATCTGCTCAAGAGGGATAGGACGGGTTTGCTCGCACCCCTCTAAAAACCCAGCTCAAACTACTTGGCCTCAGCGCTCTATTGGTGGCAAAATAGCTGGCCTTAGGATTACCCTCCTTTTTGGGATGGTTTTTGGGATCCTCTTGATTGGCATTCAACTTGTTGGCGGCCTTTGGAGCTTATTGGCGAACCTCGGTGATCGAATCACGCTATTTGCCGGGCTAAACGCCTTTTTCCTGCCAGTCAACATGCTCATTGGCGCCTGCTTCGCCGTATCAGCCGCGCGAGCAGTAAACAACAGCATCCCACGGAGGTACGAGTGGCTCGCCATCTGCGCTACGCTGCCAGCCCTCCTTTTACTGGGCCAAAAAGCCAATATTTTCATCCTCGCCCTTGGTGTAATCATTATAAAGCTCGCGACCACGCGCCAAGTTCGCCTCGCACCACTAGTGGCAGCTGGTTTTCTAGGGGTAAACCTACTCCTGCTGTATGAATTCGTGTTTCGCGAAGCCCTAATCATTGGCGTCGACAAAGACAAGCTCACCCTCGATGGATGGTTCACCTTCTTCTGGACTCAAGTGACCGGCAATTTCATGCAAATCCAAAACTTGACAGTTTTGATTGACGCAATGCCAAAAGAACTGAACTACGCCTTGGGTGACACATACATTGCTATACTCTCGCTTGTCATCCCCCAGCAGTTTATAAGCATCAAACCACTAACGGCTGCAGGCGTGCACACCTTAGCCTTTTGGCCGGAAATAGTTGCACGAGAAAGCACAACAATGCCACCAGGGATCTTTGGCGAAGCATATATGAATTTTGGGTGGCTTGGCTACATACTGCTCTGCGCACTAATCGGCTTGATCCTTAGGAGAATAGATGCACCTTGGCGCACGGGTCGCCCACGCACCGCGATGGACTTGGTTTGGGTTGCCACTGCGGGCGCTTTATCACTCCACTTCATTAGGGGTGAACTCTTCGCACCGCTACTAATCATGATTGGGATTTATATAGGTGCAAAATTTTCGTTGAGCGAACGAAAAGTGGCATTAGACAGAAGGAATTCCGCCACGGGTCAATTGCGAGCACTGAGAAAACCAAGTGCGGCACCTACATCGCAAACAACTCGATGAATCCTGCAACGACTGACGCCATGTACGCTCGATCGCAGCCGCCCGCGCTGCTCTCAGCTCCATAGCTGGTTCAACTTAGCGCGATGAGAACAACTTGGTCTCCACAGCTCTCAGTACTCGCACTGACGCTCAGCATCCAAGGTTTACCTATCGCTAGCCAAATTTTGGTTGGACTGATCGTTGGACCTACAACCCTCGGTGAGATTCGTTGGCTGGAGTCGGTATTTGTGCTCGTTCTTCTCGCAACCTCATGCGGGATGCCCTCTCTAGTCTTTCGGCAATCCGCGGTGTTCGCGCTTTACAACGAGTCCTTGTCATTTGCAATTATCGCGTTAACTCTAACGACCTTGGTTAGTTGCGTGTTCTTGGCAGCGACCGCTTTACTAACGCTCATTGGTTTCGCTCCTAGTATCCCAACGCAACAGGCGTATCTGTTCATTATCCTAGGAACACTAATCCCGGCAAATGCAATTCGCATTCTGATTGCGCACACGCAAGGGCGAGAAGCAACCCATCACGTCTGTCTACAGGTCTTGGGCTTTGCTGTAGTAGCGATATTGACGCTAGGATCCGCAGCCCTCGTCTTTGGCACTGGGGGCTGGGTTGTCGCACGCTTCACGTTTGAATTAACTTTGGCACTCATTTTGTGGCTACTTATTCGCCGCCTTGCACCAACAACTTTTTCACCTGCAATACCCACATTTAGGATGCTAGGAAAAATGGGAGCACAAGGATTGGCTCCTAATTATGCATTCTTAGTGCGCGCTTTCGCCGATAACTTGCCAATCCTAATACTCCCAAAGCTCTTGAACGCCCGAGATGAGATTGGACTGTATAGCCTCGCAACATTGATGATGTTTGCGCCATTGTTGCTAATTTCTACGGCGATGCAAGCTCAACTACCAAGACTGATCCAAGCATCGGATGATAGAGATGAATTCGCAAAAAGCTTTGCAGTTGCCAGCCGCAAAGTTTACAAATTGACAGCTGCAGGACTCTGTATTATGACCGCGATTGCTGCCGCGCTCCATCTAAACGTTCTCGGAAGTCAGTATAGCAACGCTGCAGCACTTGTACTCTTGTTGGCTGCGGGCTTACCGGCTCGCGCTTTCCTAGTTGTCTCAGGGGGTGCAGCAGTTGCTCGCGGATGGTTTGCAACTTCATCAATGATAGCGATTTTCGAGATCATTTTTCTTGGGTGCGCGGTTCTGTTTGGGTTAATTACCGATGTGGTGCACATGGCGGTTTGCGTAACGCTCGCGACCTGGCTTGCAGCACTTCCTGCATACTTGCTTTTGCTCCTTGCCAAAAAGTCGACAAGGATGCAGACATGACTCTTCAATAAGCAACAAACATGCACAACCCAACGCTCTCACCGAATACTTCAACGTCCAACTTCGCGAAAAATCACGACTGCTTCATGAATATTTTCTTGATTGGAAAAAAATGTGCGGAATAAGCGGTGCACTTGATTCGCCTCGATATAATGCGAGTTCAGCAAACCAGCTTTTACGCCGTCGCGGGCCTGATGGCTGTGGGTACTGGACTTCCGTAGATGGGCGACTAGCCTTATCCCACGTTCGACTATCGATTATTGACACGAGCAGCGCTGGCCATCAGCCGATGGTAACTCCCGATCAGCGCGTCGCAATGGTATTCAATGGGGAAATCTACAACTTTCGTGAGCTTCGCACAGAACTGGAGGCCGATGGCTATCGGTTTAATGGGCACTCTGACTCTGAGGTGCTGCTTTACCTGTTTGCACGCGATGGCAGTGAGTGTTTCGGTCGGCTTAACGGAATCTTTACGGCAGCATTCTGGGAACAAGACAAGGGGTTGTTGACGCTGGTGCGGGACCCTATCGGGGTAAAGCCTCTGTACTACTCCGAGAGTGCCAATGGTTTTTCATTTGCCAGTGAGATGAAAGCATTGTTGCGGTGTGGTGTCGTGCAACCACACCTAGCTGCTCACGCCGTCTTGGCTCACATTGGGTTTCTGTGGTCACCGGGGCGAGACACCTTGGTCAGGGATGTTCACAAAGTTCTACCTGGCCACGTTCTCCGTGTTAAGGATGGGCGGATCATCTCGGACGAACCGTACCGACCTCTCAAGTTCAATCGATTGTCCGCCCCAAAGACGGTCGCGGCCGCGGCGGACGCTGTCGGTATGGCCGTTCGCACTGCAGTCGAGCGGCAGATGGTCTCGGACGTACCGCTTGGCGCCTTTCTGTCTGGCGGGCTGGACTCCTCTGCCGTTGCCGCATTTGCGCAACAGCATAGGGAGAAGCAGGGTGCGGGCACCTCGGGGCGCTTGCAATGCTTCAGCATTGAAGTGCGCGACGGGTCCACTGCGGCTGAAGGATTTGCCGACGATCTGCCCTACGCACGAAGAGTGGCCGATCATCTGGGCGTGGACCTACACGTTGTGCAGGCCGGCAAAGAAATGATGAATCGCCTGCCTGAGATGATCTACCTGCTCGACGAGCCGACACCGGATCCAGCTGCGCTGAACACGCTGTTGATTTCTGAACTTGCCCGCAGCCAGGGTATCAAGGTGCTTTTGTCCGGGTCTGGAGGTGACGATATCTTTACTGGGTATCGACGTCACTACGCCTTCATGCAAGAGCGTTGGTGGGCGAATTTGCCACAGACCTTGCGCAGAGGTCTTGCCCAGACGACCAGCCTCTTGCCAGTCAGCAGCCCACTTACGCGGCGAATTCGCAAGGCGTTTCAGTATGCTGGGCAAGATGCAGACAAGCGATTGGTGAGCTATTTCCTTTGGGCAAACCCAGGCGACGCGCTGTCTTTGCTTAGTCCCGATTTGCGTGCTGGACTGACGGCCGAGGATTTGTTCAGCCCGATGCTGAAAACACTAGGTGAGTTGCCAGCCGCTGAGGCTCCGCTCAACCGCATGCTGTACCTCGAATGCAAGCACTTTCTAGCAGACCATAACTTAAACTACACGGACAAGATGGGTATGGCTGCTGGCGTTGAGGTGCGCGTACCACTCCTGGATCTTGACTTGGTGGACCTTGCCTGCTCGCTGCCTTCCAATCTGAAGCAGCACGGGCGCATCGGTAAGTGGATCTTCAAAAAGGCAATGGAACCCTATTTACCGTCGGATGTGATTTACCGACCGAAAACTGGGTTTGGCGTACCCTTGAGGCATTGGCTCCAGACAATTCTCAAACCACTGGCCGAGGACGCACTTTCTGAAAGTAGTTTGCGAGCGCGCGGGATATTTGATGCGGCTGCGGTGCGCGAGCTTCGAAATCGTGATCACCGTGGTCAGATAGACGCCACCTATACGATTTTTTCCCTGATCTGCCTTGAGCTCTGGTGCCGTCAGTACATTGATGGCAACTACGCGCTCGATCCTAACCTTTGAACTCTGGTGTTTAGATACCCATAACAGTCTATGGAACAAATCGTCCAGCATATGCAATCCGGAGTTACAGAGGTGCTGAAGGCACCAACGCCGGTATCGAGTCGCCATTCCTTACTTATATCGACAACCTGCAGCCTGATTTCGGCGGGCACAGAACGAATGTTGGTGGGTTTCGGGAAAGCTTCATACCTTGATAAAGCACGCCAGCAACCGGAAAAGGTCAAGATGGTTCTTGAGAAGGTTGCGACGGACGGTTTGATGACAACCATCGAAGCTGTGCGCTCAAAACTCGCGCAACCCCTGCCTCTGGGCTACTGCAATGTTGGTGTGGTGGCGGAGGTCGGAACCGATGTTGACAGCTTCAAGGTAGGAGACCGTGTGGTTTCCAACGGCCCGCACGCTGATGTTGTGAAGGTGGCCAAGAACCTGTGCGCCCGGATCCCAGACGGAGTCGATGACGAGTCGGCAGCGTTTGTCGTCGTCGCCAGCATCGGCTTGCAGGGCATCCGGCTGGCGCAACCGACGCTGGGCGAGGCATTCGTCGTCACGGGTGCAGGCTTGATCGGGTTGCTAACCGTCCAGCTCCTGCGTGCGCAGGGCTGCAGGGTGCTCGCCGTCGATTTCGACGACACCAAGCTGGCCTTGGCTCGGCAGTTTGGCGCGCAGACCTGCAACCCTGGCGCGGGGGAGGATCCTGTAGCAGCAGGGCTGGCGTTCAGTCGCGGCCAGGGTGTGGACGGCGTAATCATCACAGCGTCCACCGCATCCAGCGATCCGGTGACCCAGGCCGCGCGCATGAGCCGCAAGCGCGGGCGGATCGTGCTCGTCGGGGTGACGGGTCTGGAGCTGAACCGGGCCGATTTCTACGAGAAAGAACTGAGCTTTCAGGTCAGCTGCTCCTACGGACCGGGGCGCTACGACCCGCTCTACGAAGAGAAGGGCCAGGACTACCCGCTAGGGTTTGTGCGCTGGACGGAGCAGCGCAACTTCGAGGCTGTGTTGGACATGCTGGCCAGCGGCCAGCTGGACGTGAAGCCTTTGATTACGCACCGCTTTGCCTTTGAGGACGCACCCAAGGCCTATGAGGCGCTGACCGCCGACAAAGCGGGGCTAGGCATGCTGCTGATTTATCGTTCTGCAGCCGAGCAGCGCATGACGCGGCGGGTGACCTTGAACGCGGCCGCGGCTTTTTCTCCTCAACGGCCAGTGATGGGCTTCATCGGAGCCGGCAACTATGCATCACGGATGCTGATCCCTGCGTTCAAGGCGGCTGGAGCCCAGTTCCACACGATAGTCACCGCAGGCGGGATCAACGGGGTGATCCATGGCGAGAAAGCAGGGTTCGCGGAAGCCTCCACGGACCTGAATGCGCTGCTGGAAAACAGCGCGATCAACACCGTGGCCATCGTGACCCGGCATGACACGCACGCACGCTTTGTGGCGCAGGCTTTGCGAGCGGGCAAGCACGTGTTTGTGGAAAAGCCCCTAGCGATCGACAAGGAAGGGCTTGCGGCCGTCCACGCCGAATTTGATGCAACGCAGACCCGCACCTCTGGCAGGGGTACGCAGGTGATGGTTGGCTTCAATCGGCGATTTTCGCCGCAGGTTCAGAAGATGAAGAGCTTGCTGGACGCCGTGAAGGAGCCCAAGAGTTTCATCATGACAATGAATGCCGGGGCCATCCCGGCGAACCATTGGACACAGGACGCTTCAGTGGGCGGCGGGCGGATCATTGGCGAGGCGTGCCACTTTATCGATCTGATGCGCTATCTCGCTGGTCACCCGATTGTCTCGGTGCAGGCACGGCGCATGGGCGACTCCCCAGGTGTGTTGATCACTGAGGACAAGGCGTCCATCACGCTGGGATTTGCGGATGGCTCGTTCGGAACCATTCTTTACTTTGCAAACGGTGCGGCCAGCTTCCCCAAGGAGCGCGTGGAGGTATTCACCGCCGGGCGGGTGCTGCAGCTGGACAACTTCCGCAAATTGAAGGGCTATGGCTGGCCGGGCTTCAACACAATGAATCTCTGGAAGCAGGACAAGGGTCAGCAGGCTTGCGCTGCAGCGTTTCTCCAGGCGATCGAGCGCGGTACGCCGGCAATTGCACCGGATGAAATCTTCGAAGTGGCCCGCGTGACCATCGAGGTCGCTGACATTCTTCGGGCGCAGTAGCCGCGGCATGGCCGGCTGGGCACTCAAGGCGCGAACTGCGCTGGCACTTGGACTGCCGAACATTGCGCGCGCTGTGGGCTACCGGCTTGGCGTACGCATTGGGCTGAACCCGGTGCGACGCCTGCGCGGAGCGTTGCCGCAAGGATCGTTCTTCAGCGCGTCAAGCCTGCCTGCAGCAGACGCAGCGGCGGTGAGCTCATGGACGAGCTCTGCACTCCTGTTCGGCCGGTGGCCGATCTGGATTGGCAATGACCCGCCGGACTGGCTCGCCAACCCGCTGACGGGTCAACGTATTCCGCATCCAGAGCGCCACTGGTGGGAGATCCCTGACTTCGACCCGGTGGTTGGAGATATCAAGTTGATCTGGGAATTCTCCCGGATGGACTGGGTGATTGCGTTTGCGCAGCGCGCGCGGCAGGGCGAGGCTGAAGCGCTGAACAAGCTGAACGCATGGCTGGCCGATTGGTGCAGAAGCAACCCGCCTTATCTTGGGCCGAACTGGAAGTGCGGGCAGGAGGCTTCAATTCGAGTCATGCATCTGGCATGTGCCGCGATCATTCTGGGTCAGACTCGCGATTCGCTGCCCGCATTGCGACATCTGATCGCTTTGCACCTGCAGCGCATTGAACCCACGCTGCAGTACGCCATGGCCCAGGACAACAATCATGGGACTTCCGAGGCTGCCGCGCTGTTTATCGGCGGTAGCTGGCTTGACGCACACGGCCACGCCAGAGGCGCTACGTGGGCGGGGAAAGGCCGTCGGTGGCTGGAGAACCGTGCTGCACGTCTGATTGGCGAGCAAGGCACGTTCAGCCAGTACTCATTGAACTATCACCGCGTAATGCTCGACACCTTCAGTCTGGCCGAATGCTGGAGACGGCATCTTGGGCTGGAAGCGTTCAGCGATCGCTGGAAATCTCGAGCTCTGGCTGCCACTCAATGGCTCCATGCACTAACCGATCCAATCAGCGGAGACGGGCCGAACGTGGGCGCCAATGATGGAGCACGGCTGCTCCAGCTGGTCGACACACCGTATCGCGACTACCGACCAAGCATTCAACTTGGCATGGCGCTCTTCGCTAACCAGCGCGCATACCCGGAGGCCGGCGCCTGGAACGACGCCCTGCAGTGGCTTGGTGTGCAGACACCAACACAGGTTGCCGAGGCGGCAGGAACCATGCAGGCCGACGATGGCGGATTTCTGGTTCTGCGACAGGGCGGTGCCATGGTCCTGTTGAGATACCCGCGCTTCCGCTTCCGGCCCAGTCAGGCCGATGTACTCCACACAGACCTATGGCTTGATGGACAGCCCTTGCTGCGGGACGCGGGAACGTACAGCTACAACACGGATGCTCAGTGGCTCGAGTACTTCGGCGGTACCCAGGGGCACAACACGGTCCAGTTTGACAGCCGCGAGCAGATGCCGCGCATCAGCCGATTTCTGCTGGGCGACTGGCTGCGCACGGAGGGCTTTGAAGCTCCTGCGTCGGACGAGAGCCGCGCCAGCGCGGCTGCAGGCTACTGCGACCGCGCTGGCGCGCGCCACCACCGCCGGTTGACCCTGAGCGACTCCATGCTCGCGATCGACGATCAGGTATCCGGCTTTTGGCAGGCTGCGGTGCTGCGCTGGCGCCTCGCACCAGGTGATTGGACACAAGATCCGGTCATGCATCACGCACAAGGCTCGCATGTGCTGCTGAGAAATAGCCACGGCCATACTGTGAAGGTCACGTCTTCGACCTCGTTTCGCCGATGTGCGCTGGTCCAGGGCTGGGAGTCGCTGCACTACCTGGAAAAGAAACCGACGCCTGTGCTCGAAGTCGAGATCTGCGAGCCTGGCCAACTAACTACAGAATATCAATGGGCACAATGAAGGTTCTGTACTTCCACCAGCATTTCGTCACCCCCCGCGGCGCGGGTGGGATCCGCTCTTACGCCATGGCCCAGCGCCTGATTTCACGCGGCCACCAAGTGACCATGGTGTGCGGGAGCATGGGCGGGGGCGATACGGGTCTGAGCGGCCCGTTTACAGGCGGCGCTCGCCGAGGCTGGGTGGATGGGATTAAGGTTATCGAGCTGGATCTCGCTTACTCGAATCACGACGGTTTCCTCAAGCGCTCGTGGACGTTTTTGAAGTTCGCGATGCGCAGCGTGCTGATTGCGCTGCGCGAGCCCTGTGATCTCGTCTTTGCCACGACCACTCCGCTCACGGCGGGTATTCCAGGTATCGCGGCACGATGGTTGCGCGGCAAGCCCTTCGTGTTCGAGGTGCGCGATCTCTGGCCGGAGCTTCCACGAGCGATGGGCGTCATTCGCAATCCACTGGTACTGAGAGCACTGGGCGCATTGGAGTGGATGAGCTACCGCTCTGCTCATGCACTCATTGGCTTGTCGCCTGGCATCGTTGACGGGATCACTCACCGAGGCGTTTCTAGGCAACGGGTCACGCTGGTCCCGAACGGCTGTGACCTGAACCTGTTCGGTGATGAGGCGGTGCCTTGGCGCCCGGATGGCGTTTCGCATTCTGACCTCTTGGCGGTGTTTGCGGGCACACATGGCATGGCGAACGGCTTGGACGCAGTGCTTGACGCTGCAGCCGAACTCAAGCGACGCGAGCGAAGCGATATCAAGCTGCTCCTGATAGGCAACGGCAAGCTCAAGCCTGCCTTGCAGCAGCGCGCTGCAGCACTGGGATTGGACAATGTCATCTTTCATGACCCAGTGAGCAAGTCACGACTTGCAGGGCTGATGGCGTCGACCGACATCGGTCTCCAAGTGTTGGCTAACGTGCCTGCGTTCTACTTCGGAACGTCTCCAAACAAGTTCTTCGACTACATCGCCGCGGGCCTCCCGGTCCTCAATAACTATCCCGGTTGGCTGGCGGACATGATTAATGAACACCGCTGCGGGTTTGCGGTCGCTCCTGAGGATCCTTCCGCATTTGCCGACGCCCTGGAAGCGGCAGCCAGTGATCGCACCGCGCTGAAGGCCATGGGTCTTCGCGGCCGCGAGCTGGCCAAGCGCGAGTTCGACAGGCAGGCACTCGCAGACCGGTGGGTTGCCGTACTCGAGAGTGTTTGGCGTACGCGCTTAGCCCGTTAAGCGGCGTTGCGGCGCAACGCCGGCCACGTCTTGTCGTGGCCTGAGGAATTTGGCGCTCTGACGGGGTTACCGCGAGAAGCTTGTGCCAGCGTCACTGTCACGCGAACGCCGCGTTTGGCAGACCGTCCGTCGGGTGCAGCGCTAGACAAACTCTCAACGCCGGGGCCAATGCGGTGCTCTCAGTCCCTGCGGCGCTCCATCATTGCACGCAAGCGTGGTGCGGCCGAGAGATCCAGCGGGGTTCGCGCCAAGAAGAACCTGACAAGCACAAAAAGGCTCAGCACGCCAAAAGCTAGCACTGCAGCAGCCGCTGCAATCAAGCCGCGCTTCGGCTTGCTCTTGCGCTCTGGGGCCGTCGCTATGTCAACCACCTGTACAAGCGCCCCTTCTCGACTCTCATCAACGCGGGCAAGTTCAAACTGCTTTGCAAACAGTTCGAACAGGGTTTCGTAGTACTTGAAGTCTCGGAACTTGCTGATGTAGTCGCTGCTAGACGCCGGGGTGTTGGTCGATTCGAGCCTGGCGAGCTGTCCGCGCAGCGCCGAGAGTACGCCCTGCGCCTGAACAAACTCTGCAGAGGTCTCGCTCAGGTAAGCGCGCATGGTCTGCAGCCGGACCTCGGCCGCTGTGACTTCTGCACGAAGCCGCGCATATGCCTCGGCAGCGGCCTTTGGCTCGGCACGCAGGGTACCCTCAGTAAAGCCTGCAGCCTGAAGCGTGGACTGGGCGTCCTTGAGCTGCTGCCGGGTTTGCTCGAGCTGCTTCTCAAAGAATTTGCGCCGTTGCTGCGCTTCGGTCACCGCCAGTTCGGTGGTCAGGCGGCGAAGTTGGTCGACGTATCCGTTAGCCAATGCTGCAGCGCGCACCGGGTCGCGGTCATCAACTTCAATCGCGATCAGACCATCCTTGCGCCCCACGTTGATGCGTGATCGTTCATCCAGCTCCCTACGCGCATCGGACCTGAACTTGACGTCATACACGTCGGTCAGTTTGTGCTGATCGATCAGACGATCGACGGCGTTGTTCGACTGCATCAATGCCACGTACTGATCAGCCGGGCTGCGAACCGCCCCGCCCGCGCCCGCGATCCCAGCGAGTGCACCGAGAGACTGCAGGGCGACTGCGGCTGCGCTTTGCTGCTGCTGCGGCGGCATGATCAGGGTTCGCGCCGTAAACGTCGGTGGAACAAGGAATGCCACTCCGAGGGCAGCACAGCCTGCCACAATCGGGGCGATAACGAGCAGCTTCCAGCGCTCAAGCAACGCCTCCACCACTTCAATCAAGCCGACTTCACCCGAATCACGCTCGTCCGCATTGCCGAACCCGCTGCGAACAGCTTCTACCGGCGTCAGTCCCGGCGACTCACTCATCACAACCCCCTCAAGCTTCGGAGGCCTGCTACGCCCAAAGCGAACTGATAAAAGATCTGTGACCAGTCCTTGAGTTCGCGTGTAAACGCGTAGCGGTCCAGAGTTTCCGGGACCACGATCGTGTCGCCTGGCAGCAGTCTCTTGCCACTTCGGATGCCGAACCAGGAGCCAGGGCGTTGACTGACGGCACCGTCCGCACCAACCACATAAATGCGACTGTCATCAGCGGTGCGCGTCGGCCCGCCCGCTTGACCCAAGTAATCCGCGACATTCTTTGCATCAGTGTGCAAGAACGCGCCTTCGTTGTAGACCGCACCCAACACACTGACGACCGAGGGTCTGGTCGGAACGAAAAAGGTATCTCCATCCTCAATGGGGATTGCAGGAAGGTCACCTGCACTCGGGGTCTCAGGCAACTCCAGCACAATCCGGCCCGTCGCTTGCACTGAACGTATGCGACTTACGAATGCGGATTGGGCTGCTTGTTGTGCGGCAACTGCTGCGGCGTCTGTTCCGGCCCCACCGGCTCTGTTGCTACTGGCGATCTGCAGCTCCCGTTCCAAGCGATCCGCTAGCTCGCGCAACCGCTGTTGCTGCGCAACTCGAGTTGACTCTCGCGTCAACTCTGCCGCGGGAAGATACGCAGTTGGGGCCAGTCCGCCCACTCGCTCAACAAGTTGTCGCAGCGTTTCGCCCGGCCGCGCTCTGTAAACGCCCGGCCTGATGAACTCACCTTCCAAACGAACGACTCTGGATTGCTTAGACACGGGGACACGAATATCACTCGTTGAAAACACGGTGATCGTGTCTCCCGGCCGCAGAGGAACATCGCTTGCAGGGTTCCGTTCGAGGACCGCCTTTCCAAGATCAAATGGAATGAGCTCCGTCGAAGAATCCTCCGAGCGACGCTCGATCAGCGCGTAGTCCCAGTTGATCGATTCCTGCCGCCTGATTTCCTGAGCTAGCGACTGCGCCGCACGATTCTGAACAGTCTCTTGCACCTCGCCACGGCGCAGACGCATGTAGGAATCCGAGCCCCCGGAGGGCTCGTCCATCGCACCACCTTGCGTCCTGACCTGCCACGGTGTCAATGAAGACGACGCCACGGCTCCATTGCGGCGCAGCCAATACTCGCGCGACACGAGCGCGGCGCGATCAGGAATCACGTCGCTCACGCGCATGCCTTCGCGCCAGGCTAGTCGCGCTGGCTGGGCAACGAACCCACGCAGATTGACATCATTGGCAAACTGAGGGCTCACGGAAAACACCCGTACGAGATCGCCATCCGCCAGGGGTTTGGCAAGACCCGCCGCGTCCAAGCTCAGCTCTTCAACGCGTCGGGCGTTCCGATCTTGAATTCGTTCCATGACCACGCGCTGCCCAGATGCTGTGGTTGACAGTCCCCCAGCAAACGCGATTGCGTCAGCCAATGACTGTGCGCCAGCACCGAGCTCAAAGATGCCAGGCGCATTCACGGCACCAGTTACCGCAATCTGGCGACCAATCGGTGCGTAGAAGATGACATCACCGGATTGAATGCGTACGTCTTGCTTGGTTTCGCCTCGTAGCAGAAGGTCATACAGATCCAGTTCAGCAACAAGCTGCCCGCCCCGACGTAGCTGAATTTTGCGCATGGATCCGGCACCACTTGGCCCCCCGGATGCGAACACGGCGTTAGCAAAGGTTGTTAAGCCGCTCAACGTGTAACTGCCCGGACGCTTCGCCTGCCCCACAACCAAAACGCGCGCGCCGCGGACAGTGCCGATGGTGGCGTTTAGGTCGAAACCTTTGAAAGTCCGGGAGACCGCCGCTGAGATGTGGGCCGACAACTGGTCTTGACGAACGCCAGCAACTGGCACCACGCCCACTCTAGGAATGACAACTGCCCCTGTCCTGTCCACCCGGGCGCGTACATCCATTTCTATCTGGCCGCTTGCCCGAATCCAGACCTCATCACCGGGACCAACCACATAGTCGGCCGGAACGGCGGCATCCAGTTCGAACATGCCTTCACGCGACGACTCGAAGTACGCGGACCCGAATCTACGCAGAGGCTGTCCAACGCTGCTTTCGACGAACGTTTCAAACTCAGTTGGCGGAGCCTTGGGCGGCAGCCCATCAATCTGGCGCGAGCTCAGGGGCGATTGCTGTGCCTGCGTGCCGGTAGCCTGGACGGAATGAGCCGCGGGAAGATCGCGCCGAACATCTGTTGCCTCTCTCGAGACGATTCTCGGTACACCGCTGGGCTGTTGCGACTGGAGCGCGCCGCGAAGATCTTCGGGTGAAGTCTGTTGCTGAGCAGACGAGACGCTACAAAGCCCCAACAAAACAAAGGCGCCGGCACATCTTGCCACGCGTGAAAATACGTTAATGATTGCCATTTGTCGCCAAAACCACTGATGCAAGCGCGAACTCGGGCGCGAAGGGCATAAAGAAGCGCGCTCGTTGAATGCCGATGTGCGATGCAGCACATAATCGCAGCGGTGAAGCTGCTCGCTCAGCCTGGACGGGGCAGGATAGCAGACCCAGGTACCCATCCTCGGTCGTGTATGGCTAGCGCCCGCCTGAACGCTGTGCCTTGTGACGATTGCGACCCCAATGGGCGACTTCGTGTTCATGTCCGAAAAAAGGCGGTGAGTTGGATGAATGTCTGCCCCACATCCCCTACGCCGGAAAAGGCGGTACGGTCCAACTTGTCATGCAAGCCCGGTTGCTGATCACCTAGACGCTCTGGTACAAAGCGGACTGGGTTATCAGTTTGGCTAATCCAGTTGCCCGGACGCGGGCGTTATTTCCCCTAGGAGAAGAAACAATGAAGCGTATCGCTATCGCCGCCGCAGCCTCGCTGCTGTCCTTGTCTGCCATGGCTGCTGAAGCACCCGCCGCTGTTGCCGCCGCTCAAGTCACCGCCCCCCAAGCTTCGCTGCCCGTCGGCCAGGCTGCAGCTCAGCAGGGTGGGGCGCAAGCCATCAAGGTCAACCCGGTTGTCGTCGTAGGCGGCGTTGTTGTACTGGGCGGGATCATCATTGCCAGCGCCAGCGACGGCGCTGCAACCACCGCCCATCACGCCGCTCGCCCGTAATTCGCGCTTGCTGTATGGGGAAAGGCAGCTTCGGCTGCCTTTTTCTTTGGTAGGCGATACGCTGCTAATGACACATTTCACTGACGTGCCTGAATCGAGCAAGCTACCCATCCAAGCCGCCCTTTGGGGCCTCGCCATGCTCGGCGCTTTTCCTAGCCACGCGCAAATGAGCACAAGCGGCATGTCCGGCTTGTTGGAAATGCCAGACGCTCGCATGGAGAACGATGGCGTGTTGCGAGCTGGCCTCAGCATCAGCAGGCCGTACCAAAATGCCCTCATCTCAGTGCAGGCCTTGCCCTTTCTTGAGGTTACAGGGCGATACCGACGAGTCGACGGCGTACCTACCGATCTCGGACCGCAGTACGGGGCTTTGAAGGACAAATCGATTGCACTCAAACTGCGAGTGCTCAAAGAGGGGGCGTTCGGCCAATCGTGGATCCCGCAAATTGCGTATGGGCGAGAGGACCTTTTCGGCACCAAGATCTACCCCTCGGAGTTCTTGGTTGCCAGCAAGTCTGTGGGAGATTTAGATCTCACTGCGGGCTACGGAAGGCAGCGCATTGACGGCGTTTTTGGTGGCATTCGCTATCGGCCGAGCGCTTACAGGCGCTGGTACGGTCTGGTCGAGTACGACGCAACAGCCTATCGCAATGACTCTGGCGCGGTCCAAGCGGGACTCGCTGACCGCAAAACCGGCCACGTCAACGCCGCAATCGGCTACCAGTCCGATTGGTGGGGCATTCAAGTGGGTTCTTCATACAACAAGCCCAGTGTGCTGGTGCAGTTGCGCGCGCCGACGAATCAGCGGGAGTGGGCGCCGTGGGTCGCTGAAGCGCCCGCCTACCAGCCGCTGAACACGCGCCCCACAACGGCGGAGTGGGACAGCAATACGGACTGGGCGCAGACCCTGCGCATCCGCATGGACCGCGAAGGGTTCCGGGATGTGGGCCTGAAGTACGACGGCAGCGTGATGCGCGTGGCGTTCTCCAGCACGCGGCACCTGCTTGCGTCTCGCGCCGTGGCACGGGCTGCGCGTCTGGTGCTCGCGCATACGCCGGTGGAGGCCAAGGGCATCGAACTGACGCCAATGATCAACGGCATGGCGACCAAGACCTACGTCTTCAGTCGCCTGGATGTGCTGGCGGATTTCTTTGCAGGGACCGCGACGCTGGCGACGCTGCAGCAGCACACCCAGCTGAAATCGGCGGACGCCAGCAGCCAGCCCGGCCCGCTGGACGATGCAACGCTGGAAGCGCTGGTGTATGCGCAGCGGGAGGACATTCCTGTCGCCACACGCATCGCCGCGGGCGCGGGCAACTTAGCCATTGATGATGCGCGCGGCAACACGCTCGGCTTGAGCCCCTACACGCGAATCTTCCTGAATGACCCGAGCGGTGCATTCAAGTACGAGTTGGGTCTGCAATTGGGTGGCCGATACGAATTCACGCGAAGCACGACGCTGGAAGGCAACCTTCGCGGCCGGATTGCAGAGACTGTGACTGACGTGCAGCAGCCCAGCAATTCCCTGCTGCCCAGGGTGCGAACGGACGTAGCCGAGTACTTCCGCGGCGCGAATGTGAAGCTGGACCGACTCCAGCTCAATCAGTTCTGGCAACCCGCTGCCAACTGGTACGCCCGGGCTTCCGGCGGGCTGTATGAAGAGATGTTTGGCGGAGCGGGTGCGCAGGTGATGTATGTCGCGCCGAGCGGACGCTGGGCGGCAGACGTCATGAGTGACTGGCTGCGCCAGCGCGACTTCAAGGGCACTGGTTTCCGGGACTACAGCACAGTGACAGGCTATGTCTCTGGCCATGTGCGCCTGCCCTACGACATGCTGGCCACGGTACGCGCCGGACGCTTCCTCGCCAAGGATGAGGGCGCACGCTTCGAGCTGAAGCGCCGCTTTGCATCAGGCATCACCATGGGCTTCTGGTACACGCATACCAACGGACGGGACATTACCAACCCAGGTACACCTGAAAAGCCCTATCAGGACAAGGGCATCTTCATCAGCATGCCGCTAAACCTCATGCTCACTCGTGACAGCGCGGCGGTAGCAACCTTCTCGCTTGCGCCCTGGACACGGGACGTGGGTCAGATGGTCAATCAGTCCGCTGATCTGATCGGCATGTTTGAACGCAGCATGCTCTACAACCTGCGCGGCAAGGAAGCCCTGCGAGGCTTCACCGATGCGCCAGCCGATGCGGAGGCCAAGTAATGCGCGGCCCAATCATCGTGTTCCTTGCGCTCTTGCCGGTGTATGCGGGGGCACAAGCACCGCAATCGACACCGCAACCGATGTCAAAGCCCATGGTGCAACCGGCCTGCCGCGTGCTGGACCCGGCCATTGCCGAACAGTACGAAGGGCCTTGCAAAGACGGGCTCGCCGCCGGGCGCGGCAAAGCCAGCGGCCCCGGCGGCAGCTATGAAGGTGACTTTGTCGCGGGCCGCAAGCAGGGGCGTGGCGTGCAGATCAACGCGGCGGGGGACCGCTACGAAGGCGACTTTGCGAATGATCTGCGCGAGGGCCAGGGGAGCTTGCGCTACGGCGCGGGGTCGCCGTGGAACGGCGACAGCTGGGTGGGCGGATTCAAAGCCGACAAGCTACACGGCGAGGGCACCTACACCTGGGCGTTTGGAGATGCGTCCAAGGCAAGGTTCGAGAACGGCACGCAGGTGGCTGGTGCCACAGCCTACCAGCACATGCGTGCCGTGGGTATTCAGCAGCTCGCCACGGTGCTGAAGGAAGGCAGCGAAATTTGCCGTGTGGTGTATCCACCTAACGCCACGCCGATTCGGCTGCGCGGCAAGTTCCTCGGTGCAGCCGGCGACCGCGCATTGATCGAGCTCACCGACGCGCCGGGCGTGCAGCCAGGTGCGCGCACCTGGGACATCGTCACGCGCTGGGCGCCTTGCGGCGGTTCCGTTCGACGCAAGTAACTTTTGAACCACGCACCATTGAGACACCGCATGCAGATTCAACCCGTCATTATGGCTGGCGGCTCCGGCACCCGCCTATGGCCGCTCTCCCGCGCGGCTTACCCGAAGCAATTCCTTGCCATTAACGGCCCTCAGACCCTGTTCCAGCAGGCGGCAGTTCGGGTTGCGAGCCTCGCCTCCGATACGCAGATTGTGCTCGAACCGCTGGTTGTGACCAACGAAGAGCACCGTTTCATGGTCCTGGACCAACTGCGCGAGATCGGCATGGCGCCCATGGCGGTGCTGCTGGAGCCCGCCGGCAAGAACACGGCGCCTGCACTGACCCTGGCCGCTCTCCAGGCAGCCGCAGCAGGCGCGGACCCGGTGCTGGTGGTGACTCCGTCGGACCAGACCGTAACGAACGCGCCCGCTTATGTGGCGGCGCTGCGCGAGGCTGCGCAGGCCGCACAAGCTGGTGGCGTTGTGATCCTTGGCGTGGTGCCCACCCGTCCGGAAACCGGGTTCGGCTACATCGATGCGAGCGCGACTGGCATGGTGCGCGAGGTCAAGGCCTTCCGCGAGAAGCCGGATGCCGCAACAGCGGAGAAGTACCTCGCGGCTGGCCACTATTTCTGGAACAGTGGCATGTTCGTGCTCAAGGCCAGTGTGTGGCTGGACGCCCTGCGCAAGCTGCGCGCGGACATCGCCACCGCCACAGAAGCTGCCTGGGCCAAACGCGGCGCGACGGATCAGGCCTTTATCCGCCCAGACAAGTCACTGTGGACCGAGATCCCGAGCGAGAGCATTGACTACGCCGTCATGGAGCACACTGCCACGGCGGGCATCCCCGTGCGCATGGTGCCGCTAGACGCCGGCTGGAGCGATCTGGGGGCCTGGGACGCCGTATGGGACTCCGCCACCCGCGACGGTGCCGGCAATGCCGTGCAAGGCGACGTGCTGCTGCAGGACAGCCGGGGCACGCTGGTGCACGCGACCGACCGAATGGTCGCCGCCGTCGGCGTTGAAAATCTGGTCATCGTCGAAACGCCCGACGCCGTGCTGGTGGCTGACAAGTCTGCGAGCCAGGGCGTCAAGCACATCGTGGCCAGCTTGGCCAAGTCCGGCCGCAGCGAAGGCAACCTGCACCGCCGGGTGCACCGCCCTTGGGGCTGGTACGACAGCATTGACCAGGGCGCGCGTTTTCAGGTCAAGCGCATCCAGGTCAAGCCGGGCGCCAGCCTCAGCCTGCAGATGCACCACCACCGCGCCGAACACTGGATCGTGGTCAGCGGCACGGCTGAGGTTACGGTGGGCGACAAGAAGATCATGCTCACCGAAAACCAGAGCACCTACATCCCCTTGGGCGAGGTGCACCGCCTGGCCAACCCAGGCAAGCTGCCGCTCGAGATCATTGAGGTTCAGTCAGGCAGTTATCTAGGCGAGGACGACATCGTTCGGTTTGAGGATCACTACGGGCGCAAGTGAATTGTGCGCAGTACGGAGTAGACCTGTAGGTCCATCCATGGCTTGGGCGCGGCTTCGCGCGAGATCTGCCAGAAGCGGGGGCCGGCACCGCCGTATAGGAGGACAGAGACAATCGGTTGCTCCAGAAGCGTGTTAGTGGGAGGCGATCCGAATGACGGCGGATCCACGGAGGCAGGGGCCGACGGCAGAAAGCCACCGTCAAGCGCGCCAGCTCGTACGCGAACGGGCCCGCCAGCCCGAACTCCGCAAGAGGCGCGCGATCAGGTCCCGGCGCGCAGGAGGACGAGCCGACCGTCGCTGGTGATGACAACGATCTCAGCCTGTCCGTCGCCGTCGACATCGGCCACCACAGCGGAACCGGGGGCGCCACCGAGCGAGACGCGCCAGAGCGGTCGGAGCGTGGCGCCCGAAACGGCGACAAGTTCGCCATCGAAGGTGCTGACGAGAAGGTCGGGGACATCATCCGCATCAACGAACGCGCCGGTAGCTACCACGACGCGCAGGCCCAGCTCGGCAGCGGCGAGTTCACGTCCATCGAGCGCAACGCGTGCAAGCCGGCCGGCGCCGCTAATCAGCCACCACTGCTCGCCTTCAGCCCGGTCGCGCATTGGCGCTACGACCGGTGCAATGGACTCGACGCGGGCGAGGTCGACCTTGCGGTCGGCCACCACCGTTCCACTGGTGACAATCGACAGGCCGCCGGAGTTCAGGTGCGACAGGCTGAGGCGCCCATCGGCCGTACGTGCCACGGAGGAGTAACCGCCGTAGCTGCCGACCATCGGCTTCTCCCATACCGAAGCGCCGGTGCGACCGTCATAGACGACCGACAGATCGCCGGCCTGGAGCACGATATCGCGCACGCCGTCGCCGGTGAGGTCGACACTTGCGACCTGCCGCTGGCATTGACCGACCTCGGCGCGGTACCAAAGACGCAGCCCGGTGTCGCCGGCGTGCAAGGCGGTGCCTCGGCTGTCGCGAACGACAATGGCGTCGCGGCCCGCGGCGGCGGGCACGGCCGCGATCAGCGTCTCCCAATTGCCGACCGGCAGCGGAACTCGCCAGCGCAGGATGCCTCCCACCTCGACGGCTGAGAGCCTCGGAGCGCCATCCGCATCGTGATCGATCAGAACCACGTGCCGGGTATCTCTGCTGGCTCGGGCGACGACAGGTACACGAAAGGACTCGCGATCGGCGGCGGGGGTATCGCGAGCAAGCAGGCGAGGGGCGAGTAACTGGTCGGCGCGCAATTGCAGCGCGGCGGTCCCAGCACCGTAGGGCGCCACCACTTCGGCCCGCCCGTCGCCGTCCAGATCAGCCACGAGCGGCGTAGCGAACATCCGCGGGGAGTGCGTGGTCCGCCGCAGTATGTGGCCATCAGTACCGAGCTCGAACAACCCCTGCCCGTCGCTGATCAGCACTGCGCCATCGCCGCCTCGATGGGCCGTTGCAAGCGGCCCGGGAGCAGGCAGAGCGAGCACTTGCGGCTGAACGCGCCCGTCGACGCCGCCGGCCAGAGCGAGACTGCCGTCGGTACGGCGTAGCACCGGCGCAATCACTGCCGGATCGCGGTCGCGCCTGGACGGCCGGGCGCGCGACGTCGGCGGGGCCCATGAAACTCCGGCTACCTCGTCGGCTAGCCAGCGCGCGCCAGCAGCAGGATCACGCAGGCCCCATCGATCGCCTAGACGTTCGGCAACGGCAGCGGCGTCAGTAGTCTGCACGGCGATCGCCTGTCCATTGCCTGGAAGACGTCCGGCCACGCGCAGGCCGGCTTGACGGGCGAGCACACGACCGTTGAGCGGATCGAGGGCAAGAAGCGAGCGAGCCCCAGGCGCTGCCCCGCGTATAGCTTCCGACAGCACGATCGCATCGCCCACCAGACCGTCGACGAAGTCCAGCTCCCATGCGTTGGCGTCCAGCCCCTCTTCCCACACCTGACGGTGCACGATCGTGAGTGCCCCGTCCCGCCAGCGTGCCACTGCATAGCCTTTGAAGTAAACGCTGTTCGAGACGCTAACGATCTCGGTGCGGCCATCGGCATCGAGATCGCGCGCGGCGATGAAGCCCCCAAAGGTCGGCGCCGAGGCATAGGCGACACGCGAGCGCAGCCGGCCCGTGGCGGCGTCGAGCGCATACAACGAGCCGAGACTGTCAATCATGATTTCGGGCACGCCGTCGGCATCGACATCAACCACCAGCGGTGCTTTGTCCGGACTGTCGTAGTCGAGCGCTTCGCTACGCCAACGCAGCCGGCCGTTGCGCACGCCGCCAGCGAAGTCGAAGCGGCTGACGCTGCTGTCGTAGGTCATCGTGACCAGCAGCGACAGCCCAGGCCCCGGACCGAGTGCGGCGAGCGTCGCCCGGTAGCGGTTGGGGCCGAACTCGATGCCGCTCAGCTCGGTGCGCCAGAGGACTTCACCGCTGCTGGCCGACAGCACCACGATCGCACCGGCGGCGGTGGCCGACGCATGGCGCGGGTTGATGCGAGCCGTAACGACATAGATCACTTCGGCCGTGCCGTCGGCATCGAGGTCGGCTACGTCGACGATTTCGCCAAGACCAAGACCACCGGCGCGCCAGCGACGCGCGCCGGACGAATCGATTCCGACCACTCCGTCTCCATCCTGGAGGAACAGCAGCCCGCCGGCCTCGGCAGCGGCAGGCGCGACCAGACGCACCGGATCTAGCGGTTGCTGCAGCCCGAGCGACCAGGCACCGACAATGGCTGGCGAACGTGTCCAGCCTAGACGCATCGTCGCCATGCCGGTGGCACGCTCGTCTCCGCGATGCTGCAGCCATTCTCCCGGACACTGCACCGCACCCGCCCGCATGACTTCGAAAGCGCCGACTGCGAAGCAGCGTTGGGCTGTGACCGGAGGGGCGGAACCGATACGACGGACGATGAAGTCGGCATGGTCGGCCGACGGCGCGCGCTCCGACGGCGGTAGCACCACGTCGAGGAACCGCCAATCGCCCTGGCCAGTGCCTTCAATATGCAGGCGCGCACCCGGCGCGAACACGGCTGCTGCAAGGTAGCCCACTAGCGCCTGTTCGGCACTGGGGGACCCGGGCAGGGGTGTTGATGACGTACCTGACCCGCCGCACCCTGCCATGCTGAACAGCAAGCAGAGAAGCAGCAGCGCGAAGGCGCGGCGCGCACGTGCGAAGGAATTGCAGGACATGTAGCGGGCGACGACGGGCAGTGCGAAGACTGGGTCCATTGTTGGCACCCGCGTTGCACCGCAATGCCGCAATTACTGGCGCGCCAGCGCCGCAATTCGCGCTTAAGTTCTACTCGCCGCGGTCGCCCCCTACCGACCAGCCTCCGGATGCGGGAAGGCCCGCGAACCGATCGGGCGATAGCGCAAAGGAGTTTCACCCCCCCAACAGACAGGACTTGACACGCAACTCATCGCTGCGCGTTGATCCATTCGGCAAGACTTGCGAAGTAGCCCTCGGCGTAGCGAATGGTCACCCGCCAGCCATCGACGGCGATGAAGTCCTGCATGCCTTGGTCAGCGTCGGGAAACACGCGGACCTTCAACGGCTTGCCCTGACACTGCAGGTGATCAAGCACTACCAGAGTCAGTTGGGGCGGCGCATCGATGTCCTTGCCCGGTGGTCAACCGCAGCATGGGGCTGTTGCGAGAATCCAGCGTCGGCGCACGTTTGTAGAAAGGTTGGAAGAAGTCCTTGAACATGCCCGGTGCGGCGACCTTGGCCTGCGGTAATCCCATCAGCAGTAGCACGCCAACCCAGCTGTGCGCTTGCGCCGCGACTGAGAGGCAACTGCAGTCAGTGAAGGCGGTCTTCGTCGGCGAGCGACATGGTTGAGCCATAAGTCACAGCTACGCTGCGGATGGCTTGCTCCTTGATCGCAGCGAGAGAGGCCACACAGCCTACTAGCTGAGCCTTCCAGCCCGCTTGCGTCGGTGCGTACTTAGGGTTGGGTGCGCACCCAACGAACAGCCGACACAACATCGTCGGACAGCACGCAAAAGTGCTGCGGGTAGCACCCGGTAGCGCGGCCAGTGCCGTGCTTGCCGAACACGAGAGTCGCCCCCACGCGCTGCGAGGAGATGCGGCGGCCAGTCGCGCACCACATAAGGCTCGGGGTCCGAGTCATGGACAAAGATGAGCGGATTCAAGGGGTCGCTGCGGCTTGCTGGAAGCGGTTGGTCACAGGGATCGCTCTGGCTTTTGGCTGCAGCCCCAAAGCGTCCAAGGTTCCAGACTAGACGTGTCCAACCCACTCGTCAGTGGCGTCTGCGAGAAGCACCACTGGGCTTACCGAGCCCCCGAAGGCCTTCAACGAGCGGGAAACGCGTCGTTCGTCATTCATGACAGAGCGGACACATCGTTCCACCCGCGCGTTAGGGTTGCCAAGATCCATCGGCGGGAATCGGCTTCAAAGTGCTTGGCGTGCAGCGTTCCAAGTTCAGCCCAGTCACCAAGAACATGACCCTCCGAAGTTGGGCACTGCGTCAAGCGCTATTCAGCAGCGCTTGTTGGAGCCACCGCTTCGGCCTCGCTCCGCGTACTTGCTCAAAGGTCTTCGTCCTTCCAGCCGCCAGCGTCACCAGCGAGTTGCGTCAGACGTTCGGCTTGGCGAGCCACGCAGCCACGGATCCCACGCACGAATGCCCGCTCGGCGTCGACCGGGGCGGAGATCAGAGTGAATGCCCGGCCGGAACGCCCGGTCGGCGCGTCGCGTCGCGTCCACGTCAGAGTGAACGAAGCCACGACAGGACGCATTGACGCAGTTCCTCACGGCTCAGGTGGTGCAGCACCAACGTGTCTGAAGCACTAGAAGCCCCGCCGTGCTGCACATGCTTCCTCAGTGAGCGCGCATAGCAAGGGTCGTAGTGCTCGCGCATCACGCGCTCGAAGAGCTCGTCCACGCGGCCACTTCGAGCCAGTGCCAGCCACTGCTCGTAGATCTCGCCACCCACAAGTGATCGGATGGGCTCGAGCTGTTGAACCATGCCCAACGGGTCGCTCACAAAGTGCGGGAAGTCTTCCTTCCACATCTGTACGCGCGCGGCCATGGGCGCGTCCACGCTGACGGTGGGTGCAGCGAGCAGGGCTTCATACAGCGCCGTCGGCAGCTGCACATTGCCGATGCGCTTGCTCTCGCCTTCTAGCCAGACGATGCAGTTCGGGTCCAGTGCGCGCAGGGCGTGCAGCAGCTGGCTGTCGAAACTCTTCTGGCTGGGCTGCGGCAGGCCAGGAATGCCCCCGATCAGTGAACCGCGGTGGTTGGCGATGTTCTCCAGATCGAGCACCTGCTCACCAGCGGCGGCCAGCGCCTGCAGCACGCGCGTCTTGCCGCAACCCGTGGGGCCGACCAGCACGCGGAAGCGAAACTGCTGCGGCAGCGTGGTCAGGGTGTTGCGCACCCACTCGCGATAGCGCTTCCAGCCACCTTGCAAGACGTCGACCCGAAAGCCGATGGTGCGCAGGTTGTCCGCCCAGAGCTTGCTGCGCTTGCCGCCTCGGAAGCAGTACACGAGGATCGGCGCAAAACGCGGCAGCGGCTCGATGATCGGCGGCAGCTGGCGGGCAATGTTGTTCAGTGAATACCGCACGCCCAGCAGGTAGGCTGCGTGCGGATCCTGCCGGTGCAGGGTGCCAACCTCGGCGTACTCGGCGTCATTCACCACCGGCAGGTTCACCGCACCGGGGATGTGTTCCTCCGCAAACTCGCGCGGCGAACGCGCGTCGATCACCAGCGCATAGCGGGCAGGCGGCTGAATGCCGAGCTGCTCGAAGCTGGCGGGCGGTGCGACCGGTGTGTGGGGGGCCGATTCAGACATGAGGCTGCCATTGTCGCTTGGCACGGCTCGGGGCTGGACGGCGTGCGCGCCGGACCGAACGTGCACACGACATCGGGCAAGCCACAATCTTCAATTTTCAATTGAATGCTGAAAAAAGCTCAAAAACTGATCTTTCGATCAACGTTTGATTGAAAATGAGAAAAGGCCACGTTCCGCTTGGAGCATGCGGAAAGTGGCCGATTTTCAGAGTCTGATTTTTGCCGTGCATCTCGTGCCGAGATCTTCACGCGCCGAGCACCTCGGCACGCGTGGCAGACGCGCCGCTGCAGCGGCGCTTCAGTGCTTTGCGGCGATGGCGCTACTCCGCGGCAGGCGCAGTCTCCGTCTGTGCGCCAGCGGCCATGCGCTTGCGGTGCCATGGGCTGACCTTGTGCAGCCAGACCTCCAGGTCATCCACCAGCGCGTAGGCCACGGGCACCACAAGAAGCGACAGGAAGGTGCTGGTGATCAGCCCGCCGATGACGGCAATCGCCATGGGAGCGCGGAAGCTCGGGTCGGCGCCGATACCCAGGGCAATCGGCAGCATGCCGGCGCCCATGGCCAGGCTGGTCATGATGATGGGCCGCGCGCGCTTGTGACAGGCATCCAGCAGTGCGTCCCAGCGGCTCATGCCCTCACGCCGTGCGAGGATCACGTAGTCCACCAACAGGATCGAGTTCTTGGTGGCAATACCAATCAGCATGATCAGCCCGATCATGGCCGGCATCGACAGGGCCTTGCCCGTCACCAGCAGAGCCACAAACGCACCGGGGATGGACAGGAACAGCGCCACGAGAATCGTGCCCGGCTGCAGGAAGTCCTTGAACAGCAGCACCAGCACCACGTAGATGCAGAGCACGCCCGTCAGCATGGCGAGACCGAAGCTCGTGAACAGCTCAGCCATCACTTCGGCGTCGCCGATGTTGGTGCGCGTCACGCCCGGTGGCAGGTTCTTCAGGGTGGGCAGCTGGTCCACCTTGGCCTGCACGTCGCCCAAAGGCTGGTTGTTCAGCTCGATGGTGAAGTTGACGTTGCGCAGGCGGTTGAAGCGGTCGATCTGCGCAGGGCCGCTGTCGATGCTGACGGTGGCCACGTTGCCGAGCATCACGGGGCCGCGCGCGCCGGGCACCATCAGGCGCTCGATCAGGCCCAGATCGGCCCGAGCGTCAGCCGGCAGCTTGACGACGATCGGCACCTGGCGCTGGCTCAGGTTGAGCTTGGCGAGGCTCTGGTCGAAGTCACCCGCCGTGGCGATGCGCAGCGTGTCGGCAATCGCGGCCGAGGTCACGCCCAGGTCGGCGGCGCGGGCGAAGTCCGGGCGCACGACCAGCTCGGGGCGGATCAGCGCCGCGGTGCTCGTGATGTTGCCCAGGTTGGGAATGGTGCGCAGCTCGCGCTCCAGTTCGCGTGATGCCGCCAGCAGGGCCTGCGGGTCGTCGCCGGACAGGGCGAGCTGCAGCAGGCTGCCGCCCGCGCCAGCCAGCCCGACCTGCACGCGCACGCCAGGTACTGCGCCCAGTTGTTCGCGTAGTTGGGTGTCGATCTCCTGAAGGCTGATCGAGCGCTCCTTGCGGTGGCTGGTGCGGATGGTGAGCGTGGCCTTGCGTGCCTCCGCCACGCCGGCGCCACCGGCAAAGGGGTCGGAGCCGGCTGCGCCGCCGCCGACTGCGGTGTACACCGAGCGCACCTCGGGGTGCTTGGCCACAATCGCCCGGGCGGCTTCAGCCGCGGCCAGGGTTTCGTCAAAGCGGCTGCCCGGCGGCAGTTCGATCTTTACCTGCGTCTGGCCTGTGTCATCGGGGGGAATGAAGCCCGTGGGCAGCAGCCCGGCCACCACGATGCCACCGGCAAACAGCACGAGCGAAGCCACCATGGTCAGCAGCCGATTGCGCAAGCACCAGGCGACCCAGCCCATGTAGGCGTTCATCACACGACCGTCTGGCTCCGCATGCGGGTCGTGCGCGCCGACTGCCGCCGCTTCTCCAGCTGCAGCCTGCTTCGCCACCCAGGGCTTGAGCATGTAGGCGGCCATCATGGGCGTCAGCACACGGGCCACGACCAGCGAGGCGAGCACAGCCAGCGCCGCTGTCCAGCCGAACTGCACGAAGAACTTGCCCGGAATGCCACCCATGAAGGCGGTGGGGAGAAACACAGCCACGAGCGTGAAGGTCGTTGCAATCACGGCCAGGCCGATCTCGTCGGCCGCTTCCATCGCCGCCTGATACGGCGTTTTGCCCATGCGCAGGTGGCGGATGATGTTCTCGATCTCGACGATCGCGTCGTCCACCAGGATGCCGACCACCAGCGACATGGCCAGCAGCGTCACCGTGTTCAGCGTGAAGCCCAGGTAGTGCATGCCGATGAAGGCGGGAATCACCGACAGCGGCAAGGCCGTGGCCGCAATGAAGGTGGCGCGCCAGTCACGCAGAAAGAGCCACACGACCAGCACGGCCAGAATGGCGCCCTCATACAGCAGCCACATGGAGCCGCGATAGCTTTCCGCAACGGGCGTGACGAAGTTGAAGGCCTCGGTGATCTTCAGATCCGCGTGCTGGGCCTTGAGCTTGTCGAGCGCGGCGTTCACGCCCTCGGCCACTTCGATCTCGCTGGCGCCCTTGCTGCGTGTGATCTCGAAGCCGACCACCGGCTCGCCGTTGAGCAGTGCGGTGGAACGGCGCTCGGCCACGGTGTCCTTGACTGTTGCAATCTGGTCCAGGCGCACCTTGCGCCCGTCAGACAGCGAGATCTCCATGCGCGCCAGTTCGTCGGCCGACTGCACGGTGGCCAGCGTGCGCACAGACTGTTCGGCGCCGCCCACGTCCGTGCGGCCACCGGAAGCCTCCTGCTGGATGCTGCGCAGCTGGCGCGAGACGTCGGCTGCAGTTGCGCCGAGCGCCAGCAGCTTGGCTGGGTCGAGCTCGACTTGCACCTGGCGCGTCACACCACCCACTCGCGCCACGGCGCCCACGCCAGGCACGGTCAGCAGTTGACGCGTCACAGTGTTGTCCACAAACCAGGACAGGGCCTCCTCGTCCATGCGATTCGAGGCGACGGTAAAGACCAGGATGGGCGAACCAGACAGCGACAACTTGCTGACCACGGGGTCGCGCAGATCGGCGGGCAGATCGCTGCGGATCTGGGCCACGGCGTTGCGGACGTCATCCAGGGCTTCCTGGATGGGCTTTTCCAGACGGAATTCGGCCGTGATGGTGACCACGCCGTCCTGGATGGTGGCGTACTGATTCTTCAGGCCCTGTAAAGTGGCAATCGAGTTCTCGATCTTTCGCGCGACTTCGGTTTCCAGCTGCGGGGGCGCCGCGCCGGGCAGCGAGGCGCTGACCGTGATGGTGGGCAGCTCGATGTCCGGGAAGCTCTGGATCTTCATGGCGTGGAAGGACATGAGCCCTGCCAGCGTGAGCATGATGAAGAGCATCACCCCAGGGATGGGGTTCTTGATCGACCAGGAGGAGACGTTGATGGCCATGATGGGAGTCTCTCGTGTCGATTCAGCGAGCCGAAGCCTGCTTGGCCGGCGCAGGCGCATCTACCACGCGCACCAGATCACCATCGGCCAGGAAGGCCACGCTTGAGGCCACGACGCGGGTCTCCGGCTTCAGGCCGCCGGTGATTTCCATGCGCTCGCCGCTGCGCCGCCCCGTCGTGACCTTGGTCTGGGCCACCCGACCATCAGGACCCACCGCAAACACGTAGGCAAAGCCGTCGCGCAGCAGCACAGCAGACTGCGGTAGGGTCAGTGCGGCCTGCGCACCCAACTGGAACTCGCCACGCGCAAACATGCCGGCCCGCGCCGGGCTGCCCGCGGGCAGGTCCACGTAGACCAGCGCGTTGCGGGTCTGTGGATCCACGGTGGGCGCGACGATGCGCACCTTGCCCGTGATGGGCTGCGCTTCCGCACCGGGCGCGGCCAGCGTGGCGGTCATGCCCGGCTTGATACGCGCCAGCTCTGCGGCCGTCACTTCAGCGCGCCATTCAAGCCGGCTGTCGCGGATCAAACGGAACAGCTCCTGCCCGGGCTGGGCCAGTGACCCCACCGTGGCCGTGCGTGCGCTGATCACGCCGTCGTCCGGCGCGACGATGCGGGTGTGCGACAGGCGCAGCTCATCGGCCTGCACACGGGCGCGGGCAGAATCCAGCCGCGCCTTGGCTGTGGCCTCTGCAGTGACGTACTGCAGCACTTGTTGGGATGACAGTGCGCCGCTTTCGGCCAGACCGCGCGCGCGCTGGGCGTTGTTGCGGGCCTCCTCCAACTGTGCCTGCGCCTCGGCGGCACTGGCGCGTGATTGCGCCAGCTCCGCGGCAATCGTGTCGCTGTTCATGCGGGCCAGCAGTTGGCCCTTGCGCACGCGATCACCCACGCTGGCGCTCACCTCCACCAAGCGGTAGCCGCTGACCTCCGGCCCGATGATGGCTTCCTGCCAGGCGGCCACACTGCCGTTGGCAGCAAGCGTCTGCTGCCAGTCGGCGCGCTGCGGTTGGGCCACGGTCACGGTGAGCGTCGGCCGGCCGGGTGCAGCCTGGACAGGCGCTGCTTTGGCTTCGGACGTCTTGGTGTCCGTCTGCGCGGTGGCCGAGGGCGCGCCGGTGCTCAAGGCCAGCCCGAGTGCAATGGCCAGGGCACCGCTCAGCGCAGCACCTGCGAGGAGCACCCGGGGTTGAGTTGCGACGCGAACCCAGGCTTTGGCGGGTGTGCGGGAGGTAGCGTGTTCGTTCATGGTGATCTTCTTGGAGGAGAGGACAGCGTGTTGTTTGAAGGGAGATCGTGCATGGCACGCAGCATCGGGGCTTGATCAACGGCCCGAGGCTTGCGCCGTGGCCGTGGGCACCGGCGCGTCGCCGGACCAGCCGCCGCCCACCGCGCGATACAGGCTGATCCACGCCTGGATGCGCTCGGTCTGGATGTTGATCAAGCTGGATTGGGCCGACAACGCTGTGCGCCGTGCGTCTTCGAGATCGAGCAGGCTGCCCGCGCCCGCCTCGGTGCGCTTGCGCTGCGCCTCGAGAAAGGCGGCAAAGCCCGTGGCGGCGGTACGCGCATCGGCCTCTCGGCGCTGTGCGGCATCCAGCTTGACCAGCGCCTCTTCCACTTCACGCACTGCGTCACGCGCGCGCTGCTCGTACTGGCTGCGGATCTCGTCGTAGCGCGCGCGGGCTTGATCCACCGCGGCGCTGCGGCGGCCCGCATCGAAGATGGGCAGGCTCAGGGCCGGGCCGATGGACCACGTGTTTGCAGAGGTGGCGGGCGCACCGCCCACACCACTGATGCGTGCACGGCTGATGGAACCGGACAGGGTCAGGCGCGGCCACCGGTCGGCCTGGGCGGCGTCCACATCGCGCAGCGCTGCTGCAGCCTGCCGCTCCAGATTGCGCAGATCCGGGCGCTGCGTGAGCCACTGGGCGGGCAGTACCTCCACCGCAAAGGCGCGCGGCTGCGGCAGTACCGCGGCGCCAGCACCCAGCAGCTGGCGCACCTCGGCCTCCGGCAGGGCCGTCAACGCGACCAGGCTCTTGATCTGCACCTCGCACTGCGACTGCTGACCCACCAGACTCAGGGCCGAGTTGGCCGCACTGGCCTGTACCAGCGCGCCGTTGGCGGGCGACTCCAACCCGGCGCGCACCTTGCGCTCGGTCAGGTCCGCGGACACCCGCTGGGAGGAGGCATCGGCCTGGAGGACCTGCACCAGCTGTTCGCAGCTGCGGTAGTTCACATACGCCTGCCCCAGTTCTGCAGCGATGCTCACGCGGGCGTCATGCCAGGCGGCTTCACTGGCCTGCAGCTGGGCCAGCGCGGCCGAGCGGTTGGCGCGGCCGACACCGAAGAGGTCGATCTCCCAGAGCGTGTCCAGCGACGCGGCTGCCGAGTTCGTGATGGGGCCACCGGCTTGTGTCGCACGGGAGGCTGAAACGCCGCCATCGACCCGCGGCACGTTGGCGGCACCGGCTGATCGCAACGAAGCACGTGCCTGCTCGATACGGGCACGCGCCTGGACCACCGAGCCGTTGTTGGCCTGCGCCGCGCTGATCAGGCGCGCGAGCGCGGGATCGTCGAACTGTGCCCACCACTGCGCCAGATCCTCGACGCGGCCGCCATGCGCCGCAGCGATTTCTGAGGCAGCAGGTACAGGGGCCTGCCAGCGCTCGGGCATACCCCGCGGCGCCTGCGGTGTGGGCGCCACCGTGGCGCAAGCGCCCAAGGCAAGGGTCAAGGCCGCTGCAGCTCCCAGGCGCAGCAGGACAGGTTGTGCCGCTGGGCGGGCTGCGGCTTGCGGGAGGTGGGCAGGACGCATACGTGGTCTCTTTGTGGTCGGGAGGGGAGAGGCTGCTGCTTGTTGGGTGCAGTCTGGAATTCGGTTCAGGGGTCAGTTGCCGGCAGTTCGGGCTCTGCGCTGCTGCTCTGCGCTCACCAGAGCAATGCCGTAGTCCACAAGGCGGTCGACGATGTGGGTGGTCGCGTTGGGTCGATCCAGCATGCCGGGCGCCAGCATCTTCATGAACTCGCGCGACATGCAGTAGTCGTGCGCCATCGCCACCAGAGCGAATGCGAGCTGATGGATCTCGTCGTCGATCTGCGCCGCGCCACTGTGCCGTGCAAGGACCTCACACATGGCCATGTGTGAAGGCACCACGGCGCGGCCGACCACCTCGCGGAAGATCTCCGAGGGCTCGATCATTTCGCGCAGGTACAGGCGCATGGTCTGCGCCTCGAGCGCGTCGTCGTCGTTGGAATCGACGAAGGGCCGCAACAGGATGCGCAGTGCCTGTTCCAGTGACAGGTGCGCGGCATCGAAGCCGGCGAAGGCGGCCGTCATCTCCCCAATCGGACGCTCCAGCACGGCGCGGTACAGGCCGGCCTTGTCACCGAAGTAGTAGCGGATGGCAGACAGGTTCACGCCTGCGGCATCGCAGATCTCCCGGGTGGAGGCGCCCGCAAAGCCCTTGTTGGCAAAGATCGGGGTGGCATGCAGCACCAGCTGATCACGCGCAGTCAGCACCCGCTGAACATCAGGTTCGACGGGGGCGTCTTGCGCGACGGATGGACTGGGACTGGGATGCATACCGCGCACTGTAGCACAAAATCAATCGATTGATTTATTTCTGAACCGTAAAGAATTACGGCTACCAATCAGTTCATTTCGGGTGCTTGCGATCCTTGCTGTGTCGCTCTGCCGTACTCTGCACGCATGAGCGAGACCCTGCCCGCCGCCCAACCCCGCGTTCTGGTTGTTGAGGACAATGCATTCAACCGTCAGGTGATGCTGAGCCTCCTGGGCGCGTTGGGGGCGCATGCGGAGGCGGTTGCAGACGGAGAAGAGGCGCTCGCCCTGCTCGCTGAGCGCAGCTTTGATCTCGCGTTCCTGGACTTCAACATGCCGGGGCTGAACGGGCCGGAGACCGCCGCAGCCCTCCGAGCACGCGAGATGGACTCCGGCCGCGCGGCGATGCCGCTGATCGGCCTGACCGGTGACTCGGGACTGGACACGGAAGACGCCTGCCTTCGGGCAGGCATGAACGAGGTGCTGGTGAAGCCGGCGTCCATTCACGATCTGCGCGCCGTGCTTGCGCGCTGGACACCGCAGCCCTAGAGCACGTGCGCCTCGCCCGGCACCGAATCCACAAACGACAGGTTGGATTCGACGTCAGGGTCCGGGAGCCACACGGTGAAGCAGGCGCCGCCGTCGGGCCGGTTGGACGCGACGATCTGCCCGTGGTGGGCGCGCATGATGCTGCGGGCAATCGTCAGCCCCAGACCGGTGCCGCCAGCGCCATCGCTGGTCAGACTGGACTGCGTGAACGCCTCGAAGATGGCTTCGAGTTCGTCGGGCGGGATACCCGGCCCACGGTCGAGCACCTTGATGGCGATGCCTCCGGCCGAGCGACTGAGCTGCACCTCGACCTGTGAGCCTGCGGGTGAAAAGCGTACGGCGTTGGCCAAGATATTGCGCAGCACCTGCGCAAACCGGAAGGGGTGCAGGACCGCGTGGATCGGCTCATGGGGCAGTTCAACGGCGAGCGAGACGAGCTTCTGGGTGGCAATGGCGGAAATCTCGCGACTCACTTCTCGCACCACCTCGCACGCATCCGCACGGCTCAGTTCAAGCGTCTCACCCACGTTCTCAAGCCGTGAGATATCAAGAATCTCGTTGACCAGCGTGAGCATCCGCTGGCCGGCACCATGAATGTCCTCCAAGGTGCCCTTCAGGCGCTCGGGACTCATTTGCCGGCGCAAGGCCAACTCCGAAAAGCCCAATATGGACTGCAGAGGCGTACGCAATTCGTGACTGACGTTGGCAATGAAGCCGCTCTTCACGTTCTCGGAAGCAATGGCTGCGTCGCGCGCGGCCTGCATGGCCTGCTGCGCCTCGTGGAAGTCTGTGATGTCGAAGACGCTGCCGACCACACCCACCGGCAGGCCGTTCACGTCCGTCAGTGCGCGCTTGATGATCGAGACATCGCGCCACTGGCCATCGCCACGGCGGATGCGCTCGGTGAACGTCAGCTCCCCGATCTCACCGCTGATGATCCGACCATCATCGCGCTGCAGCACCTGGCCGACGCCTTCACTCAGCACGCTGTCCAGCGGCCGACCGCGAATGTCCTCCGCCCCGATCCCGTGAAAGCTCTCCCAGGCCGCATTGACCTCGAGCGTGAGCCCCTTGGTACTTTGCACCCATACAGGGATGGGAATGACCTGCAGCACGGATCGACTGAAGGCCAGCTGCTTGCGCAAGGCTCGCCGCGCCCGCTCGCGCTCGGTCACATCCACTGCAAAGCCGATCACACCACCAGGGCTGGTGCCATGACCCTGCTCACGCGTGAGGATCAGGTCGACTTTCGGCGCATCATCACCCTGTGTACGCAGGCTGACGGTGAGCCTGGACGGCTTGTCCCCTAGAGACGCGAACTGCTCCTGCACGCGCGCAGCATGGCTGGGTTCCACAAGAATCCACACCGGCTGACCGATGACATCACGGGTCGAAATACCGGTGAGTGTCGTCCAGTGGCTGTTGATCACCCGGATGGCACCGTCTGCATCGGTTCGCAGGAGCACCTCATGCACCCCCTCGAACAGATTGCGGACGTCCCGCTCGCGCTCGGCCAGCCGGTCGCTGGCCTGCATGAGACGCCCAGCCATGAACTGACTGGTGCGCAACCCACGACGGGCGAACCACGCCATCACGCCCACCAGCGCCCACACCGCAAACAGGCCAAGCACAGACAACCACACCGTGCGCTGCCACGCTGCAAGCGTGGCCTCAAGCGAGCGTTCGACCAGAACGACTGCGGGCCAGTGTCTCAGCGCGCGATAGGCCAGGAGGGAAGGGTCTCCGGAGAAGCCGGAGCCTTTCAGGGCCGCATGCTCGATGGACGGCAGCATCTCCACGAAGATCGGGTGGCTGCCAGCCGCTGCTGCGAGGTCGGCATTGGGCAGATCCAGCGTGGACACGAGGTTTTCGCGTGCATAGCTCACCAGGCTTGCCGAATAGCCCTCGGGCTGGGTGGTCAGCGTGAACCAGTTTGCAACGGCATCCGGGTTGACCACCGCCAACAGGACCGACGCATCTGCATCAGGCGCGAGCCGCAGTGCCATCGGCAGCAGGGTCGCCACGGACGGTGCATTGATCGTACGGTCCTGCGCCAACTCGAACAGATCCCGCGCAGCCACCGGGTCGCCCAAGGTCGGGCCAGTGGATGAGGCCACGCGCTTGAACAGTGTCTGATCGACCGCGATGCCAATGTTTTCCGGGTTGGAGCTCATCAACACGCGCCCCTGGGCATCCAGGATCGACAAGCTGCGCAGGTATCGCTGGCTGGCGATCAGCTGTTGAAGACCCGCATCCGACATGGCTTCCGGCCGCAGGCGAATCTGCTCCGCCACACTGCCCAGCAGGCTGCTCGTGCTGTCCAGAGTCCGCGAGCTGTAGTCCTCCAAGACACGAGCCAGCAAGCTCGCCTTGGCCAGCTCGACCCGCTCAGTTTCTCGATACTCGTAGGCAACGAAGGCGCCGATCACGACCGCACTGGCAAACGCCAGCGCGCCCGCCAACCAGCGGATCAGCTGGTAGCCGGCCTGAAGAGACTGATCTGCCTTCATCGCTCGCTGCGTCAGGTCATCGCTCAGCGACCGAGCATGATCTCTCGCAAGCCATGACGTGCTGCTGCGGCAGCAAGCGTTCCATCTGACTTGATGCGCGTCACAAACGCTTCCGCTTCGCGAAACCACTCGTCATCGCCTGGCTTGACGGCATACGCGTAGGGCAGCACGTGAAACGGTGCAGGCGCGCTCACCAATCGGGCCCAGTCGGCGTTATCCAGCAAGCGCCGGCTGTACGGGTAGTCGGTCATGAAGACATCCACCCGGCCGGCTTCCAACTCGGCTTCCCGAGTCTGCGGCGGCCGGATCACGACCATGGTGGCCTGCTTGAGTCGGTCTCGCATGACCGGCTCCATGAACGTGCCCGCCTGCACTGCCACACGCACGCCCGGCTGGTCAATGTCGCCCCACTGGCGAATCACGCGCGAACTGCGGGTGGTCACACCATAGATATCGCTGGCCAGATAGGGTGAGGTAAAGCGCAGCCGCTCCGCGCGCTGGGGCAGCACCCCCACAGCAAACATCGCAATGTCGCACCGATCTGTGGTGACGTCGTTGATCAGGTTCACGAACGACGAATCCACATAGGTCAGCCGGACGCCAAGCTGGCGCGCAAACTGCGCCGACAGATCGATGTCGATACCCGCCAGCTGCTGGGTCTTCGGGTTGCGGTAGGTGATGCCGTAGTAGTCGGGCCAGATGCACACACGCAACTCGCCGGATGCTCGAATCCGGTCAAGTACTGGTCCGGCGTATGCGCCAGGGGTCGACACCGCAAACGCAACGAGCACGATCGCAGCAGGCGTACTGGCCACGGTGGCCAGACGTTCACGGAACACTTTCCAGACGGACATTTCAAGACCTCGTTATCGAATCGACTGCATTCATGAACTCGTTGGCGCCGACTGAGGCAGCAGGCGCTGCTGGATTGGCGAACTCGGCAAACCACAGTGTCACGCAGGTGCCCGCACCAAGATCGCTGCGTACGGTGACCTCGCCACGCTGCAGCTCCATGATCTCCTTGACCAGACTCATGCCCAGACCCGTACCCGGAATCTCGCCACTGGGATCCGCACGGTAGAAGCGCTCGAAGACGCGCTCTAGCTGCTGGGCGCTCATGCCGATGCCCTGATCCGAAATGCGCAAGCCGATCATGGCACGGCCTGCATGCTGCTCGCGACAGCTCGTGACCTCGATCACCCCGCCGTTGGGGGCGTATTTCACTGCATTGGAGAGCACATTGAGCACCGCGCGATGCGTCTTGGCTGCGTCAACCATGAGCATCGCATCGCCGACGCTCAGAGAGATGCGCAGGTCATGCCGCGCCGCCGATGGCGCGATGGCGCGCTGGGCGCGGGCCACGATCGTATCGAGCCGAGTAGGCGCAAGCCGAAACTCCTTCTCACGCCCTGCCTCGATACGTGCCAGATCGAGCAGCTCATTGACCATGTCGACCAGCAGTGCGGTCTGACTGTGAATGGTCTGCAAGAAGCTGCGCTGTTCCTCCGGCGAGAAGCTCTTGAACAGCAACAGCTCCGTGTAGCCGAAGATGCTGGCCATCGGTGTTCGCAATTCGTGCGCCGCCGTGGACAGGAACTCGCTCTTCATTCGGTCGATCTGCGCCTCACGCGTGGTGTCTTGCACGTAAACGATCGTGCCACCTTCGTGGGTTTGTCGAAGGCGCAGGCACACATGGCGCGGATCGGCTTCTCCGAGACACAGGGGGATCGGTTCATCTGGCGATCCGGCCAACGCCCAATCCGCCAGGGCAAGCCGGCCACGATCCGCGCCGGCGCGCCGCTGCGCCAGATGCTCATCCAGAGCCGCGAGGCGCAAGCCTGTCATGCGCTCGGTCTCCAGTTCGAGCAGACTGGTGAATCGTGTGTTGTTCAACTGAAGCACACCGTCCGGGTCGAAGTAACCCACACCATGGATACTCAGATCCAGCACCGCGTTGAGCTGATCGCCGCGCTCACGGAGCCGGCGCGCCATCCGCTGCGTGTCATGCGCAGCCATCTGCATGCTGCGCGCCATGAGCAGAAGATCGGTCACTGCGTCGTGGCGCGCAAAGTCGCTGAAACGCAGCCCGAGCGCGTTCAGGTGATCCATCGAAGCAAATACTGGAGAAACGAGCAGCAGAATGCGGCCATCGGCCAGCGGCTCCACCGCGCCGCGCAGCATCATCTGCGGGGTCACGATGGGCCGCAGGGTACACAGCCCTCCCGGCTCGGCGAGCCAATGTGCAGGGTCACGGCTCAAGACGGGCTGGGTGACGCGAAACACGTCGTGCAGGCTGCGGCCCGCGCGAGCCAGCGGCAGTGCCTTGGCCAGTGAGGCGCCGACCTCGAGGATGTTCAGTTCCGCATCCAGGAGGATCAGAAACGGGAACGCACGACGCAAGGCGTCAGGGGTGAGCGACAGCGGCTGTCTAGCCACGGGTGCAACTAGTGCATCGACACCGCCTACGGTCTCCGCGGTCAGCATGCCTGTACCTCGACACGGTGCAGCGCGAAGCCACGCGCCTCGTCGCTAGCGACTTCACGGACGGCTGCGGCCACGCCCGCAGCCTGGCTCAGCGCCTTGAACACGCCCACGGTCCACTCGCGCACCAGCGCTCCGGCGCCGGGCAGCTGGACCTCGATGGCGTCATGCCCGGTGGGCAGGAGCATGCAGTTATCTGCGCCAAACTGGCGAAGCACGTTCTGCGCGAGCGCATACACCGTCTGCAGACGGCCAACCGCCGGCGCATCGACGGGCAGGGGCGAGCATGCTGCGCGGTCGGCTGCGGTCCATGCAGCCTGTTGACATTCAAGCCAGAATGCACCGCAGGCTTCCAGGAGCGTTTGGCGGCTGATCCCCAGCGCGTCCGCGCCGGCGTGAACGAGCGCATATGCGCAGGGCTGAAGACCCGTACCGGGGGTAAGCAAACCGTCTTCCGGCGCACCGGCACGCGCGCAGATCGCTCGCCAAACCGCGCCCCCATGCACCGCCGTGACATGACCTTCGAGCGATTCAATCAGGCGGCCGTGCATGGCTGCACCTCCGGCTGACCTTCGCGCGCGTCGGTCAGCAGACCCGTTGCGGCATGCGACTGCGTGGCAAACCACAGGGTAATCGTCGTGCCTTCGCCGAACTCGCTATCAATGTCGATGGTGCCGCCCTGCAACCCCATGATTTCGCGTACCAGCGCCATGCCTAGCCCAGTGCCGGGGACGTTGCCGGAGGGGTCTGCGCGGTAGAACCGTTCGCCAATGCGGCGGATTTGCTCTGTCGTCATGCCAATACCGTGGTCCCGCACCGCGATACCCCATTGCGTGCGACCCTGTCCATCAAGACGGGATACGGTCCAAAGCTGGATGTCTCCACCGTCCGGCGAGTACTTGTAGGCGTTGGACAACACGTTCCGAAGCGCCTGGCGGGTCTTCTCGGCATCGACGGTGACGTTCTGTGTCGAGATCTCACCCACGACCTGCACTTGGCGCGGGTCTCCGGGAACCATCAGCGTCGCCAGCACATCTTCGACCAGCGCGCGGATCGGTACCGGCTCGAACAGCAGGTCCTTGCCCTGACGCGCCTCGATGCGGGCAAGATCCAGCAGCTCGTTGAGCATGTGGATCAGCCAGGAGGCCTGTCGATGGATGGTCTCGACCATTTCGCGCCGCCGCTCGATGGTCACCTCGCGCCGCAGCAGCAGTTCGCTGAAGCCGAAGATGCTGGCCATCGGCGTGCGCAGTTCATGGGCGGCTGTGGTCAGGAACTCACTCTTCATGCGATCCACCTCGGTCTCACGCGTGACGTCCCGGAAGTACAAGATGGTCTCGCCAGACTCGGCCAGGGTGTGCCGTACGGTGCGGCTCAGTACCCGGCGGCTCGGACGTGCCAGGCGCAGCAGCGCTGGAGAGTCGTCCTGCTGCCCGCCAGTGACCAGCCGCTGGTAAGGAAACGCCGGATCACAGTGCTCTTCAAACAGATGCTCGAAGGCGTCCAGGTCGAGCACACCGATGGTGTGCTTGGGTAGCCAGCCGGTCATCTCATAGAAGGCCGGATTACCGTAGGCCAGCCAGCCGGTACTGTCGAAGAGCACGAAGCCATCCGGGCTGAGCTTGAAGATCGCATCCAGGCGCGCACTGCGATCGGCCAGCGCGCGCCGGGCGGCCTCGCGCTGGGTCACATCATTGAGCACACCCACATAGTGCGTGAGCGCGCCGCCTTGGTCGGTCACCGGCGACAGGGTGAGTTCGTTCACGAACGGAGTGCCATCCTTGCGATAGTTGCGCAGGGTGACCTGCGTCGAGCGGCCTGCCCTCATCGCAGTGCGCAGCGTGTCCAGCGCGGGCTGGTCAGTATCGGCACCCTGCAGCACGCGGCAGTTCATGCCAATGATCTCGCCATTCTCATAACCGGTCAGCGACTCGAAGGCCGGGTTGGCATAGACCACCGGGGCACCCGGCCAGGTCATGGAGGCGATCAAGACACCGTTGGTCGTGGCATCCAGCGCGCGGTTGAACAGGCGCATCTGGTCCTCGGCCCAGCGGCGTTCAGCCAGATCGCGCACGACGCAGACGTAGCGAATGTCGCCCGCGCCCTGCCCCTGGGCAATCGACACCTCGACCGGAAAGCGCGTGTCCCCGCCACGGATGCCGTCGGTCTCGCTGCGGGCGACCCGCATACCGGTACTCGACACCACGGCTGCGCCATTCAGCTGGGATTGCGCCCAGGACGCCGTGCACTCGGGAAACAGAGAGGCGAATTCGGCGCCTGTGGCCCGGTCCAGCTCCAGTCCGCACAAGGCGGTCACAGCCGGGTTGGCAAAGACAACGCGCATGTCGGCATCGAGGCCAAACACGGCATCGGGCACCGTACCCAGCAGGGTATCGAGGCGGCCGCGCAGAGACTGCACCTGCACTTCGCGCTCGCGCAAGCGCTGTGCCACCTCAGCGGAAAGTGTGTCGAGACGGGTGAGCGCGTCCGACGACCTGTCTTCAAGCGTTTCGTCCGCCGCAGCCAGATGTGACGCAATGCCGTGCAGCTGCTGCGCGTACCGATCCATCAGACCGCGCGCATGAGCAGCGGCCGCCAGCAGTGTGGCAAGGGTCACTACAACCGTAAGTTCCGGGGTCAGCAGAACGGCGGCCGCAGTGATGCTCACGCCGACGAGCGTGAGCGCGATCGCAAAGCGCTTGAACACCCCATCGGGTCCATCGAAGGTGCGGATCTCAGCTGCAGAGTTCATGGTCGATCAAATCAGACAGTGAGAGGTCGTTCTGTTCGACGCAGGCGCGAACGGCGAGGATGCGGTCGAGATGCTGCTCAAAGCAGGCGCAGAGATGCGGATCCAGACCACGGCCGGCCTGGTCACGAAGCATCGCCAGGGCGTCGGCCACGCTCAGGGCCTTGCGGTAGCACCGGTCCATGGTGAGGGCATCGAAGTAATCCACCACCGCCACAATGCGCCCAGACAAGGGGATGGCCTCGCCGGACAGTCCGTTTGGATAGCCGCTGCCGTCCCAGCGCTCGTGGTGGGTTAATGCAACTTCGGCAGCCAGCTTCATGAGCTCGCTCTCGGCACCGGCCAGCAGCAGCGCGCCCTTGGTGGTGTGCTCGTTCATGGCGGCGCGCTCCTCGGCATTGAGCGGACCGGCCTTCTTGAGGATGGCATCCGGGATGCCGATCTTGCCGACGTCATGCAGCGGCGCGGCCAGACGCAGGTTGCGCGCGTAGCTCCTGGGCAGCCCCAGGCAGAGCGCAAACTGCTCACTGCACAGCGCCATCGTCAGCAGATGGCGGCCCGTGTCGTCATCACGGAACTCGGCGGCCAGCGCCAGGCGCAGCATGGCGTCCTGATGAGCGCGCTCGGCCTGCTGCAGTGCGGCCTTCCGGCCTGCGTAGAGTCCGCGCAAGTCTTCAAGCATGCGGCTCATCTGCTGCATGGCGAGATCGGCGTCGGCAAGGCCTTGGCTCATGAGTGCTTTCAGGCGCTGACCAGCAGCTGCTCGATGGTCTCAATCAGCTGCAGCGGGCTGAATGGCTTGACGAGGTACTGCGTTGCGCCCGCGGCAAGCCCCGCTTCGCGGTCCTTGGCCTGCCCGCGCGCGGTCAGCAGTACGACGGGGATGTGGCTGAGCTTCGGGTCGGTACGGATGTGCTTGCAGACCTGCAGACCATCGAGTTCGCCGGGCATCATCACATCCATGACGACCAGGTCGGGCCGTACCGTCTGCGCCATCAGCAGCCCGGTCACGCCATCGGGCGCCTCGTGGATTTCGTAGTCTTCAAACTCGAGCGTCATCGAGATGAGTTTGCGGATGTCCGCGTGGTCTTCAACGATCAGGACTTTCTTCATGATGTGCTCCGTAGGCTTTGGCTGCGGCGGATGGGAGTCGGTCAGGCGGCGGTGGCAGCCTGCTGGCGCTGTTTACGCCGCGCCACCAGGGCGGCGAGATCCTTGGCGTACTGCTGGGCTTGCAGCAGATCGAGTTCAGGGGTGGAGGTCTGTGCCGGCGCACCCGTGGGCAGGTCGATCAGGAAATTGCGCTGCACGCCGTCATGCTCCTCGCGCAGCTGGCCGCCGTGCTGCTCGACGATGTACTTGCATAGACGCAGGCCGATCAGGTCGCGCGCACTGAGCTGCTTTTCGCCCTCGGCGTCCACGCGGACAGGACGTACCAGCAGATCCATGGCAGTAGCCTGCTTGCGTGGCGGCGCGAACAGACCGGAGTCGCGGAACACGATCAGGCCGCGTGCCCCCATCTGGTGGTATTCGATATCGATGGTCGCGCCACGCGGGATGCTGCGGATTTCCGATTCGAGGCACTCGATCAGCACGCGCCGCAGCCAAGGCTCGCTGCCGTACACCGCGGCGAGCTCTGCCTCGGCCGGAAATCGGGCAAAGCGCACCTTGAGGTTGCGGCTGGCCGCCAGCGGCTCAACGGCTTGCCAGACGGTGCGCACCATGTCCCACATGTCCACACGGTCGTTGGCCACGAGCGCGGAACTGCTCCAGACCCCAGCCAGATCCAGCAGCTTTTGCAACGTGCTGCCCACCTCCTCGATCTGGTTGACCAGGCCCAGGATCGTCTCGCCCGCACCAGGCGTGCGCCGCGCAAGCTGCGATTCCAGCGTGAGCTTGTTCCAGGGTTCGAGCAGGTCGGCTCGGATCACGGTCAGCAGCGCGTCCAGCCCACCCCCGGCGGTCAGGGCCGAGGACGGCTGATCGCCACGGATCAGCGCGATCGCATCCTGCTTGCCTAGGCCGGGCATGGTGGTGATCGTGAGCGTCTGCCCATCGCCGCTGGCGCTGGGCAACTTCACGGGCAGGGCGGAGTGGCCGCGCATGGCGGAGTCCATCGCGCGGCGCACCGGACCCATGGGTACCTTCTCGCCAACGGTCAGGCCGGTCTGCTCAGCCGCGCGAGCGTTGACGTAGCGGATGGTGAACTCCGCGTCCGCCCAGATCAGGCCACAGTCCAGATGTTCGAACAGCGTAGTCAGTGTCTTCATGATTCGATTTTGCCGATTTAGTGATTCCAGTTTAGTTGAATATATCAATTAAGCAAGTTCGCGACGCGATGAATTGATTTAATCGGCATTCATGGCCTGATTTATCGCCACACGTGCGAATTTGTTGAGCCGAATTTCGTGATTCGCCGGGCAGCTCTGGCAAAATCAGCGCATGTCTGGAACCCCGAATCTTGATGAGCTCGAAGTCTTGACCACCGTCGAGGCGGCGCAGCGCCTGGGCCTGGCGGTGCGGTCGGTGCAGGCCATGGTGGATCGCGGCGAGTTGCAGGCCTGGCGCACCCCCGGCGGTCACCGGCGCATCTCCCGATCCTCAGTGGAGCGCTGGTTGAGCGGCGTCGCATCCGGCGCCGCCGCGGGAACGACGGCCGGCGGACGCGGCGCGACATCCACGGCGCCGCGTGTGCTACTGATCGAGGACTCAGCGCACTTCCAGAATCTGATCCAGCTGGTCGTGCGGCAGTCGCTACCGCAGGCCGAGCTGGCTGTGGCGGGCGATGGCGTGACCGGGTTGGTGATGTACGGACGGCTTGACCCGGATGTGCTGATCGTCGACATCCTGCTGCCTGGCATTGATGGCGCCGCGCTGGTGGCCAGCCTGCGCGCGAACCCCGCACTGGCGCGCGCGCGCCTGGTCGTCGTGACATCGCTGTCCGAAGCCGAGATCGAACGCTATGCCTTTGCGTTGAAGGGCGTGCCGATCGTGCGAAAGGATCGCCTCGTCACGGAACTGCCGCAGCGTCTGCAAGAGGCGCTGGCGCCGGCCGCCTGAACCATGACGGCGAGCGCACTGCAGATCCTGCTGGTGGAAGACGATGCGGGTGTGCGCCGCTTCTTCGAGATGATCTGCATCGATCTGCCGGTGGCACTGCGCAGCGTGGCGACCGCGCGCGATGCGCTTGCGGCGCTCGACCAGCAGTGGCCAGACCTGCTCATCACCGATCTGATGCTTCCGGGCGAGCACGGCCTCTGGCTGATCGAGCAGATCCACGCACGATCAGCGCTGGCAGATCACGCACGGCCGCGGATATGCGTATTCAGCGCCGACGCAAGCCCGCAGACGGCGCAGGCCATCGCGCATGCCGGCGTGTGGCGTACCCTGCGCAAGCCCGCGTCGATCACCGAGATTGAAGACTGCATCGAGGCCGCGAGGCATGCGCGCGATGCTGCGCCCTCTGCAGCAGCCGACGCACTGCCGCGCGCAAGCGTCGTCGCATCACCCGGCGATGAGGCCTTTGCCGTGGTCGCCCCAGGGCTTGACTCGGCGGTCGATGCGATCGCCGATCCCGTCGCCGAACACTTTGGCGGCAATCAGGCCCTGTTCATGGCCTTTGCCAGCAGCGCCCGGGCGCGTTTTGCATCGGACGTGGCTGAGGGCGAGGCGGCTTTGCAGCGTGGCGACGCAGCCCAGATCGAGCGGCTGGCGCACAGCCTGAAGACCGTGCTGCGCATGCTGGGTGATGTAGCGGGCAGCCAGCATGCCGCGCAGCTCGAAGCCCTGGCCCATGATCTGGTCGAATCCGGCACTGCAAGCGCTGCGGTCGTGCAGCAGGCGCTCGCCGTGCAATGGCCTCCGGTGGCCGCTGCGCTCGCAGCACAGCATCGCCTCGCCACCTAGGCGGCCGATAGCGGCAGTTTTCTGCGGCTGGAAATCACGAATTGCATGTATCAGGGCGCAGATTTCGGCCGGAAATCCGCACCAAACAAGCGAATCCGCCTCAACCGGCCTTTGGCTGAAAACGATGCAAGTGAGTGGCCGATAATGCGCCGACGAAGGCGATCAGCGCCGCGTTTGCTACATCACTGAGGCGAGGCAGCTCACCAGACGCTGCTCGACCCGGCGCTGCGCATCAATGATGCGCGGTGCCAGCCAAGGCTTCCAGTGCTGCAGCACCATCGCAAGGCCCGCGCCCTGGGGGATGGCGCGCCCCCAGGCCACACCGACGGCACCCAGGATGGCGCGCGCCGTGAACGGACACACATGCGCCTCGTCGTTACGGGGCACACAGTTCGCGGCAGCCAGCACGTCCGCGTACATGCGCGCCAGACTGTGGCTCATGCCACCGGAAATCCGCTCGATGTCCGCAGCCAACTGATGGCACTCCTCCGGGCTCACCAGCGGCGCACTGTCCTCGACCAGCGCCAGACCGGCAGACGTGCTGGCCGGCACGGCTGCCCCCACCGCATCGGTCCATGCGCGCGTGGTCATGTCATGCAGCTGCTGCGCGACGTTTTCGATCACGAAGCGCTCGGCGTCACCGATGGCGCGGCCCGGTTCGCCCGGCAGCGTGGCCAGCACAAGAGGGTCGCCCAGCAGATCCTCCCGCAGCAGCGGACCGAACGCCGGTAGCCCCACCAGGCGGCGCGAGACGGAGCGCGTGCAGCGCTCGAACACGCTGGACAGATCTTCGGTGGACAGGGTCTTGGTGGTCATTGAAGGCGGGCTTTGCCCCGCGCGAGGCGGGCGCCCAGGCGGGCAATCCCGAAGTCTCGAAGGTCCCGCAAGCCGCGACAAGATGCGAATAGAGCAATTCTCCCCAATAAGTCGAGGTCAGCGCGGCTGTGGGCATTCATTCACGGAGGTAGTTCGACGCTCGAGTTTCCAAGTCGTTAGGTCATCGGGGGGCAGGCGTGCCAGAAGAAATGAGTCGCTTAGCTTGGCATGACTGCAAAACTGATTCACTTGAGTAGGCAGCAGACATGCTCCAGCCCCTTGTGCAGGCGCCAGTGGGCGCACGGCAACATTGAAGGCCGCTGCAAGTAGGCGAATCTATCCAACGAACACTCTTTGAGTAGAGAGTTTTTGTGGCGCCACTACAGGCTTTGCAGTGAGCTGACTTTGACCAGTGGATGCTCGCGGTGGGCCAAGCCTGGGAACTCACGTCCGAACGAGGCAGTGAGGACGTCGTCGGCGTCGGTACAAAAGAGGAGCCGGTCACCCGCCATGTACCGCTTCTCTATCGGATGTACTCCGTCCATCAAATTGCCACCAAGTCAATTTTATTTCTACAGCATAAAAATTCCTAAGTGGGCAACAAGGATTCGCCATGCGCGCGAAGTTCCGGGTGGAACATGGAACGACCCGGTGCGGCCCCGGTAACCATGTGCGAGTTCTCGAGCTTGGGTTTGCTCAAACAGCTCGGCGTAGGCCGTTTGCGCGGCCAACGGAAGGGTGCTGAATCGAACAGCTGGACGATGCATCTGGTTACTACACAAAGACTCTATGCGTGTAACAACACGGTAAGCATTGGACTAAGCGTCAACGCGTTACGACGCAGAACGCGATAGCGACGCCAGTGCGTGTCGGAATTGCAGTCAGCCGACTTTAATGCCCCCCGCCATTTCAGACTGCCGATGCTTCAGCTCGGTGCTCGAGCGACGCCGACTGCTGGGGGAAATGCACCGACAAGAGTCCAGTCGTGGTTCCATAGCTCGAAAACTGACGATCCGGTTTCGGCCAACACCGGACGCTCCGACCTGGCGCATGAAGTCAGATCACCCGACCGTCGCAAAGTCTGCAGAGCGCGGTCTTCTGACCCATGATGCAACTTGATCGGTCTTCGGGCAGCGCATCATGGCAACCTATTCACCGCACGCGGCAGCGACTGCCGCCGCACAAGCCGAGCTTCCAGACCCGCTCCACGCGCCATGGAACAAGGGCAAGCTGGTCGGCCAAAAGACGCCTCTGAAACTCCGAGACGTCTGGGCAATCCGTACTCGGCTCGAGTTGTTGCACAAGACGCGCGAATTGGCACTCTTCAATCTGGCCATCGACAGCAAGTTGCGTGCTTGCGATCTGGTCAAGCTGCGCGTGAGTGATGTCTGCCATGGAGATCAAGTTGCCAACCGCGCCATCGTGTTGCAACAGAAAACGCAGCGTCCGGTGCAGTTCGAGATCACCGCAGGCACCAAGACCTCGGTTAAGGCATGGATTGCACAGGCCGGGCTTCACGCGGGGGACTACCTGTTCCCCAGCCGGATCCACCGCTGCCCGCACATGACGACCCGCAGCTATGCGGAACTGGTCCATACGTGGGTAACGTCCGCCGGCCTGGATAGCCAGAACTACGGAACGCACTCGATGCGTCGAACAAAGGCAACGCTGATCTATCGGCGCACGAAGAACATTCGCGCGGTGCAGCTGCTGCTCGGACACACCAAGCTTGACAGCACGGTCCGATACCTCGGTGTCGAGCTTGACGATGCGCTGGAGATCTCGGAGCAGACTGAGGTTTAGAGCGGCGCCTTCGTCCTTCTAAGCCAACATGCGCCACGCGTGCGATTCAAGGCGCAGCCTTGCCCCTCCCGATACCTGCTCAGACCGACGGGCTGCGTTTCTCGGGGCCGAGGAAGCTTACGGCGGCGCGTCCTTGGTCAGAGCTGGTGATGCTCTCTAAAGTCTCGCGGTCAAGCGCGTCCAAGTAGGATTTCAGCGCTCTGCGCAGCACACCCTTGAGCTTGCAAGTCCCGTCGATGACACACCCGCTCGTGGGACGGTTGAAGCACTCCACAAGGTCGAAGTCCCCTTCCATCTTGCGCACTACGTCACCGATACGGATCTGGTTCGCAGGTTTGCCCAGGCGCAAGCCACCTCCGCGGCCTCTGCTGGTTGCCAACCAACCGTTGGCGGCGAGCTCCATCACGATCTTCATTAGGTGGCTGCGCGAAACGCCATGGAAGTTCGCAATCTCAGCGATCGTCGGCGCGCTCTCGTGTTTTTCGTGCCGGGCGCAGTACATGAGCACGCGTAGCGCATAGTCGGTCCACTGGGTTAGGCGCATGAAAGCCTCCAGGCAAAGCTTTGTGTTGGATCAATTCGCATCAAAACAATCACTTCACATGCATCTTATATCTTAATAGATTCACTTCCACTGAACTTTATTGAGGACATCTTGATGAGCAATTCATCTATCGCCCAGCCGGAGCAAAGCCTAGGCAGTTTGGCAGTCCAGATTCCCGGAGCAACAGCCGTGTTTCGCAAGCTGAAGTTGGACTTTTGTTGCGGCGGTCAGCAGTCACTGAATGATGCCTGTGCCAGCAAGCAACTTGATGTGAATACGGTGCTCGACGAGATCCGTGCGCTGCAAGAGCAATCGCCCCCACCAGACGCACCGGACACCACAAGCCTTATTGCCCACATTCTGCAGCGCTTTCATGAGGTACATCGTCAGCAGTTACCGGAGCTGATCCGGATGGCACGTCGCGTCGAGGCTGTACACAGAGAACACCCTGATGTCCCGCGCGGTCTCGCGGATCACCTTGAAGACATGGAAGAGGAGTTGCTAGAGCACATGGCCAAGGAAGAGCAGATTCTCTTCCCCATGCTCCTTGCTGGCGGAAACCCCATGGTCGTGCACCCAATCGGCATGATGCGCCATGAACATCTGGGACATGGAGCGCAGCTTGAAAAGCTTGCAGCTTTGGCCCGCCAGCACAAAGCTCCAGCGGGTGCGTGCAACACGTGGCGCGCACTCTACGCCGGCACCGCCCGCCTGACAGATGATCTGATAGAGCACATTCACTTGGAAAATAACCGTCTGTTCCCGGCGTTCGAACGCCCCGCGCAGCATTGATACACGGTACGTACAGGGCAACCGCTAGCCTCGTGCATCCTGTGTCGTCCTTACTGTCTGAGTATCCATGGGTGCATGCGGATCTGCTGGCCGTTCATCGGGCTTGCGTGGCGTTGAGCCTAACGCTGTTCACCGCCCGAGGGCTGGGCGTGGCGGTCAACCAATCCTGGCCCATGCACAGCGCGCTCTGTCATCTGTCCGCCGTGACCGACACATTGCTACTGTTGGCCGGAGCCAGTTTGTGGTGGCTCATCGGCTACTCGCTAGCGCACAACACATGGTTGAGCGCGAAGCTCACTCTGCTGCCGATCTACATCGTTCTCGGCAGCTTCGCGCTTAAGCGAGGACGCACGCACGCCCAGCGCATGACCTGTCTAGTGGGTGCGCTTGCGGTCGTCTTTTACGTCCTCGGAATCGCCATCTATCGCCAGCCTTGGAGCTGGTTCGCTTTTCTATTCGTCTGAGGGCCTCGCGCCTTGCGCGCAAGGCGCGAGTATCTAACGCGACCTGCATAGAACTCTGTTGATCAAACCGACGATCTACGCAACTTGAAGGCTGCCTTCGAATCCAGAGGGGAGGTTCAGTCCGCCAACTGCGCGGCCCATACAGCAGCCTCGACGCGAGACTTCATCTTCAGTTTCCGAAGCACGTTCTTGACATGAACCTTGACGGTGCCTTCAGAGATATCCAGCTGCCGTGCGATCATCTTGTTGCTCAGCCCTTGTGCAAGACCGCGCAGAATCTCCCGCTCCCGGTCGGTGAGATCACCGGGAGTACGCGCTTTTGCCTGGGCTTCATCGCGAAGCGCATGGGCCAGACGGGAGGCGAGCGCATCGCTGACGGTGAGCGTGCCCTGTAACGCTTGCTCTATCTGCGCAAGCAGCACTTCAGGCTCCGTATCCTTAAGCAAGTAGCCATCCGCGCCAGCGCGGATGGCTTGCAGCACGTCATCAGGCGCGTCAGACACCGTCAACACGATCACACGCTGTCCAGGGTCGTGGGCCTTGATCTGTCTCAGAGTCTCGATGCCATCGATACCCTTCATATGCAGGTCCAAGAGCACAAGATCCGGGCTCAGCTGGCGCACGATTTCTGCGCCCGCCTCTCCGCCCGATGCCTCTCCGACCGTTCGCAAGTGCTGAGATAGACCCAGCAGCTGGATGACACCCTTGCGAAATAAGGGGTGATCGTCGATGACCACTACCGAACTCATCTCAAGTTCATTGAACATCGGCACTGATCTCCTCTCGCCTCGAACTGGTTGCTGCCTCGGCGGTTGCGCCAGTCAGGCTGCTGGATCCGTTGAATTCAAGGGTCACTCGCACCCCCTGTGGGTGCCGCGACTCGATACGAATCTCCCCCGAGAGTGATCGTGCCCGATCACGCATGATGCTCATACCAAAGTGATGTCCTCCTACAGGCTGAGCGTCCAAGCCCACGCCGTCGTCGTCCACACTGACTCGGATCCGACTTGCACCCAAGCGCTCAAGACGGACGCAGGCGTGCCGCGCGGCGGCGTGATGCTCAACATTTGCCAAGGCCTCACGAACGATCTGCACAACATGGATCTGCTCGGTTGCATTGAGTTCGACACCAGACAACTCGTCCTTGACGTCAACGCGTACCCCACAGCGCGCCTGCGTCTCAGCCGCGGCGCGCCGCAGCGCATCACCGACCCCACGCCCATCGACGGCGAGCCGGAAGGTGCTCAGCAGTTCCCGCAGCTGGCGATACGCGGCTGACAAGCCTTCGCGCAATTCGGCGACTACCGGCTGAACTTCATACGTGGGCGCGCCTTTGTTGAGCAACGCGTCAATGCGGCTCACTTGGATCTTCAGATACGACAGCGCCTGAGCCAACGAGTCATGCAACTCACGCGCGATGACACTACGCTCCTCCAGCATGGCTAATCTGGCATGTTCCTGCTGGCGCTCACCTGCAGCAAATGCGCTTCCCAAGTGCTGGCCGAGCACCTTGAGCAGGTCGACATGGGCGGAGGTGAGCTTGGACTGATCGTCTACCTCCACCGGCAGCGCGCCATAACGGCGACCGGCGTCCTGTATGGGGATCATGATTCGCGTTCCGCCCAGACGATCGAACGTGTCCAATTCGGCGTGGCAATCGTGGCAATCACCCCGCTCGCAGCGGTCCGATTCATGACCAACTTGGTCCAGGCTGGCCAACACAAAGCCGCGCTCTGAGCGATCGGGGCGTGCGCAGACAACGGCACTGCGGACGCCGACCAATGACTCGAGCGACTGGAGGATCTTCCGCAGCTTCGAGCGATCTACCGGCGGTGTGCTCAACAGGCGGGACGTTTCGTACAGAAAGTTGAGCGTCCGGTTCTGATGCTCCAACGCGGCTGTCTTCTCACGCACACGATCTTCCAGTTGGTCGCGCATGGCTTTGAGCTCACCGACCATGCTGTTGAATCCATTGGCTAATTCTGCGAATTCCGATTGACCACCTGTTTGGGCACGCGCCGAAAAGTCTCCGGCGCCCACTGCACGCGTCACGCTCAGCAAGCTGAGCACCGCTTGCCTGATCTGGTGCTGAACCAGAAACAGCATGACCAAGAGCACCCCGATGATCAGAAATAGGGCAGTGCCCTGAACCAGCGTCAGCACACCAATGCCACCTTCAAGTGAGTGTTCAAGCGTGGAGGTGAGTTGATCCGCTTGCGTGATCAACCCGGACAGCAGCGCGCGCTGATGGGCTGCTTGCTGAACACTTCCTACAGGCCTGCTCAGCTCCGGCCGGACGACCGACTGCCATTGAGTTCTCAGGCTGATGTACTGCCGACCCGCCGCCGAGCTGGGATCATCAGCGAGTCGAAGAAGTGACTCGCCTTCGATCCGGCGATCCATCTCGTTCAACGCGTCGGTGAGCGCGTTGACAGCGGGTGCATCAGGCTGCGCTATCTGATCGGCAAGGATCAACGCGATACGCGCAGACTGCATGCGAATCGAGCCCGCCGTGTTGATCGCCGCAGCACGACCCGCAGAGGTGTCTGCGAAGACAGATAGTGCCAGCACCGATGTGAGGGCGAGCATGGCCACCATGCCGATCGACAAGGCGAGCCTGGAAATGAGATTGATCTTCATCTGAATCTAGGTCGATGAGCCAAGTTAACTCCGAAGCAATGTAGGTACTACCCATGCCCCTATGCAGATTGATGCATGTCAAGTCTGCACGGCTGAACGCACCAAAGGCCCATGCATCAGTCGGGATGCTGCTCTACCTCTGCCGTGAAGATCTACCTCTTCAGAGGTAAAGCCCACCGCACGAGCACGGATTCGCTCCCTTCACCTGCGTCGTTTCGATCCATATCCTGATCACAGTTCAGCAGAACGCAAACGCTGAGCGGATCTTCTGGAGCGAATCAGATCATGAGTACCGCAACATCGACCGCCCTCGCCGGACCGGCAGACCGTAGGGCACTGTCTGTACTCGTCGGCAGCACATTGGCTTTCACTGTTTGTTTTGCCGTCTGGATGATGTTCGGCGTCATTGGAGTGCCGATCAAGAAGTTGCTGAACCTGAGCGCCACTCAGTTTGGGCTGCTGACCGCGTTGCCCGTACTCACGGGCTCACTGGTACGCGTACCACTCGGACTAATGACGGACCGCTACGGCGGTCGCGTTGTATTCGCAGCGCTGATGACAGCCTGTGTCCTCCCGATCTGGCTTATCAGCTACGCCACTGAGTATTGGCACTTCTTGGTGCTTGGGCTATTCGTAGGCTTGGCTGGTGGATCGTTTTCCGTAGGCACACCGTACGTCGCACGGTGGTTCCCCAAGCAACGTCAGGGTTTCGCCATGGGGGTCTTTGGCGCTGGCAACTCTGGGGCGGCTGTTAACAAGTTTGCCGCACCCGCAATCATTGCCGCTGCTGGATGGGCAACTGTCCCGCAGGTCTACGCGGTCGCTCTCACAGTGACGATCGCGCTGTTCTGGCTGCTTACAGCAGATAACCCTACGCATCGTGTCAAGAGCACAGTGGGACTGCGCGAGCAGCTGGCCGTCATGAAAGATCCTCGGGTTCTCAAGTACTGCCAGTACTACTCAATCGTCTTCGGCGGCTACGTGGCGCTCGCTCTTTGGATGGTTCAGTACTACGTAGGTGAGTACGGCTTGGGGCTGCAAAGTGCGGCGCTTCTCGCGGCCTGCTTTTCGTTGCCTGGTGGCGTACTTCGCGCCATGGGTGGATGGCTTTCAGATCGATACGGTGCGCACAAGGTGACCTGGTGGGTGATGTGGGTGAGTTGGATCTGCCTGTTCATCCTGTCGTATCCACAGACGGACTTCACGGTCCAGACGATTAGCGGGCCAAAGCAGTTCTCGCTCGGATTGAATGTCTACGTCTTCACATTGTTGATGGCTGTGATGGGCGTGGCCTGGGCGTTCGGCAAGGCAAGCGTCTTCAAGTACATCAGCGACGAATTTCCGGACCGTATCGGTGCCGTGTCTGGCGTTGTGGGTCTTGCCGGCGGGTTGGGTGGCTTCGTACTTCCGATTCTGTTCGGAGTCCTACTCGACCTCACGGGCATCCGATCCACCGCCTTCATGCTCATGTACGGCGTGGTCTGGGTCTCGCTGATCTGGATGTATTGGACCGAGGTGCGCCGCACCGAGATCATGGGCCCGAAGTCAGCCTCATTCAGCTTCGCTGGCTGAATCTGGAGAACTCATCATGAATGCAGCCGCTACACCCGTGCGTCACGGCACGACCCTCAATCTTTGGACCCCAGAGGACAAGGCGTTCTGGGATGCCCAGGGCCAGGCAATTGCAAAGCTCAACCTCTGGATCTCAGTGCCCTGCCTATTCCTTGCCTTCGCTGTGTGGCAGGTCTGGAGTGCAACGGCGACCTACTTGCCTCTGTTGGGATTCAAGTTCACGCCTGATCAGCTCTTCTGGCTGGCAGCTGCTCCCGCGCTTTCTGGCGCAACCCTGCGCATTTTCTACAGCTTTGTCGTTCCTATTGTCGGTGGCCGCCGATGGACCGCGCTTTCGACTGCGAGTCTGTTGATTCCGGCGCTGGGTATCGGACTTGCAGTTCAGAACCCGGCCACCAGCTACACCACGTTTCTCGTGCTTGCGTTGCTGTGCGGACTGGGCGGCGGCAACTTCTCGTCGAGCATGGCCAACATCAGCTTCTTCTTCCCCAAGGACCGCAAGGGCTCCGCGCTGGGCGTCAATGCCGGCCTCGGGAATCTGGGCGTATCTGCTGTGCAGTTCATGGTGCCGCTTGTGGTGAGCTTCGGCATCTACGGGGCACTGGCGGGGTCACCGCAAGTGATCACCAAGGCTGGCACTGCAAGCGAACTCTTCGTGCAGAACGCGGCGTTCATGTGGATCCCGTTCATCGTCATCTGCGCGGTCGTAGCCTGGTTCTTCATGAACGATATTGCCGATGCGCGAAGCAGCTTTTCTGATCAAGCTGCGATTTTTCGCAGCAAGCACAACTGGCTGATGTGTTGGCTCTACATCGGCACATTCGGAAGCTTCATCGGCTTTGCTGCAGGCTTTCCCCTGCTGATCAAGAGCCAGTTCCCAGCGATCAACGCTCTGTCCTACGCCTGGATGGGGCCGCTGCTGGGTGCGTTGATCCGACCCTTCGGTGGCTGGCTCGCAGACAAGGCCGGGGGCGCGCGAGTCACTTTGTGGGTATTCGTGGTGATGATTCTGGGCGTGCTCGGCGTGCTTGAGTTCCTGCCTTCAGCATCGCAAGCCGGAAGCTTTGGCGGATTCTTTGCCTGCTTCCTGCTCCTGTTTGCAGCCAGCGGTATTGGCAATGGCTCAACTTTCCGGATGATTCCGGTGATCTTTCTGACTGAGTCTCTGCGACAGGCTGGAACAGCATCGGCCTCTCGCGAGGATGCACTGAGGGAAGGAAACCGCAATGCCGCTGCGGTCCTCGGATTTTCCGGTGCCATCGGCGCATATGGCGGCTTCTTCATCCCCAAGAGCTACGGCACCTCCATTGCGTTGACGGGCAGCCCTCACGCAGCGCTTGTTGCCTTCATTGCCTTCTATGCAAGCTGCCTGGTTCTGACCTGGGCGATGTACAGCCGCAAGAACGCCCCCATGCCCTGCTGATTCACGGAGCACACACAGATGAGCCACTTTCTCGACCGCCTGCTGCACTTCACGCGAAGTACCGAGCCTTTCTCGGCGGGGCACGGCGAAGTCCGCACGGAAGACCGTACTTGGGAGGATGCTTACCGCCATCGCTGGCAACACGACAAGATCGTGCGCTCCACCCACGGAACAAATTGCACTGGTTCGTGCTCGTGGAAGATCTACGTCAAGGGTGGCATTGTCACCTGGGAGACTCAGCAAACGGACTATCCGCGCACACGGCCGGATATGCCGAACCATGAACCACGAGGCTGCGCCCGAGGCGCGAGCTACAGCTGGTACCTGTATAGCGCGAATCGCGTGAAGTACCCGCTGGTGCGCGCGCGCCTGCTCAAGCACTGGAGAGCCGCGCGTGGCGTAGCAAAGAGCCCGGTAGACGCCTGGGCAAGCATCGTCGAGGACCCAACCAAACGAGCTGACTACACCGTTCAACGCGGACTCGGGGGCTTTGTGCGCGCCAGCTGGGACGAAGTGAACGAAATCGTTGCCTCGGCGAATGTCTACACAATCCGCAAGTACGGCCCTGATCGTGTGATCGGCTTCTCACCCATCCCCGCCATGTCAATGGTCAGCTATGCAGCCGGTAGCCGGTATCTGTCCCTGATCGGTGGCGTCTGCATGAGCTTCTACGACTGGTACTGCGATCTCCCACCTGCGTCTCCACAGACATGGGGTGAGCAAACTGACGTTCCGGAGAGCGCAGATTGGTACAACGCCGGGTACATCATCGCCTGGGGCAGCAATGTGCCGCAGACCCGAACGCCTGACGCACACTTCTTCACGGAGGTTCGCTACAAGGGCACAAAGACGGTGGCAGTAACGCCGGACTATGCCGAGGTCTCCAAGCTTGCCGATACTTGGCTGGCACCTAAGCAAGGCACTGACGCTGCGATGGCCGTGTCCATGGGCCATGTGATTCTCAAGGAGTTCTACTTCCCCAAGGGTGGAAGCCAACCACAGCCCAACGCCTACTTCGATCAGTACGCACGCCGGTATACCGACATGCCCATGCTGGTGCTCCTGAAGGAACAAGAAACCGCACAGGGCAAAGCACTAGTTCCGGACCGATTCCTGCGCGCCAGTGACTTCAATGGCGACCTCGGGCAAGACAACAATCCCGAATGGAAGACGGTGGCCTTTGATACCGACGGTCGTGCAGTGCTTCCGCATGGCTCGATCGGATTTCGGTGGGGCAGTGAGGGGCGCGACGATCAGGGTAAGTGGAACCTCGAACCCAAGGAAGCGCGCCACGGTGCCGAGGTGAGGCTGAAGCTGTCCACACTCGAAGGCGAAGGTGCAGCCGAGGTGTCCGAAGTCGCCTTTCCGTACTTTGGCGGGATCGAAGCACCTCAGTTCACCGCCAACAAACAGGATGACATCCTGCTGCGCAAAGTGCCCACCACGGTCTTGCGGCTAGGTAAGGCCGGTGAGCATCGTGAATGCCGCGTAGCGACGGTCTTTGACCTGCTCTGCGCCAACTATGGCGTTGAACGCGGCTTGGATGACGCAAGCTGCGGCGCTAGCTTCGACGAGAACAAGCCATACACGCCAGCGTGGCAAGAAGTCATTACCGGCGTGCCGGCTCGACAGGTGATCCAAGTGGCACGCGAATTCGCGGATAACGCTGCCAAGACTCAGGGTCGCTCGATGGTCATCATCGGCGCCGCAATGAATCACTGGTATCACTGCGACATGAACTACCGCGCCATCATCGGCATGTTGATGATGTGCGGCTGCATCGGTCAACCCGGAGGTGGCTGGGCGCACTACGTCGGACAGGAGAAGCTGCGGCCGCAGACAGGGTGGACCGCGCTGGCCTTCGCGCTGGACTGGTCGCGCCCGCCGCGGCAGCAGAACTCCACAAGCTTCTTCTACGCCCACACCGACCAGTGGCGCTACGAGAAGCTGCAGGTCCAAAGCATTCTTTCACCGCTGGCTGACCGGTCTCAGTACGCCGGAAGCCTGATCGACTTCAATGTGCGGGCAGAGCGAATGGGTTGGCTGCCTTCCGCGCCCCAGCTCCAAACCAATCCGCTGAAGATCGTGCGCGATGCAAGCGCTCTGGGCCAGGACCCGAAGACCTATACCGTCGATGGACTGAAGTCCGGCGCCTTGCGCATGAGCTGCGAAGACCCAGATCACCCGGACAACTGGCCGCGCAACATGTTTGTCTGGCGAAGCAATCTATTGGGTTCTTCCGGGAAGGGGCATGAGTACTTTTTGAAGCACTTCCTCGGCACGAGTCACGGCATTCAGGGTAAGGACTTGGGTGAAGAAGGTGGCGCCAAGCCGACTGAGGTGGACTGGCATGAACAGGCGCCCGAAGGAAAACTCGACCTGTTGGTAACGCTCGACTTCCGCATGAGCACCACATGCCTGTACTCGGACATCGTTCTACCTACGGCCACCTGGTATGAAAAGAACGATCTCAACACGAGCGACATGCATCCCTTTATTCACCCGCTGTCAGCAGCTGTGGATCCCGCATGGCAGGCACGAAGCGATTGGGACATCTACAAGGGCTTTGCTCGCAAGTTCAGCGAAATCTGCCCAGGACATCTCGGGGTGGAGAAGGAGCTGGTGCTCACGCCGATGATGCATGACAGCCCGGGAGAACTCGCTCAAGCCACGGGCGTTAAAGACTGGAAACGTGGCGACTGCGACTTGATCCCGGGCAAGACGGCTCCGGCCATGACCATCGTCGAACGCGACTATCCGAACACCTACGCTCGCTTTACCTCGCTCGGCCCGCTGATGGACAAGGTCGGAAATGGCGGCAAGGGAATCTCTTGGAACACCTCTGAGGAAGTGCAGCTACTTGCTGAACTGAATGGGAAGGTGCAGTCGGAGGGTCCCACCAAAGGGCTCCCACGCATCGAAACTGACATCGACGCAGCGGAAGTAATCCTTATGCTTGCACCAGAAACCAATGGCAACGTCGCGGTGAAGGCCTGGGACGCGCTGTCCAAGGCCACGGGCCGCGAGCACGCACATCTCGCAGAGGGGGCACATCACACCAAGATCCGCTATCGCGATGTGCAGGCCCAACCCCGAAAGATCATTTCATCGCCGACGTGGAGTGGCATCGAAGACGAGAAGGTGACCTACAACGCCGGATGGACCAACGTGCACGAATTCATTCCTTGGCGCACCTTGACCGGTCGCCAGCAGTTCTATCAGGACCATGACTGGATGCGCGCCTTCGGAGAGGGCTTTGTGAGCTACCGACCGCCGGTCGATCTGCAGACGATTGACACGGTGAAGGACAAGAAGCCGAACGGCAACAAGGAGATCGTCCTGAACTTCATCACCCCGCACCAGAAGTGGGGTATTCACAGCACGTACACAGACAATCTGCTGATGCTCACGCTGAACCGCGGTGGGCCAGTCGTCTGGCTCAGCGAGGATGACGCAAGCAAGGCCGGCATCGTCGACAACGATTGGATCGAACTGTTCAACAGCAACGGGGCGATCGCGGCACGCGCCGTGGTGAGTCAGCGGGTAAAGCCCGGCATGACCATGATGTATCACGCCCAGGAGAAGATCATCAACACGCCGGGCAGCGAGATCACTGGCGCCCGTGGAGGGATCCACAACTCCGTCACTCGCATCGTGACAAAGCCGACGCACATGATCGGCGGGTACGCACAACTGTCGTACGGCTTCAACTACTACGGAACCATAGGCACCAATCGAGACGAGTTTGTAGTGGTCCGCAAGATGAGAAAGGTGGACTGGCTCGATGACCCGCTAGCAGGGGCATTTGAGCAGACCGCCGCCGCAGTGGGAGAAGCAGCATGAAGGTCCGTGCACAGATCGGAATGGTCCTGAACTTGGACAAGTGCATCGGGTGCCACACCTGCTCGGTGACCTGCAAGAACGTCTGGACCAATCGCCCCGGCGTCGAGTACGCCTGGTTCAACAACGTAGAGACCAAACCGGGGATTGGGTACCCCAAACGCTGGGAAGACCAGGAAGAGTGGAACGGTGGATGGGTTCGGAAGCCAAATGGCAAGCTCGAACTGAAGCAAGGTAGCCGGTGGCAGGTTCTGGCCAAGATGTTTGCAAACCCAAATCTGCCAGAGATCGACGACTACTACGAGCCCTTCACATTCGACTACGAACATCTTCAGTCAGCTCCCGAATCCAAGGCCGCACCCACGGCGCGCCCCCGCAGTCTCATCACGGGCAAGCGCATGGAGAAAATCGAGTGGGGCCCCAACTGGGAAGAGATTCTGGGCGGCGAGTTCGCCAAGCGCAGTAAGGACAACAATCTGCGCGACTTTGAGGTGCGCCAGTTGGAGCAGCTGGGCCAGTACGAAAACACCTTCCTGATGTACCTGCCCAGGCTATGCGAGCATTGCCTGAATCCGGCCTGCGTAGCCTCGTGCCCCTCGGGCTCCATCTATAAGCGTGAAGAGGACGGCATCGTTCTGATCGACCAGGACAAGTGTCGCGGCTGGCGCATGTGTGTCTCGGGCTGTCCTTACAAGAAGATCTACTACAACTGGGAGAGCGGTAAGGCAGAAAAGTGCATCTTCTGCTACCCGCGCATCGAAGCGGGGCAACCGACAGTCTGCTCCGAGACGTGCGTGGGCCGGATCCGCTACCTGGGTGTCCTTTTGTATGACGCGGACCGGATTGAAGCTGCAGCGAGCGTTGAAGATCCCAAGCAGCTCTATCAGGCGCAGCTGGGACTGTTCCTCAACCCAAACGACCCCGCAGTGCAGCGTCAGGCCCGTACCGACGGGGTGCCCGAGGCTTGGCTAGAGGCTGCCAAAAACAGTCCCGTTTATCAGATGGCCGTGGACTGGCAGGTGGCGCTGCCGTTGCACCCGGAGTACCGCACACTACCGATGGTCTGGTACATCCCGCCGCTATCGCCTATCACGCAAGCAGCTGGCACGGACTCTGCAGGTAACGAGCTGCTGCCCGATCCGACCACCATGCGCATCCCGGTCAAGTATCTGGCGAACCTGCTCACCGCTGGCGATGAGGCGCCAGTCATCCGTTCGCTATCCCGCATGATCGCCATGCGCCACTACATGCGCGCTCGCCATGTCGAGAAGCGCGACGATATGGATGCGCTTGCTGCAGTCGACTTGACCCGTTCACAGGTGGAACGCATGTATGAGGTCATGGCAATCGCAAACTACGAAGACCGCTTCGTGATCCCTACGACTCATCGTGAGTACGCCGAAGACACCTTCGAGCTTAAGGGTGCCTGCGGGTTTTCGTTTGGCAACGGCTGCTCTGAAGGCGTCAGTAGCGCCGGTCTGTTCGGCTCAAAGCGCAGCAAGGTCATCCCCATCAAGGAGGTGCAGTCATGAGTCGCGCACACACCCTGCGTGCACTGGCTGCGCTGCTTTCCTACCCGGACGAGGCCTTGCAGGCCGCGTTACCCGAGCTGGGGGTTCTCCTTTCCGCTCAGCCTCAACTGACCTCTACGCAAGCCTCTCTGCGCGCACTGATGACTAACCTGGCAGCGCAGGATTTGTTCGAAGCGCAGTCTGCCTATATCAATACCTTCGATCGCGGTCGAAGCGCATGCTTGAATCTCTTCGAACATGTTCACGGCGACAGCCGAGACCGCGGACAGGCCATGGTCGACCTCATGAGTCTGTATGAACGACACGGCTTGAAGCTCTTGGGCACCGAGCTGCCCGACTATCTGCCCGCGTTTCTCGAGTTCGCGAGCCTCTTCCCTGGAGACGAAGCGCTGGCGCATATCAGGGAGGTCGCCCCGATCCTCGCCAGCATCCGCAACACGCTGACGCGTCGATCAAGCCCCTACGCCGCGATCTTCAGTGCGCTGCTTTGCCTGATTGGCGAGGGCGCGAGCGCTGCAGACCATTCGGCCAACATCCCGGAAGACAACTGCGCGCAGGCGCTGGACGAGCAGTATGCCGAAGCGCCGGTCACGTTCATGGGGAACTGCGCACCGCAGTCGCCCCGAGCTGAACAACCCATCCACTTTGTCGGGAGACGCGCATGAATGCGCTGCACGCTTTCGCTTACGGCACCTACCCCTACGTCTGCCTGACAGTGTTCCTGCTGGGCAGCCTGATCCGGTTTGACCGCGATCAGTACACATGGAAAAGCGACTCCAGTCAGCTCCTGAGAGCGCGTCAGCTGCGCTGGGGAAGCAATCTGTTCCACGTGGGCGTGCTGTTTCTGTTCTTTGGGCACTTGTTTGGACTTCTCACGCCCACCGTTGTGTATTCGGTGTTCATCAGCGTCCCAGCCAAACAGATGATGGCAATTGTGTCTGGAGGCATTGCCGGACTGCTCTGCTTCATCGGGCTGAGCTTGCTGCTACATCGGCGGCTCTTCGACGATCGAGTGCGTGCGAGCAGCCGCGCCATGGACACGGGGATCCTGCTGATCCTGTGGGTGCAGCTTGTGATCGGGCTGGTGACCTTACCGTATTCGCTCTCTCACAGCGATGGCTCCGTCATGCTGCAGCTTTCTCACTGGGCCCAAGCAATTGTCACGTTCCAGGCCGGGGCGGCAGCGCACATTGCTGGCCTTGCCTGGCCGTACCAGATCCACTTGATTCTTGGGATGACCATCTTCCTGCTGTTTCCGTTCACGCGACTGGTGCACGTCTGGAGTGGCTTCGCCTCGGTGAGCTATCTCGTCCGTCCAAGGCAGTTGGTCCGCCGTCGAACATAGAGCTCACCAAGGAGCGAGCCATGCAGGAACGCGACCTTATCGACAAGCTTGAGCGCTTTGAGACAGGCTGGTTTCCGCAGCATGCAGAGTCCTTCAAAGCCATGGTGCGAGACGGACAGCATCCCTCAACTTTGTTTATTGGATGCTCAGACTCACGTGTGGTGCCGTACGTGCTTATGGACTGCGGTCCGGGCGAGCTCTTCATTGTCCGCAATGTTGGCAACTTGGTGCCTCCGTGGGACTCCACCGGGGATGCGCATGGCACCGCAGCGGCCATCGAGTTCGCCACTGCAGTGCTCGAGGTCAATCACATTGTGGTTTGCGGCCATAGCCATTGCGGGGCCATGCGCGCGCTCTACGAAGAGCCGCCTGCATGCTGCAAGCACTTAAGAGGCTGGCTGAGTCACGCGTATGACGCCCGGCTGCCGGTTGCTGCGTCCGCAGAGGCCCTCAGGCGTGTGGAGCAACGAAACATCGTGCTGCAGCTGTCTAGCCTGATGAGCTACCCGATGGTTGAAGCACGTATTGCGAGCGGCTCGTTGTTTCTTCACGGGTGGCACTACCTGCTGGATGAAGGTGTCGTTCTGGTCTTCGATCCTGCCACTCGCGAGTTTCGTCCTCGCGGGGATTACAGCTTCTCGGGCAGCACCGCTGCTGTCATGCGCGCCGAAAGCGACGCGCAGCGCTGGTGCATGCAGCCGCACGATCGCTCTGTCTGAGGAGCAGTTCATGCCTGATGATGCCGAAGCCGCACAGATTCTCGATCGCACACGCTATCGACATCGTCACCTCGGATTGTTCCTCAGACGCACAGAAGAGCTGTTGGTCACAAGCGCGCGGCTCATGCGCGCAGCAGCGGCCTCTGCCCGGTGTGCAGATCCTGCGCTTGCAGCGCTGCGGACCTACTTTGAAACTCAAGTCAAGCCAGATCAGACACTCGATAGTCATCAACTGCTTGAGTGGCTCGCGGCGCAAAGCGATGCGAAGGATCACAGGGAGCAGTTGCGCATGACTTCTTTGTGGTTTGCCGAAGACCGAAGGCACCTCACTCGCCAGTGGCGGCATGCGCGCGACTGCCTTGACAGCCTTGCTGAAGGAACTGCCTCCCTCTTGGCGCTAAACCTTGTCAGCGACTACTGCCATAGATACCGAAACTTTCTCCACTTACAAGAAGAGTCGCTGCTTACCTGGGTGGCAGATGAATTGAAGCGCACTACTCGTCAGCTCGATTCGGTCAAACCGAAATGAACACCACCCCCGAAGTCATGGAATGCCTCGATGACCCCATCGATCTGCTGCAGACCTGCCATGAGAAGGCCACGCACTTCGTAAGTCTTCTTGAAAAGCTGCAGCGGTATCTGCGGGGAGTCGCATGTCCCGACGATCCAGCAGTAGAAACTGCATTGCAGCTCATGCGGTACTTCGATCGTGCAGCGCCGGACCACCATGCTGACGAAGAGCGAGATCTCTTTCCTATTCTCGGTGCAACGTTGTCTGCAACGACTGATCTCCAAGCATTGATGCGAAACCTATCAGATCAGCATCGTGATCTTGAGTCTCTCTTCGCAGAAATACGCCCGTGGCTAGTTGGCATCGTCAATGGTGATGTGCCGGCTACGCCAGCTGCGCAGATCAGCGCTTTCACATCGCTGTATCGCGCTCACATACAAATTGAAGAGGCATTCGTTTTGCCTGTCGCTCGTCTGCACCTTCAGGAGATGGATCGAATAGCGCTTGCCCGAGCTATGGCGTTACGCCGAAGGTTTGACCAAGCACTGGCGATTGAAAATCGCATGGAGCCGCACTCATGAGCCCCAATCTGCTGAGGGCCAGTAGTTCACCGGCAGCCCTCGGACAGGAGAAGTTCAAGGGCTGCTGAGCGCTACGCCTCACATCGACCTCCAACCGCTTCTCGAATCGCTCCCGTTTCGATGGAGCTCTTGATTGAGGCGCCGCGTTGGGTGGGAACCGCCCAGCGCATTTGGCCAACAGCGCCCACTCTCGTGTTCTGCTATGGGTCGAGAACGGATCTTGGAGTAGGACGAACCACGTCGGCATGATCATCCCTCGGGGCGCGGCCGAACTGAGCCGTGCGAACGAGCTTTTGACGCAGACCCTGAAGACCGCGCTTGCGCTGGTCGACGTGCGGGTACTCGATCACCTGGTGATGGCTGGCACAGAGGTCACATCGTTCGCCGAACGCGGCCTGATCTAGCGAGCAGGCGCATGTCGGTGCCAGTATCGGCACTGATGTGGCCACCACGGGCAGATCCACCAGAGTTCGACCCGGGTGAAGGCCGCTCGACCGGCATCCCATCGGTCGCTACCCGATCGCCGTGTCGATGGCCTTGCCCATCTGAACCAGCAAGAGACCAAGCGCGGCAACCAGGACGCACGCACCGTAACCGAGGAAGCTCTCAGGCACCCGCCAGGTCGGCAGCGAGGGGCTGAGCAAAGCGAAGGAGCTTACGTACGGCCTGGCTCCACCCACACCCTGCATGGCTGACACGCCGACGGTGGCGATACGACCGCAAAGGCCGATCAGCAAGATGATTCCGCTCAGGTGGAACGCTGCGCGCCCAATTGCACTTAGGCGGCCGGGGCGAGCAAGGAAGAACTCAATAAACATTTTGTACATGGGGAACTCCTCTGTGTCCGTGACCCCGGAGGAGGCTCCGGGGCCAAACGTTGCATTGACGAGGTGTGGTGTCCAATTTCAGGCGGCGCGCCGCCTGACGGTCATCTCGCGGTCCGCGCCACAGCCCGCCGCCGAACAGATCGGGCAGCCTGGTCGATAGACCTTCGAGATCTGGCGCACCATCGCGCCGGCCCGCGGCCGCAGAAAGCTGCGCTGCTCATAGGCGTCCGGGGCTTGGGCGAAAAGCCCGGTCACGAACCCCAGCAAGATCTGCATGCCGCGGCCGACAACCTCCATGTTGAAGGCCAGCATCGAGGGTTGCGGATCGTCGATACCGCGAAGGTAGCTGCCCTCGCGAGCGCGCTCAGCTTTCGGTACGGACTCCGCAGCGAGCCGTTCCGAGCTGATGTGTCCGGTGCACCAGAGGCAAGGCGTTCCTGGGCGGACGAGGTTGATTCGCCCGATCTCGTTTGCGACTACACCGGTATCCCCGACCGAAAACTGCACACCGAGATCCAGCAGTGGAATCAGGTACTGCTGGGACAGCTGGTTCAGGTACGCGCGAGATGTGGTGTTGTCGGTGCAGACCACGATCACATCACAGCCGACCAGGAATGGAAGCACGGACGTGTGCTCGACATGCCGCATGAGCGCTTCGACTTCGATGTCTGGCGCATGCTCCAGCGCATAGTCGCGCGCGATGTCTACCTTGCGTCGCACCTTCACATCGTTGGGTGCGCTAGCCGGAATCCTCGGCAGATTGGACTCGTCGAGGACCTCGTCATCGACAAGGACGAGCTTACGCGCGCCGTGGTGCACGAGCGCCAGGGACACCAGGCTGCCGGTACCGCCCAGTCCGATCACCGCGAACTTCGCGGCACCCACCCGGCGCTGACCCGCGGCGCCGAGCAGCATGGCCTGACGTGCAAACCGTTCCTTGGGAGCCTGACGCCTGGGGATGAACTCTCGCCAGTGTTCGTTGTCGACGACCACCGCAGAGTTCAGCACTTCGACACGGCCGTCCTTCAGGTAGACCAGTCCAGCGCACTCGTCCACGGTTGCATTCCAGACCAATGCGATGTGCTCGGGCTGATCTACACGCCGATGGAAGAAGCAGAAGGACCTTCGGTTACCCAAATGATCTGCCTCGGAAAACTCGACCCCGTTGGCAGTCATCGGGTGAAGGTGAGCCATGACGATCACCCTATCGTCGGCGCGCGCCTGCTGCACGATGCGCGCCATCGCCAAGGGTGCCACCGACGCGATGTTGTGAGCCTGGGTCACGTAGGTGCCAGGTTCGACTTCGATCACCGAATCCACCAAGAACACGACCCCAGCCGCCGATGGTGCTCGCCGGCAGAGGAGGAACGCCACGCTCTCGGCCGGCATCGCCGCCCGCAGCAGAGCCGCGAGGCGGCGATGGTGACCGACGCGCATTCGAAGCACGTAGTTCATCGCCGCCTCCGCTCAGTGGGCTTGGCCCAGGCGCACCCGGGCAAAGCGCAGATGGCTCAAGAGGCCGTCGGTGGCCGGGTTCCAGCGATGCCCCGGCGGGTAGTGCCAGGAGAAGCGTTGCCATGTGCGACCCGCAAAGGTCTCCAGCTGATCGGCGTTCTGCGGCTGGCGACCATCCGCGAGGGCAAGCCCGGGCGTCACCCAGAACATGTCCAACGCCGCCAGCGGGTAGCCCTGGGGCACCTGCAGCAGAATGTCTGTGCTGCGCCGGTTCCAGTGCGCAGGAAGCTCCTGGCCGCGGACGATGACGAGGCGACGGGTGCCCTCATCGATGCACTCGATGTCGCCGTGTCGCTCTCGCATGAGCCCGAGGTCGGCGTCGAGCTTCGTCTCGAAGCCAACGTTGCCACATGGGCTTGTGTAGAACCGATCGTCGGCCTGCACGAGGACGCGCATGCCCGGTATGACCTGCGCGTCAGGGACGTCCTTCAATTCAACGAACACGCCGTCGCCAGATTCGAAGTCGGGATCGAGGGCGGCCAACTGTTCGAACGACAACTTCGACTGGTGCAACGCGCGATCTGCGGGCAGTTCCTGCTCATTGATCGTGGGCGAGAGCGGCTTGCGCAGGCACGGGTTGTCGTCGGCAGGCTGCGGCCCGTCGGCGACCGAGAAGCGCTCGCGCCCGTTAATGACGATGTAGTCGTCGTGCCGCAACGGAATGTCGCGATCGTCCGCCAGTTCCAGCAGCAAGTGCTGCCGTGCCGGATCGATGTCAGCGAGGTTGTAGATCGCGGCGCCAGCGACGAAGCCGCGCGAAATGTCATAGCGGGTGCCCGCCACATGAATTGCAGTGTGCATATCGGTTCCTATCGAACAAGGTAATGCCGGCACCCTCGCGAGTGCCAAGGATTTCGCTTGACGCTCGGGGCCCTGTGCTGCACACTTTTGGTTCTCACACCGACGTGGCAACATGTCGACCCCAAGGCAAGCATTCGTGCTTGCCTTTTTCTTTCTAGCCGTGCTTCATCGCCGCACCTCCTTTGCGTTTGTGGCTGCTGGCATAGACCGTGACCGGCCAAGGGGGTAGTGACAATCGCAGCGATCTTTCGAGTTGCAGTGCGCGATTGCAGGCGGCTTCGCGACTAACACCCATCTGCTCAACGTAGGTCTCGAGGTCGATCTGCGTTTGCAGGCTTTGCACTGGCATCAGCAACTCGGCGGCAAACTGGTTCGCCTGCCACTCCGAGTTCTCCCAAGTGGGCAGTGCTGCACCGACCAAGCCTCGGTGGTGAACCGACACATGCCGGTGCAGCAGTACATGGCCGCACTCGTGCAGGATGGTCAGTCGGGGGCGGCCCTTGTTCTGGCCGGCTGCGTCATACACCTGGGCCAGCATCTGGATCAGCGGGCCGTCTGGATAGTGCGGTGCGCCGTCTGGGTACGCACGCGCTTCGTCGCCATCTGATAGCGATTCGACGATCTCCCAGTCGAACCCGTCGCGCAGCTCGTGCATCGTCCACTCGAGGAAGTGCAGCACTGGAAAGGGGGCACGCTCGTCAAGCTGCGAGCCGCTTCGGATCGTGATCGCGAGGTCGCGCAGATCTCGAATGTTCAGCGGTGGCACGCGCAAACCATGCAGCCAATCACTCATGCTTTTCCTTCTTCTCGACGACTGCGAGAACTTGGCGCAGCTGCTGTTCGGACAGGTTGGGCAGCTTGCGTGCGAACGCGTGTGCAGCCTGAAATCCCAGCGGCGTGACCTTGGACGGAATGGCTAGGTTGGTGGCGGAGTCTCGGATGGCTCGCCGCAGTTCTTCGCGCTGGGCTGTATCGAGCTTGAGCTTGGTCTCCAGCTTCGAGACGAACTCGCCGGTAGCTGGCCCCTTCTTGCCGTGTTCAAGAGCCGACAGATAGGCTGAGGAGACACCCATCTGCTCGGCGATGTCCTTCAGCAGGAGGCCTTTCTCTAGGCGAAGCTTGCGCATGAAGAGTCCGAACGGTGTCACATTGATCTCCTTGTGTGCTGCGGGCGGTGGCCCGCGGTCTCTGCCGAATCCCGGGGCTCCGGGATCATGTCCATAGTTCGAGAGAATAGCATTAGCCCTGCAACTTGTCAACCCGCTTCCGGTTAACTTATGATCCGGCAAGACGACGTACTACATCAGAAGCGAAGGGTAATCATGTCGACCAAAGACGATGCCAACGTGCTCCACGCCTGGGCGGTTTCCCAGGGGCTCTTCCCAACGAGTGTGCTGGCTCCTGCAGCACAGGAATGCGACATCGCGCAGCGGATGCCTGATGTCAGCGAGTCGGGCCGGGCAGTCCTAAGGGCGAAGGGCATCCACCAGATCGTGATCAACGAGGCCCAGCAACGCATCTACGTCCTGACCAAGCGAGCTAGGCCGAGCAAAAAGCAGTTGGCACTGCTCCCGAAGGAAGTTGGCGATAGCTCGATCGAGTATCTGCAGGGTGCCTCGGGCGAGATTGGAGGTACTCCGCCCACTGCGCGAGGTAAGCCCTTCTACGTGGTCCGGGTCTCGGATGTCGACCGGTACGCCTGTGGCAGTTCCGTTTCGCTTGGCAACGCTCTGGACGCCGGAACCATGGGCGCGCTTGTGCGGAACGTCGATGGAGACCTCTTCGGTCTGTCCAACAACCACGTTACCGGCGGCTGCAACTACGCGGCGAGCCAGATGCCGGTCATGGCGCCCGGCGTGCTTGACGTCACTCCCCTGGGCTTCGACCCGCGGACGTTGGGTTACCACGAGATCAGCTTGCCGTTGGTTGCCGGACTTCCTGGTACTGCCAATGTGGCCGACAACCTTGATGCGGCGCTCTTCAAGATTCGAGACGAAGCGACGGTCTCATCGATGCAGGGCGACATCTACGACACACCCACTGAAGTCCGGGCGTTAACTGATGACATGGCCGTCGAGAAGGTTGGTCGTACGACTGGCCATACCAAGGGAATAGTTGTCGGGATTGCTCACGAACCAGTCGGTATCCACTACAGCACCCAAGGTGTCGGCTACAGCTTCGTCGGCCAGGTGTATTTCGATCCGGTCTGGATCGTCGAAGGGAAGGGCGGCGCCTTCTCCGACAACGGAGACTCGGGTTCGCTGATAACTTCTGTTGTCGATGGCAAACGGGTTGCGGTGGGCTTACTCATTGGCGGCATGAAAGGACAGCAAGGACGCGACTTCACGTTCATCGTGCCCATCGCATCAGTGCTCAGTCGGTTTAACGTGACTTTGGTCGGCGGGCTCAACGTATGAGCGCGATGCCCTCGACTCGTGCAGTTCAGCACCTGTGCGATCGCGTACAGCTACCGGTATCGGCGCTGACGGTGGTGTGCACCAGCCTGAGCGGACGCCGTGAACTATTGGTATGGGTGGACGAAGGTTTTCGCAGTGTCCTGAAAGATTTTCCCAAGAGACTCGATGGGGCCATCGTTCGTGCCGAGGTTAGGCCGACGATATTGGCGCGGTCGTCAACGGTTGATTGATTTCCCGGGTGACACGCGACTGCCGGTTCGAGCGGATACAACCCCCAGCTAGTTACAGGTCAGGCACCACGCTGGTCGCAGTGGTGTAAGTCTGGTTGTTCCAGGGACGCCGTCTGCAGCGACAATGTATTGCGCTGCCAGTTCCAAGGGCGCCCGGGCGTCACCCCGCGGCGCGAGCCTCGGCTGTCGCGCTGCGGGTCAAACCACCGGGATACCGGCGTCTCGCCCTGAAGAGTGTCCTTCACCGACGCAACATGGTCAGACCGGCAGAGTCGGGTGTGGAGTCGATGATGGGACACCTAGCGCCAAAGTCCTTTCCCGCCTTTGTATTCCTACAGAGGCGCACGAGCCAGCGGCTCAATCTTCCGGATGCGTTTACCTAAGCACTTGCATCCTCTCGGGTCGCTGCTTGGTACCAATAGATCACGTAACAGCACCGTCCGAAAGGTGGTCAGACTATGGGTAACCAGCGAACACTTTGAACGGCTTGAATAGCTAGCCCAAGCCTATAGGGTGCGTATTGCAATCAAGTTCGCCACCGTCCACGAGTGACGGTCGACTTTAGGGCTGACCTCGCGTCGACCAAGACCGACGCCGGTAGCGCATTTTCCGGGCGGAAGCGCTCACGAAGCGTGGCTGCAAACTGCTCTACAAGAGCATCGGTCTGCTCTGACTCGGATTGCCCGTCGGCGAGCTCATTGGTGGATCGTTGCCGCACATGGGGGTCCATGCCGCATCGTTCTGTCTGATGACGCTGATGTGCACCAGTCCCCTGGTTCGGCATCGCCTCAACCGGAGGACTTACTTGACCATGCACATACGCCAGCTCATGCGCGCGCAGAGATATTGCACGCTCAGTCATCACCAAGCCGTCCGAATCCGCTGTGTCCGTGCGAAATGCATCGCAATGCGAACATTGAAGAATGCTGCGAGTGGCTATCGATGGATCTGCCAGCGCTGCGGGAGGGGCCTCTAGCTTGATGCTTCGTCCACATGACTTACAGCAACTTCTGAGCTTCCGGCGATGTATTGAGCAGATGCTGAAACCCGGCACGCGCCAGTGGAGACGAAAGTAGGGGACTGGATCCTGCTTCAAGCAACATGCGCAGACGCTGTAGCTTGGCTCGCCATTGCTTGTAGAAAGAAAGCCTGGAACCGTGCCACGTCTGGTAGTCGATCCAATGCCACGTACAAGATTCAGGATGGTGAGTGCCGTCTGAAAGTGTTCCGGCCCATACCCTGTGAAGTGCTTGATTCGCTCCCAATCCGCACTCATAAAGGCCAGATCCGGGTCCTGCTGGCTAGGGATCTTCAAGAGACGAAGAATTCCGCTCACACGAACGCCCTGTGATGCAGCAAGCCGCAACAGCCAGCTCGCCGGCGCCTCATCCACAAACGGGGCTGGAACCCTAACGAGACGGCGCAACGTTGACCCAGAGGACGTACGGCTTTCGTGCCGTCGAAGGGCGGGCGCTTCAAGGAGCTCCAGTTCGTTGGGTTCCGTGGTCATGCAACCTCCTGGTGGCTACTCAATCCAAGCTCCTGCTGCCTGGCACTTGACCTGCGCGTGCGTCGTCCTCTTCGCATCCAGCTCAGCCACCGCAACGCAAGGCTACGCGTTGCGGCAGACCTTGTACGACCTGCTAGGCGGCTCAATGCAGCCCCATCCAGGCGGTTGGCGCACCGACGAAGATCACTCGGGCTTTCCGGATCCATCTGCTCAAGCAGTTGAAAGCCACGAAGCACCCATGCCGAGCACTCACGGACTGACTGCACTCGGCGGCTGTCTCGCGCGGAAACGGCTGACTTTTCCTGGCTGAGCAAGCCCGCGATGCGTACCAGCGCCATGGCATCTTCTCTTGGAAGTCGATCAATCCATGTCGAGCGTGAAGCGCTGACTGGCGACTGGCCGCTGATCCACGCCGTAAAGTCGATGAGGCGCTGATCTGGAGTGGTCTGACCATATACAGACACAGGTTTGATTCGATGCCCCGCCGGGCAGAAATCGACCGCTGGCCTATCCCATCTGAGGGGCAACCTGCAGGTTGGGCAGGCATCGATCAATAGGCATCGATGGGCAGCGCATACAGACACCGCGCTGAATTCCCAGACCAGCCGGTGATAGCGTGCGCCGACCAAGCAATGCGGACATAGCTGCGACCAGGCACTACGCAGCAATGCGGGCGATGCCAACTCGAGACCTCCCACACACCAGCAACCCGAGTGAGGCATTTGAGGCAAGGCGTCGGACAGCAGATGCGGTTCGCACCCCAGGGACTTCGCAGCGAGAACCACGTCACCTCGCCACACCTCGCCGGTGAATCTCAATCCCAGATGCCGTGTCAATTGTCGTGGCCCGACACCATGGCGACTCGCAGTGCGCAGCAGAAACCCCATCCCCGACTCCCCTGCAACAAAGCCCGGGCTTGCAATTCGATACCAGCTCATGCGGCCACCTTCGTCACCGACGCGTGTGCAGAGCTTGCGAGCCTCTCCAGCGCCAGACTGAGATGCGCATCAAGAAGTGCGCTTGCCCCATCGGTAACCGCGACCAAAATGCCTTCGGTCACGATTCGCTTGAGTGCACGAGGATTGCCTCGTGACTCAGCATGCAGTCGTGCTGCCGTTTGGGATTCCCGCAGGTAAGCCAGACTGCAGTGGTGGTCGACTTTGGACGTCATTGCTGCAAGCACCTGAATGAAGCGCTTTGGGTCCGACCACAACGGAAAGTCCACGGTTGACTCCACCCGTGAGCCCAGGGCTGCGTCGAAATCGGTCAGTCCATACAAGGTCTCTCGGCCAGCGAGCACCACACCGACGCCCGCCTGATCCACGAGGGTGCACACAAGATCCGAAATCGTTGATATCCCAGCTGCCTCCTCGCTCCTGGTTCGGTGATGAGAAAGCATGTTGTGCGCCTCGTCGATGATGATCATCCGCGTATCCACAGCTCGGCAGGACTCCACAAGCGCTGCACGGCGAATCGGATAGACGTTCTCGGTGACTCGAGTGAAAGGGCATCTGAGCTGGGTGAGCAGCTCAGATGTGATTGTGAACGCCGTGGACCGCGGTGCCAGGCGCAGGTACAGCGCACGAGTGCCCTCGCTTAGGGGGTGGCCGTCATTGAGCTTGCGGCAGATGTACCTTGCAAATGAGGTCTTGCCGACCCCTGGTGGCCCAGCGATCACGAGACAGCGGGGGATGTCGAGCACGTCGACCAATTGCTGCGCACGGTTGACCCAGTCAATGGCCTTCTGCATGGGTACCGTGTTGACGATGACGTCCACGAAGCCGCGAGCGACGGAAATCGCCTTGTCGGAGTAGAGCCCGAGGCGATCCATCGGCAGTATGGAGCCTTCGTCCGAGGCCGTTGCATCCGGTGCCTTTCTTCGCTCCGTGTATCCAGTTGATTTACTCAAGTTCAGCTCCCCAAAGTTGTTGGTCATGCGCACCAGACGCAACCAATATGCGATCTGCATCCAAGAACACCGTTGCCCCCTCGGGCAGCTCATCAGTGGCTGGTCCCACGTCAGTCGGAGAGGACGAGACATCAGTCACCATCTCGTCCACCGGCAGGTCATCGCCTGCAGTTGCCGTGCTGGGTTCTGTGATGACCTTCAGCGGTGCGCCTTCGTCCGAGGCAGAAGATTCACCACGGTCAGACTTGAAGAGTGATCGCGCGCTGGAAGCGCCGCTGAAGATCGCCAGCTGCTGGCGTTCCTTCCGAGGCATGGTGTGAGTCGCATTCGCCCAGTGCTCCCAGAGTTCTTGCTTTGCACGAAGCAAACGCTCGCCGACACCATCCTCCTTGAGCGCCTTGCGCGCATAGCGCCGAATGGCCTGATGCTGGTTCCAGCTCAAGCCGGCGGTGTACTCGGGGTCACGTGACTGCAGGGCAATCGGTACGCCAGACTCGTCAACCACTGCATAGACCTGGTCGAGGTCGTCCGGGTCGAACTTGACCGTGATCTGGCGATGGCCCGAGCGCTGAATGACGTGATTCAGGGGCGTACAGTCGTATCGCAGGCCTGCAAACCGAACTCCGCCCGAGTCCACGGTGAGCTTCTTCTCGTGGGCAAGGATGAGCTGAGCCATCTTGGTGTTGGTGCAGTACTCCGCCGGGGGCATGCGCTTGAGCCCCTCTTCGAAGCGATGCAACGGGTACTCCAACGTACGCTCATTGACCCTTTGCGAGTGGATATCGACTGCGTACTTCACAAGCCCGTCGATCAGATTGCTCAGAGTGATCGCAGCGGTGTCAGTGGGGTTTTCGTACAGATCATTCGCGCGTCGCTTGAGGATTCGTCCAGAAACCAGTCCGAACCGGCTTTGGTCTCTGAAGAATCGTTCAACGCGCGCCTTGGTCCATGGGGTTCGAACGCGCGCGAACTGAATGTCCATCCCGAGCGCACCGGCCCACGTGCCCAGCAGCTTCGCATGGAACTCAAGGCCGTTGTCGCACAGCAGCAGGGCGGGAATCCCCGCGCTCAGCCACGCGTTCTGCAGTTCAACTGAGCACACGAGTCCGTCTTTCGGAAAGATCGCGCATCTCAGCGCGCCGCTCACTGACGTCGTGGACGGGCCGTAGAAGCTGACGTAGAACCCCACGACGTAGCCTGAGTAGCTGTCGATGACCACGGTGATCACCGGCCGGCCCAGAGGAATCAGAGTGCGGTCGCACAACACCAGAAAGTCGAGCGGCGTGTGGTCGATCTCGTAGCGCTCGGCGGGGTACTCGAAGTTCTGACCCGTAAACGTCGTACGCAGCATTGCTCGTGCATGCGTTTCCGAATGCCTTTTGCTCAGCCGCACGTAGAGCGGCGTCTCGTTGACGATCCGCTGCAAGGTCGAAAGCGAGATCTTCGACTCTTCAGGCACCATGCGCCCGGCCGACGTCTCGGTCTTCAGCGCAATCTGCAATCGGTCAAAGCAGTCTCTTATCGATGCTCGCTCGCGAGAGAAGTAGTGCTTACGAAGTATCTTCGTCGCGAGCTCCCTGACCTTGTCGTTCGTGCGCTTGACTCGACGGCGCGGACAGTCAACGAGGCTGAGCAGCGTGCGCCCGCCCGCCTCAAAGTCCCGCATCCACCGAGCCAGGGTCGTCACACCCGGCGGACGCACTCCCCAGCGCTGTGCGAACTCCGCAGAATGATGCTTGATTGCGCTGGTCGCCCCACGAGAAACACCGCGTTGGCGCATGGCATTCACCCACTTCATCCGGTACTCGGCCCGGTCACGCACGACAGCGGGCAGGGTCGAAACATCGATGTTGACTTCGCCAGACTGCACTCCGCGCGGGGTGGCCTTGCAGGCCACCCCGGACTCTAGGACGACTTCAACTTTGTGCTCCTCGATGGCCTCCAATAGGTCTTTGGTCGCCAGCGTCCAAGGTGCCTTGGTCAGTACATCTGTAAAAACGACACGCCCATCAAGCAGTTGTCGCTCGAACTCGAAGCACTGCTCACCCCGCCGGATCATTAAGCCAGCGCTGAAACTGAATCGCATGCTGTTCTCCTTTCGACTGATCGACAGACGGACGCAAGACGGCGTTCGTTGAATACTCGAGGCCACCGCACAAGTAGATGCGGCGGTTGGCGACCGCGTGTGCGATCTCTCTTGACTCGACACCCGTTCTGCGGCGCAGCTCATGCAAGGTGATGCCGCTAGGTGCATTACGCACTGCGCGCTCAATGCGATGCAGCCGCGCTGCACTCACAGAGTGATTCCTGTAGCGGTGCCAGGCGCTCGACAGGTGCACGCGCCGGGTGAGGCGCAACGCGTGGTCGGTGATGAATACGAGTGGGTGGCCGAGCGAGCGCAGGTGACAGCGAATCGAGTCGAAGCGCTTCCACGAGCCACGTAAGTGCGCCCGCGGCTTGACCTCGATGCACACGGAGGAACCGTCAACGAAGTCAATCTGAAAATCTGGCGTGTAGCGCACCCACCCCTGCGTCTCAGGGTCTGGAGCCTCAAACGTCCGCGGTTGCTCCACGACGGCTGCGATGGGGACCGGGGCGAGCGTGGCTACGCGGAGGAAGTCCCGTTCGAGACCGCTTTCGGCCTGAACCGCACTCCGCCCTTCGTCCGTGGATACCTGGACACGAAAGACGCTTCGGTGGGGCGATCGCGTGACGACCTGACGAGCAGGCCGTCGTTGAGTTAGCTGTGGAAGGCGTGCGGAGGATTCGGCAACACCAATCTCGTCCGACGCATGGAGGTCGAACTCATCAAAAAATGCAGACACAGTGGCTCCTTGGGGCCCCTGATTCGGGGCCCGATCAAATGGGTCAGGAGCTTGACTGCGCCTAGCGCGAGCGAGATACTTGAGGTGCGAAGTCGGTTGTATCTGCACCCGACGCAAAGGCCGGTCAGCTCGAAAGGGTTGGCTGGCTTTTGTCTTTATTGGTCTCCTTTTCTGTTCTCGATGTCTGATCGCCGTTCAGCGGCGGTTCGCTCGCTGGGCACGCTCCCGCGACAGGAGTTCAAGGTCTTCGCGGAGGCTGGGCCCGCCTTGGGGCGCGCTCTTCAAGCCCAGGGCCCGTGCGATCTCCCAAGATTGCCCCCACAAGCCCTTGCTGCGTCCCTGCAAAAGCGAGTACGTCAGCGCTACGTTGAAGCCTCGAAACGTTGCCCAGGTCGCGACGCTCACGCCCCAATACCTGAAAAGTTCTGAAACCTGTTCGGCGGTCGCAGGGCGCTGCGTGTTCTCGCTGTTGCCGATGTCGCTCAAGTAGCACTCCAATTGAGAGTTCTTTTTAGGTTAAGACCACATCGATACACATTCAACCAGAAAGTTTTGTAGAATATTGCACATTAATGTAGTCAAGGTCCGCGCAACTGCCTGCGACCAATTTGAGTGTTCACACTGCGGTCTGGGCGTACTTGATGGAGTGCAACGAATGAACTCGCACGCGCTTGCTCCGGGCTTGCCGGAACGGTTATCGATTGAACGCAAACGTGTCGGCCTGAGTGCCGACGCATTGGCGATTCAGACAGCAAAAAGTCTCTCGACCGTCTACGCGTATGAAGCGGGAAAAACATCTCCCACCATCGAATACCTGTACGAGCTTCAGGACTTGGGCTTCGATGTCGGGTTCGTTCTTTCAGGGCGCCCTCAGGCCAACATGGTTGAACTTGATCGACACCTTGTCGTGCAGCCTCCGGTCTTGGTGGCCACGGCTTTGCAGAAGGCTGAGGTGCAGGTCACCGCCAATGAGCTGTGGAATCAGAGACACGCGCTTGAAGTTGCGAGCCAAGCGATCGCTAAGGTTCCTTCAGCGGATCGCCCCGGTATCCCCTCCGCCGCACTGCTCGATCAGGTCGAACGTTCTCTAGTAGCGCCACTGAGTCATGATCAGCTTTGGTTTGTCGGCGGAGGGGTCTGCTGCGTGTGCTTTGCCTGACAACGGCAAAACTTTTGCTGTTGCCTTAGCGAGGAGAGGTTCTTGAGCGGAGTCTTCGGATCGCCACGGGTGATGCGTGCGACCAGCAGTCGCTATGGCTAAATTCGCGCTCATTTCGCGCGCTATTGAGTACGCGAAGCAAAAATCACCGAGCGAGCGCGACCTAGCTAAGCATGTTTGAACAAACCTTCAAGAACATCGACGACATCCTGCACAAGGATGCCGGCTGCACGAGCGAACTCGACTACACCGAGCAGTCCTCCTGGCTGCTGTTCCTGAAGTACCTCGACGCGCTCGAAGCCGACAAAGCCAGCGAAGCGGCGCTCGAAGGCAAGCCCTATCGCTACATCATCGAGCCGGCCTACCGCTGGGAGACCTGGGCCGCGCCCAAGGGGCCGGACGGCAAGCTCGACCACAACGTGGCGCTCACCGGCGACGACCTGCGCGACTTCGTCAACGCCAAGCTCTTCCCGTACCTGGCCGGCTTCAAGCAGCGCGCCAGCGGCCCCAACACCATCGAATACAAGATCGGCGAGGTCTTCGGCGAGATCAAGAACAAGATCCAGAGCGGCTACAACCTGCGCGACGTGATCGAGCACGTCGACGAACTGCGCTTCGGATCGCAGAGCGAGAAGCACGAGCTCTCGCACCTTTATGAAGCCAAGATCAAGAACATGGGCAACGCCGGACGGAACGGCGGCGAGTACTACACGCCCCGGCCACTCATCCGCGCCATGATCCAGGTGCTCAAGCCGAGGATCGGCGAGCGCATCTATGACGGCGCCTGCGGCTCGGCCGGCTTCCTGTGCGAGGCCTTCGAGTACCTGTCCAGCCAGCCGGGCCTGACCACGGCCGACCTCAAGGCTCTGCAGACCAGCACGTTCTATGGCAAGGAGAAGAAGAGCCTGGCCTATGTGATAGCGATCATGAACATGATCCTGCACGGCATTGAGGCGCCGAACGTCATCCACGCCAACACGCTCGCGGAAAACATCGCCGACATCCAGGACAAGGACCGCTTCGACGTGATCCTGGCCAACCCGCCTTTCGGCGGCAAGGAGCGCAAGGAGGTCCAGCAGAACTTCCCGATCAAGACCGGCGAGACCGCCTTCCTGTTCCTGCAGCATTTCATCAAGACGCTGAAGGCCGGCGGCCGGGCGGCGATCGTCATCAAGAACACGTTCCTGTCGAACACCGACAACGCCTCGACCAGCCTGCGCAAGCTGCTTCTGGAGAGCTGCAACCTGCACACGGTGCTGGACTGCCCCGGCGGCACCTTTCAGGGTGCAGGCGTGAAGACCGTCGTGCTGTTCTTCGAAAAGGGCACCAAGACCCGCCAGGTCTGGTACTACCGGCTCGATCCCGGCCGCAGCCTGGGCAAGACCACGGCATTGAACGACGCCGACCTGGTGGAGTTCGTCGAGCTTCAGAAGAGTTTCGCGGCCTCGCCCAAGAGCTGGACGCTAGACGCTGCCAGCATCGACACCGCCACCTACGACCTGTCGGTCAAGAACCCGAAAGGCGGCGAAGTGGTCACGCTGCGCAGCCCGCAGGAAATCCTCGACGAGATCGCCGCGCTCGACGCCGAGAGTGCCGAAGCCATGGCCACGATCCGGGAACTGGTGGCGTGATGAAGGGGTGGCAATCGCTTCCGTTGGAGGACTGCATCGAGCCTGTGGTCTACAAGACCAGGGTGCAGCGCAAGGACTTCTTGGTCGACGGCGACTACCCCGTGGTCTCGCAAGAGGAAGCCTTCATCAACGGGTTCTGGAATCAGGAAGCCGACCTCTTCAAAGTCGATCGCCCGGTTGTAGTTTTCGGCGATCACACGCGCGTGCTCAAGTTCGTCGACTTTGACTTCGTCCTTGGCGCCGACGGGGTCAAGGTACTGAAGCCGAGGCCGTTTCTCGACCCAAGGTTCTTCTACTACGAGCTCCACACGGCCAGACTGGACTCCCTTGGCTATGCAAGGCACTACCGCCTGCTAAGAGAGCACCACGTCGCCTACCCGCATCTCCCCGAGCAGCGCCGCATCGTCGCCATCCTCGACGAGGCCTTCGAGGCCATCGCCACGGCCAAGGCCAACACAGAGAAAAATCTGCAGAACGCGCGGGAGGCCTTTACTAGTGCTCTCGCGAGCACTTTTCCAGGTGGGGGAGATTCGAACAGCTTGGCAGATCTCTCCCTCTCCATATCCGATGGCGACCATGCCCCACCACCGAAGGCGGCCTCTGGTGTTCCGTTCATCACAATCTCGAACATCGACAAAGAGACACGCAAGATCGACTTCACGGATGCGTTCGCCGTGCCACGCGAGTACTTCGAGGGTCTCAAGTCCCAGAGACGCCCCCAACCTGGAGACGTGCTGTATACCGTGACAGGTTCATTCGGAATCCCCGTACTGGTTGAGGACGAACGGGAGTTCTGCTTTCAACGCCACATCGGCTTGATTCGCCCAAGGCCGGACGTGAACGGTCGATGGTTGACGTACGCTTTGCTGTCGCCTGCTGCATTTGCCCAAGCAGACGCCGGAGCCACAGGCACTGCGCAGCGCACGGTTTCTCTCGGCACGCTACGAGCGCTCAGGCTTCCAAAGGTGCCTAGCGACGCGCAGTGTCGAGATGCGGAGCGACTCGATGCACTCGATGCTGAAGTTGACCGGCTGAAGAGGACCTCAAGGGCAAAGCTCGCCGCCCTCGACGAACTCAAGAAGTCCCTGCTGCAACAAGCCTTCACTGGCCAGCTCACCGCCAAATCTGCTGACCGGCAGCTGGCCACTGCCGCATGAACCCCGCCCGCGACATCGCGCTGATCGACCAGCTTCGCGCCGAGCCGGCCGAGGCGGCTTGGCTGGAGTTCAAGGGCAACAACACCGACCCCGAGATGATCGGCAAACGCTGCTCTGCCCTGGCGAATGCGGCGCGCGTGGAGGGCCGCGACATGGCCTATATGGTGTGGGGCGTTGCGGATGAAACACACGCCGTTACTGGTACCACATTCCACCCCGACACCCGCAAGGTGGGGGGCAATCAAGTACTGCCGATGTGGCTGGCCAACAGCTTGACGCCCAGCATCGCTTTCAGCTTCCGCGTGGTGGACCACCCGGAAGGGCGCGTGGTGCTGCTAGAGATCCCGGCGGCCACGGGTGCGCCGGTGGCCTTCAATGGCGTGCCCTACATCCGCATCGGCAGCGCCACGCCCAAGCTCACCGACTACCCCGAGCGCTACCAACGCCTGATCGAGCGGCTGCAGCCCTACCGATGGGAGCAAGGCATGGCCCGCCAGTTCGCCACTGGCGATGAGGTGCTGGCGCTGTTGGACTACACCCAGTACTTCCGCCTGACTCAGCAGCCCCTACCCGACAACCGCCGGGGCATCTTCGACAAGCTCGAGGCGGACCGATTGATCCTGAGCGACGTAGGCGAGCGCTGGAACATTACGAACCTCGGCGCCATCCTTTTCGCCAATCGGCTAGCGGATTTCGATGCAAGCCTGGCACGTAAGTCTGTCCGCTTCGTGGCGTATGCGGGCAGCAATCGAGCCGCCACGGTGACGCACCGGCTTGATGGGCAAAAGGGCTATGCGGTGGGATTTGAGGGCTTGGTTGGCTACCTGAACGCGCTGTTGCCCAAGAACGAGTACATCGGCGCCGCGTTGCGCGAGGCACACCCACTGTTTCCCGAGCTGGCCATTCGTGAGCTGGTGGCCAACGCCCTGATTCACCAAGATATGACAGTAACGGGCGCCGGCCCACAGATAGAGTTGTTTGCCGACCGGCTAGAGATCAGCAACCCTGGCGCGCCTTTGGTGAAGCCGGAACGGATGATCGATCTGCCCCCACGCTCTCGGAACGAAGCGCTCGCCTCGCTCATGCGTCGAATGAGAATGTGCGAGGAGCAAGGTAGCGGGCTGGACAAGGTGGTGAGCGCCTGTGAAGTGTTCCAACTTCCTCCGCCTCTACTACGTGCTGAAGACAACTCCTTCCAGGCCGTGCTCTACGGGCCGCGCGGTTTTGCTTCTATGACGCCGGATGAGCGTATGCGCGCTTGCTACTTCCACGCTGTGCTCAAGTTTCTAAGCGGTGACAAGATGAAGAACTCCAGCCTGTGTGCCCGACTGGGGATCGCCCCCAAGAACGCAGCCCAAGCGACTGCCGTAATTAACAAGACGCTAGAGGCAGGACTGATCAGGGTGGCAGATCCTGATCATCCCCGAGCCGGCTACGTGCCGAGCTGGGCATGAGATTTCTTGATCGGGTTTTGACTCCTGGACTGTCTCTCGATCGAGCGCAAGGAAAAAACTTCTTTAAATCAATAACTTAGAGTGGATTTAGTTCGATTGAGACTCTTGATGGGGTCTTGATGCTTGGTCCTGGAGGACAACGATGAACGAAGCCGAAACCCGCGCCGAACACATCGACCCCGCCCTCAAGGCGGCCGGTTGGGGCGTGGTCGACGGCAGTCGTATCCGCCGGGAGGTCATCGCCCCCGGCCGCCTGCAGGGCAAGGGCCAGCGCGCAAAGGCCGAGATCGCCGACTACGTGCTGATCTACCGGAACACCAAGCTCGCGGTCATCGAGGCCAAGGCTTGGGACAAGCCCTACACCGAAGGGCTGGCGCAGGCGAAGCAGTACGCCAAGAAGCTGGCGGTGCGCTTCACCTACGCCACCAACGGCCAGGCCATCTATGGCGTGGACATGGCCACGGGCCAGGAGGGCGACGTTGTCGCCTACCCGAGCCCCGACGAGCTCTGGGCCAAGACCTTTGCCGAAGCCAACTTCTGGCGGGACCGCTTTGCCGCCGTGCCCTACGAGGACAAGGGCGGCGCCTGGGAGAGCCGCTACTACCAGGAGATCGCGATCCGGCGCGTGCTCGAAGCCATCGCCGACGGGCGCGAGCGAATCCTGCTGACCCTGGCCACCGGCACCGGCAAGACGGCGATCGCCTTTCAGATTGCCTGGAAGCTGTTCCAAAGCCGCTGGAACCTGACCGACTGGAAAGGGCAGGGGGAGCCCGATGGTTTGGGGACTCGGCGGCCGCGCATCCTGTTCCTGGCCGACCGCAACATCCTGGCCGACCAGGCCTACAACGCCTTCTCGGCCTTCCCCGATGATGCCCTCGTGCGCATCGCGCCGGACGAGATCAAGAAGAAGGGCCGTGTGCCCAAGAACGGCAGCGTCTTCTTCACAATCTTCCAGACCTTCATGAGCGGCCCGCCCAAAGATGGGCAGCCATCGCCCTACTTCGGCGAGTACCCGCCGGACTTCTTCGACTTCATCGTCATCGACGAGTGCCACCGCGGCGGGGCCAACGACGAAGGCCAGTGGCACGCGATCTTGGACTACTTTGCGCCGGCCGTGCAGCTCGGCCTGACGGCCACGCCCAAGCGCAGGGGCAACACTGACACCTACGCCTACTTTGGCGAGCCGGTCTACACGTACTCGCTCAAGGAAGGCATCAACGACGGCTACCTGACCCCCTTCAAGGTCAAGCAGATCGCCACCACGATCGACGACTACACCTACACCCCGGACGATGCCATCGTCGAAGGCGAGGTCGTCCCCGGCAAGCGATACGTTGAAGGTGACTTCAACCGCTTGATCATCATTCCCGAACGTGAGGAGTACCGCGTCAAGCTCTTCATGGGGATGATCGACCAGAGCGAGAAGACCATCGTCTTCTGCGCCACCCAACCGCACGCGCTGATGGTGCGCGACCTGGTCAACCAGGTGAAGGCGAGCAAGGACCCGGACTACTGTGTGCGCGTCACGGCTGAAGATGGCGCTCGGGGCGAGCAGGCGCTGCGCGACTTTCAGGACAACGAGAAGACGATTCCGACGATCTTGACCACATCGCAGAAGCTGTCGACCGGCGTGGATGCGCGCAACGTGCGCAACATCGTGCTCATGCGGCCGGTGGGTTCGATGATCGAGTTCAAGCAGATCGTCGGCCGTGGTACACGCCTGTACGACGGGAAGGACCACTTCACGATCTATGACTTCGTGAAGGCGCACCATCACTTCAGCGACCCGGAGTGGGACGGCGAGCCGCAGGACCCGGAAGCTGGTGGGAGCGGAGGTCGCGGTCCGCGTGAGGGCGATCCCGAACCGCCAGGCCCCGGCCCTGAGGGGGACCCGCCACCGCCGCAGGCAAAGATCAAGATCAAGCTTGCCGACGGTAAGGCGCGCACCCTACAGAGCATGACGGCGACCACGTTCTGGAGCGCAGACGGCCGCCCGATGTCGGCCGCCCAGTTTCTCGAATCGCTGTTTGGCACCCTACCGGAGTTTTTCAAGGACGAGGACGAGCTGCGCCGCATCTGGAGCGCGCCCGAGACCCGCAAGAAGCTGCTCGCCGACCTGGCAGATCGAGGCTTCGGCAAGGAGCCACTGGCCGAGATGCAGAAGATCATCGAGGCCGAGAACAGCGACCTATTTGATGTGCTGGCCTATGTGGCCTACGCCCGTGACCCGCTTACGCGCGAGGCGCGAGCTGAAGCTGCTCGTGTTGCTGCGGCCGGTGAGTTCACGGACAAGCAGCAGGCCTTTATCGACTTCGTGCTCGCCCAGTACGTCAAGCTCGGCGTCGATGAGCTCGACGCCGAGAAGCTGTCACCTTTGCTTCGGCTTCGATACAAGGCGCTCAATGACGCCTTTAGTGAGCTTGGCGTACCCGAACAGGTACGGAAGTTGTTTGTGGGCTTCCAACGGCATCTCTACACGTCGCCGCACGAGAAGCACCATTGATTTGCAATGTGCTGGACCGCGAAGTGCCAGGCTACGAGGGTTGCAGGAAGCCTCAAATCACTACCCCGCTTTCTTTCGCCCGCAGGATGTGACGCACATAGGCTGCTCCGCTGGGCGTGTCGAACCAATCGATCGGCCGTAGGCCGTCGAAGGCGTAAGACGGCGTGAGCAACCACCGTCCGAGCCAGGCGTCGACCGCAAACGCTGGATCCGCCGACCTTTGCGCGATCTCTCTAGCGAGGCCCAGGGTCTTCAGCAGCTCGATGCACCTGAGGGTTGGCATGCCTTGCACCCGATAGTCATTGCGAGCAAACCGGGATTGTTCCGGAACCCCCAACACGCCAAATAGCTCGATCGGCTTCCATCGAAGCGCGGCTGCGAGGTCTTTGATGAACCGGATCTCTATACCGTGGTGCTCGATCGCGATGCGCTCGGCAAACGCGTCGGCAGACCAAAGATCAACCAGCTCATCGAGCGAACACCCGCGCATCAGATCACGCGGTGTCAGTGGAGGCGGGGCGACTCTGGCCATGGTTGACGCTCAAAGTACGCCAGATGGCGGCAGGGATTGCGATGAGGCGGTTGAACTTTGGGCGAGGTCCCGCACCTACGCTTTGTGATGGCGCGAGCTAGGCCACAAGCGGACTTTCCGTTCGCCTTCTGGCGAACAAACTGCTGCACAAACCAACAGGCGGGTCTCAAAACGCAGATAGAGACTCTGTAGATCAGATAGCGTGCACTAACTTTGACTATCAAATTGACTGAATTTCCTACCGAATTGAATGACTTGCCACAGCGGCACCCGTCTGAATAAACAGGCCCTATATCGTCGATCAGGGAACTTGACTGGACATTTAGCACTCACCGGCATAGAGTGCTAATCATCCCGCTGTATTCAGTGAAAGGTAAGACAAATGACTCAATCACTTGCCCTGAGCCCGGCTGCCAGTCCGTTCGCCAGCGGTCAGAGTCTGATGGTCTCGATGTCTCGCCTGCCCGCGCTGGGCAACATCGACGCCTACATCTCGGCCGTCAACCGCATCCCGCTGCTCACGCATGAAGAAGAGCAGCAGCTCGCCCGTGATCTCCGCGACCGCGAGTCGGTCGAGGCAGCCGGAAAGCTGGTGATGTCGCACCTGCGCCTGGTGGTCAGCGTCGCACGCAACTACCTCGGCTACGGCCTGCCCCATGCCGACCTGATCCAGGAAGGCAACATCGGCCTGATGAAGGCGGTGAAGCGCTTCGACCCGGATCGCGGCGTGCGCCTGGTCAGCTTTGCGCTGGCCTGGATCAAGGCCGAGATCCATGAATACATCCTGAAGAACTGGCGCATGGTCAAGGTGGCCACCACCAAGAGCCAACGCAAGCTCTTCTTCAATCTGCGCAGCATGAAGGGCGATGCCGGCACGCTGGACTCCGCCGCCGTGCAGCGCATCGCCGACACGCTGGAGGTCAAGCCCGAGGAAGTGCGCGAGATGGAGACGCGCTTCTCCGGCGGCGACATCGCGCTGGAAGGCAACCCGGACGACGGCGAGGACGCGATGGCCTTCGCGCCCATCGCCTACCTGGAAGACAGCCGCACCGAGCCCACCCGCGTTCTGGAGATGAAGGAGCGCGATGCCATGTCGTCCTCCGGCATCGAGGCCGCGATGGCCAAGCTCGACGACCGCAGCCGCCGCATCATTCAGACCCGCTGGTTGAACGTGGCCGAGGACGGCAGCGAGCCGATGACGCTGCAGGAGCTGGCCGATGAATACGGCGTCAGCGCCGAGCGGATTCGCCAGATTGAAAGTGCCGCGCTCAAGAAGATGCGTGGCGCACTCACCGAGTTTCAGGCCGGCCGCTGAGCGCAAGCACCCGCGACTGACCTGATCCTGCGCTGCAAGCAAAGCGGTCTCTCCTCCTCTCTCCCACCCGCACAGCGCAATCCAGACCCCGGCAGGTCGCCCTGCCGGGGTCTTTTTTCGCAAAGACGTTCAGTTCGGCCTGACCCGAGAGCGTGTGAACGACGCAACGCTCCAGAGCGCGCAGTGAGACCGGTTGCGACTTGCACCAAAATCACGCGCCATGACTCACAAGCCCTTGTTGTGCGCGTCTGCGCTGCTGTTGTGCGCCTTCTGCCTGCATGCCGTGCCAGCCGCTGCCAGTCCGGCCGTGATCCAGCTGCTTGACGAGGCCGAGCGCCTGGAGGCGCGTGATCCCAAGTCCGCCATGCAGCGCACCAGCGAAGCCCTCGCCGCGCTCGACGCGCAGGGCGCCGCCGCGGACGAGGGTTTGCGCCGCCGCGCGCTGGTGCAGCGCTGCTGGCTACAGGCCAGCAACCGCCTGACTGACCCGCTGCTGGATGTCGACAAGACGCTGGCTTCGCCTCTGTTTGGCACCTGGGATGCGCAACGCGCCGAGCTGCGTCTGTGCCGCGGTGCGCTGCTTGTCAATCAGCGCACCCTGAACGAAGCCAGCCGCGAGTACGAGGCCGTGCTGGCCGAGGCCGAGCGCCTGGGCAACCGCGCGCTGCTGGCCGACGCATTGACCCTGCGCGCCGAGATGCGCACTGAACTGGCCGATCACGCCGCCGCGCTGGCAGACCTTCAGCGCGCCTACGACATCAACACGCAACTTGCGCGCAGCCGTTCACAGCAGCAGGTGCTCAACAACATTGCCAATCTCTATTCGGACAACAATGTGGGCGCCTACGAGCAGGCGATTGACCACTACAAGCGCCTGCTCGATCTGCAAAAGGCCGACCAGGCCGAACGAGACGCGGCGGTGACTTTGCACAATCTGGCCGCTACCTACGAGGCAAAGAAGGATTTTCCCCAGGCGCTGGCCCTGTTCCGACAAGGCCGCGAGATCGAGCAGAGCCTGGGCCTGCAGGCCGAGACGATGCAGGCCAATCGAGCCATTGCGAGGACACTGATCAAGCTGGGTCAGCCTGAGGACGCACTGCCCATGCTGGACGAAGCGCTGCGTTTCTTCGAGCGCGCCGGCGATGAGGACAGCGTCGCACAGATGCGCACGACCCGAGGCGTTGCCCTACAGGCTCTGGCCAGGCCGCGCGACGCCCTGGTCGAACTGAACGCCGCGCTGGCCGTGTTCGAGCGCCAGAGCGACGACGCCTTCATCGAATTCATCGAGGGCCAGCGCGCCCTCGCCTTTGCGGCGCTTGGCCAGTGGAAGGCCGCCGCGCAGGCCCGCGAGCGGCAGATCGCACTGGTGCGCACGCTCACCGAGGCGGCGCGCAACAAGCAGTTCGCCCGCCTGCAGGTGCAGTTCGACACCGCCCGCAAGGAAGAACAGAACGCTGCGCTATTTGCCGAGAACACCGCGCGGCGTCAGGCGCTGGAAGATGCCGGCCGCATCCAGCGCCTGCAGTGGCTGCTGATTGCCGTGGGTGGCGTGGGTCTGCTCGGTCTGGCGGCCATGACCTGGCGGCAACTCACCTTGTCGCGCCGCATGCGCGATCTGGCCTTGAGCGATGAGCTGACGCGCCTGCCCAACCGGCGCAACCTGCTGGCCCAGGCCCAGCTGCGCATGGACCAGGCCGACGAAGACAAGGTGCCGCTGTCGGTGCTGGCGATCGACATCGACCACTTCAAGCGAGTCAATGACGTCTACGGCCACGAGGCGGGCGATCTGGTGCTGCGCCGCGTCGCGCAGGCCTGCACGGGCGCGCTGCGCACCAATGACGTGATCGGCCGCGTGGGCGGCGAAGAGTTCGTGGCCGTGCTCTCGGACGCCGACCGCGAAGTGGCGCGCGCCGTGGCCGAGCGCATGCGCAGCGCCGTCGAAGCCCTGCGCTTTCCGGATGTCGACCCCGGTCTGCGCGTGACCATCAGCCTGGGCGTGGCGCAACGCGGCGAGCTGGAGCCCATGCTGGCGCCGCTGGCCGCCCGAGCCGATGCCGCGCTCTACCGCGCCAAGCAGGCCGGCCGCAACCGCATCGAGGAATAAGCGCGGCCGCGTCGGCCCAAAGCAAAAGAGCTGCGCCTGAGGTGCAGCTCTTTTGCGTGATGTATCGTTTTCGGCCGAACTTCTATGGAAACCAGAAACGCTCAATATCCGCGCATTTCATGCGGAAAATAAGTGATCGCTCATTCATAAATCGTCCATTTTCGGCCAGATTTAGATCACTTGGCAGCCACCACCGAGCCGGAACCTGCAATGGACTTCTTCACCGTCGGGTTGCCCTGGTAGCTCACGTCGCCGCTGCCGGCGATCGACACGTCCAGGTTCTCGCACTGGCCAAGGCGCACATCGCCGCTGCCGGCAATCGAGACGCGCACGCTCTTGCCGTTCAGGCGGCCGGCCCAGATGTCGCCGCTGCCGGCCACACTGAAGTGCTGGTTGTCGGCCCGGCCATTGATGCGCAGGTCACCGCTGCCGGAAACCGCGCCGCGGAAGTCCGTGACATTGGCGGTTTCCACGCGCAGGTCGCCGCTGCCGGCAATGCTGGCGGCAAAGCGCGCGCCTTCCACGCGGTCCACGCTCACATTGCCTGAGCCGGACAGGCCCACGCCCTCAAGCTTCTTGAAGTTCAGCGTCACTTCCAGCGGGCCGCGGGTGTTGATGCTGACATTGTTCTTCAGGCCGATCACCAGCGCGTCGCCCTCCATGCGGGTCTCGATCAGCGGCTCGATGTTCTCGTCGGCCCGCACGGTCAGCACCTCCTTGTCGCTGGCGCGCATGCGCACGTCCATCGGCCCACGCACCTTCACCTGCGAGAAGGACGGAATCTCGCGCGCCTTCTCGACCACCTTGCCATTGCCTTCCACGCGGGTGCCGCCGCCCCACCAGGACAGGCCGTTGATCGAAATGGTGGTGCGCGTGCCGTTGGGCGTCTTTTCCTCGTTGGTCTCCACCGTCACGGTTTGCGCGGTGGCCACATGCGCCACCGTGAGCAGGGCGGCGGCCAGGGCCAAGCGGGGCAGGGTCAGAGCGAGGCTCATATTGGATCTCCAGTGCGTTGCTGTGCGAATTTGCGGTGACCGGCTGCGGCGGCGCTCCCGGGCAGGATGCGTTTTCAGCGGCCTTGGCGGCATTGTTCGGTGAGCGCCGACCCGGCGCGAGCGGACTGCGACAGACTGCAGATGGCCGGGGACAGGCTGCATCAGACCGCCCGGCTGGAGGCGGGGCTGGAGGTGGGGCTCGAAGCGCGCGCTGCGGCTGGCACATCGTGCAAAAATTGCACTTTGCTGCGGTCGCAAATGAACATTCTGTTTCAAAGCGCGTCGCATTGACGGCTGATCCGCATGGCCCCGCCGTCGAAAATTGCGCACTGCAGCAGCGCAGCGGCGCTCCCGCCCGAGGAGCTCCTGCTTCGTACCGCGCCCCAAGTGCGCCCGACACCCGAAGGCGCCGCCCAGGCGCAACCCGCCCGGCACGCGGCCCCCACCCGCCCGCGCCGGGCACCCAAACCGCTGGCATCCCATCAGGAGGCTCGTTGGATCGAACCTGGTCCCCGCTCGTTGTGTGCATTTCGCTGCTCGGCCACTGGCTGCGCGGCGTGCGCAGGGCTGCCCGGGTGCTGACGCTCGCGGGCCTTGGGGGCCTTGCCGTGCCGCTTGCGGCATGGGCGCAGGCGACCGCCGCAGCCTCCACGCCTGCCCAGCGCGCCTTCGGCTTCGACGACGTGGCCCGCGAGGCCCGCGCCCTGGCCGCGCAGCCCTGGCGAGCCGCTCCACCCGCAGACCCGCGCCGCGCCGCGCTGGACTACGACGCCGTGCGCCGCATCCAATTTCGCGCGGAGGCCTCGCTCTGGCGCGGTACCGGCTCGCCCTTCGAGATGCAGTTCTTCCCCGTCGCTGGCGCCGCTGCGGTGCGCGAGCTGCGCCTGTTCGAGATCGAACAGGGCCAGGCCCGCGCGCTGCGCCTTCCAGCCCGCGTCTTTAACAACGACGGCGTGCTGCCGCCCGAGCCCCCCGACGCGACCGCCCCCGTGGCCGGCTGGCGCCTGACCTATCCGCTCAACGAAGGCGCCAAGCAGGACGAAGTGGTGGCCTTCGTCGGCTCCAACTACTTTCGCGCGCTCGGCCAGGGGCAGCGCTACGGCTTGTCAGCTCGCGGCATCGCCATCGACACCACGGGCGGCGCGCCCGAGGAGTTTCCGGACTTCACCACCTTCTGGTTCGAGCGGCCCGCCGCCGGCAGCAAGCAGTTCGTGTTCTACGCCCTGCTGGACGGCCCGCGCGTGGCGGGCGCCTACCAGTTCACCCTCCAGCCGGGCGCGGCCACCGTCACCACGGTGCGCGCTCAGCTGTTCCTCCGCGCAGGCAGCTCGCCGATCCGCACCCTGGGCATCGCGCCGCTCACCAGCATGTTCCTGCACGGCGAAAACCAGGCCAGCAGCACGGGCGACTTCCGCCCCGAGGTGCATGACTCCGACGGCCTGCAGATCGAGACTGCGGCTGGCGAATGGCTCTGGCGGCCACTCACCAACCCGGCGGGCGTGCTGGTCACGTCCTTCGCGCTGAATTCGCCGCGCGGCTTTGGCCTGATGCAGCGCGACCGCAGCTTTGCCAGTTACGAGGACATCGAGGCCCGCTACGAGGCGCGGCCCAGCGCCTGGGTGGAGCCGATCGGCCAATGGGGCGAGGGCCGCGTGGAGCTGCTGCAGTTCCGCACCCCGGACGAAACCCACGACAACATCGCCGCCTTCTGGGTGCCCGCGCAGCTGCCGGCGCCCGGCCAATCCATTGACCTAGCATGGCGCATCCATTGGCAAGGGCCAGCGCCGGGCGGCGCCGACCGCAGCCCACCCGGCGCCCGGGTGCTGCAGACCCGCAGCGGCTACGGCTATTTCAAAGGCGAGCGGCCAGCCGGTCTGCACAAGCTGGTGATCGACTTCTCCGACACGCCCCTGCCCGCGGGCGTGCTGGCACAGGACGTGCAAGCACGCGCCAGCCTGGGCGCCAATACCAAGCTGCGCCGTGTGCACACCTATCCCAATCCGGTGCGCGGCGGCTGGCGCAGCACGCTCGAGTTCGAACGGCTGGATGCCAGCCAGCCGGTGGAGCTGCGCCTGTACCTGCAGGCTGCTGCCGGTGCCGCCACCCACGCGTTGAGTGAAACCTGGTCCTACGTTCTGCCCCCGCAATAAGAGGAATCCGATCCCCTATGGCTGAACCTGATGTCCTGCAGCGTTCATTGAAGACCACCGTGCCGGCATCGGCACCCCGGACAACGCCCTGCACGGCGCCCCCCGTCCGGCGCACGCCCATGCCGCGCCGCCCCTGGACGGGCCTGGGCCGCGGCCTGCTGCGCGGTCTGCTCCTGATGCTGCCCGGAGCGAGCCAGAAGGGCTTTACCTGGCACACCCAGCCGCCGGCCGCCTGGGAAAGTGCCGCGCACACGCGCCGCCGCGTGCTGCTGGGCGTGGTACTGGGCTTTGCGGCGCTGGCGGTGACCCTGCTGGCGGTGAATGCGCCGGTGCAGCCTTCGGCCCTGTGGTGGGCCTATGCCACGCTGGCCGTGCTGCTGCTGGCCTGGGTGGGTGCCGGCACCGTCACGGCGCTGATGGGTGCCTGGGTGATACTGCGCGGTGATCCGCATGCGCTCGCGCTGCCCGAGGAACGCGCGCCGATCGACACCGACGCGCGCACCGCGGTCATCATGCCGATCTGCAATGAGGACATCGCCACCGTGTTCTCCGGCCTGCGCGCCACGGCGGAATCGCTCGCGGCCACCGGCGCGCTCAAGCTTTTTGACTTCTACATCTTGTCGGACAGCACCGACCCGGCGATCCGCGCGGCAGAGCTGTCTGCCTGGCAGCGCATGCGCGATCTGCTGGGTGACAAACCCATCGGCGAAGGCGCGCGCGTGTTCTACCGCCTGCGCCGTCGCCGCACAGGGCGCAAGGCCGGCAATGTGGCGGACTTCTGCCGCCGCTGGGGCGCCAACTACCGCTACATGATCGTGCTGGATGCCGACAGCACCATGCATGGCGACACGCTGGTGAAGCTCGTGCGCCTAATGGAAGCCCACCCGCGCGCCGGCATCGTGCAGACGCTGCCGCAGGCCTATGGCCACAACACCCTGCATGCCCGCGTGCAGCAGTTCGCCACCCGCGTCACCGGCCGGCTGTTTGCGCTGGGCATGGCCTACTGGCAGCTCGGTCACTCGCACTACTGGGGGCACAACGCCATCCTGCGCGTGGACGCTTTCATGCAGCACTGCGGGCTGGCCCATGTGCCCGGCCGCGGCAGTCTGGCGGGCGACATCCTCTCGCACGACTTCGTGGAAGCCGCCTGCATGGGCCGCGCCGGCTACGAGGTCTGGCTCGCACCGCAACTGGAGGGCAGCTGGGAGCAGTTGCCGCCCAACCTGCTCGATGAACTCGACCGCGACCGCCGCTGGTGCCGCGGCAACCTGCAGAACGCGCAGCTCATTGCAGAGCCCGGCTGGCAGGGCGTGCACCGCGCGATGTTTGCCATTGGCGCACTGTCCTATGTGATGGGCCCGGTGTGGCTGGTGTTCGTGGCGCTCGGTCTGTGGGCTGGGCATGAGGCGGTGGTGCAGAACCAGACGGCCGGTCTCGCGCTCTGGGGTCTGACCCTGGCGCTGCTGCTGCTGCCGCGCGCACTCGGCGTGGCGGCGGTGCGCCTGCACGGCCAGCAGCACGCCTTTGGCGGCACGCTGCGCCTGATCGGCAGTGCGCTGCTGGAACTCGCCGTGTCTGCACTGCAGGCGCCGGTGCGCATGCTCGCGTACTCCACCTACGTGCTGTCCACTTTCACAGGCCTGAAGCTCGAATGGCGCTCGCCGCCGCGCGATGCGCTCGCCATCGGCTGGCGGGACGCCTTCTCGCGTCTGGGCATCCTCTGCACGCCGCTGTTGCTGCTTGCAGCGTGGGTGCTGACGAACGATGCGCTGGTCGCCCCACACATCGCGCCGCTGACCGTGGCGCTGGTGCTGGCCATTCCCGTCGCAGTGTGGACCAGCCACCCGGCCCTCGGTGCCGCCCTGCGCCGCCTGCGCGTGCTGCTGGTGCCCGATGAAGCGGCCACGCCGCGCACCCTGCGCCACGCCATGGCGCAGCGCGGTTTTGCCGACCTGCTGCCGCATCCGGTACCCGCACTTGCAAGCGTGGGTGGCAGCGCAGCGGCTGCCGCTCCAACAATCGTGCCCCGCCCTGTGCTTGACGCTGCGCCCGGCTGGCGCGCGGCCTTCGCGCAGGGTCTGTCACGCGCCTGGTCCGGCCCCGCGCTCAAGATCGCGGCGCTGGCCCTGATCGTCGCGCTGCCGCACCAAGCACAGACCCCGGATCTGCCGCAGGAGGTTCGCATGGCGCAGCTGCGTCATGCCGAAGAAGTGGCGCGCCTGCAGGCGATGGCGGGCAGCTTCCGCGTGAGCTACAGCGACGCCCAGCGCCCGCGCCTGCGCCCCACCCGCCCGGCACGCATGATCGACGAGGCTACGCGCGAACGCGCGCGTGAAGCCGTGCGCCGCGCGCAGGACGAGGTCCACGATCAGGTCTCGCGCCGCGCCAAACCGGTGATTGCCGGCAACCCAAGTGGCGTCATCTCGGGACTAGCCGCCTGAAGTGCCAACGGGTATCCGCTCACGCGGATACCCGTCAGGAACTCGATTGTTGCGAGGTAAGGGCCTAGCCAGCCACTAGATCAGAGCAGGGCGCACTGCCCCTGCTTCTGCGCGGCACGGTTGCCCGCGCCGCTGGGTGCCGGCGTATTGCCCTGGCATTGCAGGTTGCCGCTGATACGGTTGGCTTCGATGCTCAGCGCGCCGCGATTGTCTTCAGCCTGCACGTTGCCGCCCACGCGCGTGCCGCGCAAGGTGGTCGGTCCGGTGCCAGCCATCAGCTGCACGTCGCCACGCACCTCAATGGCGTCAATGACCGCACTGGCCACAGCCACCGCCTGGATCGCCCCGGTGACGACCGTCGCACCGCTCATGGTGAGGCTGGCTGCGCCGTCGGCGCTCACCGAACCTGCGATGCTGGCATCGGCCACTGCAGCGCGGGCACCAGACTCCAGCTCCAGGTTTCCGGTCAGTCGGGTGCCCGTCAGTGAACAGCTCGCCCCGGCCGGCACCACCACGTTCTGGAATGTCTGTGCCGGCAGCGAGAGTCCTGCGCAGACCACGTTGCTGCCTTGCGGCGGTAGTGTCGGCGGCGTGGCTACACCCCCCGAACCGCCAGAGCCTCCTGAACCCGCGCTCGTGCATTGGTCCTCAAAGCCCGCCGAGTTGCCCGAGGTGATTGGCGCCGGCGTGTTGTCTTTGCACTGCATGTTTCCGCGCACAGCGTTGTTTTCGATGCGCACCCCGCCGGTGTTGGCAAAGGCCTGCAGGTTCCCGCGCACCTCCATGTCGCGCGTATCCACAGGCCCTTGCATCTGCTCGAAGAGCAAGTCGCCCTGTACGACGCTGTTGATGATGCGCGCGGTAGTGCCCCGTTTGATCTGGATTGCTCCCACGATCTGGCTGCGCCCCTGAAGAAGCACATCCGCCGCCGCCTCCGCCTGCAGATTGCCGGCGATGCTGACCCCGGTGGCCACCACGGAGGCGCCTTGCTGCACTTCGAGCGTTCCGATCATCACGGTGCCATCGAGCTGGCAGCTCGCGCCGGCAGGGACGATGACGGAGTCCAGACGCACCGCGCCGATCACCAGGTTTTCGCACCGTACGTTGCCACTCAGATTTGCCGGGGCCGGAGCCAGCGTCTTGCCGGTCACACTCGTGGCCACCGGCGGCAGGGCCGAGACGGGTGCTGGCGGGGCCGTACCCGCCTCGCCGCCACCGCCGCAGGCCGCCAGTACAAGGAGTGCGCCAAGGCAGAGCGTCAATGGAATTCGCTTTGTGCTGATCGAGTTCATTTCGGTTTCCTTTCACAGTGCTCAGGCTGACGGGTGCTAGCTGAACTGCACTACCTGAGAGACAAGTTGCGACTGCGGCGATCTGCTCAGCGCCAGCCAAGAACGTCATGGCCACGCCGCGTCATGCAGCGCTCCACGTGGTTGCGGTAGACCTCATCGGGTTCGTTCAGAAGCACATCGCGCACGATTGACCCCGCCGCCGCGGCAGCGCCCCCGGCTCGCGTACGCAGGCCGGCATCCTCGCGCTTGACCAGCCCCCAAACACCGCCGGCTACCGCGCCGACAGCAGCGGCCACACCAGCGTTGCGAAGTACGGTCTTGGGATCGTTACCGCGGCCAACCGCGCGGTCAGCCGCCTCCATGCACTCGGCTACATGACGATCGACCCGCGAACGCTCTGCGCTCTGTGTTGCCGTAGCCGCGCTGGCGCTGCCCGTTGCACGCGATGCTGGCTCGACCTGCGCGCCGTAGATCACCGGGCGAGGCCCGGCGCAGCCAATCAGCAGTGCTGCAGCACACACGGCCAGGGCGGCGCGGTAGACAGGCAGGCGCACTCGGCTGCCTGCAGTGGTGTGAAGTTTGAACATGACAGACTCCGATTAAGAGAGCGATTCAGTGCAGGCGCGGGGTGAAGCTCAGTGCCGCAGCCCGGCGGCTGCGTGCGGCCCTGAGTTGGGCAACGTGCCGAGACACGCGCACCTGCATGGAGATGTTTCTCGCTGCCGCCGTGCGACCGGCGCGCGGCGCCTTACGAGGTGCGACACAGGTCATCGGGGTGCCTTGGGCGAGCCGGTAACCCACTGCCACCATGCGGATGGCGTCCTCGGCGGCCCGCATCAACCACTTGCCCGCGTGCGCGATGGCATCGTCCAGGCTGCAGGGTCGCTTGACGATGCTGGCGAAGGCGTCGATGCCGTGCGCGAAGTTGGCGGCGGCACCCTTGCCGATCGTGCCGGCAAGCGCGATCACGGGCAGGCCACGGCGCTTGGCACGATGCGCGACTTCCGCTGGAATCTTGCCGAAGGGCGTCTGCCCATCCAGGCTGCCCTCGGCGGTCAACACGAGATCGGCCTGACGAATCAGCGCATCCAGTTCGAGGTACTGCATCACGATGTCGTAGCGGGGGTGCAGTGCACCGCCGAGCAAGCCGACAAAGCCGGCGCCGAGCCCGCCGGATGCACCACAGCCAGGCGCCTGTCCCAAGTCGAGCCGGGTCTCCGCACGGATGCAAGCCGCATAGTTGGTCAGCGCGATCTCCAGCTGGTCGACCTGCTGGGCGCTGGCGCCCTTTTGCGGCCCGTAGATCCGGGCGACGCCGCGCGGCCCGAGCAGCACGTTGTGCCAGTTCACAGCAGCATCCAGCTTGACGCTGCGAAGGCGTCGATCCATCCCGGAGAAGTCGATGCGCGCAAGGCGGACGAGCTCGGCGCCCCCTGGGCCGATCTCCTCACCAAGCACGTCCAGCAGCTTGATGCCCAGGGCCTGTGCCATGCCGGCGCCGCCGTCATTCACGCCGGAATCACCGCAGCCCAGCAGGATGCTTTCCGCACCGGCGTCCAGCGCGGCGCGGATGAGTTCGCCCACCCCGCGGCTGGTAGTCAAGGTCGGATCACGCTGATCGCGCGGCACCAGACGCAGCCCTGCCGCAGCTGCCATTTCGATGACTGCCGTGGGACGGCTGCGGCCGCCCAGCATGCCGAAGAAGGCATCCACGGGCTGGCCCACCGGGCCTGTGACCCGCACGGGATGCATCGTGCCGCCGGTGGCGCGCACCAGCGCCTCCGTGAAGCCCTCGCCTCCGTCCACCAGGGGTGCACAGATCACGCGGGCATCCGGCAGAACTCGATGCACACCTGCGGCGATGTGCTGCGTGACCTCATCGGCCCCCAGGCTCTCCTTGAATCCGGACGGCGCGACCAGCACGGTCAGCGGGCGAGCCATCAAGGGGGCAGGCGTCAGGTTGATGGGTGTGTTCATGCTGGTTTCTCCGGGGAGGATGTGGTGGCTTGTGACTCACAGAGCCGCGAGCTGTGTCTTCGATACCGGTGAGTTGTGACAGCCTGAAACAGCGGGCGCAGGTCGCTCAGGCTGCAGCCGCGTGCTGGAGCGGCAGACCCAGGGCGGGCCAGATCCAGACGGCGAACGCCAGCAACAGCGCCAGCATGATCGGCAGCAGTGCAAGCGCGAGCTTGAGCAGTGCGCGATCAAAGCGACGGCGCGTCACGACTCGCTCGGCCGTCGTCTCGCTGCGGGCAAAGAGCGCGACCGGCTTGGCGCTGATGGCAAAGGTCTGGCAAAAGCCGCTACCCGCGACGATGAGCAGGATCAGCGCGACCGGGTTGAGGCCCGTGGCGGCCAAGGGCAGCGCCAACATGGGTAGCAACACGACTGCCCGCGCGGTACGCGACACGATCAGCAGATGCGAGAGCAGCGCTACCAGGGCAAGCGCCGCCAGCAACACCATGTTCGGTACACCCAGGGCGAAGAGGCCGTGCTGCAGAGCGAGAGCAACGCGCTGAGCCACGCCGCTGTCGACCAAAGATTCGCCGAGCACCAGCGTGGCGGCAAGAAAGAGCAGCAGGCTCCACTCCACCTGCTTGAGTGCGCGCTTCAGGCTGATGCCCGACAGCGGCTCGAAGCAGGCCGCCAGCGCGGCAAGCAGCGCCACTACGCTCATGCTCAGACCGTGCATCGGTGTACTGAGCCAACCCAGTACGGCGAGTACGGCCACGAGCAGGACATAAAGCTGCGCCCCGGACAAGGCCGGCTGCGCAGACTCGGGAGTCTGTGAAGACACACCGCGACGCAGTTCAGACGCGCTGAGAAACATGAAGCTGATGAGCACAACTGCCGCCACGCAAGACACGATCGCAAATGGCGCCATCAGCCAGGTCCAGTGGGCGAAGCCCAGGGTCGGCATGCCCAGGATGCGCATGTATTCCAGCGCCACCAGGTGCGCTCCGGCCCCCAGTAGTGATCCTGCCGCAGAGAGCAGAATCACGGTCGGGAACAACAGCGTCAGCGCAAGACGTGCGCGGCGGCTGGGCAATTGCCGCATCAGACTGGCATGCATGGGCTGCAGCAGCGCAGCGCGGGCTGAGGTGGATGGCACCACCCACGCGGTTGCTGCGACAACCACACTGGTGCGGATCAACACCCCGCCAAGCGAGCGTGGCCCGCGAAGAGCGCGTTGCGTCAGAGCCTGCGCCAGCCCGCACTGGATGACCACAGCCGCCAGCACGAAGGCGCCAAGCAACAGCCAAATCAGGCTGTCTCCCAAGCTTTGATGGAAGCGTTCGACGGACACGCCCCCGGTCACCACGAGGGCCAGCGCCGCAGCGATGGCCACTGCCGTGTCGTCTGCATCGAGCAGGGTCCACGCGATCATCGCCAGCCCGAACATCAGCAGGCTCAGCCGCGCCTGGTGAGACCAATCGGCCGGCAGCGCCCACACACCGGCGCCCAGCAGCACCGCCAGCCCGCCCGCCTTGAGCGCAGACCGCAGAGCTTTGCGGCTCGTGGTGGTTCGTGGGATTGGGGCTACCAGCGCGACGTCGGGCTGCGGCTTGACGGCGCTGGCGGATGGCAAGGCTGAGGCGCAGGAGTGCATGGCGGGGGTCTCGCTTGAAAAGGCGTATGACCCCCACAGAGCCGTGACAGCCCGAATCAGGACATCAGGCCTTCAAAAAGCTCGTAACCGGATGCATCCGCTGACCGGCGCGCTGAAAGCCAAGGAGCGCAGCATGGGCTGTGCTCCCTGGGCGCCACCTGCAATGGCTCGGCCGTTCAGCCGCCAGTCACGGGCAGGGTGCGGGTGGTGGCGGGCTGGTGTCGTTGGCTGCCGATCCAGCGTCGAGCGCCGGAATCGTTGAACCACACAGGCGCCCGCTACGGGCAAGCAGGCGTGCCGTGACGTCTTGCGGCAGCAGATCGCGCGGGGTCGGCCGGCTCGCGAGCACCAGCGTGGCGGTCCCTGCGACCAACGGTGTGGCCATTGATGTACCGCTCCACGTGGCATAGCCGCCGCCAGGGAAGGTGCTGATGATCCGATCTCCCGGTGCGGCGATTTCCACCCAAGGCCCGCGATTTGCCAAGGGGGACAGACTGCGGTTCTGCGCAGATGCGGTCACTGAAATCGAACCGGGTACCGCCTCTGCCGCCGGGTACTGCAGTTCGGTGGCGCTGCCTGCGTTGCCTGCGGCGGCGGCTACAACAGCGGCAAACCGGTTTGCACAGCGCACGCGGTCGTCATCGAAGCCCGGGTCGCTGTAGTCGATATCGTCTTCGTCGTCAGAGAAGTCGCAGTTCGCGATCGCCGTCGCGACCTGCAGCAGCGTGGTGGGGCGTGTGGTGGCCAAGCTCAGATTGATCACGTGCGCGCCATCGTCAGTGTTGGGGTCACCATCCGGATCAACAGCCCAGCCCAAGGCTTCGCTGAGCACCCAGAGGTTGCCGCGCCCGCGCTCATCCAGCACACGCACCGGCATGATGCGGGCTTGCGGTGCGACCAGGCTGACAAGGCCGCTGACGTGCGTGCCATGGCCAAAGCCGGGCTGTGCCGGCGTGCCGCCCTCGGAGGGGTCTGCGTCATCGTCCACGAAGTCGCGACCCAGCAGCGCGCCACTGGCCGTGCGCGCCAAACGGCTGGCCAGCGCAGGGTGGGTGAGGTCAATCCCAGTGTCGAGTACCGCCACACGGATGCCTGCACCCTGGTTTTGTGCACTGGCCAGACGGATGGCCTCTGGCGCCCATTGGGTGGCATACGTTCCGGCATCACCGCCCACCGCCCAAGGCACCAGATGGCGACTCTCCGGCGTTTCGCTTTCTGCATTGGCCTCGGCAAAGCGGACACGCGCGTCGGCGCGCAGTCTCGTGACCAGGGCGTCAATGTTGGTGCCCGGACGGGTACGCAGACGCCAGATCGGCCGCTTGCCGAACTGATCCACCACCGTCAAGTCGTAGGCCGATGCGAGGTCTGCAATCCGCTGACCCGTCAGCAGCTGGACCACGACTTCGTCAGCCACGGTCGCGCTCGGCGCGGGTGCAGGCACCGGCGCCGGGGCGGGCGGTGACGGTGCGGCGCCGGCGCCCCCACCGCCGCCGCAGGCGACGAGCGTGGCCAAAGCCAGCGCCACGGCAAACGGGCGGCTCAGACTGACGAGCGGATCAAGGGTCTTGGAGGCCATTCGCTTTTGAGGACAGGCAAGGGTTGAGCAGATGCCCTACAGAGCGGCAGACCCGCAGCTTGATACATGCGCGCAGCACGTACCCGTTACCAGACGTAAGTCTAGGCATGTACGGCAAACGCGGCCCACCAGAAGGGGTGCGGATGCTGGCCAGCCAGCGCCCGCTGGGCCTGCTGCAGCGCCTCGGGTTCAGCGATGCCCTGCGCCAGGGCGCGATAGAACGCGCTCATGAGCTGCGCGGTCCGCGCATCATCCACCGGCCAGTCGCTCGCCACAACTTGGGCTACACCAGCGCGCCGAAGCGCCCGCACCAGCCCGAGACGTTCGCTGCCGCCCGCACGGCGTGCCCGGCCAGATTCGCAAGCCGACAGCGTGACCAGACGCGCGCTCGAACTCGCGCTCTCGATGTCATGTACGGTCAGCGCGCCATCAGCCACATGCAACGCAGAAAACGCGGGGTTGTCGGATCGGAAATGGCCGTGGCATGCCAGATGAAGCACGTCCGCCTGCCGGAACTCCGCAAGCAACGCGGCCCGGGTGGCCTGGGCGTCGATCAATGCATGGATCTCAGTCGCACCGCCATCACCCAAGGCTGCCGACACAGCGTCCAGCTCGCCGCGGATTTCGCCGAGTTGCGGGCTGCTCACGCCGGCCAGCGCCGCGCGGCGCAGGGATGCACGTGCATGTGCGCGACTCTCCAGATAGTCGCGGGCGCTTGATCCGATCACGAGCGCATGACGCTCGATCAGCCAAGCCTCGCCATCATGCAGCGCGGCAAATGGCAGGTTTTCCAGCGCCACCGCTGGCAGCACGACCACCCGCTTGCAACCAGCCAGTGACGCGGCGATCGGTTGCCAGAGCGTCTGATGCAGGCGCTGCAGATGCTTGCGGATGCGATCGAGCAGCTGTTCAGCATGCGCGGGCCGAAGAGCGAGGCCGTGCTGCAGGCTGCTGAGCTGGAAACGCAGTTGCTCGATGCGATCGGCCAGGTCAGCGGCCGGCACGCGTTGCAGTTCATGGCCGTCGGAGGTCCAGGTGCAGCACAGCAACTCGTCATCCAGCTGCATGTACGAGACGATGCCTTCACCGCGCTCGAGGTGTGCGGCCGACGCACCAGGCCATTCGCCAGCAGCCCAGGCGGACTGCGGGTCGCCACCTGCCTGCGCGCGACGCTGGACCTCGCGCAGACGCCGTTCCAGGGACTCCATGGCGCGCAGCTGGCTGGCGTCCGGCCCGGCCCGGCCCTGCATGAGCGACTGCATCAGCGCTTGCTGCTGCCAGGCGAGCTGCTGGCGGAGATCAAGCAACTCGTCGGTGGCGGGGCCACCCGCCGTTGCACGGCGCGACGCCTGGGTGCGGATCCGCTCAACGGCATCGAACACGCGCCGCGCTGCGTCGCCCGGCAGGCGCAGTGCAACGCGGACACGCCCGATGTAGGCCGCTTGCCGGTCGCTGCCGTAACTGACCTGAAGCTCGTCGCCGGGCACCTGCGCACGCTGCGCCTCGAACAGATTGATTGCGCTCTGCCAATGTGCATCGGCCTCATCCCACTGACCTGCTGCAAACGCAGCGGCACCGAGGGCCGATTCGGCGCGTGCAGCCAGTTCTGGCGCTTCAGCCGCTTCAGCGCGCAAGCGCTTGAGCAGCGCGCCGGCTGCAGCGTGCTCGCCGTGCTGATGAAGCGCGAGCGCTTCCACCAGTTGCGCGCCCAGCGCCCACGGCCGAACCCCCGCGGATTCGAACACCTGCCGACTGTCCGCCGCAAGACCCGCCGCCGTGGCGTCTGCCTCGCCCGTACGGAGCAAGAGTTGCGCGCGCCGAAGGTCCACCAGTGCCAGACCGATCGGGTTGCTCTGGGCGGCAAAGGCAGCGCGAGCCTCGATCAGGTCGGCCAGCGCTGCTGCGGGCCTGCCCTGGAGTACGGCGGCATCGGCGCGCCAGGTCAGCGCCCATGCCAGCTCGATGCCCACACCTTGTGCACGGCGATCGTCAACCACCTGCGTGTAGAGCGTTTGAGCTTCCGGAAGCAAGCGCAGCAGCAGGTAGGCATCGGCCAGCACGCGACGGGCTTCGTTGAGTTGCTCTCGTGCGCCAGTGCGCTCCGCGTCCTGCAAGGCTGCCTGCAGGTGTTTCAGGGCGCTGCCGTAGCGCTCACGGTTGAGCTCGAGCTGGCCTCGCGCCAGCGCGATCGGCCCAAGGAGGGCATGCAGTCCATGCTGCAGTGCCCGCTTTTCGGCCCGTTCGTACATGGCGAGCGCATCGCTGAAACAGGCCTGCCACGTCAGCACGATGGCCAGACCGGTGTCCGCCATGACGGAATGCTTGTGATCGCGCAGGCGAGCAAACCGCGCAGCCGCCCGGCGGTAGTACATCGCCGCCGGCTCGTACTGATCCTGCCGCAGATGCATGGAGCCGAGGTTCAGCTCGGTCTTGGCCGCTGAGACCGCGTCGCCCACCTCGAGGAAGACCTGCAGCGCTGCGGTGGCGAGGCTGCGTGCCTCCTCGTGCCGCCCAAGCATGGACAAGGCCGCGAGCTGCGGCAGCTGCGCCTTGACGGACTCGCGGATGAAGCCCATGCCATCGAGCGCCGTACTTGCGCGCTGCAGGCATTCTTGTGCGGCTGCGACGTCGCCCTGCCACAGGCGGGTGAGGCCCTGGGTCCAGTCACGCAGCGCATGCACGAGGAGGTCCTGGCTGCCTTCCGCCAGGTGCGCAAGCCGCTCGGCGGCCACGGCACATGCGCTGGGCTGACTGGCCCAAGTCTCAACGCAAGTGTCCTTGAGCGCCCAGGCCTCGGCGCGGACCTGCGCCGGCTCGGCCGGAGCCGCGTGCCGCCCATCCGTCAGTTCAGCGTGCATCAGTCTCAGGCGACGTCGATCGCAGGTAGCTCGATGGCTGCATCCGTCAAACTCAGGCGGAGCACGAGCTCGCCCGAAGCAATCGGGCCGAAGCGGAACTCGCCCAGTTCACTGAGGACCGCATGGCCCAGCACCTCGCTGCCGAGCTGCAGCTCGACACTGCCTTGCGCTTGCGGACCCAGAACCTGCCCGGCCACCTGCCACTGCGCTTGACCGGCGTCATCCGCCGGGGCGGGCATGATCCGCAGGTCAATATCGTGCGACTCAACGGTGAACAAGAGCTGGCGCTGGTCTGTGGAGACGGAACGCAGCCCTGCGGCCAGAGGACCTGCCAGGGCGCTGTCGAAGCTCAGTACGGCTCGCAGCACCTCAGCAGCCCGTGCCAGCCCGGACACCGGGGTGCGCTGGAACACACCGATCGCCCGCTCGATCACTCCGGGCGGCGCATCCTCAAGACTGCGGCTTTCTTGAAGGGCGCGCTGCAGTTCGTCGTCCGTGAGTTTTTTGGCCAGGCTCATGCTTGATCTCTATACATATCAGTCGGCGGATGCGCCACAGAGCGGCATCCCCGCCGGGAAATACATGCGAGGTGGCCGACTCACGACAACCGGTCCATGGCGGCGCGCAGCTTTGCAATGCAGCGCGCGCGCGTGGGCCCGATGCTGCCCTCGGCCACCCCCAGCCTCGCCGCCAGCTCCTGATAGGACAGCGCGGGGTCCTGCAGGAAGGCCAGCACGATGAACTCGCGCGTACGCTCATCGAGTGCATCCAATGCGCGCCGAAGTTGGTGATGAAGCTGCAACGACTCAAGCACCTGCTCTGGCAGGGGGTCGGGGTCAGGCACCTGTTCGATGGGCTCGGGCGCGTCGTCGTCCCGATCGGCACCGGCCAGCGCCACAATGCGGCGCCCCTGCTCCAGCGCGCGCAGGCTTTCGCGCTTGGCGGTGGTCACTAACCAGGCATGCAGCCGTTCCGGGTCGGCCAGCCGGTCGATGTGCTCATACAGGCGCGTGAATACCGTCTGGAAGACATCCGCGCTCTGCGCCTCACTCAAGCCGGCGCGCCGTGGCACGGTGTAGATCAGCCGTTGGTAACGCTGCACGAGCTCGGCCCATGCGCGCTGGTCGCCCTGGCGGCAGCGCGCCACGAGCGCGGCATCCAGCTGGCTGGGGGTCATCGCATCAGGCATCAACGGAATGTAGAAGGCGTCCGGTCCATGGATGCGCCGGTTGGTGCGCATACAAGGGTTAGTCAGGAGCCGCGTGCCGGGGGCCCGACATGGCTTGAAGCCCCGGGGATAGCCCCAAGCTGCACGCGATGCGCAAGCTCCTGGACTGGAAACGCCCGCTGTTCTATCTGATCCTGCCGATCCTGGTGTTTCTGGCCTTTGTGGGCTTTCCGCCGCCATTCCCGCCCACGCAGCCGCTCAAACCCACGCAGGAGCAGTCGGAGCCCGCGGAGAAAAAACGCAAGCGCTGGCGGCGTCAATCACATCTGGTCAGCAGCGGTTAGTTGCAATTTCGGCCATGATTTCACAAGAGATCAATTCAGCTGAGACGTCCACCCGATATGCGGAAAGTGGCATGCAAGCTCCGAAAATTCTTTGCATATCGGCCATCTGAGGCATCAGTCACGGCGCAGCCTGCTGCCGATACGCGCTCGGCGTGGTGCCCGCATGCTTGCGGAAAGCGGCGTTGAATGTGGCCTTGGAGGAGAAGCCGGAGTCCAGCGCGATCTCCAGGATGCTCTGGCGGGCGTAGGCCGGGTCGCGCAGGCAGCGCTGCACCTCGCGCACGCGACGCTCGTTGATCAGGTCGTAGAAGCTCTGGCCCAGGCGCTGGTTGAGCACGTAGCTCAGGTGGTGGGTGCTGGTCTGCAGCATCTGCGCGAGCGTGGCCAGCGAGAGGTCGTTGTCCAGATACGGCCGCTCGGTGGCAAGCAGCTCGTCCAACCGCGCCTGCAGGGCGGCCCAGCGGGCTTCGTCTTCAGCGCTTGAGCTGGGGGCGCCAGCAGATTCATCCAGCGCGCGGGCTTCGCGGCCTGCGGTCTGGCTTGCCGCGTCGTCTGCGCTCTCCGCCAACCCTTCGTTCAACCTTGACTCGGCTGCTGCGCCTGCCTGTTTGTCTTCAGGCTCGGCCTGCGCCACACGCTGCGCGGTCGTAGCCGCTTCAGCAGCCGGCTGGGCAATGGCCAACGCCCCGGCGGCGGGGCGTGTGTAGTCCTGGCTTGCGCTGGCGCGCGCGGGCGCCGAAGCGGGGTCGGGCGGATGTGCAAACGTTGGCGAACTCGATTGTTCGGCCAGCACGGCGGCCGGGGGCGCGGGGGGTGCAGCGGGGGGCACACGCGGCTCGCCAGCCAGCCGACGCACGGGCGCAGGTGGCGGTCGGCTCGGCAGCGGTGGCGAGGGCGGATGCGGGTCGATCGGCTCCAGCAGCACAGCCGGCTGGCGCAGGGCCAGCGTGGCCAGCACCGCCACGCCCACGGGCACATAGAGCGTGTCGATCAGCAGCGCCACACTCGGCCCGCCCAGGCGCGCAAGCAACCAGAGCAGCAGCAGCGCCGGCAGACAGGCGATGAGCGTGCCCAACCAGCCCATGCGGCGCTGGTCGATATTGGAGTACTGCGCGAGCAGGCGTAGACGGTAGTTCTGCAGCAGCAGCCAGGCGGCCACGCCATAGGCGGCCCACTGCAGGGCGAGCAGCGCGCTGAGGAAGCCGCTGGTGCGTTGGCCGGCTTCGGCGCCAATCTGCGCATGCGTGCGCCAGAACTCGGCATCTGGGTGCATCAATCCAATGAGGACGAGTGGCGCACCCACAACCAGGGCCGGCAAAAACTGCAGCACCACCTGCCAGCGCGCCAGCGGCGGCGCAGAGAGCAGATGCCGCACATACATGAACAGCGCCGGCGCCAGCGCCGCCACGCTCCACGCTACGAAGCCCTGCCACCGCAGCAGCGCGGCGTCGGCCCGGGCACCCATGCCGATCGACTCGCTCACGCCCATGCAGGCCATGCACAGCAGAAACAGCGCCAGCCAGCGGTGCGCAGCGCGGTTGTGGCGCTGCGCCAGCACGAGCACCGCATAGGCCAGCGCCAGCGCAATGCCGGCGGTGAGCACATGCTGCGCAACTCCGGTGCTGAACATGGCGGCTGCGGCGGAAAGCAGTGGACCGTAAGCCGCGGCTCAGCGCTGCGGCGCAGGCGGGGGGGCGGGGATGCGCGTTGCCGGCGCCCCAGCGCGCTGCACCGGCACCGCGGTCACGCGATCGCCCGCCGGGACGCTGCTGCCGTCGGCCAGGCGCACGAGGCCAACCTCGACACGATCGGCCTGGGTGCGCACGGTGCCATAGCCGGTGGCCACGCGGATCACGTAGCGGCCGGGCTCCAGGCGCGCGCGTTCCGGCGCGCGTTTGCCGGTTTCGGACAGCGGGCGTTCAGGCGACTGCATGAGACGCGGACCGAGATCGGTGCCTGCCCGTGTCGCCGTAGCTGCGGCAGGCGGGGTGGCGGCGGCCGACGATGCTGCTGGTGCGGCGGTCGCGGCACTCGCTTGCGCGGGCTTGCGGCCATACACCGACCAGATCACGCCGGCGAAGGCATCAAAGGTGTCAGTGCCGATGCTGCTGCGCGTGGCGCCGGTGAGCCCGGCGTCCAGCCCGCCAGCCAAGCGCGCCAGATTGGACGCACGCGCGACCCGCCGCTGAGAGGCCTGAGGATCCAGATCGATCACCTGCAGGGCATAGGTGCCGGGTTCGGTGATCTCGACTTCAAAGAGCGCGTAGTTCTCCTCGGGCACCTTGATGGCCTGTATGCCGCTGCCGTTGGGTACGACCAGCGGCGTGCTGCAGGCCCCCAAGCCCAGGGTGGCCACGAAGGCCGCGCCCAGCGCCTGAGCGCCGCGTCTGCGTGTGCGGTTCCAACCTCTCATCGCGTGCTCCCTCTGTGTTCTGTGATCGCTCGGATCGGTCTCTCGATTCAACGTGCCGTGGCGGGCACGATGCTGCTCACAACGGCGGCTGCAGGCTGGGCCGGCATGGCGGGCACCACGCGTGTGTAGCCCTGACCGCTCAAGACCCGAACCGGCTCGCCAATGACAAAGTTCAGCTTGCCCGGCACCACAACCGACATGATCTTGCCCGTGTCGAGGCGGACCGACAGTTCCGTGGCATCCGTCTGGCTCAGGCGGTCTTCCACTACGCCGCCCACAATGGCTCCGGCGATGCCGAACAAGCCCGCATTGATGCTGGCGCCCCGGCCCTTGCCGATGCCGCTGCCCACGCCGCCCCCGGCCGACGCGCCGATCAAGGCGCCCACCCCGCTGCCCTCACCCTGAATGCGCACATGGCGAAAGGCGAGGATGGTACCGGCCTCTTCGGTCTGGCGTTGCATGAGCTCATGGCGGCTGTATTGGTCGTTGGCCGGCATGCTCATGCAGCCGGTGGTGAGCAGAACGCTGGCGACTGCAGCAAGAGCCAGCGCGGGACGAACGAGTTGGGAATGCATGATGGACTCCTAGATGCGGATGGAACACAGGCCTGGGAATGAAGTGACGATTCGATGGAATGAACAGCCGGCGCAGCGGGGGCCAGGGCCGCGCCCTGCCCCGCTGCCGGGTTGCACCGATTCAGAAGCTGAAGCGGGCACCGGCGGTCAGGCCGTGCGCTGCTTCCTTCTCGCCTTCCAGCGACAGGCGGCGCCAGTCGTAGCCGGCGGTCAGCGCCAGTTGCGGGCTGAGCTTGTAGTTCACGCCCACGCCGACCACGGGCGTGGTCTTGCGCTGCGAGACGCTCTCGCCGCCCACGCCGGGGATGCTGACCGAACCCGTGGTCTTCATCGACGCGACGCCGAGCTTGGCGTAACCCGAAAAGCCGTTCATTTCCGGCGTGTGCGCCAGACCAGCCACTTCAAAGCCGGTGCTCTTGAACTTGCCGCTGATGGTGCCGAAGGGCGGCTGGTTCACCGAGGCCTTCACGCCCCGAAAGTCCACGTAGCTGCCTTCCAGGCTGAAGGTCTCGTTCAGGCGCTTGCCGATCGTCAGGCGGCTGGTGGTGCCCGTCTTGTCGCAGCTGGTCGTACCGCTGCAGTCGATATTGACGCGACCGGCGCCGAGATCCACCCCGGCGTACCAGGGATCGGCATCCTTGGCGCTTGCGTTGCCTGCAACACCTGCAAAGGCGAAGGCGATGGCGGCGGTGAGTTGGGCGATGGTGAGTTGCTTGGATTGCATGGAAGTGCTCCTGGGTAAATGACCCGCCGGGTTGGCGGCGTCGGTGGAGGCACTTTGCGCAATCCCGCCCAAAACCTCGTCCGAAGCGTTCGGATCAGACGTCTTGGCGTCTGAATGGATCGATCGGACGAGCAACTGAAGTGACCAATTAAAGGGCAGATCGCTTGTCTGGTGCGGATTTTCAGGCAATTTGCTCTGGAGAGGCGCTTGAATACTGGATCTGGTACTTCGAATGCAGCACTGATACGCCTTTTCACGCGCTTGTTGCCAGATCCAACCCGAAATTGCGGTCTGGCGCGCCGCGGGGACCGAAGCCGGCCAAATCGCCCCAGTCCTGCGCCAAGAATTGCGCCCAGTGCAACGCACGACCGGTCTCATGACAATGCCTGTCAACGGCCACACGCACACTGGCATGCTCGCGCCGCCGCGTCCCGCACTCCACACGTCACCATGCCCCTGATCGATATCTCGCAATCTGTGGTCGAACGGACACTCAGCGCCGCACGCACACGCTTCTTCGAGGCCGGATTCGACCCGGACTTCGTCCCCCAGGTCGCCCAGGCGGCCGGGCTGCTGGTCAGCGAGATTGAGCGCCACTTCGGGGACGGGCATGGCCTGATGCGTGCGGTGATTGAACGGGAGGCGGACGCCATCCGCATCGGTCTGCCCCTGCTGCCACGTACAGAAGCGGAGTACTGGCAAACAGTCGTGACCTACGGAACCAACCTGCTCGAATTGCTGAATCGGCCGGAGGTCATCGCTCTGGATCGCTTGCTGCACGCACAGGCGCTGCGTGACAACGGGCTCGGGGCCGTGTTCTTCGAGTGCACCTATGGCCGGTGTCTGCAGGAGATCCACGAGATGCTGGCCTTCGGGCAGTCTGCAGGCTTCATCCGGGATGGCGGCCCACCCGAGCACTTGGCGGAAATGCTGCTCGCCGCCTGGGAGGGCATGGCCTTCCCGCGCGCACGTCTCGGCCTGACCACCCGCCCCTACCCCGCGCCCGAACACTGGAGCGCGGCCTGCGTGTACACGCTGTTCAAAGGACAAGTCTGGTGAACGGCAAGCAAGATCACCCGGGTTGGCGCTGACGCCAACTGCAGCCCGGGCCTCAGCCCTTGAGCAGGGTCCGAATGTCCGCCACGGTCTTCTCGACGTTTGCCTGACCGTGCTTGACGTACAGGCGCGGCTTGCCGGTGGCGTCCAGCACATAGCTGGCGGCGGTGTGGTCGATGGTGTAGTTCATGCCGCTGGTGTCGCCAGCCTTGGCGTAGAAGACCTTGAAGGTGTCGGCCACGGCCTTGGTGGCGGCGGCGTCTTTGGCGTAGAGGCCGACGAAGCGCTTGTCGAAGGCGGGCACGTAGCCGGCCAGCACCTGCTGGGTGTCACGCTCCGGGTCCACGGTGACGAAGAGCACCTGCACGCGATCGGCATCCGGCCCCAGCTGCTTCATGATCTCGGCCCATTCCAGCATGTTGGCGGGGCAGATGTCCGGGCAGCGCGTGAAGCCAAAGAAGATGGCCACCACCTTGCCCTTGTAGTCGGCGAGCGTCCGCGGCGTGCCGGTGTGGTCGATCAAGGAAAAGTTGCCGCCCACCGTGCTGCCTGTGATGTCGGTGTTGTTGAAGCTGGGCTTGGACGGCGCGCAGGCGGCGAGCAGCGCATGCAGCGAGGCGGCAAGAAGGGTACGGCGCAGCATCAGAGAATCCAGTGGTCGGCCAGCAGTGCGGTGAACAGCAGGGCCAGATAGAGAATGGAGAAGCGGAACGTGCGCTTGGCGAGTGCGTCGCTGTAGTTGCGCATCAACCGCCAGGCGTAGGCCATGAACATCAGCCCCAGCACCACTGCGCTGGCCAGATAGATCCAGCCCGAGAAGCGCATGGCAAAGGGCAGCAGCGTAGTGGCCAGCAGGATGATGGTGTAAAGAAAGATGTGCTGCAGCGTGAGCTTGACGCCGTGCGTGACCGGCAGCATGGGCAGGCCGCTCTGCTTGTAGTCCTCCACGCGGTACAGGGCCAGGGCCCAGAAGTGCGGCGGCGTCCAGACGAAGATGATCAGCACCAACACCCAGGCAATGGCCGGTACATCACCCGCCACCGCGGCCCAGCCCAGGGCCGGCGGCATGGCGCCGGACAGCCCGCCAATCACGATGTTCTGCGGCGTGTTGGGTTTGAGCAGGATCGTGTAGATGACGGCGTATCCCAGGAAGGTGGCCAGGGTCATCCAGGCGGTAAGCGGATTCACGAGGCCGTAGAGCATGGCGAAGCCTGCACCGCCGATGACAGCGGCAAAGGCGCTGATCTGCCAGCCGTTCAGCTCGCCTTGCGCGCTGGGCCGCCACGAGGTGCGGCGCATGCGGGCATCCACCTCGCGCTCGATCAGACAGTTCATCGCAAAGGCTGCACCGGCCAGCAGCCAGATGCCGATCGAGCCCCAGAGCACCTTCTGCCACGGCGGCAGGGTGTCTGCGGCGAGGAACATGCCAATCACCGCGCAGAACACCGCAAGCTGCGTGACGCGCGGCTTGGTCAGCGCCCAGTACTGCGCCGTGCGGCTCATCCGCGGCGCAGATTGTTTTGCTGGAGCCGGAGCCGGCACGTCAGCAGCGGTGTCAGGGGTGGTCGGGGTGGATTTCATGAAACTCACTGCACCGCCGCGGGCCGGGCGGGCGCAGAAGCCGGATTATCGACGTTGGCCGTGGCGCCCGCGCGCGCCGCGATCTGCATGCGCGCCACCAGCAGCGTGGTCACGAGCACCAGCACCGCCGCGCCGCCGTTGTGCACCAACGCCACAGGCAGGGGCCACTGCATGAAGATATTGGTCAGGCCGGTCACAAGCTGCCAGGCCAGCATGCCCACGATCCATGCCGACAGGTTGCGCAGCGCCGGCTCCTTCCAGGTGCGCCATGCGAGATAGCCCATGACGGCAAACACGAAGAAGGCAAAATTCCGGTGCACCCAGTGGATGGCCGTGAGCGCCTGGAACGGAATGGCAGTGCCCGCGCCGGTCTCACCCAGATCACGCCATAGCGTGTAGGCGTTGGCAAAGTCCATCGGCGGGATGACCTTGCCCTGACACAGCGGGAAGTCCAGGCAGGCCAGGGCCGCGTAGTTCGTGCTCACCCAACCGCCCAGCGCGATCTGCATGAACAGGATGACGAGGGCAAACCACGCATAGGGCAACAAACGCGCAGTGGGTGCGCTCATGGTCTGGATGGGCTTCTGCCGCTCCCACAGCCAGGCCGTGACCGCCAGCAGCAGGTTGCCGCCCAGCAGGTGGATGGTGACGATGATGGGCATGAGCTTGAGGGTGACCGTCCAGGCGCCGAACGCGCCCTGCAGGCAAACACCGAAGAACAGCAGCGTGGGCAGCGTGGGGCTTTGCTTGAGCTCGCGGCGCTTCACCCAGGCCCAGACCATGATGATGATGAACAGCAGCCCGAGCGCCTTGGCAAAGTAGCGGTGCAGCATCTCGATCCAGGCCTTGGAGAAGCTCACCGGCCCGGTGGGCTGCGCGGCGTAGGCCTCGGCAATGTGCTTGGCTGCGGAAAAGGGGCTTTCGGCACCGTAGCAACCGGGCCAGTCCGGGCAGCCGAGGCCGGAGTCGGTCAGGCGTGTGAAGGCGCCGAACATGATCAGGTCCAGCGTGAAGAACAGCGTAATGGCCACCAGCTTGGAAAAGCGCTGCTGCGTGGTCTTGGCGCTCTTGCTGAACCACAGGATGGACAGCGGAATCAGCGCTACGGTGGCGCCGATGAACAGGAGCTGGATGACTTCGGTGATCTTCATGGGATCGATCGATGGGTGGGTCGCTTGGTCAGGCCGGCGGGTACATCAACCCGCGCAGCAGATGCACGCGCGACTCACCGCGCGGTGTTGAAGTGGAGGAGCTTGCCCAGATCCTTGCGGATCTCCATGGGGTCCTGGCCGGGGCGGTAGGTCATCATCAGATCGCCCTTCCAGTCGATGAACCAGGTGCGTCCATCCCACCCGGCGGGGTCACCCAGCCAGCCCTGGAGTTTGGCGGGGTCGGTGCGCACGACGATCAGATTCTCGTGCTGCTTGAGCAAAGGAATGTCGATCGGCTCGTTGTCGGTGACAAGCCAGACGCGATCCACCTTGTCGCGCTTCTTGCCCAGCGAGGTACGGATCTGGCGCATCTCCCAGAGGTGCTTGGCACAGGGCTCGCCACAGGCGCTCGGGCCGACAGTGAGGATGATCCACTGGCCGCGCAGGTCCTTGAACTCGAAGGGCTTGCCTTCGAGCGTCTGGCCACCGATCTGCGGCGCAGCAATCTGCGGCAGCAACTCGCCATTCTGCGTCTTGCCGCCTTCGGGCTTGAAGAAGAAGTACACGACAAAGGCCGCGATCACCGGCGCGGCGCAGACGGCGAGCACCCCCCAGAGCGCGAGCAGCGAGCGCTTGGTCTCCTGCTGGGTGGGGTGGGTGTTGTCGGGGGTCGTGGAGGTGGGTGCGGTCATGGGCGCCTGATCCAAGGCTTGAGTCCGAAGAAAAGTGTGAGTCCGAAGGCCAGCAGGGCGATGGCAAGCCACTGGAAACGGTAGCCCTGATGCTTGGCAATGTCGGTCTGCGGCGGGGTCCAGCGGCGAACCAGCCCGTCATCAAGGGCCGGTGCGTCTGCAGACTGACCGCTGCGGGCGGCAGAAGTTTGCACAAGCACCCATTGCGCACTGGAGAGGCCACTCAGGGTCTGCCAGGCAGCCCAGTCGAAATTGGGCCAGAGCGCGGGCAAGGGGCCGGGGTAGGCGTCACCGCGACGCGAGAAGGCGGGTACGTCGCGCGCCAGACGGCCTTCGATGAAGACGGCCTCGGTGGGTGTGGGCACGGCAGGCAACTGCGTGCGCAGACCGGCGCCCTGCGGCACCCAGCCTCGATTCACCAGCAGGTATTGGCCGCTGGCGGTGCGCGCTGGCATGAGCACGATGCGCCCGACCCGGCCGTCCAGCGTGCGGTTGTCCAGGTACACGGCCAGGTGCGGCAACCAGGTGGCCGTCATGCGGGCTTGGCGATGCTCGTCGGCATCGGCCGGCGACGCGCGATCCAGATCAAGCGGCGCTGCCGCGGTGGCGGCGTTCATGGCCTGCGCGAGTTCGCGCTTGTACTGCGCGCGCTCTCCCTGCCAGCCGGCGGCCCACAGAGCCAGGGCCATCATGCCCAGGCCCGCAAGCACAGCGACCCAGTAGCGCATGCCCGGGCGCGAGCGGGCCTGCATGGGAGGCTCCACCGTAGAATCGCTGGCTTCTGTGATTGGAGTGGGCATGAAATTCCTGGTACTGCTGGCCTTCATCGGCATTCTGGCCAGCCTCGCATCGGCCGGGCTATTCATGCTGCGCCGCAAGGGCGAGGCGCATCAGATGGTTCGGGCGTTGAGCTGGCGCATCGGTCTGTCGATTGCGCTGTTCAGCTTCATCCTGTTTTCGTGGTGGATGGGCTGGATCCAGCCCACCGGCATCCGCGTTCCGGTGCAGTAGGGCGCGCACAGAAGCCCTGCTGCCAGCGCGGCCTTGCCGCCGACAAGAAAAAAGCCGCACAACTCGAGGTGCGGCTTTTTTCTTGGGGCTGAGCACAGGGCTCAGCCCGTGCAACATCACATCCAGTAGACCAGCACGTACAGGCCGAGCCAGACCACGTCCACGAAGTGCCAGTACCACGCTGCACCTTCAAAACCGAAGTGGTGCTCCTTGGTGAAGTGGCCCTTCCAGAGTCGGTACAGGATCACAGACAACATGATCGCACCCATGGTCACGTGGAAACCGTGAAAACCCGTGAGCATGAAAAAGGTGGAGCCGTAGATGCCCGAGGTGAGCTTGAGGTTCAGATCGCTGTAGGCATGAACGTATTCGTAGACTTGGAAACCCATGAATACGGCACCAAGCAGGATTGTTGCTGCCAGCCAGAACATGGTCTTGCTGCGGTTGCCCACGACCAGCGCGTGGTGCGCGATGGTCAGCGTCAGGCCAGAGGTCAGCAGCAGCGCAGTGTTGATCGTCGGGATCCACAGCGGACCCATCGTGGTGAAGGGCTCTACGGAACCCTGCGGGCCGGCATTGGGCCACACGGCGCGGAAGTCCGGCCAGAGGATGCCGGAGTAATCCGGGTCAGCCAGCCAGGGCATAGTGATCCCGCGGGCATAGAACAGGGCGCCAAAAAAGGCCGCGAAGAACATGACTTCGCTGAAGATGAACCAACTCATGCTCCAGCGGTAGGAGGCATCCACGCGCTTGCTGTACATGCCGCCTTCGGATTCGCTGATCGCGTCACCGAACCACTGGTACAGCACGAACAGGAACATCGCCAGGCCGCCAAAGACCAGCACCGGGCCCAGCGGGGTCATCTTGTTGACCCACGCGGCCATGCCCAAACCCCACAGCAGCAGTGCAACTGCCGCCATGGCCGGGTGCCGCGAGAGGCTCGGCACAAAGTAATACGGCGCCTTACCTGCTTGAACGTTCGCCATTCTCTGGTTCTCCAAAAACTCGTTCTTAGACTCGTTCTACTTGCCGACCACCATCTGCACGATGCCGATCAGCACTCCCACAAACACGGCCGCAGCCAGCACCCCGATCACAAGCACGTGCACCGGGTTCAGACTGCTCATGTCACGCTCGTGATCCGCGCCGCGGCGAACCCCGAAGAAGGACCACAGCACAGCCGAAAGGGTTTGCCCGAAGGAACCCTTGCGCTGTACATGCTGACCCAGATCATCCATTCAGACTCACCCCTCAGGACCGCTTGTCCGAACCCGCCGGCGCCTGCGCAGAACTGGCGGCACCGCCCACCTCGAAGAAGGTGAACGACAGAGTGATGTTGGCCACGTCGCGCGGCAGATCGGCATCCACCACGAACGTCACCGGGAACTGCTTGACCTCATTGGCCGCCAGCGTGTGCTGCGAGAAGCAGAAGCACTCCATCTTGTGGAAGTGCTGAGCCGAGTTCATCGGCGCATAGCTGGGAATGGCCTGGCCCGACACGGCGCGCGGCTGCTGGTTGGCAATCTCGTACATCACCGTGATGAGTTCACCCGGATGCACCGAGATCGCATTCTTGGTGGGCACCATGCGCCAAGGGCCCTGTACGTTGGCATCAAACTCCACCGACACCTTGCGGCTGGTGTCGATCTGCGTGTTCTTCATTTCGGCCACCGCGTCCGGGCCCATCTTGGCGTCCCAGGCGAGGATGTTGATGCCCGTGACCTCGCAGATCTTGCGATAGATGGGGATGAGCGCCCAACCAAAGGCAAACATGACCGCGATGATGACGATGAGCTTGCGCACCATCGTCTTGTTGTCGCTGCCGTTGTCCTGCGGTGTGCTCTGCTGCTCGCTCATGCGATTACATGATCCCGTTGATGACCAGCCAGCGGCGCACGATGATGCCCGCGAAGAAGACCAGCGCGATCGAGCCGATGATGAGGGCCGTGCGCTTGTTCTTGCGCTGCTGGTCTGCGTTCGGTGTGCTCAAGGTGCGTTCCTGCATGTTTCGGTGCCGGGCCGCGCTTGCACGCGGCCCGATCACATCACTTCACCAGCGGCGGCGTTTCGTAGCTGTGATGCGGTGCCGGCGAGGGCAGCTGCCACTCGAGGCCCTGGTCATAGCCTTCGGCCCAGGGGTTGGCCGAAGCCTGCTCGCCCTTGCCCGAAGCTGCACGCCAAACCACAGCCAGGAAGAACAGCTGCGACAGACCGAAGCCGAAGGCGCCGATCGTGGCGATGGCATGGAAGTCCGTGAACTGGGCGGCGTAGTCGGCGTAGCGACGCGGCATGCCGGCCAGACCGAGGAAGTGCATCGGGAAGAAGGTGATGTTGAAGGTGATGATCGAGGACCAGAAGTGCCACTTGCCGAGCGTCTCGCTGGGCATGCGGCCGGTCATCTTGGGCAGCCAGTAGTAGGTCGCGGCGAACAGGGCGAACAGCGAGCCGGCCACCAGCACGTAGTGGAAGTGCGCCACCACGTAGTAGGTGTCCTGCAACTGGATGTCGATCGGGGCTACGGCGAGAATCAGGCCGGTGAAGCCGCCCATCGTGAACACGAAGATGAAGCCGACCGAGAACAGCATCGGGATCTCGAAGCTCATCGAGCCCTTCCACATCGTGGCCAGCCAGTTGAACACCTTCACGCCCGTGGGCACGGCGATCAGCATGGTGGCGTACATGAAGAACAGCTGGCCCGTCACCGGCATGCCGGTGGTGAACATGTGGTGCGCCCAGACGATGAAGGACAGGATCGCGATCGAACTGGTGGCGTAGACCATCGAGCTGTAGCCGAACAGGGGCTTGCGTGCGAAGGTCGGGATGATGTGACTCACGATGCCGAAGGCCGGCAGGATCATGATGTAGACCTCGGGGTGACCGAAGAACCAGAAGATGTGCTGGTACATCACCGGGTCACCGCCGCCGGCCGCGTTGAAGAAGCTGGTACCGAAGTGGCGGTCAGTCAGAATCATCGTGATGGCACCAGCCAGCACGGGCATCACAGCGATCAGCAGATAGGCCGTGATCAGCCAGGTCCAGGAGAACATCGGCATCTTCATCAACGTCATGCCCGGGGCACGCATATTGAGGATGGTGACGATGATGTTGATCGAGCCCATGATCGAGCTTGCGCCCATGATGTGCATGGCGAAGATGGCCAGGTCCATACCCGGGCCCATCTGGATCGACAGCGGCGCGTACAGGGTCCAGCCGGCCGCGGTGGCGCCACCGGGCACGAAGAAGGACAGCGTCAGCATGATCGCTGCGGGGGGCAGCAGCCAGAAGCTGAAGTTGTTCATGCGCGCAAAGGCCATGTCGCTGGCGCCGATCTGCATCGGGATCAGCCAGTTCGCAAAGCCCACAAAGGCCGGCATGATCGCGCCGAACACCATGATCAGACCGTGCATGGTCGTGAGCTGGTTGAAGAACTCGGGCGCGAACAGCTGCAGGCCCGGCTGGAACAGCTCGGCACGCAGCATCAGCGCCAGGATCCCGCCTTCGATCAGCATGACGAAGGAGAAGATCAGGTACATCGTGCCGATGTCCTTGTGGTTGGTGGCGAACAGCCAGCGGCGCCAGCCATGCGGGGTGTCGTGAGCGTGATCGTGCGAGGGGTGGTCGATGACGGCACTCATGAATGACTCCTGAAGGTCTCTGGCGCGGGGTTACTTGCGGGCGGCCGTGAAGTCGGCAGGCTGCACAAGGCCGAAGCTGTTGCCCCAGCTGTTCTTGGTATAGGTGGCGACGGCGGCCAGCTCGACGTCATTGAGCTGGCTCCACTTGGGCATGGCGCCCTTGCCGTTGAGCAGCATGGTGATCTGGTCGGGCTTGTTGCCGACAATCGCGCTGCCAGCCAGCTTGGGGAAGGCGCCGGGTACGCCCATGCCGGTGGCCTGGTGGCAGGCCACGCAGTTGGCGGTGTAGACCTTCTCGCCGCGGGCCATGAGTTCAGCCTGGGTGTAGGTCTTTGTGGGGTCGTCCGCGTTGGCGGCCATTTCCTTTTTCTTCTTGTCCACCCACGCCGTGTATTCCTGATCCGTGACGACACGCACGACGATCGGCATGAAGGCGTGGTCCTTGCCGCAGAGCTCTGCGCACTGACCGCGGTACACACCGACCTTCTCGGCCTTGAACCAGGTGTCGCGCACGAAGCCGGGGATCGCGTCCTGCTTCACGCCGAAGCTGGGCACCATCCAGGCGTGGATGACGTCGTTGGCGGTGGTCACCATGCGGATCTTCTTGCCCACCGGGACGACCATTTCGTTGTCGACTTCCATGAGGTAGTTGTCGCCCTGGGGTGCGCGGCCATCGACCTGCGCACGGGGCGTGGACAGCGTGGACAGGAAGCTGATGCCCTGGCCCTCGCCCTTGAGGTAGTCGTAGCCCCACTTCCACTGGTAGCCGGTGACCTTGATGGTGATGTCGGCGTTGGACGTGTCCTTCATCTTGACCACGGTGCCGGTGGCGGGCAGCGCCATGCCGATCACGATCAGGAAGGGCACCACGGTCCAGGCGATCTCGGCCTTGGTGCTTTCATGCCAGGTTTCAGCCTTGTGGCCCTTGGACTTGCGGTGCGCGTAGATCGAATAGAACATCACGCCGAACACCGCGCAGAAGATCAGCAGGCAGATCACCAGCATCATGGTGTGCAGGTGGAAGATCTCTTCGGCCACCTTGGTCACGGGCTCGTGCAGATTGAGCTGGTTGACCTTGGGGCCACCCACGCTGTCATTCACGCCGCTGGCCACTGCGCCCAGACTGGCCGCGCCGAGCGCGCCGGCCACGGCCGCGCGCATCATGCCCAGGCGCAGCGCTAGGCCGGCCCCGTTGAACACACCCTTCACTGATTTCATGCCATCCCCAAGGTGGTTGGATCTTCTATCGCACTGCAGCTGGTCCGAACCAGCTTCTATCTCGTTGCCGCCAGTGCCACTCGCAGCTCATGCGCAAACTGCGCCTTGCGCGGCTCCGACAAATAGCGGCCTACCTCTACCCAGTCCGCATGCAGCCCCAGCTGCAAACGGTATCGGGGCACCAGCCCCGCATCCTGCACGCGGTCTTCCTGCACACGCACCCAGAGCCGCTTGAAGCGGCGCTCGGTCACACTGCGGGATCGGCGCACCTGCACGACGACCTCGTCGCCCTCCAGGCTGACCGTCTCGCCATCCAGCGCATGGCGGCTGTAGACCACGAAGGCCATACACACCGCCAGCAGCTCGATGCCGGCAAACAGCAAAACAAACGGCGCACCGGCAATCCAGAACCAGACCGCGATCACCAGCGACAGCAGCACCATCGAGCCCAGCACGGCGGCCAGTGCCCGCGGCGACATCGAGACATTGCGCCGAAGCTCCCAGCGACTCACCCGGCCGACCGGCGCCTGCGCGCTGTCCTGCGGGTCCGACACCCGGGGCGGCATCTCGACTGTCTGCGCCATCTCCGCGATCCGCCTGAATCCACATGGCCACTCATCTGCGCCAGATCAAACAACCCGCGCCTGGGCAAACCCGAGGCCGCAGTTGCTGACTTGGCTCAAATCATCAGCCGAATGCACCAACCCGAAATTATAGGCAGGCGCGCGTGACGGCTCACCGGGGGCGAGTCGTCGCACCCTAAGGGCTGCCGGTCAATTCCGACCTAAATGGTGTTTCGGCAACGATTCTGCGCCGCTGCTGCGGCAGCCTGCCGCAGCCGATCCCACGTCGATCAGCCTCCCGGCCTGCGCTTGAGCGAGGCCGTGAGCTGGTCCAGCGGCACGGTGCTCACGCCCGCCGGGCCGCGCGCCGGTCGGGGCTGCGGCTTGAAGGCGTGGCCGTAGACCACTTCCACCGTGAGCGGGATGCCGCCCAGCGCTGGATCATGCTGCGCAGCCAACGCATTCAGAAACCTCTGCCAGCGGCTCCTCGAAATCAGCGCCCCGGCGCGGCGGCTGTGCGCATTGCCGCCCAGGGTGCGGAGTTCCGCCAGCAGCGCCTCGGGCGAGGAGTAGCTCAGCGTCAGCACTTCGGCGTCCATCACGGGCGTGGCCATGCCGGCGGCAACCAGCATGTCGCCGTAATCGTGAAGATCGACAAACTCCAGGGTCATCGCGCCCAGCCCGGCCTCGCGCGCGGCCTGCCGCACCTCGCGAAAGGTGTCCGGTCCGAAGACGCTGAACATCAGCAGCCCCTCGGGCGCCAGCCATTGCGACCACTGCTTGAGCGTGGCGTCCGGCGCGCCGCTCCAATGCAGCGCGCAATTGCTCCACACCAGTTGCTGGCTGCCCGCGGGCAGTGCAGCCAGCGAAAAGTCCGCTGTTTGGATCTCGATGCCGCGATTCGAGCGCAGCTTACCCAGCAGTCCGCGCAGACCGCCGGGCTGAAGGCGGGCGCGGGCCTGGGCAGCACGATCGGGCGCGATGTCCAGACCGGTCAGTTGCCTGCAGTCGGCATAGCGCTCGGCCAGCGCTGCCAGATCCTCCCCGGCGCCGCAGCCGGCGTCCGCCAGCGCCGCGGGTGCCACGCGGATGTAGTCCAGCCGCTCCTGCATGCGCTTGGCGACCTCGCCATAGAGCCAGGGGCGGCTCGAGCCGGTGCGACGCGCCTGCCGGGCGAACTGCCGCTGCACCGCATTCGAATCCAGCGGCAGGCGGCGCGCCTCCGGCGTCTGGTCCGGGTCTGCGGGCAGGCTGGAATGTGGGCTGTCAGGCACGGGGCGCGGTCACTGCGTTCTGGACTGGGTTGGGCAAGATGGCGGCTCGGGCGCGGCACGGGTATCGCCGGCGCTGCCGCCGCGGCCCCGGGGGCCGCAAACGTCGCGGTTCGAACCCGTAGGCGGCAGTGGCCCGTGGCGCGAACACGCTGCGGCAGACGCATGAAAAGTGTATTCGCCAGAGATGCGAGCGTGCGCTCACTATTGTGCCTTCCGCTGACCAGAGCGGCTTCTGGACATGTCTCATCGCGCATCCCGCCGCATCCGCGTGGCGGCGGTCTGCACGCCGCTACCGGCATGTGCTACGTCGTTCGGTTCAGCGCCAATGCCCGGCACCACGCACTCCGGCGATTGGCGCGCGCAGGTTTCGCCGCAACACTGGTCGCCCCTGCCACCTAAACGCGATTGCATGAACCCGGCTGCGTCTACCCCCGCCCGCGCCACATCGCACCCTGGCGCGTTCGCCCGGCTGGCGGCGTTTCTGTCCGGCCACCGCTGCCCCGGCTGCGCGACGCCCTGCGTGGGCTGGATCTGCGCGGACTGCGAGCACCGGCTGAACCGGCCGCGCCTGCGCTGCGTGGGCTGCGCCCTGCCGCTGACCGCGGCGCTCGCCGCAGCGGCTACGGCAGACGAGTCACAAGCCGCCGATACGGGCATGCCTGCGGCGGCCCCGCAGGATGCATCACGCCAAGCTCCACACACCCCGCCGCAGCCCGCTGCCATGCGCTGCGGCCGCTGCCTGAGCGAGCCGCCGCCGGTGGCCGCCAGCTACGCGGCCTTTGACTACGCCGAGCCCGGCGACCGGCTGGTGCAGGCGCTCAAGTTCAAGCAGCGCACCGCGCTCGCGGCGCCTCTGGCCGCGCTGCTGGCCGACGCACTGCCTGGGGACCAGGCGGCGTTCGCGGCATCGTCCGCCGCCGAGCCAGCGCACTTTGACCGCATCCTGCCCATCCCGCTGTCACCCAGCCGAGAGCGCAGCCGCGGCTACAACCAGAGCTGGGAGCTGGTGCGGCGCCTGCCGCCCACGCTGGGCCCGGCCTGCTGGCAGACCCTCACACGCACGCGCGACACCGCCAGCCAGATGGCGCTGCCGCTCACCGAGCGCGAGCGCAACGTGCGCGGCGCCTTCGCCGTACAGCGCGAGGCGGCTGGCCTGCACCTCCTGCTGGTGGATGACGTGATGACCACCGGCGCGACCCTCTTCGAAGCCGCCCGCGTGCTGCGCAAGGCGGGTGCGGCCAGCGTGACCGCGTTGGCGCTCGCACGTACGCCTTGACGTCCACCGGCGCGGGCGCAGCCGAACGCGCAACGCGCATCGTCCCACGCCCTGGCCGCCAGCTTGCTCGACAATGCGCGCCGCGCCGGCACCTATCCGCCGGCGCCCGCTTTCTGCATGAACCCGCCCCTGCTCAACGTCGTTCTCGCCCACCCAGAAATCCCGCCCAACACTGGCAACGTCATCCGCCTGTGCGCCAACACCGGCTGCGCGCTGCACCTGATCGAGCCACTGGGCTTTTCCATGGACGACCGCTACATGCGCCGCGCCGGGCTGGACTATCACGAGTACGCCGAGGTGAAGACCTATGCCGACTGGCCCAGCTTTCTGGCCACGGCCCAGCCGGCGGAGGAGCGACTGTTCGCCTTCACCACCAAGGGCTCGCGCCCGTTTGGCGAGGTGACGTTTGCGCTGGGCGACTGGCTCGTCTTCGGCTCCGAAACCGCCGGCCTTCCGGTGGAGCTGCGCGAGTCCTTTCCGGTGGCGCAACGCGTGCGCCTGCCGATGCGGCCGGGACAGCGCAGCCTGAACCTGTCCAACAGCGTGGCCGTGGCGGTGTTTGAGGCCTGGCGGCAGCAGGGTTACGTCGGAGGCGGATAAATGCTGTCCGAAATCAATCTAAATGCGAGAGCGTGACCACGGCTTTCCGCATGTCAGCGTTTCGTTCTAGCCGATTTGTTGTTCTGTCCGAACGCATCCGAAAATGATGCTTTTCCGACGTAGATCAGCGATCGATTCGAAACGCAAACGGCACGATGAAGCAGATCGGCTGCGCGCCAGGGTCCGGCTCGAATCGGTAGTGCGCCATCGCAGTGCGGACGGAGCGCTCAAACCCCCAGTCGCGTCCCGGGGGTGCATTGCGCGAGACCAGTGCGCGCACCTTGATATCCGCGACCGATCCATCCGCCTGCTTGAACGCTGTGGCATAGGCCTGCGCAGCCACCCCACCCTGCAACGCCGACCGCGGATACTCCGGCACCGGCGGGCGTCCGACAAGCTTCATCGCCTCGCCCGCAGCGGGGCGATCTGCCCGCACGCTCATCCACATGCGGGGCCGCGACTCGCCGGCTGCGAATTCGAGCTGGATCACGCCCGCGCCGGGCTCCGTCTCACAGCGCGCGCGATCCACCTGCGGATGAAACATCCAGTAGCGCGCCACCTCGTCGATTGCCTTGCGCAGCAAAGGATTGGCCGGCTCCAGTGCCTCGATGCGCTCCACCCGTCCGAACGGGTCCACCACCAGGCTGAGCGTGAACACCGTGCCCGCCATCTGCTTGCCGAAGTCAGCGGGCAGCTCCGGCGGCACGAAGGTCACTGGCCGCACGAACGAATGGCTCAGCTCAGGCAATTGCGCCTGAACAGCAGGCGCCGCAATCCACACACACAATGCGGCGGCCATAGCCAGCCGGCGAGAAACGGGCGCACTCATGATCAACGTCAACCTCTCATGAAAAGGCCGAATTCAACGTATTTCCTTGGCTTAAAAGCTGGCTTTCGCTTGCCCACTATGCGTCTCAAGGCGGTTTTTCTTGACCTACACATGACCGAAAGTGTGTGCATCAAGGCTCCTGCCGCAGCTTGGCCGCAAGCCAAGCCTCGGCGTCTGCCGGCAGGAATCGTTCCATCTGGGTCAGCAGATCCGGTAGCTCGTCGGCCGCGAGAAGCATGGCGCGGGTCGCGGGGCTGAGGAATCCCTCGGACACGGTGCGGTCCAGCATCGCCAGCAGGGGGTCGAAATAGCCGGCCACGTTCAGCACACCCACGGGCAGGCGGTGGTAGCCCAGCTGCAGCCAGGTCAGGATTTCGAACAGCTCGTCATAGGTGCCGATTCCGCCGGGCAGGGCAATGAAGCCCTCGGCCAGCGCGGCCATCTTGGCCTTGCGGGTATGCATGTCGGGCACGACGTGCAGCTCGGTCAGCTCGCGGTGCGCGGCCTCGCGCTCCATCAGGCGCTGCGGGATCACACCGATCACGCGGCCGCCGGCCGAGAGTGTGGCGTCCGCCAGCGCGCCCATCATGCCCACGCGGCCACCGCCGTACACGACCGTAATGCCGCGCTGCGCCAGCGCCCGGCCGGTGTTGCGGGCGGCGTCCAGGTGGCGCGGATCATGCCCCGACGAGGCGCCACAGTAGATGGCGATACTGGCCATGCGGCGGGGCACGGGCGCCAGGGCGGCACTGGGGGTTGCGGAGTTCATGGACCGATCATCGCAGGTGCGCGTGATCCGTGTGCGACTGCGCCAGGCCGGTGCGCCGACGACTGTCCTGCTCGGCCCTACTCCGCCCTGGCAGCGCGGGCGAGCAACTGCTGCGCGGCGGCCGGGGGGCTGAGGCGACCTTCCACGATGTCGGCCACGCAGGCGGTGATCGGCATTTCGATGCCGATCGCGGCGGCGCGGTGCTGCACCGCACGGGCGCAGCGCGCGCCTTCGGCGAGAAAGCCGCCGTGCGCGTGCCCATCGCGGGCGAATTCGAGGCCATAACGGCGGTTGCGCGACAGGTCGCCCGTCGCGGTCAGAATCAAGTCGCCCAGGCCCGTGAGGCCGGCGAGGGTTTCCGGCTTGGCGCCCAGGGCCACGGCAAAGCGGCTCATCTCCGCCAGGCCGCGGGTGATGAGCGCAGCGCGGGCATTCAGGCCCAGGTTCAGGCCATCACACATGCCGGTGGCAATGGCGATCACGTTCTTCACCGCGCCGCCGACCTCCACGCCGATCACGTCGGCCGAGCGATAGACCCGCAGGGTGCTGCCGTGCAGCCACTGGCTGCCGAGCTGCTGCAGCGCCTCGCTGCTGCTGGCCACGGTCAGCGCGCAGGGCAGACCGCGGGCCACTTCGCTGGCAAAGCTGGGGCCTGAGACGACGCCACAGGCCCGCCCGGGCAGCAGCCGTGCGGCCAGTTCGTGGGCCATCTCGCCGCTCTGCGCATCCATGCCCTTGGCGGCCCAGAGCACGGGCGCGGCATGGCCGAGGCTGCCGAGGCGCTCGAACCATTCGCGCAGACCGGCAAAGGGTGTCACGAGCAGCACCAGGCTGGCGTCTTGCAGCACGGCGATATCGGCCGAAACGTTCAGCGCCGCCGGCAAGGCAATGCCGGACAGATAGCGGGCGTTCTCGCGCTGCGCCTGCATCGCGGCGGCCTGGGCGGCGTCGCGCGCCAGCAGGGTGACGTGTGGCGCGGGCGGTTGATCGGCCGAAGACGAAAAAAAGGCGGCGCTGCGCAGCGCCGCCATGGCCAGTGCCGTGCCCCAGCTGCCGGCGCCCACCACCACGAGATGGTTCATCGCCATGCGCGGGGTACGACTCAGTTCAGCGTGATCGAACCGCTCGTGCCGGCGGTGGCGCCGGCGGCCTGCTGGTCGTTCTCCTGCTGAGCCTGCAGCTTGGCCTCGTAGAGGGCCTGGAAGTTGACTTCGGTCAGGTGGATCGGCGGCATGCTGGCGCGCGTGATCGCGTCGGCCAGGTTGGCGCGCAGGTAGGGGTAGACGATGCCGGCGCAGACGATCTCCAGCAGGGGCTGGATCTGGTCGGCCGGGACGCCGGCGATCTGGAAAATGCCCGACTGGGTGCCTTCAACCAGATACAGGGTCTTGTCGCCCACCTTGGTGGTGATCGTGGCGCTGGTGCTCACCAGATAGTGGTTGTCCTGCAGCGCCTCGGCGGCCACGCCCAGCTCCACGTTGGTGGCCGGCTGACCCTGCTCCAGGAAGATCTGGGGCGCATTGGGCATCTCGACCGACAGGTCCTTCAGGTAGACGCGGGTGACGTTGAATACGGGTTGCTGCTCGGCTTGCTGCGCCATGGTGCTTCCTTGAGTGATCCTCGATACAAAAAAGGCTGCGGGTCTGTCCGCAGCCTTCCCTCTCGGCGCCGGAGTGTAACGCTCCCGGCGCGCTGGCTTGTGCTGGCCTCAGCCGGCCAGCAGCGGCACCAGACCGCCCTTGCCGTCCAGTGCATAGAGGTCGTCGCAACCGCCCACATGCGTGTCGCCGACGAAGATCTGCGGCACGGTGCGCCGGCCGGTCTTCTCGATCATGAGGTCCTTCTGGGCCGGATCGGTGTCGATGCGGATCTCGTTGATCTCGCTCACGCCGCGCTGCTTGAGCAGCATCTTGGCCCGCTGGCAGTAGGGGCAAACGGCGGTGGTGTACATGGTGACGGCTTGCATGCTGTGCTCCAGCGTGTATTCAGGCGGCGCGCTTGACCCCGTGTCGCCTTCAGGAGGCACTCTTGACGGTCGGCAGGCCGGCGGTCGTCCAGCCATTGAGCCCTCCGTCCAGGTTGTAGACCTTCTCGTAGCCCGCCTTGCGCAGCGCAATTGCGGCCTTGGCCGAACGTGCCCCGGTGGCGCACATCAGGATCACGGGCTTGTCCTTCTTGCCTGCCAAGCTGGGGTCGGCGGCGAGTTTCTCAAGCGGCACATGCTTGGCCTGGGGAACGTGACCGCGGTCGAATTCGTCCTGTTCGCGCACATCCAGCAACACGGCATGCTCGCGGTTCATCAGCTGGGTGGCCTCATTGGCCGAGATGCTCGGGCCGCCTGCGGAGCGGCGCAGGGCCGGCCACAGCAGCATGGCGCCCGATAGGAAGGCCACGACGATCAGCAGGATGTTGTTGGTAATGAAATCCACAAAGGCTCCCAGGCAAGGGTGGCACCCGGCTGCGCAGCGATGGCGCAAGTCGCCGAAAGCGGCGCGCGCAGGTCGATAAACTGGCGCGCAGTATAGGTTTCCAACGTGCTCGCCTTCGCAGTCGAGAGCACTTCAAGCCCCTAGAGGAAAGCCCTAGATGCCCACGAAAGCTGCCCACAAGATCGTCCTGATGCGCCATGGCGAAAGCCAGTGGAATCTCGAAAACCGCTTCACCGGCTGGGTCGATGTGGACATCACGGAAAACGGCTGGCGAGAGGCCGTGGCCGCCGGCAAGCTGCTCAAGGCCGAGGGCTTTGCCTTCGACTGCGCCTACACCTCCGTGCTCAAGCGCGCGATCCGTACCTGCTACACCGTGCTCGACGAGCTGGACAGCATGTGGATTCCGGTGACCAAGCACTGGCGCCTGAACGAACGCCACTATGGCGCGCTGGCCGGCCTGAACAAAAGCGAAACCGCCGCCAAGTATGGTGAAGACCAGGTGCACATCTGGCGCCGCAGCTACGACACGCCGCCCCCGGCACTGGACAAGGCTTCGAAGGACGCGCCTTGGCACGACCGGCGTTATCAAGGTGTCAACAAGAGTGAGCTGCCGCTGACCGAATGCCTGAAGGACACCGTGGCTCGGGTCGTCCCCTACTGGAATGCAGAAATCGCACCCGCCGTGAAGGCGGGCAAGTCCGTGCTGATCACCGCGCACGGCAATTCCCTGCGCGCCCTCATCAAGCACCTGGACGGCATGGGCGACGCGGAGATCGTGGCGCTGAACATCCCCACGGCCCAGCCTCTCGTCTATGAGCTGGACGCCCAGCTGCGCCCGATCAAGCATTACTACCTGGGCGACCCGGACGAGGTCGCGCGCAAGCTGGGCAGCGTTGCGGCCCAGGGCAAGGCGAAGTAGTCGGCAAGCTGGCGGCGGTTGCCGCGGCCGCACGCGACAGGCCGCCGCCGACCGGGCACTGTCACCCGCCTGTCCGCGCGACGGCGGGCGCCGTACACTCGAACGAACGTTTTGACGTTGTGAACGTCAGACTCCGTATCTGTGAAGTGCGCACTGCGCGCGAGGAAGGTTGCCGGATGAAGTTCAGTGGCAAGGTCGGTTTGGTCGCCGCCGGTGTGGTGGGTGGCGTGTGCATCAGCCTCGGGTTGACGGCCCTTGCGCAGCGCGGCCCCACCGGGCCGCTGCCCATCGAGGACATCCGCGCCATCACCGACGTGTTCGACGCGGTCAAGCGCAACTATGTCGAGCCGGTGGATGACAAGAAGCTGCTCAATGGCGCCATCCAGGGCATGCTGCAGGATCTCGATCCGCACTCGCAGTATCTGGACGCCGATGCATTCAAGGATCTGCGCGACAGCACGCAGGGCGAGTTCGGCGGTCTGGGCATCGAGGTTGGCACCGAAGACGGCTTCATCAAGGTGCAGACCCCAATCGAGGACACACCCGCCTTCCGCGCCGGCATCAAGTCCGGTGACCTCATAGTCCGTATCGACGACAAGTCCACCAAGGGCCTGAACCTGCAGGACGCCGTCAAGCTCATGCGCGGCAAGCCCGGTACCAAGCTGACGCTTACCGTAAGCCGCAAGGACAATCCGGTGCCGATGGTGTTCACGCTCACGCGTGATGTCATCAAGATCCAGTCGGTGCGCAGCCGGGACATCGAACAGGGCTTCGGTTATGTGCGTATCTCGCAGTTCCAGGAGCGCACGGTCGAGTCGCTGGTGACCAAGCTCAACGAAATCGCCGCCAAGCAGCCCAATCTCAAGGGGCTGGTGCTTGATCTGCGCAATGACCCGGGTGGCCTGCTGCACGGTGCCATTGGCGTATCGGCCGCGTTCCTGCCGCAGGACAAGCTGGTGGTCTACACCGAGGGCCGCACCGAGGAAAACCGCCGCAAGTTCTTCGCCTCTCCCGAGGACTACCGCGGCCTGCGTGATGATCCGCTGCGCAAGCTCAATCCGATCTTCAAGACTGTGCCAGTCGTCGTACTGGTGAACGCAGGTACCGCATCGGCCTCGGAGATCGTTGCCGGTGCCTTGCAGGACCACGGCCGCGCGAAGATCGTTGGCCAGGCGACCTTCGGCAAGGGTTCTGTGCAGACCATCATTCCGCTGTCGCCGACCACGGGCGTGAAGCTCACGACCGCGCGCTACTACACACCCAAAGGCCGGGCCATTCAGGCCAAGGGCATCGAGCCGGACTACGTCGTCAACGAAACTGCACAGGGCGATGTCTATGCCGACCTCTTCATGCGCGAGGCCGACATGGAGCGTCATCTGACGGGTCGCGACGAGAAGCAGGCCGACGCCAAAAGCGCGGAGCAGCGTGCCCGTGAGCTGGTCGAGCGTGCCGAACGCATTGAAAAGCTTCGTGCGGAAGGCCGCCGGCCGATCGAATTCGGCAGCGCGGAAGACTTCCAGCTGGCGCAGGCGCTGAATCTCCTAAAGGGTCAGCCGGTGGTTACAGCCAAGCCCAAGGAGTCGGTCGCCTCGGCAGCAACGCCCGGCGACAAGCCCAAGAAGTAAGGCGCATGCTGCGCGCGACAGGCCCGGTTCTGCCGGGCCTTTTCATTTCCGCGTACCACTGGGCAAGACAGTCTCATTCATGACAGACGACGAACTGCTGCGCTACTCGCGCCATATCCTGCTCGACGAGATCGGCATCGAGGGTCAGGCGCGCATCCGTGCCACGCGTGCGCTGGTGGTCGGCGCCGGCGGGCTGGGGTCGCCCGTCGCGATTTATCTGGCGAGCGCCGGCGTCGGACGCATCACGCTGGCCGACCCGGACGCGGTGGACCTCACCAACCTGCAGCGCCAGATCCTGCACACGACGCCGCGCGTCGGTCAGGCCAAGGCCGCTTCAGGCCAGGCCGCGCTGGCCACCTTGAATCCGCAGGTTGAGGTCGTGCCGCTGATCGAAAGGCTGGATGGCGAACGCCTGGCCGAACTCGTCGATGCCCACGATCTGGTGCTGGACTGCTCGGACAACTTCGCCACGCGACATGCGGTCAACCGAGCCTGCGTCGCGGCACGAAGGCCGCTGGTGTCTGGAGCAGCGATTCGCTTCGACGGTCAGGTCGCGGTATTTGATACGCGCAACGAGGAGGCGCCCTGCTACCACTGCCTCTTCCCCGAAGGCGAGGACGTGGAGGAAGTGCGCTGCGCGGTCATGGGTGTGTTTGCGCCGATGACAGGCATCGTCGGCACCATCCAGGCGGCTGAGGCGCTGAAGCTCTCAGCCGGCGTGGGCAGTTCGCTGAGCGGGCGCCTGCTGCTGATCGAGGGCAAGGCCATGCGCTTCACCGACATTGCCGTGCCGCGAGACCCAGGCTGCGCGGTCTGCGCGTCCTTGCGCTGAGCCACGCGAGCAGCGCCGCCCTACTCTTCCTTGCTGGCTTCAACCAGGGTGTCGATCAACGCGGCATTGACTGCGGCCAGCGACATCAGGTTGTCGGTCACCAGCTTGTTGATGAGCTCGCTATCCCCAACTTCAACGGCTTCGGCCAACTGCAGGTAAGGCATGTGCGGGCCAGTGCGATGCACTAGCGCATTGCGCACGTTTTCCGGCACGTTGAGCATGGCAAACAGCTGCTCGAAGCTGGTGTGAAACAGGCGGTCGAGCTGCGAGAACACGCCGCAGATGAACATCTCGTCGCGCAATTCCTGATCGACGCTCTTGCCGACCACGCGCTCCATGAACATGCCGCGGCGCATCGAGCTGTACATCACCGGACGCAGCATCACATCCTTGCTGGAGGTGGCCAGCAGCAGTGCCAGCCAGCGCTTGAGGCGGTTGTAGCCCAGCATCATGACCGCATGCTTGAAGCTCTGGATCACTACGGACAGGCCGAAAGCCGGTGAGTTGATGTAGCGCAGCAGGCGGTAGCCCAGCGCCGGGTCGCGCTTCATCACGGGCTCGATCTGCTCGACCGGCACCTGCTGGTCGACCATCTGCATGAGCTTGGTGATCGTGACGAAGTCGGGGTTGGAGCTGGCCACCGAGCTGGAGCGCAGCACGTCATCGAAGGGCCAACCGATCACCGCATAGCAGTTGCGCGCAAAGCTGGCTTCCAGCGCAGCGACCGTCCGGATGCCGCTCTGCACGAAGGGAATGCGGCGCGTGGCCGACGCGGTAATGACCCGATTCTCCTCTCCGATGCGACGGTCCTCCGACAGATCCACAACAGAGTGCTTGAAGCAATCAAAGAGCTTGGGGTCGAGCGCGGAGGGCGGTACGCCATACAGGACGAGCGGATGGCCGACTGCATTGAATGCCGGCAGGTACTCGAAGCATTCGGGGTTCACTGTGTAGGCTGCCGGAATCTCGACTGCAATCGCGCGTGAGCCGGGCACCGTAAACAGGGCTGGGTCGACGTCGGCCCCGACGACATGCACCGAGAGACGGATCTCTTCTTCGGGCACGATGTCACGCAGGGCACGAACGACATCGCTCATGGACGGTTGCGTACCATCGGTACCGCACACGACCAGCCGCATGCCGATCACCTTGCGGTGCCGGTCAATCATCGGGGCGTAGCTCAAGGTGGCCTGCGCCAGAACACCGCGGCTCAGGGCGTCGGCGAGATTCAGCTGCGATTCAAATGCGCCCATGGAAGGCTCCGGTCAGATGTAGTTCATCAGCGACATCTTCGCCACGGAGGCGTAGGTCTTCATCGCTGCTTCGAGTGAGGTTTGCTGTGCGGTGATCTTGCTGATTGCATCGGCCACGTCCACGTCTTCCAGCTTGCTTCGGAAGCCCTGGACGGTGTCGGCTTCGCGCCCTGCTGCCATGGCGATCGATTCGCTGGTACGCATCTGTTCGCCCACCTTGGCTCGCGCCACATTGGCGCGCGATACGGCGGTGTCGATCTCGGCAAGCAGCTGCTGCAGCTTGCCTGTATTCATCTGGCCGGGCGTATTGAGCCGTGCGATCGCATCCTGCATCGTGTCGAAGATGCTCTTGCGCGAGGACGGCGCGATCACGAAGCGGTCATTCGCACCGGGCGCACCGCTCATGGTGACCTGCCAGCCATCCGCACCGATGCTCTGCCCGCTTGCGTAGGGTTGCCCGGCAGCGAGTGTGGTGCCTGTCGTAGTGTTCACCAGGTCGTAGGCTGTCCCGCTGGCGTTGAAGCGGATCTCGTAGGTGTCCCCCGTCAGCAGGGCCATGTTGGTCACGCTGCCGGTATCGGCCCAGGCGCGACCAGTGTTGGAGGCGGCAGCTGTCGCCGAAAAGGTGCCGTTGCCCGAGGGCAGCTGCATGAATATGGCGGAGCCGTCCAGGCTGCCCAGCGTGTTGCTGGCGGGGTCGAGCATCTGGTCGCCGAAGTTACCCACGTAGCTCACGCCGCCCGGGGTGGGCACGAAGGGACTGGTCTGACTGCCGGCACCGCCGAACAGGCGGCCACCGGCGCCGTCTTCACTGTTGGCGATCGCCAGCAGCCGGTTGTAGGCACCGCGGATTGCTTCAGCCTGGGCGCGTCGTTCGGCATCGGAGTACGCGCCATTGCCGGCGGCCACGAGGGCGTCGCGGGCATCCTGCATGGCACCCGCGGCGTCGGCCAAACCTTGCTCAAGTTGCTGATTCTGACCCTGCGCGTTGGAGAGCACGCGGATGCGAGAGTCCAGCTGGGCCGTGCGAGCACGGGCCAGCTCGATCTGGCTGGCTGCCGCCGGATCATCGCCCGGCGTGTTGACGCGCTTGCCACTGGCGAGCTGATTCTGCAGACCGACGATCTGGCTCTGGCGCTCAGTGATGGCGCTGATCGACTTCTGGATCTGAAAGCTGGTGGACAGTCGCATGGTTCGAGACCCTCAAGGCACTCAGCGGCCCATCGAGAGCAGTTCATCGAAGACCGATTGTGCGGCTTGGATGATCTTGGCGCTCGCCTGATAAGCCTGCTGATAGCTCATCATTTTTGAAAGCTCTTCATCGAGATTGACGCCCGCGACCGATTGCTGCGCGCGGGTGGCGTCGTCCAGCACCTGCTTGGAGGCTTCGGCCTCGGAGCGCGCTCCGTTGGCTCGGATACCGACCTCGGCCGACAGGCTGGCGAAGCTCGCGGTCAGGGTTTGTCCGTTGGCCAGCGCAGCTGTCTGCAAGGCAGACAGCGACAGTGCATTGCGGTTGTCTGCAGCCGGCTGGGTGTTGGGGCCAATGGTGAAGGTGTCTCCCGCGCGCGGTTGACCATTCAGGCTCAATGACCAGCCGTTGAAGCTGATGGATGCGCCCGGCGAGTAGCTCAGGCCCGTCGGGTTGCCCGTGCCTGTGCCGGTGACGTTGAAGGTGCCGGCTGCCGTAAAGGTGATGGTGACCGGTGCATTCAGATTCACATTCGCGCCGAGCACGGTGAGCCCGCCCGCGGTCGCACCTAGGTTGCCCGTGCCCGAACTGACCGCCACTGCGGCCGCAGTCGCCACACGCAGCGGGTCGTTCAGCACCGTTTTCATGTTGGAGGCTGCGCCGGTGACCGCACGCACGGCAAAGCGATCGCCTGCCTGCGGGGTACCGCCCCCGGCACTCAGTGTGATGCCTTCGAAGTTGATCGGCAGCGCACTGAAGGTGCTGACCTGCCCGTCGTTGAGGCGCCGCAGTGTCCACTGCGTGCCGTCAAACGTGGCTTCGTAGTCCGTGCCTGACAGTGCCGTCACGTCACTGATGGCCACGTTCATGGCCAGGCTGCCGGAATTCGTGCTCCGCGGGTTCACCACCGGGGCCGGTACGCTGAACACTGGCGCCCCGGGCTGGCCGCGTGCATCCAGACCCAGGGCCTGCTGCGCATTCACTGTCTGCGTAACGACCGTGGCAATCTGGCCCAGACGCGATCGCGCCGTACCCAGATCCTGATCACGGAACTGCAGCGTGCCGCCCAGCTTGCCGCCAAGAGTGGGGCCATCCAGCGTCAGGCGCGCGCCACCAGGCGTGACCAGCTGGGCCACGGTCTTCTGCGGGTCTGCCGTGTCGCGTGCCATCTCGATCTGCGCGCGATTGCTGCCGACAAGCAGGGTCTGGCCGCCGGCCACAAACAGGTTGAAGGTGCCGTCTTCCTGCGGCACCACGCTCACGCGGATCTGCGCATTGAGATCGGCAATCAGCTTGTCGCGCGCATCCAGCAGGTCGTTGGGCTGGCCGGTCATGCCGCGCGTGGCACGAATGCGCTCATTCAGGTCTGCAATGCGCGCCACCGTCTCGTTGATGCTCTTTGCGCTGTCCGACAGCTGCTGCTCCACGGCCCGGCCCAGGGATTCCAGCTGCTGATCGGTGTTGGACAGCTTGGAGCTCAGGTCATTGGCGCGAGCAAGAAAGGCCATGCGCACCGCCGTATCACCCGGCCGAACCGAGAGGTCGCGTGCCACGGCAAAGAAGTCGTCGATCCCCTCGCCGATGCTGTCGCCGCCCGTCGGAAACACCGAATCCATGCGGGTCATCAGTGCGTTGCGCGTTTCGGCTGCGCTTTGGCTCGCGCTGGCGCGCTGCACCTCGGCAGTCAGAAACTGGTCGTAGCTGCGGGTGATCGTCTCCAGCCGCACGCCGGATCCGAAAAAGCTGCCACCCCCCGTGCTGGCCGGGCCGGTCGACTGGATTGTCTGCTGGCGCGAGAAGCCGGGCGTGTTGAGGTTGGCAATGTTGTGGCTGGTCGTCTGCAGCCCCGCGTAGGCGGCCTGCAAGCCGGTGGTGCCGATGGTGAAGAGGCCGGCCATGAGGGTGCTCCCTTCAGACCGCAGCGTTGGTCAACCCGCCGATGCTGCGGCGGGTTGACTGGATGGTGGCCAGCAGCTTGCGGCCGTAGTTCGGATCGGTTGCATAGCCAGCCTGCTGGATGCTGGCAGCGAACTTCTCGGCGCTGTGCGTGTTGCGCATGGCCTGGTCGTAGCGCTGGTTCTGCGAGATCAGTCGACCGTAGTCGGCAAAGGCCTCGGCGTAGTTGTTGTAGGCGCGGAAGGTCTCCACGCGCTTGACCGGTTTGCCGCCCACGTACTCCGTGGTCATCACGTCCACGGTGGCGCCTTTCCAATTGCCTGTGGCCTTGATGCCGAAGAGGTTGAAGCTGTTGCGGCCATCGGCGCCGATGATCTCTCGGCGCCCCCATCCGCTCTCCAGGCCAGCCTGCGCCAGCATGAAGTCCGCAGGAATGCCTGCGGCCTGGGCGGCGCGCTTTGCTTCGGGCGCCAGACGCGCAATGAAGTTGTCCCGTGCGTCGCTGCCACTGGCATGCGTCGGGTTCAGACGGACCGCCGGATCGGCTGCAGGGCCGGCGGCCGCGCCGCGCAAGGCCTGCACCTGGGGTGGACGGATGCTGCCCACGGTCGGGCCATCCGTCGCCGCACCCATCTGGCGCGCCAGTGCCTTCTCGATCATGTCTGCCAGCCCACCGGGGCGGCCGGCCATGGCCGTAGCCATCTGGCCATCGAGCATGCCGCGGTAGGTGTCCTCGGCGCTCGAACCCATGAGATCGCTTTTGGGCAGGCTCTCACGCATGCTCTTCAGAAGCATCTGATTGAACATGGTTTCGAACTGCACGGCGGCCGCGCGAGTGGCGGCCTTCGGGTCGCGTCCGGCCTGATCGCGCAATGCGTTCAAGCTGTTCAGATCGACGGCAACGCGGGCCTGGTTTCCGATGGCCATGTCAGATCACCTCCAGCTCTGCCTTGAGCGCACCAGCGGCCTTCATGGCCTGGAGGATGATGATCAGATCCTGCGCAGTCGCACCCAGGGCATTCAGGGCCTTGACCACGTCTTCCAGCTTGGCTGCCGGCCCGACGAGATTCAATTGCCCTGGGTCCTGACGGATGGCGATGTCCGAGCGCTCAGCCTGCACGGTCTGACCGTTGGAAAACGCACTCGGCTGGCTCACCAGCGGAGTCGTCGTGATGGTGACGCTCAAGTTGCCATGGGCGACGGCCGCAGGACCGAGGGTCACGCTCTGGTTCATGACCACCGAGCCGGTCCGCGCATTGATGATGACCTTGGCCGCGGGTGTTCCGCGCGTGATGTCCAGCCCCTCCAGATCAGCCAGAAAGCCGATGCGGGCATTGGGCTCGCGCGGCGCCTTCACACGCAGCACTCGACCATCCAGTGCCGTGGCGGTGCCTTCGCCAAAGACCTGATTGATACGCTCAGCCACGGTACGGGCCGTGGAGAAGTCGCTCTGGTTCAGTTCCAGCTGCATGAACTCGCCAGACAGCAGCGGCGTGGGTACAGCACGTTCCACCGTGGCGCCACCGGGCACGCGTCCGGCAGACAGGTGGTTGATCTGCACCCTGGATCCATTGGCCGACGCGCCAGCACCGCCCACGATGACATTGCCCTGCGCTACGGCATATACCTCACCGTCTGCACCTTTCAACGGCGTGAGCAGCAGGGTGCCGCCGCGCAGGCTCTTGGCATTGCCCAGGCTGGAGACCGTCACATCGATCTGCTGCCCCGGCTGCGAAAAGGCCGGCAACTGTGCAGTCACCATCACTGCGGCCACATTCTTGAGCTGCAGGTTCGTGCCCTGTGGCAGCTGGATGCCCATCTGGCCCAGCATCGATTGCAGGCTCTGGCCGGTGAACGGCGCCTGGCTGGTCTGATCGCCCGTGCCATCCAGACCCACGATCAAGCCGTAGCCGATCAACTGGTTGCCGCGCACGCCCTGCCAGCTGGCGAGGTCTTTGAGGCGCTCGGCCTGAGCCGCCGGCGCATGGAGCGCAGCAAGCGCCAACAGGCTGGCGCTCAAGATCCAAAGAATGCGGCCGAAGACTCGATTACGCATGGCTAAACCTCACAACGGCCAGACGGACAAAAACACGCGAGACAGCCAGCCCATGGCTTGAGCCTGGTCCTGCTGGCCCATGCCACGCAGCTCGATGCGCGCATCAGCGATCGTCGTGGAGCTCACGGTGTTGCCGGGCTGGATGTTCACCGGGTTCACCACACCGCTCAGGCGCATGCGCTCCACGTTATGGTTCACACCGATCTGCTTCTCCCCGGCCACCAGCAGGTTGCCGTTAGGCAGCACTTCCACCACGGTGACAGTGATGGAGCCGGTGATCAGGCCGGACGAGTCCGTCGCGCCCTTGCCTTCGAAGCTGTTCTCGCTGTTGGCGCGTGCTCCTGCACGGCCGAAGCTGTTGCCGGCAATGAAGGGCAGCGCGCTGATCCCGGCATTGAGATCGCTGGTCTTGTCGACCGAGCTGTTGGCACTCTGACTGGCGGTGGAGCGCTCGTTGATCTGCACGGTGATGATGTCGCCGACGCGCCGTGCACGGCGGTCTTCGAACAGCGGCGTGGCCATGCGCGCGTTGTAGATGCTGCCGGTGGCGGCCTGATGCACGAGCGGATCGACGGCAGGCTGATTGGGCCGCACTGGCGTGGTGTCGACGACGGCGACTTCGGGCCGGCCGACCACGGCACAGCCGCTCAGCACGGACGTGGCGAGCAGGGCAATCAATGAGAGGCGCTTGAACATGAAGGGCTCGATTCTTGGTGCGGCATCCGTCAGGACGCATCAGAGCTGCGACAGTCGCTGCAGCATCTGGTCCACGGTGGACACGGCCTTGGAGTTGATTTCGTAGGCGCGCTGCGTGGCGATCATCGCGACCAGCTCCTCGACCACATTGACGTTGCTGGTCTCGATGAAGCCCTGCGCCAGCGTGCCCAAACCGTTGGTGCCCGGCTGGCCCGGCGTGGGGGCGCCGGAGGCCACGGTTTCGCCGTAGACGTTGCCACCCAGGGGGTTGAGGCCCGCCGGGTTGGTGAAGGTGGCCAGCTGGATCTGGCCCACGGTGTTGGGGGTGGCACTGCCCGGCACGAGCACCGTGACCGTGCCGTCCTGGCCGACGGTCACCTTCTGCGCATTGGCGGGAATGGTGATCGCCGGGTTCACCGGGAAGCCGTTGTTGGTGACGAGCTGGCCGTTGGCGTCGATCTTGAAGCTGCCGTCGCGCGTGTAGGCGTTCGTGCCATCGGGCATCTGCACCTGGAAGAAGCCCAGGCCGTTGATGGCCACGTCATAGGCGCCATCCGTCTTCTGCAGGTTGCCCTGGCCGAAGTTGCGCGAACTGCCCACCGCACGCACGCCGGTGCCGATCTGCAGCCCGGTGGGCAAGGTGTTCTGCTGCGTGTTCTGGCTGCCCGCCTGGCGCATGTTCTGGTACAGCAGGTCCTCGAAGACGACCTGCGAGCGCTTGAAGCCGTTGGTGCCGACGTTGGCGAGGTTGTTGGAGATGTTGTCCAGCTGCAGCTGCTGGCTTTCCATCCCGGTCTTGGCAATCGACAGTGAACGCATCATGGCGGGGCTCCTAGCCCGGCCGGATGCGCACTTCAGGTGCGGCGCTGGCGCGGGCGTGAATATCGGCTGTTTGACATGCAGTCTGAAGCAGACGGCGCCCTGTACATGCCGCAATAAGCAGCGCTCTTGCCATCCAATTGCAGCCCTTGCAGACGCAGCGCCAGCCCGGAATCGGAAAGCGAGATCGGCTCTGGATGCGGCTTCCCAGACCAAAATGGCTGGAGAAGCCCGCCAGACAAGCGGAAAGGCTCTTGAATTGCCCTTGAATGGCAGCCCCAGAGGCCCACAGGCAAACATCGACAAGGCCGCGGCGGCTCAAGGAGGCTGCAGGCCAACAGGGTGTTCATCGGCGTGCAGTTGTGGCCCTCTGTGGCCCAGACTGTTCGCTGCCGCAGCAGTCGCGCATCAGCCCGTCGGCGACAGCAGGCGCGTGGCGCGCTGGGTGCTCGTGTCGGCCGTGGTCATCATCTTGATCTGCATCTCGTACTGCCGAGCCGCGGAGATCATGCCCACCATCTGCTCGATGACATTCACATTGCTGCCCTCAAGCGCCGCCGGGGTGACGCGCACGTTCTCATCCAGCGGTGCAGCCTCGCCGTCCGGCGTACGGAACAGGCCGTCCGGCCCGCGCGAGACGGTCTCGGGGTTGGTGAGCTTGATGCGCCCGACCTGCTGGGGTGCGCCGTTGCCCACGGTGGCGGTGACGGTGCCGTCCTGGCCGATCTTGATGCGCGCGTTGGCGGGTACGTTGATCGGCCCGCCATCACCCAGCACCGGCAAGCCGTTGCGCGTGACGAGCTGGCCGTTGCCGTCCACATCCAGGCTGCCATTACGGGTGTAGGCCTCATTGCCGTCCAGCCCCTGCACGGCAATCCAGCCCGGGCCGCTCACAGCGACATCCAGCTCGCGGTTGGTGATGTTGATTTCGCCCTGCTTGTCCGAGTAGCCCAGCGTGGTGTCGAGCGCGAACACGCGGGTGGACGCGCCCTCGCCCTGGATGGGCACGGCCCGGTGACGCACCATCTCTGCGCGAAAGCCGGTGGTGTTCGCATTGGCCAGGTTGTTGGCCAGCGAATCCTGCCGGGCCATCGTGGCCTTGGCACCGCTCATGGCGGAATAGATCATGCGGTCCATGCTGGGTCCTCGCTAGCTCAGACAGTGCTCAGTGCTCAACGGAGGTTGACGAGCGTCTGCAGCACTTGATCCTGCGTCCGCACGGTCTGGGCGTTGGCCTGATACATGCGCTGCGCGGTGATCATGTTCACCAGCTCGCCGGTCAGGTCCACGTTGCTGTCTTCCAGCGCACCAGCCTGCAGGCCGCCGAGTGCGCCGGAGTTGGGCGCGCCGGTCAGCGGCTGGCCCGAGGCCGTGGTTTCCACCCAGGCGTTGCCACCCACAGGCACCAGACCCTGCGCATTGGTGAAGTTGGAGAGCACGATCTGGCCCTGGGCGAGCGTCTGGCCATTGGTGTAGCGGCCGAGGATCACGCCGTTGCCATCAATGGTGAAGCCGGCAATCCGGCCAGCTGCATAGCCGTCCTGGCTGAGCTGGGCCACCGAGAAGTTGTTGCCGAATTGCGTGAGCCGGTCCTGATCGACCGAGACGGTCAGCGGCGTGGCCGCACCCCCCGTGACAGGAACGGCGATCGACATCGGGTTGCTCGATCCGGCGGCATTGAAGCTGCCGTCACTGTTGAATGCGATGTTGCCGGCGCGCCCGCTGCCGATCATGGTGCCATTGGCCGCTGCGTAGACATCCCAGGCGTTGTTGCCGGTCTTGCGGTAGTAGAGCGACAGCGTCTGCGCGTTGCCCAGCGAGTCGTAGACCGTCAGCGAGGTGGCGCTGTTGTAGGTGGTGGGGTCATTGACGTCGAATGCGCCCACGGGCGGGGTGTTGCGCGAATCCAGATTGGCGGCCACGCCCACTTCGGTGGAGGCACGCGGCGCCACATCCGAGGTGTCCAGGCGCAGCTCGCGGGCACCGCCGGTGTTGATCTGGCCGGTGGCATCCGCCGGGAAGCCCGTCAGGCGAGCGCCCTGGTTGTTGACGATGTAGCCCTGGTTGTCCATCTTGAACTGGCCGTTGCGGCTGTAGGTCACCGCGCCGTTGGTCGACATGCGGAAGAAGCCCTGGCCGTTGATGGCGATGTCCAGCGGGTTGTTGGTGGTGGTGATGCCGCCCTGCGTGAACTGCTGGGCAATGGCCGCCACATTGACGCCGATGCCGGCCGACAGGCCACCCGCACCGCTCATGGAGTTGGCGAACATGTCGGCAAATTCCGTACGTGAGGCCTTGAAGCCGACGGTGCCGGAGTTGGCGACGTTGGTGCCGATGACATCGAGATTGCGCGATGCCGCATTCAGACCGGACAAACCCTGCTGGAAACCCATGATTCAGACCTCTTGAGTGAATTGGTTTGGAATGGCGTAGCTCAGAACACGGCCTTCACGCCCGTGTAGGCCGTGCGATTGCCGTTGGCGAGCAGCAGCTGCACGCCGTTTGCATCGGATGTCACACCGGCCACGCGTTGGCTCGTGAGCGCGGTGCTGCTGGCCTCGCGGCCAGCGACGGTGCTGCTCACGCGCAGGCGGTAGTCACCTGCGGGGGCGTCGCGCCCATCGGCGGTCTTGCCGTCCCAGCTCATGCCGTGCACGCCGGCCCGGGTCATCGCGCGGTCCTGCGGCGTGAAGCTGCGCACCACGGTGCCGCGGGCATCGAGCACGTCGATCTTCACGGCATCCACATCCATGGGCAGCTCGTAGCCGAAGTTCATGGTGCCGCCGGTCAGCGTGGCGCTGTCGCCAGGCACAAGCACGTTCTTTCCGACCAGCGCAGCGCTCTGCAGGGACTGCAACGCAGCGAATTGCGCGCCGAGGCCCTTGACGGTGTCATTCAGTGAATTGATGCCCTGCACCGTGTTGATCTGCGCGAGCTGACTGGTCATCTGCGCGTTGTCCATCGGGTTCAGGGGGTCCTGGTTCTGCATCTGCGCCACCAGCAGGGTCAGGAAGCGGTCCTGGCTGGACTCCTGGGCTTTGGTGCCGGTGTTCAGCGCAACCTGCAGGTTCTGGGCGTTGCTGCTCGATGACACGGAATTGAGCATGGTCATGATCCTTACTGACCCATCTGCAGGGTCTTGTTGAGCAATGAACGGGCGGTGTTCATCACTTCGATGTTGTTCTCGTAGCTACGCGCCGCAGAGATCATGTTGACCATCTCCTCGATCACATTGACGTTGCTGCCGGTCACATAGCCCGCTTCGTCGGCCAGCGCGTTCTTGGGGTCGTAGATCTTCTTGTGCTCGGCTTCGCTCTCGTTCACGGAGGTGACGCGCACGCCCACGCTGGCGGCGTCCTGCGCCTGCGTGAGTGCGCTCTGGAACACGACCTGGCGGGCCTTGTAGGGCTTGCCATCCGGGCCGGCGACGGAGTCTGCGTTGGCCAGGTTCGATGCGGTGACGTTCAGGCGCTGGCTCTGGGCCGAGACCGCCGAGGACGACACATCAAGAATGCGGAAGAGCGACATGGCTGAGTGCTCCTTACTGACCCTGGATGGCCAGGTTCATGGTGCGGACGTTGCCGTTGATGAAGCGCAGCGTGGCCTCGTAGCGCATGGCGTTGTCCATGAAGTTGGCCCGCTCACGGTTCATGTCCACCGAGTTGTTGTCGGCCGAGGGCTGCTCGACCGTGCGATACAGCAGCTGTGGACTGCCGGGGGCACCGGTCTGACCCTGTGCATTCATGTGCCGGGCGTTGGTGGCCAGCACCTGCCCACCTGCGGCCGACCCCGCCGGCTGGGCACCGACGGCGGCGCGCATGGCTTCGGTGAAGCGGAAGTCCCGCGCCTTGAAGCCGGGCGTGTCTGCGTTGGCGATGTTCGAGGCGATGACCTGCTGGCGCTGGCTGCGCAGCGTCAGTGCGGTGGCGTGGTAGTCCAGGCCCTGGGTCAATCGATCAAACATGGTCTGCTCCTGCTGCACCAGGTACGGCGCGTTCGGGGAATTCGTTGGGGTGTTCGGCTTTTTCAGAATCCGGGGGCTCAAGCTTCCAGAACCTGTGCCGACAACCTGTGCAGGGATTATTCGATCGGCCCGCGGCGGCCCATCGAGCGAAAAGCGCTGCCTTGTGGCAGCTTTTTGCGTCTGTGTTTGCGCGGCCGCCGGGCTACTGTGCTCCGGCCTGAGAGCGCATTTGCGCGCTTTCAGTGCATGAATCCATGCCTATACAGATGTCCCGTTTCCTCGCCCGAGCCCTTCGCGCTGCCGCAGCCGCTGCTCTCGGCCTGGTTTGCGCAAGCAGCGCGCTGGCTCAGGCACCCGCCGCAGACAGCGGCGCGGTGGTGAACGCCGATGCCATCACCCAATACATCCTGGCCCAGGCCCAGCGAGTCAATGCCGGCCGGGTGGATGTATCGGTCGGCCAGCTGGACCCGCGCCTGCGTCTGGCCCCCTGTGCGCAGATGGAGCCCTTCATCCCGCCCGGCGCCCGACTGTGGGGCCGCGGCACCATCGGCATCCGCTGCACTGCGGGCGCGAGCTGGAGCGTGAGCCTGCCCATCAACGTGCGCGTGTTCGGCCCCGCACTCGTCACCACCGTGCCCTTGGCGATCGGCAGCGTGCCCGGCCCGGCCGATGTGCGGGTGGAAGAGATTGAACTGACCCGCGAGCCCGGCAGCCCGGTGCTGGATCTGGCGCAGATTGCTAATCAGGCACTGACCCGGCCGCTCGCCCCCGGCCAGAGCCTGCGCGCCGAGATGTTCCGTGCCGCCCAGGTGATTGCCGCCGGCGACCCGGTGCGCGTTCGCGTGGCCGGAGGCAGCTTTACGGTCAATGGCGAGGGCCAGGCTCTGAACAACGCCGCCGCCGGCCAGCCGGTGCGGGTGCGGGTGGACAATGGCCGCGTGATCATGGGCACGGCGCGTGCTGACCGCAGTGTGGAGATCCGCCTGTGAACCCGCGGCCCCAGCCCGCTGGCCTCAAGTCCGCCGTCCGCGCGCCGATCAAATGAACAAAGCCTCAAACAGTCGGGTGTTTGATTGGAAACATAGCAATCACCCGAGCAGGCACCCAAAACAGTCGCTGATGAACACTAAAGTTTTCCCCGTCGGCACCGACAATGGGCTTAAGCAGGTCGAACTGTCGACCCACCATCCCGGAAAAAGCGGGCGAAAGTAGGAGCAAGAAATGCAAATCAAGAACGGTCAGGACGTACGGGTCGGCGATGTCGCCAGCCGCGCGACCAGCGGGGCCACTGATGCGCGCGCTCCTTCCAGCACGCGCGCCATCGCTAACAACCAGCCGGTCGACAAGGTCGCCGGCAGTGAAGGCGTCAAGTACGAGAGCAGCGTGGCCGGCCTGAGCCAGACCGGAGGCGCCGAAGGCCCGTTTGATGCCAAGAAAGTCGAAGCCATCAAGGCCCAGATCGCCGACGGCACATTCAAGGTCGATAGCGCCAAGGTGGCCGACAAGCTGATTGCCAACGCGATGGACCTCATGGGCGCAGGTAACGCGGCCAAGAAGTAAGCCGCGGCGCAGCCCCTTCCCATTCCCTTTGATTGTTGAACCACGTTGACCCAAAGCAGCTTTCCCTGAGTGCACCCTGAACACTCGCAGGCGGGGGACGCAAGATGAACATCAACCTGTCCAACCAGACCGCCTCGGCGATGGCTGTCAAAGCCGCCTCCGAGACACCACCCAACACACAAGCTGCGCTCTGGTCGCAGCTTTCGGTGCTTGCGGCCCAGCAGTCCAAGGCCCTGGCCTCGGGTGACATGCGGGCCATCGAGTCCGTGAATGCCGCCATCTCGCGCACCATCCGCGAAGCCGGCAACACCATCGGCACCTCGCCCACAAAGGTCCAGATCAGCATGCCGCCGGAGCTGCGCCAGCAGCTCGAGCAGAACCGCGACCTGGCCACCCGCCTGGCCGCCAGCGCGACCCGCCGCGTGGACGCCCTCGTCCAGGCCGCCAACGTCGCGCCCACCCCGCCCAGCTACGACGCCGGCGGCAACGTCCAGCGCAACACGGGCAGCCGCTCGCTCGGCGTCGCCTGACTCCCGCGCTCACTACCAAACTGCATCAGGCTCCGTTCGCGGAGCCTGATTGCTTTGTGGCACCCATCGACCGAGCGGGCGGCCCACAAGCCTTTCCGCTTGTCTGGAGCCACTCTTCGGCCAATTTGCCTTGGAAACCCGCATGAATACTGAATTTCTATCGACTGGATTTCCCGAGCCCAGCATTCATGCGCTTCTTCAGAGCAAAGTGGCTGAAGAGTGGCTCCAGACAAGCGGAGCGACCTTTTGAGTCACAGATGGCCACCGATGAACACCGATAGGGGGTGACCGCGCGGCGTTCGGCGCTGGCTCCGCGAGTAACGCAGGCGGGCCGCGAGGCGGCTCTTTGTCAGTGTGCATCGGTTTCCATCTGTGGCTCCATGGATGGGCTCGGAGCACACCAACCCCCTTACCCCGCCCACCGAAAACACCGCGCTTCTTGCGGCTCGCGTCGTCGATTCCGCAGCTCATCGCAATGCGGATGCGCACTCAAGGCTGCCTGTTCAGAATGCACTCCATCGACACACACAACACGTCGATCGCAACGAACCCAAGGAGCCCGATCATGAACACCACCACCGCCCGCGCCCAAGTCTTCGCTCTCGTCTCTGCCGCCTTCTGCGCCGCTGCCTTCGCAGCCGTGCCGGCCCCCAAGGCTGAAGCGAATGTCGTGAAGCTCGACACGGTCACGGTGGTGGCCAGCCGCTCCGCCCTCCTGGCTGAGCAGCCCGTGATCGCACTCGATACTGTGACCGTCACGGCCAGCAAGGCTGAAGTGGCTGCCGCCCGCGCCACCACGCAGCTTGCTGCCACAGCTGAGCGCAACTCATAAGCAGCGAGCGTCCAAGAACTCGTTGCGGCTAGAAGGTACAAGGCCCGCCGGTGAAAGCCGACGGGCCTTGTGCTTTTTTGGAGCGCCGGGATGCGTCACCCTGAATCAGTCCAGCGCGTCGCGTGGACGCAGGAGCGACGCCTGAGCCAACGGCTCAAGGCTGCACAGCGTGCAGCTTCCCGGTGCCAGCGCTCGGCGTCACCGCGCCGGTTGCCACTGCCATATCACGCACCACCCTGCCCCCCGCCAGCGCAACGATGCGCCGCGCATTGGCAATCGTCTCGGGCCGATGAGCGATGGTGATGCGCGTCAGGCGCATGTTCTTGATGGCGGCATTCACGGCGCGCTCGCTGTCCACATCCAGATGGCTGGTGGCTTCGTCCAGCGCCAGGATCTTGGGGCCCTTGTACAGCGCACGGGCCAACAGCACGCGCTGCTTCTGCCCACCGGACAGGCTCGATCCCATGTCGCCCACCAGGGTCTGGTAGCCCATGGGCATGGCGGCAATGTCTGTGTGGATGGCTGCGAGTTGTGCGGCGGCTTCAATGCGCTCCTGCTTGGGGTGCGTGTCGAAGAAAGCGATGTTCTCCGCCAGGCTGCCGGCCAGCAGCACATCGTCTTGCATGACGGTGCCTACCAGTTGGCGAAACTGCGCCAGACCCAGCTGCCGCACCGGGATGCCGCCCACTCGCACCTCGCCTTCCTGTGGCTGGTGCAGGCCCAGCATGATCTTGAGCAGCGTGCTCTTGCCACAGCCACTGGGGCCGACGATGGCCAGGTTCTCGCCAGCCTCAATCTTCAGGCTCACGCCGTCCAGCACCCAGGGCTCGCCCTCGCCGTAGCGGAACTTCACGTTCATCAGCTCAATGCTCGGCTGGATGCGGGTGAGATCCGTTTCGGCCGGTACGGGCGCCTCCGGCTTCTCCAGCGCAATGTCAGCCAGCCGCTCCGCGTGCAGACCCAGCATCTTGATCTGAACGGCCAGATCAATCAGCGCGGTGGCACGGCGGGCGAAATTGGCCTTGTAGGCCATGAAGGCCATGAGCATGCCGACGGTGAGTTCGTTGGCAATCACGGCCAGCCCGCCGATCAGCAGCAGCAGGGCGCTCTCCACACCAAAGATGAGCGTGTTGCCGGTGCCGAACAGCAGCTCCATCTTGGCGGTGCGCAGATCCCGGTTCTGCACGTCCACCGCCAGGTTCTGCCAGCGCGCGAGGCGCTCGGTCTCCCGGCCAAAGAGCTTGAGCGGCGTGACAGCGCGGATGGTCTCCATGAAGTGCGAGCTTTCCTTGGCGCCCAGCACGATGCGCTCTTCATTCGCATCCCGGAAGGGCCGGTAGCTCGCCCAGCGCAGCAGGCCGTATAGAAGCAAGGCGGCAGCAGCGATCAGGGTGAGCTGCCAGCTGTACATGAGCATCAAGCCCAGGGTCGCAAACAGCATCAGGCCGTCCAAAACCGCCTCCACCGCTCCGGTGGTGAGCACGTGCTTGATGGCGTCCAGGCTGCCAAAGCGGCTGGTGATGTCGCCCAGATGGCGCTGCTCGAAGTAGCTCACCGGCAGGCGGGTCAGATGGGCGAACACATTCGCCGTCCATTGCAGACCCACGTCCATGGACAGGCGCAGGCTGATCCAGCCGCGCGCCGTGCGCAGCGCAAAGTCCGTGAGCGCCAGAATGCCGGCACCCAGCACGATCACGATGAGTAGATGGGTATCGCCCGAGACGATCGCCTCATCAATCACCCACTGCGTGGTCATCGGCACCAACAGGCCGATGCCCTCCAGCGCAAGAGCGAGCGCCAGGATGACCAGCAGCGCGCGGCGCAGCCCGAAGATGTGGCCGGTGAGATCCCGCAGGCGGATACGGCGGCGCTCGTCGGCCCGCTGAAAGTTCGCCCCCGGCGCCAGCTCCAGCGCCACGCCGGTGAAATGCTTGCTCACCTCGCCCAGGCTCAGGGTGCGCCCCCCGACCGCCGGGTCCAGAATCTCCACCCGCGCCGTCACCCCGCGCCCGCGCACCCGCTTGAGCACCACAAAGTGGTTCAAGTCCCAATGCAGGATGCAGGGGGTTTGCAGCTCATGCAGTTCTTCAAGCTCCAGGCGCAGGGGCCGGGTGGTGAAGTTCAGCTCCGCCGCATAGCGCATGAGCTGCGCCAGCGTGGCGCCCTTCAGGCTCAGGGAGAAGCGGCGCCGCAGATCGGCCAAGTCCATGCGCAGGCCGAAGTGGTCGGCAACCATCGCCAGGCAGGCGATGGAGCATTCGGCGGCGGTGGATTGGAGGTGAGGACGCACGTTATTGCGTACCCAACGGCATTACCATACCATTAATCCCGAGCATCTAAAGATACGAACTCAAACGTAACGCGGCTCATCTCAATCGTGGGATATTCTTTATTACCTCTCCCCGATGTGCAGCTACCGACAAGGACATCGAGCATCGTTTCCCCTTGCTGGATACGATGTTGCCAAACTGCCTGACCCACCATCTGATCTAGAGCCATACCAACAATCGGTCCCAGCGCGTACACTTCGCTGTCCCCGAGCAGCGTCCGAATACGCAAATAATCCTCAATGTCTGCGTGATGGTTCTTGCGCAGCATTCGAAAGGCATAATCCTCAGCCGGCCACTCCCAAAATATCCAGTGGGAAAGCGCCTGCCGCTCTGCACTCGATGTGTGTAAATGGTATTTTTCGAGAAGCGCACACACGCTGTCGTAAGCATCGCCCACACCCACCAAAGATGACGCATTGAGCACCCTTTCTAGATTGCGCAGGAACGATCGTGACTCAGCTTCGATTTGGGGCCGGTCACCCACGAAAACAATGGGCACCTTGGCGCCATACATCTGTGCGGCAATATGAAAGGCCTCATGATCAGCTATAAACCGCCTTGTCCGTTCATCACTAGCACTAAGAATTGGGTCATCGAATAGCACATAAAGATGACCACACAACTCACCCATGGATAAGTGAGGACTTCTCGCGGAAAAAAATGGCACCGCATACCGGAAGGCTTGTGCTCCTGCAGCAAGTACGGAGAAACAAGGTTCACGAACGAACCCCTCAAAAGCATGTATGAAACGAACCTCCCGCGAGCGACCACTCCACCGAATATAGCCCGCAGGGATCCATGCAGACGAGTCAATTTCAACGACTATTGTGCCTGCGGAAATATTGGACGTAGCTTGCAAGTCAAATGCACGACATGCGTCGGTAGAGAATAGAAATATCAGCAAAATGAATATCTGCTTCATACCAAAAGACTCGGCGCAATCAACATGTCCAACGAAGGCATCGTCCTATAAATACAGTCTAATTGAAAAAGCCAAAGGATTAAAAAAAACCAACCCTTTGGCTCAACGCGATTTAACCCCTCGCTCTATGGCTTACCTGGAGATCCCGGAGTGCCAGTTGTAGATGGCGTTGAAGGAATACCACGCAGTGCGCCACATGTAGTTGTCCCAGTGGCTTGCGTTCCGGTCGTAGCGTTAGTGCTATTAACGCCTACCGTCGTCCCTACGTTCTGCGTGACACTCACCGTCGCCTCGTTCGGCAGTCCTTGGCAGACAGCGTGCAGAGATCTACAGAGCTGGTTTGTACCGCAGCTCGACGGGAATCGAGTTTGCCCTACAACGCCGTGCTGCGTTCTGGCACTGCCCTGCTCTTGTAGAGAATATCCTCCCGAAACAAGATCGATCTCACTTTTGTTCAATCCAAACATCACACTCTCCTAATTGATGCCTTCCCTAGGTTGATCAGGGCTAAAGAACGGCAGTTTTCTGCGTCGACAGCAGATTCCTTCACTAAATCCCGCGCTGCGCAAACCCCCGCAGCGGGTCCAGTATTTGTTCGTAGATCTTGCTCTCGCGCTGCACGATGTCAGCCTCCACAACCATGCCCGGTTTGAGGGGTAGGGGTTGGCCATAGGCGAGGATGTATTGTTCGGTGAGGGCCACGGTCACGCGGTAGCGCGCTTCGGGCGTGGCGCCAGTTGAGGTGCTGGCTAGGGCGGCGCTGATGGCCGGGGGGAGTTGGCTGGGGGCGGTGGGCGCGCGGTCGATAGCGAGCACGGTGCCCTGGTGCTGGCCGAACTTCTGGTACGGGAATGCTGCGTAGCGCAGGCGTACGGTCTGGCCGGGGGCCACGAAGCCGGCGGCGCGGGTCGGGATGTAGAAGTGGGCTTGGAGGGTGGACGGGTTTGGCGGTGCACCGTGAGCGTCGGCGCTAGGCGGGCCGCGTGCGGGCGGGCTGCCATTGGGTGCATACCTCACGCGCTCGGCGATCACCTCGCCCTGCGCCTCCAGGGCCTGCAGGGAAGGGACTGACCCGGCCGCGCGGGCGGGGTCGGCTTCGCCCTCCACCTCGACTGTGGGATTGTGCGGCACCAGCAGCGCCAGCACCTGCCCCGGCGTGACCACTTGGCCCACCATGACCGCACTGCCCGTGAGGGTGCCGGCGTACGGGGCAGTCACCACATGCGTGGCGCGGGCAGCGTTCTCGGTGCTTTCCTGGGCGAGCAGGGCGCGGGCCTTGCGGGCCTCGGCCAGCTCGGTTTCTCGGGCGTTCTGTGCGTCGCGCAGCTGACCACGCAGGCTGGCACGCTCGCGCTCGATGGCAATGCGGCTGCGTTCAAGCGCCTGGGCCGGCTGGCGCGCGGCCAGTAGCTCGTCTTGCTGGCTGGCTTGCTGGCCGGCGCTTACAAAGCCCGCACGGGCCAGTTCATTGATGCGCCCGGCTTGGCTTTCGGCCAATTGCAGGCGGCTGGCCGCCAGCTCGCGCTCACGCTCCACGGCAATGAGCTCACGCTCAAGCACGGCCAAGCGCTCGGCGATGCTGCGCTCACGTGCTTCAAAGCGCTCCTCCGCGCGGCGGAGATCCTGCTCAGCGAGGAGTTGGCGCGTGGCGAGCTGGGCGGCAATGGCGGCCTGGGTGCCGAGGGTGCCCGCAGTTGCGCCAGCGGCCACCACCTGCTGGCGGTCTGTGGAGAGCACAAAGAGCACGTCCCCAGCCTGCACGGTTTGGCCGTCTTGCGCACCGACGCGGATGAGGGTGCCGCCCAGGGGGCTGGCCAGGTTTGCAATGCCGCCGGCGGGCATGAGCACACCGGCCACCGTGGCGCGCTGGGTGACGCTGGCGAAGGCGAGGAAGCTGATGATCGAGCCCAGCACGGCCAGCGCAATCAGCGCCCAGACGCGGTAGGCAAAGGGCTGGCGAATACGGATGGCGCCGAGCTGATTGGCGCTGCGGCTGGCAAGCACTTCAGGGCGGAAAAGGCTGTCAGTCATTCAAGCCATCCTGCCCCGACAGTTGCCCCTCCCTGCTTGGGGCGCAGCGTGCGCGCCCGCGACGGACGCGCCGCACGGCCTCACCCACCCAGCGGGGGGGGGGGGAAGCATGGATTAGCGCGGACAGCGGTGTGCATGACATGCATCTTGCGAACCGGCCCGTGGCGCGTCTCTACAGAGTTCTACGGCGGGTGTAACCCGTAACTACTTATTTGAGTGGGGTTATAGGACGCAGTCGCGCCCAGCCGATAAATTCGCGCGCCCGCGAAATCTGCGGCGGTCTATGTATGTGGACGGCGTGACTGGCACAAGGTCTCGGCCCGTTGATGGCGAGACGCCCAGCGCCTGCCAGTGCGCTCGCCGACAGGGTCTGTAAAGAGCGCTCCGCTTGTCTGGCGCGGCTTTCCAGCCGGTTTGGCCTGAAGAAGCGCACCCAGTCTCATTCCTTGATATTCGGAATGGAAAGCCCAGTATCCATGCGGGTTTCCAGGGCAAATAGGCTGGAGATCCGCGCCAGACAAGCGAAGAGGCACTCCGTCGGGTTCTCTGTGTTGTGCAGTTGGGGCAAGCAGCGCCGGAGCTGCGCAGTCAGTGCGCGTCACGCGGAGCCAGGTCTGCGAACTTCGGGAGGGCGCACGTTGGCGCGTGCGACACGTTTCGGGGCACCGTGCTGGATCTGCCCGGCAGTGGCCCGGCTGTGGCCCGTCGCTTCCGCAGCATTGGCCTCGCTTCTTGCAGTTCACGTCGCCCGCCGTGCAGTTCATCGCACACCGGCTGCGCATTCGAATGCCCTTGCCCAGAATGCACTCCATCGACACACACAACACGTCGATCGCAACGAACCCAAGGAGCCCGATCATGAACACCACCACCGCCCGCGCCCAAGTCTTCGCTCTCGTCTCTGCCGCCTTCTGCGCCGCTGCCTTCGCAGCCGTGCCGGCCCCCAAGGCTGAAGCGAATGTCGTGAAGCTCGACACGGTCACGGTGGTGGCCAGCCGCTCCGCCCTCCTGGCTGAGCAGCCCGTGATCGCCCTCGACACCGTGACCGTCACGGCCAGCAAGGCTGAAGTGGCTGCCGCCCGCGCCACCACGCAGCTTGCTGCCGCCGCTGAGCGCAACTCATAAGCAGCGAGCGTCCAAGAACTCGTTGCGGCCAGAAGCAACAAGGCCCGCCGGTGAAAGCCGGCGGGCCTTGTGCCTTTTTGGAGCGCGCCAGATCGGCGCGCGTCAGAACTTGTACGCCAGGCGGATCGCGCCCCAGTGCTTGCCCTGGATGACGATGGGCACGGACAGATCCTTCATCAGCACGAAGTTGCCACCCCCCATGTCGCGCCGGTAGGTCTGCAGCAGGAAGGGGCGGGTATTGCGCGCAGCGGCCAGGCCCGTGCGGTCGTTGAAGACGCGGCGGTTACGGCAGTTGGCCGTGTTCCACACCGGGTCGCTGCCCTGGGGCTGGCTGAACTTGCGATTGTGCGTGGGCAGATAGCCGTTGCGGTCCACGGCAGCACAGAACACCACCTTGTCGGACAGCTGCAGCATGGGCTCCTGATGCGGCGGCAGGATCTCGTCGGTGAAGCTGGTGAAGGCTGTGGTGACCTGCTGCGGATTACTGCCGGCCACTGGCTGGTACTTGTCATCAAACAGCTGAGCCATGCTCAGTCGGCCAGAGGCTACGGCCTCTTCCATCTGCGCGGTGATCTTGGCGGCCACGTCACGCGCGGCATTGATGTAGGGCGTGTCTTCGGTCTGCACACCGCACTCGGCGGTCGTCTCGATAAGTGATTCAGACAGTTGCAGGAAGCCCTGGGTACGGGTGCTGGCGGCGCGCAAGGAGCGTGCGGTGTGATCCACCTCGCCGCTGAGCTGCGAGACGTCGCGGCTCACAGCCGCGCACTCGGCAAGATTCTGTTCGGCAGCGGTGCTGACGCTCTGGACACCGGCCTCGATGTTCTGCAGGGCCTTTTGGAAGGCGCTGGGCTTGCCGGCGTCGGCGCGGATCTCGGCAGACAGCGCCTCGATGCGTGTGTCCAACTGCGTGACCGTGCTCATGATGAGCTTGCTGGATTCCTCGACCTTGGCAGCGAGATCCTTGACGGCATCGGCCACCACGGAGAAGCCGCGGCCGGCCTCACCGGCACGCTTGGCTTCCACGCTGGCATTGAAGGCAACCAGGCGGGTCTGCAAGGCAATCTGGGTGATGTTCTGGGCAGCGCCAGCGACCTCGCGCAGCGTGTCCACCACGCCGCCCACACCGTCGGCCACTTTCCCCACCGTGGTTCGGGCGTGCTCAACCGCGGCTGCGCTGCCTTGCGTGGCCTGAGTGATGGCGCGATTTGCAGCAACCATCGATTCCACGCGCGCAACGACGCGCTGGAAGTCCGCCGCCTGGCGTTCAGCCATAGCGGCCAGGTCATCGATAGCGCCGGCCAGCTGGGCCGATTCCTTGCCCAGACCGCCCGCTTTGGAAGCAAAGGCATGTATGGCCCTCATGGCGAGGGTCTCATCACTGCGCAGGGCGGGCTCTGCGGGTGCAGCGGGCGTGGGCTTGGCCTCGCGGCGGAACATGAGAAGCCTGGAGCTCAGGGACACGATGACTCCTTATATGTACTGATTGTGTTCGGTTCCTGATCACATGGCAGACGGGGTGCCGTCTACCAGGCGGACAACTTGGTGCGCAGCCGGGCTACGGCCTGACTGTGGATCTGGCAGACGCGCGACTCGGTCACGCCGAGCACAGCAGCAATTTCGCGCAGATTCATGTCGTGCTCGTAGTACATGCCCATCACGTTCTTTTCGCGCTCAGGCAGGCTCTCGATGGCGCTGGCCAGCGCGCCGCGGAATCGCTCATCGGCCAGCGCTTCCAACGGGCTGCCTGCAGTCTCCACGGCGTGACGGTCAAGAAAGCCTTCGGCATCGTCATCACCGGAAAGATCATCCAGATAGAACAGCTGCGCGCCGTGGGCGTTGGAGAGCTGCTCGCGGTACTCGTCCAGACTCAGGCCGAGTTCCTTGGCAATCTCGGCTTCCTGCGCCTGGCGGTGGGTGCGCTGCTCGACCTTCTGGATCGCCTGTTCGATCTGGCGCTGACTCTTGCGCACGCTGCGCGGCAGCCAGTCGCCGGCGCGCAGCTCGTCAAGCATGGCGCCCTTGATGCGTTGCGTGGCGTAGGTCTCGAACTGCGTGCCATGGCCCAGCTCGTAGCGGCTAAGCGCGTCCATGAGGCCGATCATTCCGGCCTGCACGATGTCGTCAAGCTCCACGTTGGCCGGGAGCTTGGCGATCATTTGGTGTGCCAGGCGCCGCACCATGGGCTGGTACTTTTTGAGCTGGGTCTCGCGGTCGTGAAGTCCGGTAGCGGTGTACATGGCTGGACCTTCGTTCAGTGCAGTGCGCCGGACGGCGTGGCGACTGCAGGTTGCGGCAGAACCGCAAAGGAGAGTGCAAGCAGACGTTCGGCCACCTGCTGAACCAGACCCTCGCGTGGCGCGTGGCAGCCCAGCAGGGCTGAGCGGCCGCCGGAGAGCGCACCCCCCGCAGGCGCCACCTGTGTCAGCAACGAACCCACACGTGCGCCGCCGCGCGCAGCCATGTTCAGGCTGCCGCCGTAGGCGATCAGCTGCTGGCGCACGTCGGGGCGCGCCTGCATGAGCCTCTTGGCAGCGGCGTAGGTCTGGGTCAGTCGGGCAGGGTGCGTGTCCACGAGCACGAGGCAGTCCGAATCGGGGGCTAGGATGTCGGCAATCTTGGCATCGGCCATGACGGCGAAAACGAGTGATAAGCCGGACAAAGGCGAGCCAAATTCACCCGTGCGCTGCCCCAGGTCGCGATCGGGCATCCGGGCGGTCATCAGGATCTGGTGGGCAAGATCATCCACATGCCGGGCACCGCGGGCATCCAGCAGGGTGCAGGGCTCGCCCAGGCGCTCCAGGTCGGCCATCAGCTGGGCCAGCACCTCGCCGGCCGCCTCGTCCTGGACGGGCGCCAGTACAGGTACCACCAGGGTGTCGCGCACGCCGAACATCTGCTTCAGGCCCAGGGCCTGATCCATCCGGCGGGACAGTCCGCCTCGGCCGATGTCATGCATGCAGATAGCCCCCCTGTCCACCCTGACCGGAAGCCACGGCCAGGCCCATTGAAAGGCCGATGTCGCCTTCGAGCATCGAGAACGCGCCCTGCGACTGATGCTTGAGCGCCTTGTGCGCCAGCATGGCACGGTGGGCGGGGTGCCAATCTTCCGGCACGCGCTGGCCGTTGGTCAGCCCGGCGATGCTGAGCTTGTGGCGCAGGCAGACATCCAGCGTAGGGCCCAGCTTTACGGATTCGTCGATCTTGGACAGGATCACGCCGCGATGGCTCGCGGTGCCATAGGCGCGCACGACATCGTCCAGGGTCTCGGGCTGCGCGCTGGCGTTGAGCACGGTCACACGCTGCATGCGGGGGTGAGCAAGCATGCCCAGCAGGTCCTTGACACGCTCATCACGCTGACCGACACCGACCGTATCCACGATCACCAGCTTCTTGGACGACAGCAGGGACAGCAGATCGGCCAGCGCGGTGGCGTCGGCAGCGGCATAGACGGGCACGCCGATCAGTCGGCCGAAGCCGCGCAGATGTTCATGCGCAGCCATGCGATAGGTGTCCACGGTAATCAGGCCGACTTCATGGGCACCATGACGCATTGCGAACTGCGCCGCGATCTTGGCGGCAGTAGTGGTCTTGCCCACGCCGGTAGGGCCGACGAGCGCGAAGATGCCACCTTCGGCGAACGCACCCAGCGGATCCGCTTCATCGCACTTGAGATTGCGCGCCAGCAGGTCAAGCAGCCAGCTCTCCACCTGGGATTCATCCACGTGCTGCGGCACGCGCTGGGCAATCTCGCGCGTCAGCATCGGCGAGAACCCAGCCCCGGCCAGCAGGCGCATCGCCTTGCCTTGCGCGGGCTGGCGCCGTGCGCCATCCATCAGTGTCATGAGGGAGAGCTGCTCCTGGATCAGGCTGCGCATGGCACGCAGCTCGCCGGCGAGCATGGGCTCTGATGCGGGGGTGCCGGGCATGCTCAAGCTGGGCATGACCGCCCCTGCCTGCGGGGCAACCGCAGCCGCGGGCGCCGCCATCGGAGCGGTTGCGGGTGCTGCCATCCGAGGTGACACGGCGGCAGGACGCGCGGGCTGAGCAGGCGTAGCGATCTGCTGCTCCTGGTTCTGGGCGCGCTTGTTCATCAAGCGCTGGCGTACATAGTCCTGGAAGGACAGAGTGCTCATCTCGAGCTGCGCGAGATCCTCTTCGACTTGTGCAGGCAGGTTGTTCGGTATGGCCTTGCTGCGGCTCGCGGCAGCAGGCGCGGCGGCGGCAGCGGGCTTCGCAGCAGCCGGTACGCGCGGCGCAGCGGCTCGGCCGGCAGGCGTGCCCGCAGGTTTGGCAGCGGGTGCCGAGGGCGGCGGGCTGATGGCATCCACGTCGGCCGAGGGCATGGCGAGGACTTCGACCCCGCCGGGCACGCTCTTGTTCGAGATGATCACTGCGTCATCGCCGAATTCGAGTCGAACCTGATTGAGTGCCTCACGGCTGGACTTGGCGACAAAGCGTTTGAGGTTCATGGTGTCTCTCCAGGGAGATCAGTGCGGGGTGGAGCGCTGGATCAGCAGTGCCGATCTCAGGCTGCACCCCCAATCAGGTAGCCCACCGAGATGGAGTGGGAATCAGGAATTTCGGAGTGGCCCAACACGCGCAGGCGGGGTGCAGCGCGCTTGAGCATGCGGGCCAGGGGCATGCGGACACGATCCGGGACAAGCAGGCAGGCCGGGTGACCGCGCTCTTCCTGCGCATTGGCGGCGTTGCCTGCCGCTTTGACCAGCGTGTCGGCCAGACCGGGTTCGATGCCGGCGCCCTGCTCGCTCGCCAGACCCTGAACGACAACGCGCTCCAGGCCCGGCTCGAAGGCAATGACAGAAAGGTCCTGCGTCCGGCCGTAGATGGTCTGCACGATGGCGGGGGCCAGGCTCGCACGAACCTGTGCGGTGAGATCGGCCGGGTCCTGCGTGCGGGTGCCGTGTTCGGCCAGGGTCTCGACGATGGTGCGCAGATCGCGGATGTGCACACCCTCCTCCAGCAGGTTCTGCAGCACCTTCTGGAAGGCGGCCAGGGGCACGGTCTTGCCGATGACGTCTTCCAGCAGCTTGGGGGCGTACTTGTTGACGTGATCCATGAGCTGCTGGACTTCCTGGCGGCCAAGCAGCTTGGACGCATGGGTCTGCATCACGTGATGCAGGTGCGTCGCCACGACTGTGGAGGCGTCCACCACGGTGTAGCCCGCAGCGTGCGCCGTCTCACGCATCGATTCCTCGATCCAGATCGCCGGCAGGCCGAAGGCCGGGTCGCTCGTTGGCGTGCCGGGCAAGCTCTGCGTGGCACCACCGGGGTTGATCGCCAGATGCATGCCCGGGAAGGCCTCGGCATCGGCAACCGCAACGCCCTTGAGCATGATCCGGTAGCTGCCCGGACGCAGATCGAGGTTGTCCTTCACGTGCACCGAGGGCGGCAGGAAGCCGACTTCCTGCGCGAACTTGCGGCGCACACCCTTGATGCGGCCAAGAAGGTCGGTCTCGCTGCCCTTCTCTATCAGATTGATCAAGCGATAGCCCAGCTCCAGGCCCAGCACATCCACGGGCGCGGCATCGTCCCAGCTCGCTTCGTTGGGCTTGGCTACCGGCTCCTCTGCCTTGGCGGGCTGGGCCTGCTGCTTGAGGGCGCGCTGCTTCAGATACCAGGCGCCATACCCCAGCACTGCGGCAAGGAGCAGGAACACGAAGTGCGGCATGCCGGGGACGATGCCGAGAATGGCCAGACAGCCGGCCGAGATGCCCAGTGCCTTGGGCGCCACGGACATCTGCTTGATGAGCTGGCCACCGATGTCTTCGGAGTCGCCCACACGCGAAACAATCAGGCCCGCTGCGATCGAGATCACCAGCGAGGGCACGCTGGCGACCAGCGCATCACCGATCGACAGGAGCACATAGTTGTTCGCGGCATCGGCCATCGACATGTCATGCGCCACCACGCCATACGCAAAGCCGCCGATCATGGTGATGAACAGAATGAGGATGGCGGCAATCGCATCGCCGCGCACGTACTTGGAGGCACCATCCATGCTGCCGTAAAAATCGGCTTCCTGAGAGACCTCGGTACGACGCTTCCGGGCTTCCTTCTCGTCGATCAACCCTGCGTTCAGGTCTGCGTCGATCGCCATCTGCTTGCCCGGCATCGCATCCAGGGCAAAGCGGGCACCGACCTCGGCAATCCGGCCGGCACCCTTGGTGATCACCGCGAAGTTGATGACCATCAGGATGGCAAACAGGATGATGCCGACGAAGAAGTTCCCGCCAATGATCACATGGCCGAATGCCTCGATGACCTTGCCTGCGGCACCGGTGCCTTCATGACCGTTCATGAGGATTGCGCGCGTGGACGCCACGTTCAATGACAGTCGCATGATCGTGGTGATCATCAGGATCACCGGGAAGGAGGAGAAGTCTAGGGGCTTGACCGTGAATACCGCCACCATCAACACCACAAGACTCACCGCAATGTTGAAGGTGAACAGCAGGTCCAGCAGGAACGGGGGCAGAGGCAGGATCATCATGACCAGGATCATGAGGATCAGGAAAGGCAGCGCCAGCGTCGCAAGTGGAACGTCGCGCAGTCCGAATTGGTCCAGTGTCTTCTTCAGGTTCATGGCTCAGTGACTCAGACGGTCTTGGGCGGCGATTCGAGCGGATCCATACCCGCAGGGATGGCGATGCTGCTCGGGGCGGAAGGTGTCAGCGCATCGCCACGCAGCGATGCATTGAGCTGGAAGACGTAGGCGAGGACCTGTGCCACGGCGGCGTACAGGGTGGCCGGAATCTCTTGCTCGATCTCCACATGCGTGTAAAGCGCCCGCGCCAGTGGCGGGGCTTCGAGCAGGGGCACCTTGTGCTCTGCTCCAAGCTCGCGAATCTTTGCTGCGACGGCGTCGACGCCCTTGGCCACCACCCTGGGCGCACCGCCAGTCTGCTCGTCCCAGGCCAAGGCCACGGCGTAGTGCGTGGGGTTGGTCACGATCACGGTGGCAGTAGGGACCGCAGCCATCATGCGCTGACGTGCGGCCTGGCGCTGCAGTTGACGGATCTTGTTCTTGATCTCGGGGTTGCCCTCGGTCTCCTTGTGCTCCTGGCGCATTTCCTCAACGGTCATCTTGAGGTTTTCCTTGTGACGCCAGATCTGAAGCGGCACATCCAGTACAGCAACAAAGATCACGAAGCCGATGAGCCAGAAGACGGCCTTGAGGAGGGTGAAACCGGCCTCTGGGAGGGCAGACTGAAGCGGCATGGTGGTCACCGCCATCCATTGCCCCCCATAGACCCAAGCGATGTAGCCGGTCAGGGCCACCAGAGCCATCAGAACGACAAAGAGCTTGAGATTCTCGACAAGAGACTGTGCAGAGAACAGGCGCCCAAAGCCGCTGATCGGATCAATCCGGTTGAACTGAGGAATCAGCGGCTTGCCGGTGAAGATGAAGCCGCTCACGGCCACCGCGCCGGCAGCGCCCATCAGGGCGCCGGCAATGCCGAACGGAGCCCAGATTTCCAGGCCCGCGACCAGTTGGCCGTGAATCAGATTGGAGGCATATGCGTCCGTGAGTGCGGCGCGATCAAAGCGCAGGCCGGTACGCATGAGCGCGGTCAGTCGCTCAAAGATCCAGGGCATGAGCACGCCCAGCATGGCGAAGCTGGCGCCGAGGACGAGCGCGTGCCCTACGTCGCGCGAGCGCGCGACCTGCCCCTCCTCGCGTGCGCGCTCAATCTTGCGCGCTGACGCTGGTAGAGACTTGTCCTGACCGCTTTCTTCTGCCATGGGCTGCCGAGCACTCTGGGTGCGCACCCCGGAAGCGAGGTGCTATCGGCAGCATTATTCGGAGACTTGAGCGCGCGAAAGGCCGGGAAAGACGGGGAAAGCCCCGCCTATTTCCGGCCCCTTGAGGTGCGCTTGAAGATGTTGACGGCGTGTCTACGCCCTGCGAGGCTTAGAAGCCCAGAGATGCAAGCAGATCGTCCACGTCACCCTGGCCTTTGACCACATCGGCGCGAACCTCGGGGTTCACCACCGGGCCGCCGAGCTTTTCGTCCTGCTTGATCTTCTGGCGCTGCTCGGGAGGCGTGACTTCGACCAGCAGCTTCACGAGCTGGGTTTCCATGTTGCCCGCCAGTGAGACAACCTTTCGGATGACCTGACCGGTGAGGTCATGGAAGTCCTGGGCCATCATGATGTCCGTGAGGGTGGCGTTGGTCTTGGCCGTATTGGCAATGACCGCGTCCACAAAGTCGAGCACCCCTCCGGTAGCCACAGCCTTGACCGGGTTTTCCAGCAAGGCAGCGCGTGCAGCCTTGGCGCGCTCGGCCAGCGCATCCTGCTCCGACTGGGCGACCTCCACCGCGTTGAGCACCTTCTCGGCGGCCTCGCCTGTCAGGCGTGCGATGTAGGTCAGGCGCGACTTGGCGTCTGGCAGGTTCGAGAGCGAGTCCTCGATCTCGTTGTAGTAGCCCAGATCGCGCAGGGTGTTGTGCAGCGTGCGCGTGAGTTCGCCAACCCGCTGATAGACATGCACGACGCCGGCCTCAGGGGCAACAGCCGGCATCGGCCCGGCACCGGCAGCCTGGGTGCGCCCAGTCGGCGCCGGCGCAGACGCTGCGCCGGGAGCTGGAGCGACTGAAGCGGGGCCGGATGCCGCCGTGTCGAACAGCGCGTCGAGATCCATGTCGTTGATGGCAGTGGCCTGATCCATGATCAATGACCCTTTCTCAAGCGGGTTGTGCCATCTTGGCAAGAATCTTCTGAAGCTTTTCCTCAAGGGTGCCCTTGGTGAAAGGCTTGACGATGTAGCCGGCCGCGCCGCTCTGGGCCGCCAGGACGATGTCTTCCTTGCGTGCTTCAGCGGTCACCATCAGCACGGGCAGGTGCTTGATCGCGGGATCTGCCTTGATCGCCTGAAGCAGCTCAAAGCCGTTCATGTTGGGCATGTTGATGTCGCTCACCACGAAATCGAAGTGGGCAGACTTCAGCATGTTGAGCGCCACCTGGCCGTCTTCGGCTTCTTCGGCGTTGCTGTAGCCGAGCTCCTTGAGGAGGTTGCGCACGATGCGACGCATGGTGGAGAAATCGTCAACGATCAGGAACTTCATTTCGGCAGACATCGGTCAGCTCCTCGGTATGCAGGGATTCCGGGTTTGGATCTTGTTTCGGCACGCAAGCGAAAGGTCTTGAGTGTGGGCTAGCGTGGAATAGTCACGACAAACGGCTTTTGTTCGGCGGACTGGGGAAAGCTGGGGGTTGCAGGCAACGCGGGCGCCACCGCGCCTGCGGACTGCGCAGCCTGAACAGCCGGTATGGCGGGAGCACCATTTGCCGAATTGGGCGCCGGGGGCGGGGTAGAGCCTTCCAGGACCTTCATGAACGGCGTCTTCTCCACAGGTTCCGGCTCGGGCGCGCGCGCGGCGGCCGCCAAATCGTCTTCAGCGGCACGGGTCAGCACCACAATGCTGATCCGCCGGTTCACTTCCGCGTCCGGCTGCATGCCTTCCATGGGCTGGCTCGCCGCCAGGCCCACCACGCGGACGATCTTCTGCTCCTGCATGCCGCCAGCGAGCAGTTCTCGCCGAGACGCGTTCGCACGATCCGCAGACAGCTCCCAGTTGCTGTAGCCCATCTCGGTGCTCCCGAAGGGCCGCGAGTCCGTGTGACCGGACAGAGAAACCTTGTAATCCACGGTGTTGAGCACGGCCGCAATCTCGCGCAGCAAGCCGCGCATATAGTCCTTCACGACCGCAGATCCGCTATCGAACATGGGTCGTCCCTGATCGTCGACGATCTGGATGCGCAGCCCTTCCTTGGTCACGTCGAGCCGGACCTGGGACTTGTAGTCGGCCAGCTTGGGGTTGTTGGTGATGGCTTGCTGGACTTTGTCCTTGAGCGCAGCCATGGCTGCCCGGTCCACCTTGGCAATTGCATCGCGTGCCTCACGCTGGATGCGGCGCTGTTCCTCAGGGTCCTGCCCCTTGTGCATGTTGGCCGAGCGGCGCGACAGATCCTCGCCCCCCCCCATGACCAGGCTGGTGGCATCTCCGGCACCGGAGCCGCCGGAGAGCGTGAGTGCGATGGGGTTGCTGAAGTAGTCCGAAATGCCCTTCAGATCACCCTTCGTGGTGGACCCCAGCAGCCACATCAACAGGAAGAACGCCATCATCGCCGTCACGAAGTCGGCGTAGGCAATCTTCCATGCTGCACCATGATGTCCACCCGAGACCTTCTTGATGCGCTTGATGATGATGGGCTGGACAGCCTTGTCAGAAGCCATGCTGCAGACCCGCTCAAGCCTTCTTCTGCTTCACGTGGGCTTCCAGCTCCTGGAAGGTCGGACGCTCGGTGGAGTACAGGACCTTGCGTCCAAACTCCACAGCGATCGCAGGCGCGTAGCCCTGGAGAGACGACAGCAGCGTGATCTTGATGCACTGCAGTTCCTTGGTGGCTTCGTCTACATGCTGATTCATCAGGCTGGCCAACGGGCCCACGAAGCCGTACGCGAGCAGAATGCCCAGGAAGGTACCGACAAGCGCTGAGGCAATCATGGCGCCCAGCACCGCCGGGGGCTGCCCGACCGAGGCCATCGTCTTCACCACACCGAGCACCGCCGCCACAATGCCGAATGCAGGCAGGCCATCGGCCATGGACTGAACCGCATGCGCGGGCACGTGCGCCTCGTGATGATGGGTCTCGATCTCGTTGTCCATCAGGTTTTCGATCTCGATGGCATTCAGGTTGCCTGACACCATGAGACGCAGGTAGTCCGTGATGAACTCGACGAGGTGGTGATCTCCGGAGACCAGCGGATACTTGTTGAAGAGCGCGCTGTTGTGGGGGTCTTCAACGTCCTTTTCGATGGACATGAGCCCTTCCTTGCGCGCCTTCGAGAGAATGTCGTAGAGCAGCGCCATCAACTCCATGTAGCGCGCCTTGGTCTGCTTGGAACCCTTGAACAGCGCAGGCACAGCAGCCGCTGTCGCCTTGATGACCTTCATGCTGTTGGCGACAAGGAACGCACCGATCGCCGCACCGAAGATGATGGCCAGCTCGATTGGAGCCGCTTTGGCAATGATGGCCATGTTGCCGCCCACCGCTGCGTACACGCCGAACACGCAGACGATCACGACGACATAGCCAATGATGATGAACATCGCAGTTCCTAGGTGGGCGTCGCGCGCCGGAGGCTGGCGCGCACAACGGGGGGCATCCCTGCTTCAGGTCTTCGGCGAGAACAGAATCCGCCTTGAGAGATGATGCCCGCGCGGCACTGCGATCGATGAAAAGAAAAGAGCGGGCTTTTGCCCGCTCATAAACACCGTTACGGCTCGCGCCTTCAGGTGAGGGAGGAAGGAAACATGACTGTTCCAAACAGCATTTCGGCAGCGCACGCCTCGACTTGAGCGAGGCGGCGGCAACGCATCAGACCGGAACCGAATCTTCTGCGCGGGCCTTGTTGGTTGCCCCCTTGCCAGCACGCGCCGGCGGGTTGCACAGACCGCACACGTAATCCTTGGACAGCTCGTAGCTGTGGTTGACGAAGTGGCCACCGCAGCACTTGCACTTCGTCATGGTCAGCATGCCGGAGTCGACGAATTTCACGAGACGCCACGCTCGTGTAATGGTCAGCAGGGGTTCAACACCATCCAGCGCGATCTGCTCTGCATAGAGCTTGTAGGCACGAATGACGTTGTCGATTTCGTCAGCCTCGGTCGTCTTGTTCAGGAACTCATAGATATTCAGGAACAGCGAGGCATGAATGTTGGGCTGCCAGGTCAGGAACCAGTCCGTCGAGAAGGGCAGCATGCCCTTGGACGGCGACTTGCCAGCCACTTCCTTGTACAGCTTGAGCAGGCGCTCGTAGGAGAGATCCGTCTCGCTCTCGAGCACTTGCAGGCGGGCGCCGAGCTTGATCAGCTCGATGGCGCGTTGAATCTGGGCGTTTTCCTTGAGAAGGCTCTTCGTGGCCATGATGTGGTTTCCTTTCCTCTGCGTTCTGAATCTTCAGTGGCGGGCTGATCAGATCGCGTCTGTCGACGCGCTGGCCACCAGGATGCGGGCGTGCAGGCGGGCGTAGGGGCTGTCTTGCGCCGGGCCCTGGGGACGCTTGGACTCAATCAGAAGGTTCCACACCATCTCGTCATCGAAGCGGAAGCGGGCCACGAGGGTGTTGCTTGCCGCAATCTTCATGAGTTGCGCGGGCGACAGGGTGTTGATGATGTCGGCCACTTCCTCGCTCACGCCGAGGCGGAACATTGCGGCTTCACGATCTTCGCGGATCAGATGCTGGGCGAGCATCATGTAGGTGAGATTGGCTTCGCGGATGTCTGCGAGCAGCTGTTCGGTACGTTGCGTGGTCATTTCCTTGCTCCTTTTGAACTGGCGCGCTGTTGTTGTCGCCATGGGTGCATTCTGGAAATCCAAGCCAATTCAAAGTATCGGAATCCGGCTGATTCACGCGTCGTCCAAAACGACAACAGGCTTGTAGGACAGATTCCTACAAGCCTGCGAAGATCGAGTACTGGTGCGGGTTTCGGGACGGCTGGAGGCTTATGCGGCAGTGCGGCGCTGAGCGAAGATCCGGTGACCCCCTGAGGTTGTCGGCAGAAGGAGCGAGAGCTTTAGGCCTGCGCTGTTCGGCTCGAGCTGATCTTGAATACCCCAACCGCCTGCGCTAGGCGCTGCGCCTGATCCTTCAGGCTCTCCGCGGCGGCTGCGGATTGCTCCACCAGCGCAGCGTTCTGCTGGGTCATCTGATCCAGCTGGCCTACGGCCTGATTGACCTGAGTGATGCCGCTGGCCTGTTCCGTGGTGGACGCGGTGATCTCACCGATCATGTTCGTCACGCGCTGCACGCTGGCGACGATCTCGGCCATGGTGGCGCCGGCTTGTTCCACGAGCTGGCTGCCAGTCTCGACCTTCTCGGCACTGGCACCAATCAGTGTCTTGATCTCCTTGGCGGCTTCAGCACTGCGGCCGGCAAGATTACGTACTTCACTGGCCACCACGGCAAAGCCGCGGCCCTGCTCACCAGCCCGAGCGGCTTCCACACTGGCGTTCAGCGCCAGGATGTTGGTCTGGAAGGCAATGCCGTCGATCACGCCGATGATCTCGCTGATCTTCTTGCTGGCCACCGTGATGTCGTTCATGGTGTGGACGACCTTTCCGACGACCTCACCACCCTGCTGGGCCACAGAGGATGCGCTGGCTGCGAGCTGGCTGGCAGTACGCGCCGCCTCGGCATTCTGGTTCACGGTCTGCGAGAGCTGCGCCATGGACGCGGCAGTCTGCTGCAGGTTGCTCGCCGTCTGTTCGGTACGGCCAGACAAATCCTGGTTGCCGGTTGCGACTTCGGCACTGGCGGTGGTGATAGAACCCGCAACGCTGCGAACAGATGACACCGTGGACCGCAAACTCTCGATCATCATCTTCAGCGTATTGAGCAGCTGGCCCGCTTCATCATTGCTCCGGGACTCGACGTTGATATCCAGATCGCCCGCGGCTACGCGCTTGGCGGCGTCAATGGCACGGTGCAGCGGCCCCGTAATTGACCGAACCACCACCCACGCGAATCCGATGCCAAGCAGCACTGCCACCAGGCTGCCGCCGACTAGCAGGATCATGCCCTGCTGATAGTCTTTCTTGAACTCGCTGACCACGCGCTCAACGTGACCCGAATGGAACTTGACCCCGTCAACAACCGATTCGATGTAGCTCTTGAATGCCGGGCGGTACTCCTGCTCGTAGGCCTGTAGCGCCTCCTCCTGCAGGTTCTGATCCTTGAAGTCGATCGTCTTTTTTCGCGCGGCGCTCATCTTCGCGCGGGCTGCATTGATACGCTCCAGCACCGCGATCGAGTCGGCATCAGCGTCAAGCTTCCGCATCATGGACTCGATCTCGCCGATGCGCGCCGAGGATCTTGCAATCTCGGGCTTGAGCATCGTGAGCACCCCGGCGTCGAAGGACTTGGCGATGGCGGTGACGCGGATGTCGTTCATGCGTGCGGCCGATTCCCATTCCCGCATAAGTCGCTCCGTCGGTACGTCTGTGTCGACCAGATCGCTTGCAGCGCCCGCCATCTGGGCCATTGTCAAAGAGGCTCCGGCGGCAATCATGACCATCAGGAGCATTGCTGTGCCGAATCCCAACCCAAGCCGAACTGCAATCTTCCAAGATCGCAAATTGAAGCGTCCCATGTTCAATCTCCTACTTTCTGAGATCGGGCGCGGTATCGATCTTTGATACCCGGCCCAATGTGTCAATTCGATCGCCTGATGCGTTTCGGGCGCTCGCCACAGCCTGCGAGATCGTCATGCACGATCTGCTGACTCGCCGTGCCGCATCGCGGTGCGATTGCTGGACGGCTTGACTGCGTGCGGCCTTCATCACTCGTACCGGCTACGACGCGCGTCTCTAGCCGTGCGGCGGATGGCGTCGCGGAGCAACTCTCACCGGCGCCTTTCGGTCGACCGATTGCCAGCGGCTCGGGCTGAACGCGTCTCGCAGCCAGCTCCACACGCTGCCTGCGGCGTGGCGCTCGATCGTGCGTGATCCTGACCTCTCGCTCCAGGTGCTGCGCGCCTGACGGCCCACGGGAATGCTTCTGCGCATGATTTGTCCTCCACCGTCAATTCGTCAGACGCGGTTACCCAAACCACCCGATGCACGCAGACGCTCAAGTACGGCATCAGCGATGCCGTCCAGAGGCAGCACTTCGTCGATCGCACCGGCGGCCACGGCTTCCCGGGGCATGCCGTAAACCACGCATGTCGCTTCATTCTGCGCATAGTTGTACGCACCGGCGTCGCGCATGAGCTTCATGGCATCCGCACCGTCCTTGCCCATGCCCGTCAGCATGATGCCGATGGCATTCGGGCCGACATTGGTCGCAGCCGAGCGAAACAGCACTTCAACAGAGGGGCGATGGCGGTTCACCGGTTCGGTGTCCTCGAGACGGACCACATAGTTCGAACCGGAGCGGTCCACCCGCATATGCCGCCCGCCTGGGGCGATGTAGGCGTGACCGGGAAGCACGCGCTCGCCGTCCACCGCTTCACTCACGCGGATGCGGCACAAGCCGTCCAGACGCTGCGCAAACGAGCGGGTGAACCCCGCGGGCATGTGCTGCGTGACAAGGACACCTGGCGAGTCAGGCGGCAACTTGATCAGAACGCTCTTCAGCGCTTCAGTGCCGCCGGTCGATGCGCCGATGACAATCATCTTTTCGGTACTCGCCCGCGAGAAGCTGCTTGGTGCAACCTTGGCTGCGCCCTGAGAGGGGTGCCCACTCGGAAGGACATGCGCGGCACCGACGGCGGCCGTCGCTTGTGCCGGCGCACGCCGACTCACGCGGGCACGCGATGCGATCCGGATCTTCTCGATGATTTCGGCCCCTGCGCGCTCCAGACCCTCGGTAATGCCGAGCTTCGGCTTTGTGACGAAGTCCACTGCGCCGAGTTCGAGCGCCTTCAAGGTCACTTCGGCGCCGCGCTCCGTCAGGGTCGAAATCATCACGACCGGCAAGGGACGCAACCTCATGATCTTCTCGAGGAAGTCGAGCCCGTCCATCCGAGGCATTTCCACGTCCAGCGTCACGACATCCGGATTCGTGGTTCGAATCACTTCGCGCGCCACATACGGATCGCTCGCAGCACCGACGATTTCCATGTCGGGCTGGCGGCTGATGATGGCGGTCAGCAAGCTTCGGACCAGCGCTGAATCGTCTACCACCACAACTTTGGTCTTTGTCATTCCAGGTCTCCCGGGATGCTCATGCGCCCAATGCTGGACGAGTTCGTTGAATCTGGATCAGAACAGCTCGATATCGCCGCCCTTGGGCGCCACAACCGGCTTGACCGCGGCGGCGCGCTCGGCCTCCTGGATCTCCACCTCATGCGTGGAAGCAAGTTTCTTGACCATGGCCTTGCCAGTGTCCGGAAAGAAGCAGACCTTGCGCGGGTAGATGTCCAGAACATCCTTGGACAGAATCGGGATGCGTTCGGTGCGCAGGAACTCCAGCACGAACTCGGTGTTCTTCTCGCCGACATTGAGCGAGGTGAACGTCTTCATCACCTGGCCGCCACCAAACACCTTGGCCTGGATGGCACTTCGGCGCGCTCCCTGCTTGAGCATCTCGTTGATGAGCAGTTCCATTGCATGCACGCCGTAGCGCCCGCTCGTGTCCTTCCCGTCGCCATGCGGGAGCATGAAGTGGTTCATGCCTCCGACGCGCATCTGGGCGTCCCACAGGCACACGGCGATGCATGAGCCGAGCACGGTGACGATCTGGATCGGCTGGGTGTCGACGTAGTACTCGCCCGGCAGCACCTTGACGGCATCGATCTGAAAGCTTGACTCGAAGTAGAAAAAGCTCGCCTGACCGGACACACGCGGTCGCCGCTTGAGTTCATCCAGTCTGGATGGACGCGCTGAGGGTGTCGATGAAACGGTCTTTGCCGCGGCGAGCGGCGGCAGACCCACTCGCCCGACGCTTGAAATAGGTGACGTTGCGAGCATCTCAGATCCGTTCGTAGACGGTTTTTCCCTTGAGGCGGTACAGCTCTCGCATCTCGGAGAAGTTTTCAGAATGACCGATAAACAAGAGACCGCCTGGCTTCAGTACCGAGTGGATCTTGCGCAGCACGGTGTCCTGCGTTGGCCTGTCGAAATAAATCAGAACGTTGCGGCAAAACACGAAATCGAAGGGCTTTCCCAGGCTCCAGGTCGCGTTCAGCAGGTTGAACTGCGCAAACTCGATCTGCTGGGCAAGCTCCGGCCGTACCCGGACCATGCCCTCGTTGCTGCCCTTGCCACGCAGGAAGTTGCGCTTGAGACGCTCGTCGCTCAGCCCCTTGGTCTGCTCATCGGCGTACACCCCGCGACGGCAGCGCTCAAGCACACTCGTGTCGATGTCAGTCGCGAGCAGTGAAAGCCGCGCCTTGCCGATAGCCTCACTGGCCGTAATGGCAATGGAGTACGGCTCCTCGCCAGTCGAGGCTGCGGAACACCAGCCTCTGACCGGGCCGCTCAAGGTTCTCAGGTACTCGGCGAGCACCGGGAAATGGTGCGCTTCACGAAAGAAGCTGGTCAGGTTTGTCGTCAGGGCATTGATGAACTGCTGCCACTCGCCTGCATCGTCGCGGCGCTCGAGATCATCCAGATAGGACGCAAAGCTTCGCTGGCCGATGTCGCGCAGACGCCGCGACAGCCGGCTGTAGACCATCTGCTGCTTGGACGGATTCAAGTTGATGCCAGCCTTGCCATAGATGAGCTTTCGCACGCGCTCGAAGTCTGCGGCGGAAAAGTCGAACTCGCGGGCCTGGACAACGTCTTCGATCATGATGGAGCGTTCCTCTGTCAAGCCGATTCTGAGTCAGACCGCTCGGGCACGATCTTTGGAAAAGGACTGGAAAGATCCCGCAGTCTGCACAGCGGGTCGACGATTCCGTCGTCGAAGCGCTGTCCGGTACGCTCGACCTGCTCCTACCCAATGGGACGATCGCGCAAGGACTTGAGTCGAGAAGCAATGGGCTTCGTCGAGCCCGATGCGCGCCGCTTCACCCAGCTGATGCCCATCGGTCCATAGAAGAGCGCGCGATCCTGCTAGACCGCTTCGGCAAGCTCGTGCGCCGCCTGCGATTGCCGAAGTGCAGCGCTATGAACTTCACACATGAAATCGCTGTAGTTGCGCATGTAGTCGGCCTCTGTGTAGAACTCGGACGCCAACACCATGCATACGCTGCCCGAAGAAAAGTTGTCGAGCTCACGCCATGTCATGGGCGGGATGTACAGGCCCTGATAGGAGCGGTTCAGATGCACCCGCTTTCGGCCGAACCCGTCGTCAAGCACGATGTCGAAACTGCCTGACATCGCGATCATGAACTGATGCAGTTTTCGGTGGGCATGCCCACCGCGCTCGGACCCGCCGGGTACGTCGTACAGGTAGTACACGCGTTGAATCGAAAACGGGATTTGCCTGCCGGACTCGATAAACGTCAGGCTGCCGCGAGGGTCATGAACTTTTGGCAAATCGCAGATTTGGCAGTCAATCAAGGCCATGGTGCGCTGCTCCGAATGGGTCCGAATCAGACCTATGGAAGCAGTCTATGGAAGCTTGAGTTCTGCAATCCGGCGAAAAGCGGGTGCTTCAGGCGTATTCCTGCTGCATCGCGGGCAGCGCTGTATCGCGAAACGCGCCGCAGGCGAGTCCTTGCACGATCTGGTCTGACATCGAATTTGCGAATGGCCCGGCTGCGGGACCCATCAGCTGAATACCGGGACATGCGCTCAGAAGAGCAGCCCGGTCAGCCAGGAACCCTTGAACGGCGCGCGGCGTTGGTAGCGGCAGCGCGCCGGCCAGCTTGATCAGCTTCGTGAAGCGCGGCGTTCCATCGGAGGCCAGCACACCAGCGCGTGCCAGATCCCGCATGATTGCGTCGATGGCTTCGCCTTCAGACAGGCCGGTTCCATGGACAGCATCGAACCAGCCGGGATTGGCCTCGACCGTCAGGGCTACGAATCCGTCCTGTGACTCGTCTGCGCATGCGCTGCTGTGCGTCACGCGATAGATGCCCAGGGACGGATCCAGCAGGTGCTGAACGCTGCCTGGACGCTGGACGCAACTCGTCGGCACCTCGAGCAGGCCGATCATCAAGGGAAGTCTGTCGTCGACACCTGCCGTCGGCAGGCCAGCGGCTTGCAGGCCTTGTGCAGGAGATTGCGCCCAGATCAGCTCCGGCGTCTGCAGCTCGCCTTGCGCTTGCAAGCGCAGGGTAAAGCCGCGTGCTGTCGGCCGCATGGACAAGAGTCTGTCTTCAATCACGCGAACCAGAGGCGACGCTCTGAGATCTTTGACAAGGGTTCGGATCATTGCCGCAACAGGCTGGCCCACCGGGTGACTGAACTCTGTATCTGGGAGCTGAACCGGCTCGTCGGCCAGCCATCCTCGCAAGGTCTCTGGCCAGTACAGGGGGGCCCAATTCATGCGGTGATACAGGGCGCTGAGACCGGATGCCTCGCAGTTCATCACCTTGCGCAGGAAGGGCACAACAAGCTCGTGATGGACAGTTTCACCATGGTTGGCACGAGACACTGCGTCGTAGATCAGCGGCTGTCCGGCATGGTCCGTCCCGTCGTCCGGCCAAGCTAGCTTGGTGCGCGGATGCCAGGGTGAGGAGCTTGAAAGGCCTGCCTCGATCTCCGCGAGCGCACCACGCGCCCATGGCATTTTTGAGAGCCAATCGCCTCGGTTGGCCAGCAGGAAGTCCGGCCACCACTGGCCGTTCAGCTGCAGTTCGGGCGTCGTGACGATACGGGTCTGTTGGTGGCGCCCGACGTAGCGGCGCACAGTCGCACAGAACCGGCCCACATCGTTGCGCTTCATCGGGTCGTATGAGCGGATGTCCGGCTCGTCTGCAGGCTCACGAAATGACGTGAACTCGTACAGCACCATACCGGCATCCCAGAGCCGCCCCCCAGCCTCGATGCCCGCGAAGTAGCCCCCCAGAGGACCACCAGGGTTGACCAGGACGCTGGGCAAGCCTCTCGCAGCACGTTCGGTGACGGCAACCACTGAAGCCAGCGTCCCGCCGACAAAGATTGGTGCTTCAGTGTGACCTGCAATCGAAGTCATGGCTATGCTCCCGACGCAGCGCGCATGTTGATGAAGATCTCCGACCCGAGCCCAGGAAGGTGCTTTTCAAGCCCGAACAACCCGTCGAGCATGCGCTCGTCCAGAAAGCCCATGGACTGCAGTTGTGCCATCTGCGCATGCGCGAAGGGCTTGATGAAGTACGAGCCACTATCGAACTCTTTGAAACCCTCTCTCTCGCAGAGTGAGCGAAGGCCCGCAAGATCAAAGGTGTGCGCCTGCTGAAGACGCTTCTGACGCTCCGAGGTCTCGGCAGGGTTACTGATGAGCCCCATCTCCAGCGCCAGCAGCCGATGCAGCGATCTGGCGTTCGGGACGTTTACATGAACGACTGTCGATGCCGAGCACAAAGGCCGAACCGTCCGAAGAATGCCCTCGGGGCGCGGAAGTTCGTGAAGGAGCCCGCTGACGAGAATCAGGTCGAACGCGCGGCTGGCAAGTTGATCCGAGACGTCTTCGAGCAGGCCTTGAACAATGTTCACTCGGGAGTCTCCGGACGCATCGGACCTCGCCTTGTCGGCAAAGCGGCTGCCAGGCTCGACGACCACGCAGGAGTCGAAGTCCGTCAAGTGATTGAAGATGGCGTCGGCGCCACAGCCGATTTCGAGAATGCGTCGCACCCCGATGCGCTTGATGAGTCCGACAACGATCCGCTTGCGCATCTCTGCCTGGACCACCTCGAAGTCACTGCTCTCGTAGGCTGCCTCATAGGCAGCGATATCCCGCGTTTCCGAAGCCACGTTGTCTCCTTCTAGTTCAGTGCCAGCGACCACGTTGTCAGGGTTGTGGGCCGTGCGCCGAAGGACTCCTTCTGCCAGGACAGCCCTTCATTGAGCACCCTGCCTTCCTGCTCGGTCGACACGCCCAGGCTGAACCATTGATTGTGTGCAGCTGCCTGCTCAATGAGGTTCGCGATCACGGCGTCGAGTGCACACACAGCTCGTCCGCGGTCGCTGTTTGCGAGGTACTGGACGTGCAGGACCCGGTCAAACTGATACGTCACCGCACCTGCAAGGATTTCTTCGCCCGCCGCGTTGGGTACGACCGCAGCCACAAGCTGGATCTGCTCAAACCGGCCTGCGAGCAACTGGATCTCGTCCACGCTGTGAGTCGGCTTGCGGGCGTGCCTGGTATCAAGCACGGACTCCAGGATGCTCCAGAAAGACCCGAAATCCGTGCTTCGGCGGACCTCGACCCCCGCCCTTTGCGCCTTGGCGATACAGTTGCGGCGCTTTGCACTGAGCACCGGCCGGTGGGTCAGGTCCAACGTGTGTGCCAGATCAATGCGGACTGGCCGCGCACCCGCCTGAAACAGCGCGTACACATCGTCCTCGGAAGGCTCGCGGTGCATGAAGTGCGGCATGGTGCGGTAGGTCAGCCGCGAGAAGCCGGCGGACTTTGCGGCATCGCACACAGCACGGACGTACCGCAGTTGATCGCCCGCCCCGGCAGATACGCCGACAACCAGTCCGCCAAAAGTCAGGCCGCCATGGCTGGACAGGACTTTCTCGCCATCCATCTGGTGCAAGTGCGCCGGGAGCACCGCGCAGAGCCTATCTTCGTCAAACACCATCAGCGATGCGTCGCTGAAGCGATGCGCGTGATAGTTCATGTAGTTGCGCTCAAACATGAAGCAACCGTTGCGCGCAGTCCGTACGAACCCGTCCCAGGTTGCGTGATCGGACGCGGTGTATGGACGCACCATGATGGAGTTCGATTCCACGTCAGGCCGCCTTGGACGCTCCGCGGATCAGCCGCCGGACGGTCCGTGTGAAGCCACCACGAGAGAAGTGCTCTGCATAGAAGGCACGCGCGGCATCACTGTGCTGTTCGTAGTCCACGCTGACGTCGATCAGCCTCTCCGCGAGTTCCTCACATGTGCTCCAGCCGAGCTTTGCGTCGGCGTAGGATGAATAGTCCGCCAGCAACGACCCTTGCTCAAATCCGGTATAGAACAGAACGGGCAGACCGCACCCCTGAGCCTCGACACCGCCGCGCCCCCCAGACACGGGCGCCGAGCCGATATAGACGGCCACGTCGATTGCCTTGAGTGACTCCCACAGAGACGGCACTGCACCGACCGCGACAAAGCGCGATGGATCGATACCCGCAGCCTGCAGCGTCGTTCGGACCTCGCGCTCCCACTCCGCTTCTAGCGGACCGATGTGATAGTGAAGCCCGGAGGTCGCACCGAGCGCCGTGCCGATGATCCGCGATAAAGCCACCGGGCCGGTCTGTGAGAACTTGCCGGAGCGCCCCGCAGTAACTGTCGAAAAGGCGTTGCCACTGACTGCCGTCGTCGGGCGTCTACCCTGATCCGCAACATAGAGGCGCAGCAACTCAGTATCGGCGCCATGAAACTGAGAGCAGGTCTCCTGCAGCTTGTCGGTGATGTCCACATGGCGGACGCTCTTCAGGCTCGCGCCCAGGCTCGGATTGTGGTCACAGTGATGAACAAACGCACGACTCACACTGCCCGCACCCAAGGTTCCCACGAAGGGGATCGGATCCTGGTGATGTGAGAGATACCACACGCTTCTCGGCTGCAGTTGACGCACAAGCTCATGAAGGTCGCCAGACTTCTGCCACAGATCGCCGGGCGAAAGCGTGAGTACTTGAGCACCCGCCAGTCGGCTTTCGATCCACGCAAAACCTTCGGGATTCCGATTTATGTGGCCGAACAGATCTGTCAGCACAAGCACGGGGTTCTCGAGCTCCTTGCAAAGCTCTTCGACGATTTTGGAGTGGCCGCCCAGCTCATAGAGCTCCGTGGCAATTAAAAGGTGATTTGCCTGTGTCGCACGAGTCTTCGCGCCGCGGTGCTGCGCGGCCATGGAGTAGGCCATGCGCTCGAGGATCTGGTCGAACCCGGGGTAGTACAGACTGTGGTGGGCAACACCGGGCGCCATGAACGTCTTGTTGACGCTGTCGGCAATCAGCCAGAGCGCGTCTGCATGCCGGCCTGCAGCGTGCAGCGCCTGGGCGCGTTCAACTTCAGCGGTGGCCTGGAGCGCAAGAGGCGCAGGCTCGACCGGTACGACAGTCGAAGGTGTCAACGCGTGGTGGGTTCCTGACTCCACGCGGACTCGCACTTCGTCCACATCAACAGACTGCGGTTGAACGCGCGGATCCTTCGCTGAGGAAGGAACGTCATCGAAGCTTCCAAAGTCCTGCCGCATGACGCGCGCAAGTGTGCGTTCTGCCGGGGTCGCCAAGCGCTTTCTCAGCACGAGGCGCATGCGTGCTGCGCTCTGAACCGACGCAGGCTGGCCATGTGCATCGACCCACGTCAGCTCGGCTCGCTCGAACCGTGCGTCGATCCAGCCGAGCTTTGCAGCGCCTTCGCAGAAGATGTGCCAGGAGTGTTCCGTGAATTGGCGCTTGATGCGCGGATCATGCGCAGAGTACGTGGAGTCGCCGACCGGCACGTCGATGTGCAGCTGCCCCCCTTCGGCCAGCATGCTCAAGGCATTGCGCATGAAGTGTGCAATGTCGTCGGCATAGGCGGGGGCGTCACCAGCGTCAATCAATTCCGCACCCTCTGGGGCCATCTCGATCTGCCCTGTCCATGGCGACTCACCGTGGATCGGGAAGGCTTGCGGTCTCGCGAGATCCAGAATCAGATCAGGCGCTTGCGACTCGTCAGCCGACACGTTGCACCAACCGAGCCGATACTCTCGCCCCCCGAGCATGTGGATCTTGGCGGGCTGGAGCGCATGAACGGAGCGTGACGACGAGTGGCCACGGTAGAAGCCGGCCGCAAATGCCATCAAGTCCGCATAGGCCTCAACGGGGTCAAGACGCTCGAAGCCTGCAAGCTTTTGCCTTGCCGAAGCGTAGAAGTCGGTACTGCCGAAGAACCCTTGAAAGAACAGCTCAGGCTGTTGTGTATCCAGCCAGAAGACCGCGTCTTCGAACGCGGCAGGCGGACTCAGGGCCGCGCGTCGTTCGGAAATGACGGGCGTTCCGAGCGACAGGCAGTGCGATGCCCGTACCTGTTCGAAGCGGCTGGTCTCGTAGAAGCTGCAGTTGAGTACCGCCTTGGCCTGCCGGATGTACTGATCGCGCTCGGGCCCATAGACGACACCGTCAAAGGTGCTGACGGACACGCCGTTCGACTCGATCCGTTCAATGAAATGGCGTCGCCGCTCATTCATGCTCCCGAAGAACAGCAGGTCGATCGGCCGGTCTTCCAGCGCCGGGGCATCCTGCTTCAAATAGGGCGCGTTGAGAAAGGGCACCAGCGGGACATCGGCCGGCGTCGAGCAGTAGGCCGAAACGTTGCCGGAGTCGTAGTCGATGACCGCAGAGGTGCGCAGCAAGGAAAGATATTCAGCGCTGACCGGCGCTCCACCGGGCCCGAGCTGCTCCAGATTGAAGAACATGCATGCATTGCGCTCGCGCAATGTAGGGTCAAAGCCGAGGTGGGCGCCGAACACAATGTTGACAGCGTCATGGCGCAGCCGGTTCTTGGCGAAGCTCACCTCTGCACCGAAGCGCTCAATCTGATAGCCCACAAATCGTGCCTGATCCACAAAGCCCAGCGAGTGGACATAGCCAGCCGGCTGGATGACGGTCAGATGGACGCGGGGCAGTTCACTCATGGCAGGGGCCTTCTCATGAAGCGAGCCAGCGCTGGCTCATTCAGACTGAGTGGCAGCGTATGAGGGAACTTGAGCGCCTGATCCTCGAAAAAGCGGGCCTAAAGCCTGCCGGTCTGACCAGAAAGCTCAATCGCGACAGGCCGGGAGATGATCAGGTGGCAGACCTTGCGCTTGGCGTTGTGCCATGCGTACCAAGAGCGCTTCAAAGTCTCGCGCATAGCGCCTGCTGTCAAACAGGGGGCTGCGCTCTCGCGCCTCACGCAGCCGGGCACGCAGATTCGCCAGCTGTTGCGGCGACCTGGCGAGCTCGACGGCCAGCTCGACATACTGGTCCGCAGTCTGGCAAACCAGCTCGGGCTGCCCCACGGCCCGCACCAGACTGGCTGCCACTCGCGCGGCGAATGCCTCGCCTTGCTGCGTCAGGACAGGAACACCGGCCCACAAGGCATCCGATGCGGTGGTGTGTGCATTGACCGGCAGGGTGTCGAGGAACAGATCGGCCAACTGCAATCGAGCCAGATGATCTGCAATCCCGGTCTTGGGCGCAAACACGATCCTTGTCGGATCAAGCCCCGCAGACTCGAGCGCCGCGCGCAAGTTGCGTTCAGCTTGCGGGTTCGAACCGAGCAGCCAGAGCACACTGCCGGGCACCTCGCGAAGGATCCGGATCCACGATCCAAACCCGGACTCCGTGATCTTGTAGTTCTGGTTGAAGCAGCAGAACACGACCCCGGACTCAGGCAGTCCCTGCGAGGTGCGAGACACGGCGGTACCGATACGCCGCTGCCGGTCATTGGGCTGATAGCAGTGAGGGAGCTGTGCAATCTTTTCGGAATAGTGGCGTGCAAGTTCGATGGGCGAAACGACGGCATCCGAAATCACGTAGTCATGCACCGGGCTGCCCATGGTCCCCGGGTAGGCGAGGAAGGCGGCCTGCACAGGCGCAGGTCGGTAGGCCATGATGCCGGGGCGGGCATCCTTGATATAGCCCTTGAGGTCAATCAGGATGTCGATCTGATCGTCGCGAATACGCTGCGCGGCTTGGAGATCGGATAGCTCACCGACTTCCACAAAGTGTTCGGCGGCAGCCACCGTGCGCCGGCGCAGTTCCGATCCATCGTTCGGGCTGTAGGAGTACAGAAAGATCTCGAAGCGAGCGCGATCATGCAGTTCAAGAGCCTCGATCCAGAGCAGCATGGTGGCGTGGTTGCAGAAATCCGCGGAGACATAGCCCACACGCAGTCTGCGCGTGCCGTCCCAGCGCAGACCGGAAGCGGGAAGCGGCTTGATCGGATCACAGATCTGCCGTGCAACGCGGCTGTTGAGTACCCGCTGCATCTCCGCATTCAGGCCTGCGGCCATGCCGATGAACGGGTCGACGGTCAGGGCGTGGTCGGCGCGCAGGCCCTCGTCGAGCGCCTTCAAATCAGCGCCCATGCTCCCCCACGAGCACGCCAGTTGGTGATTGAAGATGGTGTGACCCAGATGCTGGATCAGGCGTGGCTCCAGCAAATAGGCGGTTCGAAAGCTCTCTGCCGCTTCCTGATACATGCCGATCATCCGCAGCGTGCCGCCCAGGCCCATGTGCGCGCGGGCAAGGTCGGGGGCGATTGTCATTGCCCGGAGATAGGCGCCGATGCTGTCCTGGAAGCGTTGCGCGGACATGAAGCACAGCCCGGCCTCGACCAGCAGCTCAGCGTCCTGACAGTCCGAGTCTGCAATCTGTGCGTAGTCCATGCTGGCTTCGGCGTATCGCGCCTGCTGGCGCAGACAGTCGGCGCGAATTCGGCGCGCAATTGCCAGGCCCGGCTGCGCTCGAAGAGCTCGGGTCGCGTAGTCGATCGCCTCGGCCAGACGGCCTTGCTTGCGCGTGACCTGCGCCAGATTGAGCAGCACCCAATCATCGTCGGGCTGCACCCGCGCGGCGGCATGGAGCTGCTTCTCGGCTTGCTGCCACTGTTGCGCAGCCATGGCGCGTGCAACGTGCTCGGTCGTTGCAGACCGATCTGCGCGCAGGGGTCGAATTCCAGATCGCTTGCTCATGGTGGACATTCATCTATGGATTTGCGGCCGGTTTGGCACGGAACTCCACAAACTGTAGGTCGCTGCCCCGTAGCAGATCGATCGAACAGCACGACACAAGCCGCGCAGTTCGGCATCTGGCAGATGTTGATGGTCCGACACACGCCGTGTGTTTGCGCCGACTCAAGTTCCACCGCGAACTGCCGAATGCGTGCGCGTCTGAACAAGGCGGCACTTGCGATGGGCGCGCAAGTGCATCTGCTCCGCTTCATCCACATGGCCGATGAATCGAGGCACGCATCGCTTTGCCTCAAGTTTCTTGACAGGGGGCCGAAACACTGCCCAACGGAACGGACTTCTCAACCGCTCCGTGGCCCGACCCCCACTGAGTGCGGGGCAGGCTTCTCGGCAAGGCAGTGCGCCGAGATTCCCCGCGGTGTCGGGGTCAAGGTCCCGGTAATCCGGCCTGAATTGGCAACCGGGTTGGGTTTGTCTCAGTTAAGGAGTTTCGAAAATGCAAGTCATCAACACGAACATCGCTTCGCTCAACGCGCAGCGCAATGTCACCTCTACCCAGAGCTCGCTGGCCACCTCGATCCAGCGTCTGTCCACCGGCCTGCGCATCAACAGCGCCAAGGACGACGCCGCGGGTCTGGCCATCGCCGAGCGTATGAACGCTCAGGTGCGCGGCATGAACGTCGGCCTGCGCAATGCAGCGGACGGCATCTCGCTGGCGCAGACCGCTGAAGGCGCGCTCGGTCAGGCGGGCGATGCTCTGCAACGCATGCGTGAACTGGCCCTCCAGGCTCGCAATGGCACCAATTCGCCCAGCGACAAGGACTCTCTGCAACGCGAGTTCGCCGAACTGCAGTCCGAGATCGGCCGCGTGCTTGGCGGCACGACCTTCAACGGCGTGACCATCCTGGGCGCGTCAGCGGGTGCGACGGTGTTCCAGGTCGGCGCAGGGACGACGGCCAACGACTCGATCACCATCACCACCAACAACATGGTGACCGATGGCTCTATCTCCGCCGTCACAGCCAGCACCGCCACGATCAACAGCACCGCGACGGCGACCTCGCTGGCGACCGTGATCGACAACATCGATGCCGCCATCAACCGCGTCAACAGCGAGCGTGCTCTGTTCGGTGCATCGCAGAACCGCTTCCAGTCGGTGATCAACAACCTGCAAGTGGCTCGTGAAAGCCAGTCGGCCGCCAAGAGCCGGATCATGGATGCGGACTTCGCGGCTGAAACGGCCAACCTGTCGCGCTCCCAGGTGCTGCAGCAGGCTGGCAACGCGATGCTCTCGCAGGCCAACCAGTTGCCGCAGGGCGTTCTGGCTCTGCTGCGCTGATCGGCGCGCAAGCGGTTCGCGCAGGTGTTCCGCCTGCGCGTGCCCAGCAGGCTGCCGAAGTGCTGGCAGCCTGACGGCGGTACCCGGTGCAAAACTGCGCCGGGTTTTCGTCGTTTTTCGATCGACCGCGAGAACTGACGCTCGCCTAATGTGACATCGAGTCCTCTGGAACTCTTGGCTGTACGTCTCTGCGCGCTGCGTGGACGTACTGACCCAGACCCCTGGCCGTCCTGTGACGCTGCACGGATGATCGGGTCGGGCAGGGGGCTGGTCCCGGTACGTATTCACCGGGCTTGAACGATTCACTTTATTGGAGCTTCAGCCATGTCTCAGGTCATCAACACCAACCTTGCTTCACTCAATGCACAGCGCAACGTCAGCACGACGCAGGCGTCGCTGGCCACCTCGATCCAGCGCCTGTCCACTGGCTTGCGCGTGAACAGCGCCAAGGACGACGCAGCAGGCCTCGCAATCGCAGAGCGCATGAATGCCCAGGCACGCGGCATGAGCGTTGCCCTGCGCAACGCCGCCGACGGCATCTCGCTGGCGCAGGTCGCCGAAGGCGCGCTGGGCCAGGCCTCCGAGGCCATGCAGCGCATGCGCGAGCTTGCCCTGCAGGCGCGCAACGGCACCAACTCGCCGGGTGACAAGGACGCACTGCAGCGCGAATTCGCCGAGCTGCAGTCCGAAGTCGGCCGCGTACTCGCAGGCACCACCTTCAACGGGATCTCGATCCTGGGCGCCTCCGCCGGTGCCACCACATTCCAGATCGGCGCTGGAACAACGGTAAACGATTCGATCACCGTGACCACGAACAACATGGTGACCGACGGTTCAATCGCTGCCGTTACGGTGAGTACCGCGACGATCAACAGCACGGCCACCGCCACGTCGATCGCCACCGTGATCGACAACCTGGATGCCGCACTGAACCGCATCAACAGCGAACGTGCCCTGTTCGGTGCCACGCAGAACCGCTTCCAGTCCGTGATTTCCAGCCTGCAGGTCGCACGCGAAAACCAAACAGCAGCCAAGAGCCGCATCATGGACGCTGACTTCGCGGCGGAAACCGCCAACCTGTCGCGTGCCCAGGTGCTGCAGCAGGCCGGCAACGCCATGCTCTCGCAGGCGAACCAGCTGCCCCAGGGCGTGCTCAGCCTGCTGCGCGGCTGATCGGCGCGGTGGATCCAGGCAAACGGGCCGGCATGCCGGCCTGTTTCGTTTGTCGGCATGCCGAGTGGCGCTCAAGTCGTCACGCCGTGCACCGATAAACGAAACAGTGACATGAGGAACTGGACATGGTCTCTGCTGTAGGCGGCGGAAACATCGACGTTGCGGCGATCGTCGACTCGCTGATGGCGGTCGAACGCCGGCCCCTGCAATCCATGCAGGCCGAGGTTCGATCGATCAATTCGCGCATCTCCGCGCTGGGCACGGTGCAGTCGCAGCTGTCGTCGCTGCGCGACGCGGCGCGCAAGCTCGCGTCTGCAGATGGCCTGATGCTCTCGACATTCACTTCGTCCGATGACAAGGTGGCCACGGCGCGCTCGGCCGGCAATGCCACGCCGGGCACCTACAGTCTGACCGTCTCGCGTCTCGCATCGGCCCAATCGATCGCCAGTGCACCGGTCACCGATGCGTCATCGGTCGTGGGCAGCGGATCGCTGCAGATTGAAATTGGCGCAATGACTGGCGGCGTATTCACACCGAACGGCACAGGCACCACGGTCACCATCTCGCCGGCGAACAACACTTTGGCCGGCATTCGCGATGCAATCAATGCCTCTGGCGCCGGCGTAAGCGCGTCCATCGTGCGCGATGCCGGTGGTGCACGTCTGGTGCTGAGCAGCAAGCAATCCGGTGAAGGCAGCCTCATCCGCGTGACCGCGACCGACGACGGCGCAAGCCCGGCACCCGGCCTGGGTGCATTGGCCTACAGCCCTGCAGCGCCCACCGCGACGGCCACCCGCGAGGTTCAAGCCGGCGTGGACGCGCTGTTTCGCCTCAATGGCATGGACCTGCGCTCTGCATCCAACACCGTGACGGGGGTTGTGGACGGCCTTGAGATCTCGCTGAAGAACACCACGGCATCGCCAGTCACCCTGCAGGTGGCGACGGACAGTGACGGGCTCAAGAAGATGCTGGGCGAGTTCGTCACCGCCTACAACGCGATCAACAGCTCGCTGGTTGCACAGACCAAGTACGACCCAAGCAACAAGTCGGCCGGACCTCTGCAAGGTCAGCGCGTCGCCGTCAATGCGCTGAACCAGTTGCGCGCAATGGTGCGCAATCCAGCGGTGGACGACGCGGGCGGCCTGTCCTCAGGAGGGCTGTTCAACATCGCCCGCGACGGCACGCTGAGCATCAACCAGACCGAGGTGGACAAGGCGTTGGCGAACCCGGCGCGGTTTCGTGATCTGATGAGTCGCGACGGGACCGCGGGCAACTTCAGCAGCCAGGGTATTGGTGACCGCTTCGTGAACCTGGTCAATGGTCTGATCGGCAATGACGGCTCGGTCAGCACGCAGATCACTGCGTGGCGGCAGAACGTCACCGACAACCAGCGTCGGCAGGATCGCTTCAACGAGCGCCTGCAACTCACCGAGCAGCGCCTGCGACAGCAATACGGCTCTCTGGACTCGCAGCTCTCCAGCATCCAGGCTGCCATGTCGCCACTGGCCAACCTGATCAATTCGATGAACCGCTGAGCGCCCGGCCGAGCAGCTCAGGAATTGACCCACGAACCCCGCGCTAATCCGAGTTTCCAGGCCGCTCGCGCGCTTCAAGTTGCGCTCAAGCCCAGCCGATAAAGAGGAAACGGAGTCAGAGGCCACGCCATGTTTGCCGCCCCACACAAAGCCGCCAGTCTGTATCGCGCCATCCACGCTGAAACAGCCGTCTCCCATGCGGACCCGCATGGTCTGATCCTGATGCTCTACGACGCGCTGCTGGCCGAACTGGCTCACGCGAGCACGGAGAAGGACCCGGTCAAGCGCACGCGCGCTCTGGCCAAGGGGCAGCGCCTGATCGAGGAAGGCCTGCGTGTCGGGCTGGACTTCAATGCACCCGGCGGCCTGGCTCAGAATCTGGACCTGGTCTACGAGCACTGCACCCTACGTCTGGCCGCAGCCATGACCGACAGCTCAGCCAAGCTCTCGGATGTGATCGTCATGATCCGCGGACTGCGTGACGCCTGGGCCCAGATCCCGCCATCGGTACGTGCCAACCCGCGCGCCGCCCTGGCTGCTTGAGGGGTGCGCGTGAGTCACAGCGTCCTCCACATGTACGAGGCGCTGGCCAATGCCAGCGCCGAAATGCTTGACGCCGCACGGCGCGGGCATTGGGATGAAGTGGCGCGGGTTGAATCCGCCTGTGTCGTGCTGATCGCCCAGCTGCGCGTGGCAGCGCGCAAGCAGCAGCTCACCCGCGAGGACGACCGGCGCCGCCTGCGGCTGATGCAGCGCATCCTGGCGCACGACGCCGAGGTGCGCCAGCTGGCCGAGCCCTGGTTGGATGATCTGGACGCCGCGCTCAGCGGTCAGCGGCGAACCCTACACTGACCATCCCAGCGTGCAGCGCATCTCAGGAATCGAGAAATCACACAGACGGGCCGAGATCCGCTTTCCACATGCGGATTTCGGCCTGTTTGTATTTCAAACAATAATTTAAAAAGGCACCCCAAGGGGTGCCTTTTTATTGATTTCGTTGAAAATCAGACCTGCATGTTCATGATGTCGCTGTAGGCCTGAACCAGGCGGTTGCGCACCGTGACGGCGGCCTGGAAGGACAGCGAGCCTTTCTGCATCGCGACCATGGTCTGCTCCAGGCTCACGTTCGGGTTCTCCATCGTGAACTCGCGCTGAAGCGCCTGGGCCTGCAGTTGCGCGCTGCTCACCTGCTTGAGCGCGCCGCTGAGCACGTTGGAAAAGTTGGCCTGCTCCGTACCGCCGGTACCGCCGGCACCCGCCACGGCGCGGCCGGCGCCCGCACCCGTGAGACCGTTGGCCTGCGCTGCGCGCAGTGCGCTGTTCAGCGCTGCGTTCATGCCCGGTAGTTTGACTGCGTCCATGGCCTTGTCCTGGGGATTGCTGCGACATTCAGGTTCATTTCCCGGCGTCGCCTCAAGTTGCGCCTGAGGCTGCCGATAGAGACATCGTAGGGTGGTCAATCGCCCGGCAATGTGTCGATCTACAGGGTCGGGACCCGCCTTTTCAGGCCATGTTGCGCGCCTTGTGCTGACGAGAATGCAGGTGTTGACCCGAAACCGGGTCCCTCGCACATCAGATGCCCACCATGGCCGACAACGCCCTCGCACTCAATTCCAGCGCCGCCAACCCGGCGGCCTCTGCCAGCTTCGTTGAACGCGTCAGGAGCTTCAGCCCCGGTCAGATCATGGCCGTGCTGGGCGGCATCGCAGCCCTGATCGCGGTGCTGGCCGTCTCCTTGATGTGGACCAAGGAACCGGACTGGCGCGTGCTCTTCTCTGGTCTGGGCGACAAGGACGCTGGCGCAGTGGTCGCGGGCCTGGACAAGCTTCAAGTGCCCTACAAACTCTCGGAAGGTGGCGGTGCCATCCTGGTGCCGGGCGATCGCGTGCACGACGCGCGCCTGAAGCTGGCCAGCCAAGGCCTGCCAAAGGGCGGCACGGTCGGCTTCGAGCTGATGGACACGCCGCGCTTCGGCATGACGCAGTTCCAGGAGCGCCTGCAATATCAGCGCGGCCTTGAAGGCGAACTCTCGCGCTCGATCGGGGCGCTCGGCGCGGTGCAGTCCGCCCGTGTGCATCTTGCTCTGCCAGCGCAGAACACCTTTGTACGCGACAACCAGAGGCCCAGTGCTTCCGTCCTGCTGAACCTGCACCCCGGCCGCTCGCTGGACCGCTCGCAGATCGCCGGCATCGTCCATCTGGTGGCTTCCTCGGTGCCTGAACTCAGCCCCAAGCAGGTCAGCGTGGTGGACTCCAGCGGCGCCTTGCTCTCCGGCGAAGACGCCAGCGCGGACAAGACTGGCCTGGACCCGGGCCAGATTCAGTATGTGTCGCAGCTCGAATCAGCCTACATCAAGCGCATCACAGACATCCTTGAACCCATCGTGGGCCGCGGCAACGTACGCGCCCAGGTCAAGGCCGATGTCGACTTCAACCACACCGAAGCCACGGTCGAAGAATTCAAACCCAACAATGGCGATCAGCCTGCTGCCATCCGCAGCACCAGCACGCAGGAGGCCAGCAATGGCGCCGGCGCGGCGGCCGCAGGCGTGCCTGGCGCGCTGAGCAATCAGCCCCCGGGCGAGTCCAGGGCTCCGATCAATGGCGCCAACCCTGCGCCCCAGGCGGCCGGCCAAAACGCTGGCGGCCAGTCCAACCGCTCCGCCGTGACCAACTTCGAGGTCGACAAGACCGTGCGCTACACGCGCAATGCCACCGGCAGCGTGCGCCGCATCTCGGCGGCTGTGGTGGTGAACCAGAAGGCAAACACGGACAAGGGTGGCAAGACCAGCTTCACCGCCATTCCTGAAAAAGAGATGGAGCAGATCAACGCTCTGGTCCGCGAGGCCATCGGCTTCTCCAAGGACCGTGGCGACAGCATCAACGTCGTGAACGCGCCCTTCAAGATGGAGGAGGCGGCCAAGCCCGTGGAGCTGCCGTTCTGGAAGCAGCCCGAGGCAGGCTCCATGATCAAGAACATCGGCATGCCTGTGGCCCTGTTGCTGATCGCACTGGCCATCATCTTCGGCGTGATCCGCCCGGCGCTGCGCCGCGCCCAGGTCGCCCGCGAGGAGGCTCAGGCAGCAGCAGCGCAGTCCGAAGGCCGAATCAATGCCGTCCTGGATGACGCCGAGGCGCTGCCCGCGCCCGAGCGCGCCGGCGTACCGCTGCTGCCCAACCAGGCCCCGAACGAGAACGTGAACGACCTGCGTACCTTTGCCAAGGACAACCCCGCGGCCGTAGCGCTGATCGTGCGCGACTGGATGGCCGGCGGCAAGGCCGAGACCCAGTAAGCGCAACGACCAAAAGCTGAACGAGACCGACCATGAGTTCGAATGTCGACGAAGAGGGCCTGACCGACAGCGCAGTGCTGCTGATGACCATCGGCGAAGAGGAATGTGCCGAGGTCTTCAAGCACCTGTCTCCCAAGGAAGTGCAGCGCCTGGGCGAAACCATGGCCAAGCTCAAGACGGTGCAGCGCGAGCGCGTCGACCAGGTGATCGCCCGCTTCGCCACGGACGCCGCCACCTCCAGCTCGCTGGTGTCGGACACCGACGAGTTCGTGCGCAGCGTGCTCAATCGCGCACTCGGCGAAGAAAAGGCCTCGCTGCTCGTGGACCGTATCCTGCAAGGTCGGGATGTGTCCGGCATCGAATCGCTCAAGTGGATGGATGCTGGCAGCGTGGCCGAGCTCGTTCGCAACGAGCACCCGCAGATCATCGCCTCCATCCTCGTACATCTGGACCGCGATCACGCCTCAGGCATCCTCAACCTCTTCACGGACCGGTTGCGCAACGAAGTGGTCATGCGCATCGCCACGCTCGACGGCATCCAGCCGCTCGCGCTCAAGGAGCTCAACGATGTGCTCTCGCGCGTGCTGCAGGGCGGCGATCGGCTCAAGAAGGCTTCGCTGGGTGGTGTGAAGACCACGGCGGAGATCCTCAACTTCCTCGGCTCGTCCAGCGAAACCGCGGTGCTCGATGCCGTGCGCGAGGCCGATCCGGATCTGGCCCAGAAGATCATGGACCAGATGTTCACTTTCGACGATGTCAACAAGCTCGACGACCGCGGCATCCAGACCCTGCTGCGCGAGGTCTCCACCGAGTCCCTGGTCGTGGCGCTCAAGGGTGCGGACGAGGAACTCAAGGAGAAGATTCTGCGCAACATGTCCACCCGCGCGGCCGAAAGCCTGCGCGAGGAAATGGAGAACAAGGGTCCGGTCCGTGTCTCCGAAGTGGAGTCCGAGCAGAAGGAAATTCTCAAGACCGTGCGCCGGCTGGCCGACGAAGGCCAGATCCAGCTCTCCTCCGGCAGCGACGACGAGTTCGTCTGATGCCCGCGCCACTGAACTGACGAGGACACGCCATGGGTGCGCGTTTTATCCCAAAGGAAGAACTTCCCGGCTTCGAGACCTGGAAGTTCGACAACCTCGGCGGCAAGACCGCACGCAGCGCAGCCGCCAAGGTCTCGCCCAGCAGCCTGAACCCGCAGAGTGCCGCTGGATATGGCGCGGACGCCGATGCCGTGTTTGCCGCGGGGCGCGCCGAAGGTATGAAAGCCGGGCTCTCCATGGGCTTCGAGAAGGGCTGGTCACAGGCGCAAGGCGAAGCCGCTGCGCGGCAGGCCGCTCAGATGCAGGCGCTGGCCCAGCAGGTCGGGCGCATCGCAGAGCGCTTTTCATCGGGCCTGGAGCACCTTGAGAGACAGGCTGCGTCCTCGCTGATTGATCTGGCCATCGAGATAGCACGCCAGGTCGTGCGCGCCGAAGTCCAGACGCGACCGGAAAGCATCTGCACGGTCGTGGACGAAGCCCTGCGCACCCTGATCGACTCCGTGAACAAGCCCACAGTATGGGTAAGCGCCGAGGACATGGCGCTCATCGGCCAGCATCTGTCCGCAGAGCTGGACGCGCGCAGCATGCTGCTCAAGGCAGACCCCGCGCTGGCACGGGGCGAATGTCGCGTGACGACGGCAAGCGCCGTTGTGGATGCCACGCTGGCCGCCCGCTGGCGCCGGGCACTGGCTGCTATTGGCCGCCAGTCCGACGGCAGCGAGGAATGCTGGTCCGGCGCTGAGCAGGAAGGCAAGCCCGAATGAGTCCCATCATGGACACCCAGCGGGTCCCGGCCGAGCGCTGGCAGCAGTTCCTCTCGGACTACCGCAGTTATGCGCGCACCCCTGTGCAGCTCGAGTGCCATGGCACGCTCACGCGGGTCGCTGGTCTGGTGCTGGAGGCCGCAGGCCTGCGCCTTCCGGTTGGCTCGCTCGTCAGCATCGTCCCGCACGATGCGCCCTTCACACCGGATCTGTCTTCCGCGCTCGAGGCTGAAGTTGTGGGTTTCGCACAGGACCGGCTCTTCCTCATGCCCACGGGCGAGGTGCATGGCCTCGCACCGGGGGCACGCGTCGTACCGAAGGACCTTCTGGCAGACGCGCCCGTCTTCGGTGTCTACAACCACCCCTGGCGCCGCACCGAAGACCGCACGCGGCACCTGCCCATGGGCGACGGTCTCCTGGGTCGCGTGGTGGACTCATGCGGTGAGCCGCTGGACCGCAAGGGCCCGCTGGCAACCGTCAAGCCGGGCCCGATCATCCGTCGGCCGATCAATGCGATGGATCGGGACCCCGTGCGCGAGCCGCTGGATACCGGCGTGCGCGCCATCAATGCCCTGCTGTCGGTCGGTCGCGGGCAGCGCCTGGGGCTGTTCGCAGGTTCCGGCGTGGGCAAGAGCGTGCTGCTGGGCATGATGGCCCGACACACGCAGGCAGATGTCACCGTGATCGGCCTGATCGGTGAGCGCGGCCGCGAAGTGCGTGAGTTCATCGAAGAGATCCTGGGTGAGGACGGCATCGCCCGCGCAGTGGTGGTGGCCGCGCCGGCTGATGCGCCGCCCATTCTGCGCATGCAGGGCGCCGCCTATGCCACGGCAATTGCCGAGCACTTCCGCGATCAGGGCAAGAACGTCCTGCTGCTGATCGACTCGCTGACGCGGTACGCGATGGCGCAACGCGAAATCGCGCTGGCGATCGGTGAGCCGCCCGCCACCAAGGGCTATCCGCCCTCGGCCTTCGCCAAGCTGCCGCAGTTGGTGGAGCGCGCGGGCAACGGCCTGCCGGGCCGCGGCTCGATCACTGCCTTCTACACGGTGCTGGCCGAAGGTGATGACCAGCAGGATCCGATTGCCGACGCGGCACGCGCCATCCTTGACGGCCACTTTGTGCTCACACGGCGCCTGGCCGAAGAAGGCCACTACCCCGCCATCGATATCGAGCAGTCGATCTCGCGCGTGATGCACAACGTGGTGTCGTCCGAGCACTTCGAGGCTGCACGAGATTTCAAGGCGTTGTGGTCGCGCTTCTCGCGCTCGCGCGAGCTGCTTTCTGTGGGTGCCTATGTACCCGGTGCCGATCCCGAGCTCGATCGTGCTATCCAGCTCGCACCACAGATGCAAGCTTTCCTGCGACAGACCATGCGCGAAGGCGCCAGCACCTCTTCCAGCGTGTCTGATCTGGGGGCGTTACTGGGCCGCATCCTGCCGCATGCACTCCACCACGAAGGTGAATCGGCATGAGTCCCAAAGCCCTCGAATTGCTGATAGAAACTGCAAGCAACGAACAACTGGCCTGCGAGCGCGCCCTCGCCCAGGCCCTGGGCGCCCAGCAAGCCGCGCAGAACCAGCTGGCACAGCTCACGCAGTTCCGCGACGGTTATGACCAGCAACGCTCCGGCGTCCAGCATGTTGCCCAGCTTCAAGGCATCTCCAGATTCACGGGCGTGCTGGACAGCACGATTGACCGCGCATTTGACGAGACCGTGCGTCTGGAAGCACTGATCGTCGAGCGCCGACAAGCGCTATCCGTGGCCATGCAGCGCGTGAACTCGCTTGAAAAGTGGCGCGAGATCAAGCTGCGCGAGGCGGCAAGCGCCTCAGCCCGCCGCGAGCAGCTCGCCAATGACGAGATGGCCAACCGGCTCATGCACCAGCGCCGTACAGGCCACCTGAATTAGGAATCGACATGTCACTGGGTCAGTTCACTGCAAACAGTCTGCGTCTGGGCGATGTTCAGCGGCCTGCGGACCAGAACTCGATTGCGCAACCGCGTGCCGCACAGCCCGTGGAAGCGTTTCGCGAGCAGATGCTGCGCGAGCAGCAAAATCAGGAGGCCCGGCAGGCACACACACGCCGTGACTCCGGTAGCTCGGCGCGCGTACCTGAGAAACACAGAGAACAACCCACAGGGCCGGACGCAGAAGCGCGCGGACTCAGCGGCGCGACCGGTACAGAGTCTCGCGCGGGTACTCCACCGCGCCCCAACACCCCCGCCGGGAACGCCGCCGGTGCGCCTGCTGCAGCACAGGCTGGCCGCCCTGAACACTCCGGCGCGTCAGGCAGCGCCGACAGCGCCGCCGAGCAGACGGCGTCTTCGCCGGAAGCTGGAGGCGAAGACGCGCTCGAATCCGCACCTGCGCAGACGCAGGCAAAGCCCCAGGCAGAGTCCGCAGGCCTCCCGGCTTCAGCACGCATGTCTTCACCAAAGGGCAGTGAAGCGGTCGATTCCGGCTCAGCCGATGCGAAGCCTGGCCCCGCAGCCGACACACCCGCGGCCAAGCAGCGTAACCGCACAGTGCCCGCAGCCGCACCCAACGAGCTCAAGCAGGTGGCCGCCAGCGCGCCAGCCCCGGAGGCAGGTTCGTTCACCGTCGCGGCGACGACGCTCGGCCCGGCTTCTCCGGAGTCCAGTGCGAGGCTCGCGCCGCAGATGCTCAGCGCAGTGCGCGCCGGAGACCCCGCACCCATGGCCCTGATTCAGCGTATGGACACCGCACTCTCACCCGTTCAGGAACGTGCGGGTAGCGCGGACGCGCTGGCTACGTTTCACTTGAGCGCACGCGCCGATACGCCCGCCTTTGCACATCAGCTTGGGGATCGGATCGGTCTGATGTTGCGTGCCGGCACAGGCGAGGCACGGATGATCCTTCACCCCGAGGCCTTGGGTACCGTGTCAGTGTCATTGAAGGTCCGGGACAACGAAGCAAAGGTGAACTTTTCGGCAGGCACGGAGGCCGCGCGTGCCGCACTTGAAGCGGCGCTTCCTCAACTCAAGGAACTGCTGGCCAATCAGGGCGTCCAGCTCGTCGCAGCCAGCACGCAGACCCAGACGTTCTCGGCCGACCCCGGGCAGCACGGCGCGCAGTTCCACGGGCAGCATCGAGAACATGCAGATGCACAGCGCTCAGGTGGCAACTGGCGGGCCGCGCAACTGCGCGACAGTCCGGTGCTGGACGCCGCGCTCGCTGCAGCGCCCGCAACCCGCCAACCAGGTGCGGGCCGACTATCGATCTTCGCCTGAACCGCCGCACGCTTTGCCGTCTGCGCAACTCGGCAGACGGCAAAGCGTGTCCAGCTTTCAGCGAAAGCCGCTCAAGCGCGGCCATTCCGGACCGATAACCGGCCCGGAATAGCGCCGGGTTCACAGGCCTTATCCCCCCATTCCCTCGTCGGGTGCGATCGCACAATGACTTCATTGCTGCGCCGACCCCCCTTCGGCGCGCCTGTGCAGACCGCACGCCAACACCGATCAAGGACTGGGACCCATGGCCGCCAAGGAAGCCCCCGCTGAGGCAGCACCCCCCAAAAAGGGCAAGAAGAAGCTGATCATCATCATCGCCGCGGCCGTGCTGCTGCTTGGCGGCGGTGGCGCTGCGGCGCTCGTGATGATGAAGAAGAAGGCTGCTGCCGCTGAAGAAGGCGGCGAAGGCAAGGCCGCGCAGGCCGATGCACCCAAGTTCAAGGCACCTGATCCCAAGAACCCGCCCATCTTCGTGGCTCTGGAGCCCTTCACGGTCAATCTGAAGCCGGAACCCGGCCTGGGTGACAAGTTCGCCCAGATCTCAGTCACGCTCGAGGTCGCGGCCAAGGAAGTGGAGGATGCGCTCAAGCTGCGCATGCCGATCCTGCGTAACGAGATCCTGTTCGCCATTGCCGACAAGACCGCAGCCGAACTGCTGACCAACGAGGGCAAGCAGGCCCTGGGCATGGACATCGCGTCAGCAGCGGGCAAACAGCTGGGCTGGCAGGCACCGCCCAAGTTTGTCGTGCCGCCGCAGCTCATGCCGCAGCCCGGTATGGCGCCTGAGCAGGTCGCACAGCTCGAACAGATGAAGTCGATGCTCGAGAAGCAGCATCGCGAACAGTTCAAGAGCGGGTCGCCCAATCCAGTGCTGGCAGTGCATTTCGCCAGCTTCATCGTTCACTGATTCCTGCACAAAGAGCGAAGCCCATGGCCGGCGCAAGCTTTCTCTCGCAAGACGAAGTCGATGCCCTTCTTGAGGGCGTCACAGGCGAGAAGCAGACCTCGGAGGGAGACTCCGAAGACGGCGGCGTACGTGTCTACGACCTGGCCAGCCAGGAACGCATTGTTCGTGGGCGCATGCCCACGATGGAGATCATCAACGAGCGCTTTGCGCGAAATCTGCGCATCGGCATCTTCAACTTCCTGCGGCGCTCGCCCGAGATCTCGATCGGCCCAGTCAAGGTGCAGAAGTACAGCGCCTTCCTGCGCAACATCGTCGTGCCGAACAACATCAACATCATGCATGTCCGGCCGCTGCGCGGCTCGGGCCTGATCATCTGCGATCCGACGCTGGTGTTCACCGTAATCGACTGCCTGTTCGGCGGCAGCGGCACGATTCACACCCGCATCGAGGGCCGCGACTTCTCACCCACCGAGCAGCGCATCATCCAGCGCCTGCTCGAAGTCATCACCGAGGAGTACGGAAAGGCCTGGGCGCGGATCTACCCGTTGTCGCTGGAGTATCAGCGCAGCGAAATGCACACCCAGTTCGCCAACATCGCCACGCCTTCGGAAATCGTCGTCTCCTGCGCGTTCACTGTCGAAATTGGCGAGAGCTCGGGCGACATCCACTTCTGCATTCCCTACTCCACGCTCGAACCGATCCGCGACATCCTGTACTCGTCCCTGCAAGGGGACAGCCAGGAGACCGACACGCGGTGGGTTCGGCTGCTGACCAAGCAGATCCAGAGTGCCGACGTGGTCATGCGAGCGGAGTTGGCTCAGAGCAGCATCACTGTGGGCGAATTGATTGCCCTGAAGCCTGGGGACTTCATCGAGATGGATATCCCCGAGCAGATCGAGATCAAGGTGGACGGCGTCCCCGTGTTCGGCGGCCGCTACGGAACAGTCAACGGGCACTACGCCTTCCGAATTGAAGAGTTTTTGACAGGCCGAGAGGCCCAGGATTGGATCGGAGATTCCGATGAGCGCTGAGAACCAGGATGCGATGGCCGACGAATGGGCGGCCGCCCTTGAACAGCAGGCCGCCGCCGAGAGTGGCACAGCCGTTGTGGACGAACCCACCGAGTCTGCCTTGCCCGCGCAGCAGGTTCAGGCCACGCTGTTCAAGCCCTTTGCCGCACCCGGTCAGGGCGGCGGCAACAACGACATCGAGATGATCCTGGACATTCCGGTCCAGCTCACGGTGGAGCTGGGCCGTACGCGCATTCCGATCAAGCACATCCTGCAGTTGGCCCAGGGCTCCGTGATCGAACTGGATGCACTGGCTGGTGAACCCATGGACGTGCTCGTCAACGGCTGCCTGATCGCTCAAGGCGAGGTGGTCGTGGTGAACGACAAGTTCGGCATCCGCCTGACGGACATCGTCACGCCCTCAGAGCGCATGAAGCGCCTGAACCGCCACTAGACCTCAATCGGCTGGACAGCCCGCGTTGCCCCGCGAGAGCTGCCCGGAGACCCTGATGAACAGCCCTGCCCTTCTTCGCTCTGCTCTGTGCGCGAGCCTCACCCTGAGCCTGAGCGCGATCTGCTTCGCCCAGCAGGCCGCCGGTCCGGTCGCGGCCTCTGCAGTCCCCGCAAGCTCCAGCGGATCCATGTTCATGGTGGTCCTGTTGCTCATCGCGATGGTGGCAGGGGCCTGGTATCTCAAGCGCGGCGGTCGGCTCAAGGGCGCTCCCGCAAGCGAACTGAAAGTAGTGAGCGCCGTGGCGGTGGGTGCGCGCGAGCGCATCGCCATCGTCGAGGTAGCCGGCAAGCGCCTGGTAGTCGGCATCACGCCGAATCAGATCAACCTGCTGAGCGAGACGCCTGCCCCCGCAGGGTTCAGCGAATCGCTCAAGCAGGCGCAGGAGACGCGCAATGCGTGAGCTCCCCTCCGCTCTGAAAGCGGGCGCCGTGTTGATGGCCGCCGCTGGCCTGGCATGGTTTGCCCCCGATGCCGTAGCTCAGTCAAGCCCCCTGCAGCTGACCTCGCAAACCAGCGGCGGCACGACCACATATTCCGTGCCGGTGCAGACGCTGCTGATGATGACGGCCCTGTCCTTCATCCCAGCAATCCTGCTTCTGATGACGAGCTTCACGCGCATCATCATCGTGCTGTCGCTTCTTCGGCAGGCACTGGGCACAACGACCACGCCGCCCAACCAGGTGCTGATCGGCCTGGCGCTGTTCCTGACCTTTTTCGTCATGGCTCCGGTCACAGACCGGATCACCGAAGAGGCTTACAAACCCTTATCGGCAAACCAGATCGGTTTTGAAGAGGCAATGAAGCGCGGCGAGGTGCCGCTGAAGGAATTCATGCTGCGCCAGACCCGCGACACGGATCTCGCGCTCTTCGCCCGACTGGGCAAGGTGCCCGCAGACACGAAGCCGGAAGCCTTTCCCCTGCGAGTGGTGGTCCCGGCGTTCGTGATCAGCGAGCTGAAGACCGCCTTCCAGATCGGCTTCATGATCTTCATCCCCTTCCTGATCATCGACATGGTGGTCGCCAGCGTGCTGATGAGCATGGGGATGATGATGCTGTCGCCCGTGCTGGTGGCCCTGCCCTTCAAGCTCATGCTCTTTGTGCTGGCCGACGGCTGGAACCTCCTCGTGGCCTCGCTGGTTGCCAGCTTCCACGTCGGTACCTAGCGCCTTGATCGGCACCCTCAACAGGACTCCATGATGAACGCCCAATCCGTGATGACGCTCGGTCAACAGGCCCTGCAACTGCTCCTGATGATCTCGGCTCCCTTGCTGCTGACTGCGCTGGCCGTCGGCCTCGTGGTGGCCGTCTTTCAGGCCGCCACCCAGGTCAACGAAGCCACGCTGTCCTTCCTGCCCAAGCTGGTCGCTGTCATCGCGGCATTGGTGATTGCAGGCCCATGGATGATGAGCATGATGGTGAGCTACCTGCGCACGCTGATCGAATCCATCCCCGGTGCGATCGGCTGATCCCGCCCCAGCGCCAGAGCCGTGATCCAGTTCACCGACAGCCTCGTTCTGGGATGGGTTGCGGCCTTCATCTGGCCGTTCATTCGGGTGTTGGCGCTGTTCTCCGTCGCCCCCTTCCTGGGCAACCGCGCCGTGCCTACGCGTGTACGGATCGCCTTGGCAGCACTGATCGCTTTGCTGCTCGCGCCGGACGTCCCCGCCTCGGCACGTACGCTGGATCTGGTCCCGATGTTCGGCCTGGCAGTGCAGCAGGTACTGATCGGCCTGACCATCGGATTCACGGTGCGTCTGGTCTTTGCCGCCATCGAGCTGGCTGGCGAACTCATCGGCCTGCAGATGGGTCTGGGGTTCGCGTCCTTCTTCGACCCGACGCAGGGCGGGCAGAGCAATGCGGTGAACCGCATGATGGGTGTGCTCACCATGCTGCTCTTTCTCGCCATGAACGGCCACTACCTGCTGCTCGCGGCCATTACCAAGAGCTTTGAGCTGTTTCCGGTGGGTTCCAATCCCTTGGGAGTACTGGGCGCCGTGCCCATGATGCAGCTGGGCGCGCAGATGTTCGAGATCGCCCTCACGATTGCGCTGCCCTTCATCGTGTTGATCGGCTTCATGAATCTGGCGCTCGGCGTGATGAGCCGGGTTGCGCCGCAGTTTCAGGTGTTCTCGCTGGCCTTTCCGGTCACGGTCATCTCCGGGCTGGTGGCACTGTTCATCACCCTGCCCTTCATGCAGCAGCCGCTCACGATTGCGATCGAGCGGATGCTGGGCTGGATTCTCGGCTAGGCGCTCGCTGCGGAGCCCTGTATTTGCGTACCCAGACCGAGGATGGGTTGGCCAAGCGTGAACTCCAGCAGGTGGCCGCCGGGCTCACGAACCAGCACGTAGCAGCCGATGCTGCCACCTGCATCGCGAGGCCTGCCAACGAGAATGTCGGCGTCTCCTTCGCGCGACTACCGCATCCACGTCGCTTCGGTAAACGCACTGGAAGCCGAGGTGATCGACGGGCGTCTTGACCTCGGCGTGCTTCAGCACGAGCACGCACTCTGGATCGGCCCGCCCTTCATGCGGCGGGCCAAGCCAGACGGTGCTGCCGCCCTCCAGCCGCCGATCCCGGACCACGGCCAGGCCGCCATAACGACTGAAGAAGTTGACTGACGCATCCAGCTCGTCAACCGGCAGTGCGAGGTGGGGCCAGCGCACACCCAAGATTCGCTCTGCATTCAAAGTGGAGCGCCGAGTATCCGAGCAAGCGCGCAGCGTCTGCCGATCAGCGCTTGCACGCACCGGGAGCGTGCGCAATTCATGATAAAAATCGGCCACGATTACATGTTGATGCATTGGCCTCGAAACATATATCCAATAAGCGGAAAGTAACTTTTGCTGCTTTATAAATAGCTCATTTATGGCCAACAAATGAAAAACAGCGCCTTGCGGCGCTGCTTGTGGTGCGCAACTTGTGGTTCGCGATCAAGCCATTTCAACTCGGAACACGCTCACTGCGCGGGCCAGACGCTCGGCCTGATCCTTCAAGCTCTCGGCTGCTGCGGCAGACTCTTCAACCAGTGCTGCGTTCTGCTGAGTCATCTGGTCCAGACGAGACACGGAGCCATTGACCTCGCCGATCCCGCTGGTCTGCTCGCTCATCGCAGAGCTGATCTCGCCGATGATGTCACTCACGCGGCTCACCGAGCTGACGATGTCGCTCATGGCAGCGCCAGCGGTCTGCACCAGCTCGCTACCAGCGGCCACACGCTCGGTGCTGGCGCTGATAAGGGTCTTGATTTCCTTGGCGGCCTGCGCGCTGCGCTGGGCGAGATTGCGCACTTCACCGGCTACCACTGCAAAGCCGCGGCCCTGTTCGCCGGCGCGTGCGGCCTCCACACTGGCATTGAGCGCCAGAATGTTGGTCTGGAAGGCGATCCCGTCGATCACGCCAATGATTTCGTTGATCTTCTTGGAGTGAGACGAAATTTCCTGCATGGTGTGAACCACCTTGCCCACCACTTCGCCACCGCGCGTAGCGTCAGCGCTTGCAGCATGCGCCATCTGGCTGGCCTGGCGCGCATTGTCGGCGGACTGGGACACCGTGGCTGTGAGTTGCTCGATCGCTGAGGCGGTCTGTTGCAGATTGCTGGCAGCCTGCTCCGTGCGCTGCGAAAGATCCTGATTGCCGACTGCGACTTCGGACGAAGCCACCGAGATCGACGACACCGACTCGCGGACATCAGACACCACACTGCGCAGAGCCGCCTGCATCTCGACCAGAGATTCAAGCAGCCGGCCAAACTCATCACCACGCTGGATATCGATCGTCGCGGCCAAGTCTCCTTCAGCCACGCGGCGGGCAAAGCGGCGCGCCTCATCCAGCGGGCCCTTGATGGTGCGCATCAGCCACCAGCCGGCACCGATGCCGACCAGAAGCGCCACAGCCAGAACGGTGAGTTCCGCAACTACGGCAACCTGCTTGTAGCTGGCGGCTTCCGCGCGCTTGCGGGCTGCGTCATCCAGCTGGAGCTTCACGATCTGACTGGCGGCCTCGTCCGCCTTGGCGATCATTTGGCGGACCGGCCCAAGCGCGGTCTCGGCGAACATGCTCATCATCGGGTTGCCGCCGCCCATGGCTGCAACCACGCTGTCGAAGTTCTTGGCGTACTGCGCGACGGCATCGCTCATCTTGGCCACCTCGGTGGCAATGGCCTGGTCCGAGTTGCTGTCGCCAACAGTCTTCAGCAGCGCTTGCACGTTCTGCAGCTCAGCCTTCCACGCCTTGCCGGAGGCTGCAACTTTCTCGGGGTCTCCACCTGCAAGCAACACGTCCTTTTCGTGCTGCCGCATGACCGCCATCTTGGCGCGCATCTCCGCCAAGCGCTGCGACTGTGCGACGTCACCGTCCAGCACGGCACCGAACTTGTTGCCCTGTACGGTCAACATCACCACCGCCGTGACAGCCGTGATCGCTGTGGACAGGAGCAGGAGCCCGATCACACCGACCATCTTCGCGGCAACACTCAAGTTCTTGAACATCTCAATCCCCTCTGCGCCGCCTCCAGGCGCTTCTTACAGTTCATGCTCAGGTCACTGACCGGCGATTCACACCGACCGCGTGCGCCAGAGGCTGCGCACGATGCTCCAGGCGCTCGGCCGCGGCGGCACGTTGCTCCGCCAGCGCAGGGCGATGTTGAATCGAACGATTCATTGGACCCACCGCCGAAACGAGCTGCGTGACATCTCTGGTCTGCTCCAAGTTGCTGGCGGTGATCTCACCGGTCATGCCAGCCACGCTCGATGCGGCTCGGGACGTTCATCAACACGTCCTTCTTGACTCGCCGCATCGCGCGCAGACTCACTCGCGTCCCGGCGCTGGGTACCGCAGGCGACAGGTCTCGCTCGACGACTTCGAAGCTATTGCCGGTCAATTTCGAACGTGTCATTTCGCCAGCCTCCGTTGCGCGGGCTTGTCCAAGTCAGCTCAGAACTCTTCCCAGTCGTCGCTGGCACCAGCACCCACTGTTGCTGGCGCGGGTGCAGCGGCCGGCTTCGCTGGCGCAGCGGGGCTCGCGGCCGGCGCAGCGGCAGCCACGGGAGCAGGTGCGCTGTGCGAAGGAACGCTGCTGCTTGCAGACTTGATGGCGGCAGCAGGCGTGTCAGCCGAGGACGCGCTGGGCTTGGCCGCCGGCTTTGCAGCGGGCTTGGCGACGGGCTTTGACGCAACCTTAGTCACAGCAAACGGCTTGACTGGCGCAGACGCACCGGCTGCGGCCAGCGCAGCCTGCGGCTGAGTTGCCGCCACGAAACTCTGTGCTGCACGCTGTGCGGCCAGTTTGAACACGCTCACGGACTGCGCCAGCCGAACGGCCTGATCCTTCAGGCTTTCAGCCGCCGCAGCAGACTCTTCAACCAACGCAGCGTTCTGCTGGGTCATCTGATCCAGCTGGTTCACCGCCTGGTTGACCTGCGCGATGCCGCTGGCCTGCTCGGTGGTGGAGGCCGTGATCTCGCCGATCATGTCCGTCACACGCTGCACGCTGGCGACGATCTCGTTCATCACGCTGCCAGCATCCGCCACCAGTTGGCTGCCGGTCTCGACCTTCTCGGCGCTGGCGCCGATCAGGGTCTTGATCTCCTTGGCGGCCTCGGCGCTGCGCTGGGCGAGATTGCGCACTTCAGATGCCACCACGGCAAAGCCGCGGCCCTGCTCACCGGCACGGGCGGCTTCCACGCTGGCGTTCAGCGCCAGGATGTTGGTCTGGAAAGCGATGCCGTCGATGACACCGATGATCTCGCTGATCTTGCGCGACGCCGTGCTGATGTCGGTCATGGTCTCAACGACCCTGCCCACCACCTCGCCACCGCGCATGGCATCCATGCTTGCTGCGCTGGCCAGCTGGTTCGCCTGGCGAGCCGACTCGGCATTCTGATTCACGTTTTGTGAAAGTTGTGACATCGACGCTGCAGTCTCCTGCAGGCTGCTCGCTGTCTGTTCTGTACGGCCGGACAGATCCTGGTTGCCCACAGCCACTTCGGTGGATGCGGTTGTGATGGAGTCTGCCGCTACACGGATCTGTCCCACCGTGTTGCGCAGGCTTTCCTGTACACGCTGAATGGCTGCAACGGTCTTTGCAACTTCGTCGGTACCGTCGACGAAGAGGTCTTCGCTCAAGTCACCGACTGCCATCCGCTCGGCCAGCGCCTGCACGTCGTGCAGGGGCTTGGTGATGGAGCGCAATGTGGCCCAGAACAGCCAGCACAGGACGGTGACGAAGACAGCCGTCACCGTCATGCGACCCCACATCGGGGTATTGAATGCCGCATGGACGGGCGTGGTCATGGCTGCAGAGATCACCACCACGAACATGAGGATGAATCGCTGCTTGATGGAAAATCGGTTCAGCATCTGGAGTCCCTCCTGAGAGCCATCAAGATCAGGCGGCGGCCTGACCGTCGGTCAGGCACATGTCGGGGGAGTGCATGAGATGCTCGATGTCCAGCAAGATGAGCATGCGCTCGCCCACGCTGCCCAGGCCCATGATGAAGGCGGCGTCAATAGCGGAAGACAGCTCCGGGGCGGGCTTGACGTTCTCGTTCTGCAGCTCGAGCACGTCGGACACACTGTCCACGACCATGCCCACGACGCGGCCGCCCACATTCAGGACGATGACCACGGTAAAGCTGTTGTACTCAGCGCTGGCGCAGTTGAACTTAAGGCGCATGTCCACGATCGGGACGATCACGCCACGCAGATTGACCACGCCCTTGATGAAGGCTGGCGCATTGGCGATGCGCGTGGGGTTTTCATACCCGCGGATTTCCTGAACCTTCAGGATGTCGATTCCGTACTCTTCCTCGCCGAGGCGGAAGGTGAGGAATTCCTTCGCACCGATCAGTGCGAGGTTGCCGAAGTTTTCCATCTTGCCCATGATTTGCTCCTAGAGAATGGCTTGGGACTGTTCGCACTGAACGCTTAGTGACGCGAGCGCCGCACAAGGCTGATCGTGTCGAGAATGAGTGCCACGCGGCCGTCACCCATGATGGTGGCGCCTGAGACGTGGTTGATCTTTCGGTAGTTGGCTTCGAGGTTCTTCACCACGATCTGATGCTGGCCGATCAGCTGATCCACCAGCAGGGCCACGCGGCCCCCTTCGGACTCGACGATGACCATGATTCCGCCGTTGGAGTCCCAGTCGAAGCGCGGCACGTTGAAGAGCTCTTCGAGCGCGACCACCGGCATGTATTCATTGCGCACTTCCACCACGCGCTCGCTGCCGCCGATGGTGCGGACCTGCTTGTCGTCGACCTGGAAGCTCTCGACCACGCTGCCCAGCGGCAGGATGTAGACCTCATCTCCGACGCCCACGCTCATGCCATCCATGATGGCCAGGGTCAGGGGCAGGCGCACCGAGACGCGCGTCCCCAGCCCGTCGGCGGAATCGAGTTCGACCGTGCCGCCCAGGCTGGTGATGTTCTTCTTCACCACATCCATCCCTACGCCGCGGCCGGACACATCCGTCACGGCTTCGGCGGTGGAGAAGCCCGGCGCGAAGATCAGCTGCCAGACCTCCTGGTCGGTCATTTCGTCGGCGACCGGGATGCCCTTCTCGCGTGCCTTGGCAAGGATCTTGTCGCGGTTCAAACCGCGGCCGTCGTCCTTGACCTCGATCACGATCGAACCGCCCTGGTGCTGGGCAGACAGGGTCACGGTGCCTTGTGCGGGCTTGCCCTTGGCGACTCGGTCTTCCGGCTTCTCAATGCCGTGGTCGACGCTGTTGCGCACGAGATGGGTCAGGGGGTCGGTAATCTTCTCGATCAGCCCCTTGTCGAGTTCGGTGGCTTCACCCACGGTATGCAGTTCAACCTGCTTGCCCAGCTTGGCAGTCAGGTCGCGCACCATGCGCGGGAAGCGGCTGAACACGAAGCTCATCGGAATCATGCGCACGCTCATGACTGCTTCCTGCAGGTCACGGGTGTTGCGCTCCAGATCGTTCAGACCGGCGATCATCTGCTGATGCTCGACAGGATCCAGACCGCGCGCGTTCTGCGCCAGCATGGCCTGCGTGATCACGAGCTCGCCGACGAGGTTGATCAACTGGTCAACCTTCTCCACGGAGACACGGATGGTCGAGTCTGCCGCGGCCGCGGCAGGCGCCGGCGCCTTGGACTCCGCCTTGGCGCTTGCCTTGGGTGCGGCCGGGGCAGCCGGCTTGACCTCCGCCTTGCCCGGCAGCGTGTTCGGGTCGACGAAGAAGCCGTAACCCGGATCCTTTGCTTCAGCCTTCGGCGCGCCGGCTTCCGGCACATCGGCAAACAGCCCAAAGCCCTCGATGCCGGTACCGGTGGAGGTGTCGCACTTCGGCGCTTCGGTGTGGTCAACGATCTGGATCTGCTCGCGCGACACATGGAACGAGAACAGATCGATCAGATCGGCGTCGTTGGACTTGGTGATCACCTTGAAGCGACGCTTGCCAGCTTCGTCGACCTTGCCATCGTCCATCGGACTCATGGTGCCCAGATCGACGACTTCCTTGAAGAGTTCAAGCAGATCATCGGCCTGTGCCGGGTTGCTCAGCGGGCCGACCACGATCTCCAGGGTGCGCTGCGCAGGCGCTGCGGGTGCAGTGCTCGGCGCAGCCGCAGCAGGTGCTGCAGCGGGTGCGTCAGCTGAAGACGACGGCCGAGCGGCCGATGCCACCGGCTGGCCGCTCAAGTGCGCCGCAATGTCGGCAAGCAGCTGCGCGGTGTCCACGACTTCAGTGGAGGCACCCTGATGGCGCGCCAGCTGGGCACGGAGCATGTCGCCCGAGGTCAGCAGGGTGTCCACCATCGAGGTATTCAGCCCGAGCTCGTGGCGGCGCAGCTTGTCCAGCAGCGTTTCCATCTGGTGCGTCAGCTCGGCCACGTCGGCGAAGCCGAAGGTGGCGGCGCCGCCCTTGATGGAGTGCGCGCAGCGGAAGATGGCGTTGAGTTCTTCGTCGTCGGCGTTGTCCACATCCAGCTCGAGCAGCAGCTGCTCCATGCTGGTGAGGTTCTCGCCGGCTTCCTCAAAGAACACCTGGTAGAACTGGGTCAGGTCGAAGCCGCCGCTTTGCAGGTTGGCGCCTTCGTTGGTCATTTCACCCATGATTGATTCCTCGTTCGTCGGACCGGGGGCGGACTCGCATCGTCACGCTGGTCAATGCAGCTCAGACAGGGTCAGCGAATGACCTTCTTGACCACTTCGACCAGCTTGACCGGGTCGAAGGGCTTGACCAGCCAGCCGGTTGCGCCGGCAGATTTGCCCGCCTGCTTCATCTGATCCGAGCTTTCGGTGGTCAGGATCAGGATCGGGGTGCTCGTGTACTGAGGCGTGGCACGCAGCTTCTTGACCAGCGAGATGCCGTCCATGCGGGGCATGTTCTGGTCGGTCAGGACGAGGTCCACAGACCGGCCGTCCAGCTTTTCGATGGCGTCCTGGCCATCCACGGCTTCAATCACCTGGTAGCCGGAGCTCTTCAGGGTGAACGCCACCATCTGGCGCATCGAGGCGGAATCGTCTACGGCGAGAATGGAATGCATGGTCTTGCTCCTTGGATGCGAGTCGGGAATCAGAAGAGTTCGATCGACCCGGCATCCATCTCGGACTGGGTCACGGGGTTGTCGCGAAGTTCAGTGGGGACCGGTACGGCTTCGAGTTCGTCGCCGTCGGTGGCCTCGACCACCAGGGCGTCTGCCACCACACCGATGCGCTTTCGCGTATGGATGATCAGCTGGCTGGCCATGTCCTGGAACTGCAGCGCAGTGACGGCGCCGGCCAGGTGATGGCGCAGCTCCGACAAGCCCGGGGCTTCGGCAAGCATCGAACCGGCTTCGCCGGTGAAGCGACCCAGATGCGTGCTGGCGGAGGCGAAATGCCCCATCAGCTGCTCGGACGCGTCGTTGAGCAGGCCATGCAGCCGCTCCAGATCGGTGGAAGCGAGCATGAGGTGGTCCTGCAGCCCGGCAACGAACATTCGCTGCTGGGGGCTGCCAAACTCGCCTCCGGCGGGGGCCTCGCCGTGACTGGCTTGCATTTCCATGAAAGCAATCTCCTGAAACTCGGTCTCAGCCCTGATGCGATGGTGTGTCAGGGCACACCATGGGCTTGCAGGGCTTTGGATCAGTATCGGTTTGGCGGGGTGCGTTCAATCGGGCAATAAAGGGGGCAAAGGGCGCACATTCCCCGCCTGCACCGACACCGGCAGCCAGTCGCGTGGATCGTGTTCGCGGCTCGACGATGCGCCGTTAACATCCCTGCAACCCACTCGCGCTCGACCGGACCGCCAGCCGCAGCGGCCAGCGAGTTGACAAATTGCATACACCACCGAACCGGGCCAGCCCATGAGAGAACTGCTCGTCGTCGAAGACAGTGAGGAGGACTACTTCCTCACACTGGCCACACTCAAGCGGCAAGGCGTTCAGGCCCATTGCGAGCGCGTCGAAGACGAAGCGGCCATGAAGGCAGCCCTGGCGCGAAAGCAGTTCGACGCCGTGATCTCCGATCACAACCTGCCCAACTTCTCGAGCTTCGGGGCATTGGCCTGTCTGCGCGCATCGGCGCAGGCCAGCCTGCCCTTCATCATCGTCAGCGGCGAGATCGGCGAGGACCTCGCCGTGCAAGCCATGCGCGAGGGCGCCGACGACTACCTGCTCAAAGGGCGGCTGGCGCGTCTGTCCAATGCGCTGGAACAAGCCATCGAGCGGGCGGCGCTGCGTGCCGAGAACGCTGCCCAGCAGGCCCGCCTGGCGCAGAGCGAGGCCAAGCTCGCCGCGCTGTCGGCCCATCTGCAGCACGCCGTGGAGCGCGAGCGCAGCGACATCGGCCGTGAACTGCATGACGATGTGGGCGGGCAGCTCACTGCGCTGCGCTTCGATCTGGACTGGATCGAGCGCCACAGCGCAGGCGATGTGAAGGCGCGCGCGCTGCGTGCACTGGCGACGGCCGACGAGGCCCTGCATGCCGCTCGGCGCATCCTGCGTTCACTGCGTCCGCCCGTGCTGGATCAGGGTGTGATCGCGGCGCTGCAGTGGCAGGTCCGCAGCTTCAAGGAGCGCCACGGCATTGACGCAGTGATCGCGTTCAATGCCGAGCCGCGCGATCTGCATCCGGACGTCGCGCTGACTTTGCTGCGTGTGGGCCAGGAGGCGCTGACCAATGTGGCCAAGCACGCGAAGGCGACCGAGGTGGCGCTGGATTTCGTCGACCTGGGCGATCAGGTTTCGCTCGAAGTTGCGGACAACGGCGTCGGCCTTGGCGCGCAGGCTCTTGCCAAGCCGGACAGCTTTGGCCTCTCCGGACTGCGCGAGCGCGTACGCGCACTCGGTGGCGAGATGGACCTGATCAGCGAGACCGGCGAGCTGGCCACACGCGGTACAACCCTCATCGTGACCCTGCCGCGTCAGCCGGCCACGCTTGCTGAACCCGCATGAGCACGCAGGGCCTTACCCGCGTGATCGTCGTCGACGACCACGCCCTGATCCGGCGCGGCATGCGCGAGACCCTGGCTGAGCACACGGACATCCGCGTGATCGGCGAGGCTACCGAGTACGGCGAGCTGCGCGAGCTGCTGCGCAGCGGCCTGACGCCCGATGTCATCGTGCTGGACATCAACCTGCCGGGGCGCGACGGCATCGATGTGCTCAAGACCCTGCGCGCGGAGGGCAATGCCGTCGCGGTGCTGGTGGTCACCATGTACACCGAGGATCAGTACGCACTGCGCAGCCTGCGCGCGGGTGCGAACGGCTACCTGCACAAGAGCGCGCCACCGCAAACCCTGGTCGCTGCCGTGCGCCAGCTGGCGCAGGGGCGGCGCTATCTGTCTGCGGAGATCGCCGAGCTGATGGCCGCGGCGCTGGCAGGCGAGGGCGAAGGCCTGCCGCACGAGAAGCTCTCGGACCGGGAGATGCAGACGCTCAAGGCGATCGGCTCGGGCAAGCAGCTCTCCGAGATCGCTGCGGCCATGCGCTTGTCACCCAAGACAGTCAGCGTCTATCGCGCACGCCTGCTGGAAAAGATGAAGCTCTCGACCAACGCCGAGCTGACGCACTACGCGATCAAGCACGGCTTGGTCTGAATATGGCCGATTTTGTTTGTTTTTAAGAAGACAAAAATCGGCTTTCCGCATATCCAAAGCCAGTCCTCGGCGAGTTGTTTGCCGCGTATATTCTGTCCGAATTTGATATTCAATCAACCGGAACGACGCGATTCTTGCCGCTGCGCTTGGCGGCGTACATGCCCGTGTCGGCCCGCACGATCACCTCGGCCAGACTCTCGCCGGCTCGCCAGACCGTGACACCAGCGCTGAAGGTGATCAGCACCTGCCGGTTGTCGTGCAGGAAGTAGTTGGCTGTCAGCTGACGCTGTACGCGGGTCATGGTCTGCTGGGCCTGCTCGAGCGTGGTGTCCGGCATCAGCACCACGAACTCCTCGCCGCCGTAGCGCGCGGCTTGGTCCACGGCGCGCACAGTGGCGCGCAAAGTGCCGGCGAGGTGCTTGAGCGCCTCATCACCCGCGGCATGACCCAGCAGGTCATTGAGCTGCTTGAAGTTGTCCACATCCAGCAGGGCAACGGCCAGCGGCCTGGGCTGCGCATCCGAAGCGCGTGAGGACTGCGCGCTGAGCTGCTCGAACGCCTGCTCCAAGCCGCGGCGGTTCATGATCTGTGTGAGGTGATCGGTCAGCACCCGCTCGCCGGCACTTACCAGCTCCGCCTCGAGCGTGCGGACACGGTCTTCAAGCTCCTGGACATGCTGCTGCGCGTTCACGAGCTCGTCTCGCCCCGCCACGACGCGATCGCGCATCTGGCGTGTCTGGGATAGAAGCTGCGCCACGGAATCAGCCAGGGCCTCCAGACTGGTCGCCGACCCGATCGCGGCGGATACGCCGTCCACCTGGCCGATGAAGTCCTCGGTCTGTTCCCCGACGCTCTCCAGATGTTCCTTGACCTTGGCCAGCATGAGGCGGAAGGCCGCGCGCGCTTCGTCCCGCTCGCGCTTGATGCGCTGCTGCTGCGCACTTGCGCCATTCAGTACGGTGCGAATGTCGCGCAACGCCCGGCGGTTCACGCCGCCCGCCAGTTCACGGTTGACCAGGGCCACCTGGCTCTGCACCCAGCTGGCGTCTTCCACCAGACTTCCGGTCTGGCTCATGACATCACGCAGCAAGCCCAGCATCTCGGCATGCTCTGCCCACGTGCGCCGGTGGGTGCCCACCACGCAGTCCGCGGCCTGCTGGACATCGACCTCGTTCACTTCCTTGAGTCGGCCGGCCGCAGCGGCCAGAAGCGGCGCGCGCAGGCGCTCGGCCTCCGGCGCGGTACTTGGCACGCTGTCCGCCAGGGCCTCGGCGAGTTCGGCACTGAGCGCCGCCCATCGAGCGGCCACGGCCGCTGCGCCATGGGGCTCGCCTGCTGCATCGCTGGCGGGCGCAGGCGCGGATGCCTGCGCAGCCCCAGAGGTGTGCCCGGGTCGCTCAGCGCTGCGCGCAGGCTCGGCGGCAAGCGAGTCCTGAGGCGTCGTCGCTGGCGGGCTGTCATCGTCCGCGGTCTCCACGCGGTCCGCATCGGCGCTGCCGCTCCAACTGCGCAGCAGGCCGCTGAGGCGCTCGCTCAGGCGAGCGGGATCCGCACCGCTGGCCTCAAGTACCCTCAGCGCGGACTCCTTCTTGCGTGCAGGCGTCCAGCCGCGCGCGGGGTGATCCACCTGTCGCAGGAGATCCGTCAGCAGCTCGCCAAGACGTGCCGTGCCGGTTTCGCGCTTCTCGCCGCCGCGCAACAGATCCAGGACCCGCGCCCAGTCACGGCTGGCCGCGGCGCGCTCAAGCTGTTTGGCCTCGGCCGCGTTGTCGCGCTGGCTGGCCAGTGCCTGAACACAGGTCAGCAGTACGCGCTCCGGCGCAGTCTGCGGATCCGCACCGGAAATCTCGCGGTAGGCACTGCTGAAGTTCTCGGGGGTCGGTGGCAGGCGACGCGATGCCAGCAGGCGAATGGCCTCACGGGCCAGGTTGGCGGCCTCGGCAGCGCCGGCCGCGCTGGCTGCTTGCGGATCACCGGTCCTCGCCGGCTTTGTGGGGCTGGCAGCTGCGACGCCAGAGGGGCTCACGGCACTGCTCATGGGCCGCTCAGTGCGCCGTGCCGGCAGTTGCGGGTACGGCCTGCTGCTTCATCGCGCCGTCGGCAGACGCAGTCAGATGAAACTCTTCGCAGGCCCGCATGGCCTGCCAGCGCGGCTCGGCGCCAAAGTTCTTCTGGCGCTCCAGCAGCTCAAGCACCTGCGCCTCGGGCAGAGGCTTGGAGAGCAGATAGCCCTGCATGATGGTGCAGCCGTGTGCCATCAGCGCTTCCATCTGCGCGCGAGTCTCCACGCCTTCGGCCACGACACGCAGCTTCAGGCTGCGCGCCAAGGCGATGATCGCGGTGACGACGGCCCGGTCCTCGTTCTTCTTGTCGAGCGAATCGACAAAGCTGCGGTCGATCTTCAGCTTGGACAGAGGCAGCCGGGTCAGATAAGCCAGCGAGGAATAACCGGTGCCGAAGTCGTCAATCGCCACTTCGATCCCTTGGGAACGCAGCGCATTGAGCTGCGTGAGGCTCGCCGCAATCTCCTTCATGAAGCCCGTCTCGGTCAGCTCCAGCTCAAGGAGCTCCGGCCGCAGACGTTCACGCGTCAAGGCGCCCTGCACCACCGAGCTCAGGTTGGCGTGCTGCATGTGCTGGCTGGCGATATTGACGGCAATGGGTACGGGCTCCATGCCCGCATCCAGCCAGCGGCGCCCGGCTCGGCAGGCTTCCTCGATCGCCCACTCGCCCATCGGCACGATCAGGCCACTCTCCTCCGCCACGGGAATGAACTCGCCCGGCGGCACAAGGCGCCCTTCACGCTGCCAGCGCATCAGTGCCTCGACCCCCACAATGCGGCCGCTCGCCATATCGACCTGCGGCTGGTAATGCAGGATCAGTTCATTACGCGCGATCGCCTTGTGAAGGCCAGTCTCGATCTGGATGATGGCCGGGCTGGAGCGCTCCAGCGCCTCGCTCCACACCTGGATGCCATTGCGCCCGGACGCCTTCACGGCATACATCGCGGTATCGGCGTGGCGAAGCAGCGTGGGCGCATCCTCGCCATGGTGCGGGTACATGGCCATGCCGATCGAGCAGGAGACGAAGCACTCCTGCCCCACCAGCCGCAACGGCTCGCGGATGGCCCGGCCGAGCCGCTCGACCACCTGGATCGCGTCGTCCTGGCTCTTGACCTCGGTGAGCAGCACGGTGAACTCGTCACCGCCCAGACGGGCCACCCCTGATGGATTGCCCGAGTCATCGTCTGCCATGGCCACCGAATCGCTCGCACGCACCGAGCGCTTCAGACGCGAAGCCACTTCGATCAGCAACTCGTCGCCGGCTGCGTGACCCAGGGTGTCATTGATCTGCTTGAAGCGGTCCAGATCCAGAAAGAGCACCGCGAACTGGCTGTTGCGCACGCGCGCACGCTCGAGCGCGAGTTCGATGCGCGACAGGAACTGGCGCCTATTGGGCAGACCGGTCAGCGCGTCGTAGTTTGCGAGCTGACGGATCTTTTCCTCCGCCAGCTTGCGTTCGGTGATGTCCTGCAGCACACCGGCGTAGTTGACCAGTCGACCGCCGGCATCCAGCTCGGGCTCGGCCTCGATCTTGATGATGCGCAGCTGGCCGCTCTGCACGAACATCCGCAGCTCCATGGACACCGAGATGTTTTCGCGCGCAGCACGGCTCATGGTGTCGCGGTAGTGCGTCAGATCGCGCGGATCGATGCGCGATTCGAACTCGCCGATCGACAGGCAGGACAGACCCGCACCGAAGCCGACGATGCGGAAGCTCTCCTCGGAGCCCGTCAGCATCATCGACTCCGGATTCAGCTCGAAGCTGCCCATGCGCGCAATGCTCTGCGCGCGGGCCAGCTTGGCACGGCTGCGCTCAAGCTCTGCGCGGGTTCGCGCAGCACGCAGCAGGTAACGCAGGCGCTCGGCCAGCAGGGTCCAGGAGGACGACTTCACGAAGAAGTCCGTTGCGCCTGCCTCATAGGCACGCGTCACGGAATGCTCGTCATTCAGACCCGTCAGCATCAGCACCGGGACATGACTCAGGCTCTTGAAGCTGCGGATCTGCGCACAGACGTCGAATCCGTCCATGACCGGCATGAGTGCATCCAGCACGACCACATCCGGCAGGTTTGTGCGCAGCCAGCTCAGCGCCTCCGCACCGCTTTGCACCTGATGCACACGGAAGCCGCGTTGCGTCATGGAGAATGCGGTCAGCATGCGGCCGATCGGCTCATCATCGACCAGCAGGACCAGGGGTTGAGCCAGGCCTTCGGCAGCCTGCACTGCGGCCGCGCCGTCTTCCGGCAAATGCTCAGACATGACACTCACCCTCGATCAGATCTTCCCAGCACGCCAGAACGCGGGCGTGAACCTCTGTGGCATTTTCGGCAGCCTTCAGCAAACCTTCAGTGCGCCCTTCGCTGGCATCACGCTCGATCTGGGCGCACAGGCGGGACAAGCCCATGGCACCGACATTGGCGCTCGCCGACTTCAGGGTGTGCGCCGCGAAGCGAACCTGCGCGGCGTCTGCCATTCGTGCCGACTGAAGCAGGCGTTCGATCAGGTCCAGCGACGAGCTGCGGAAGGTCGAGTGGATCTGCCGGAGCAGCCCCGGCGCGCCCATCTTCTCCATGTCCCGCAGCTGCTGGATGACTGTGCCATCCAGCTCGTCTGAGCTTGCCTTTGAGGCCGGGCCCAGGTCAGCAGCGGTAGCGAGCTCTTTCGCACCGAGCATGGCCGGATCGACGGCATCGGAAACCAACTCCTGCGGCAGGCCGATCCAGGTTTCGAGCAGGGCACGAATGTCCCGCGTCTTGAAGGGCTTTGCCAGATAGCTGTCGAACCCGACGGCGAGGCAGCGCTGGGCTTCAGCCTCCATGGCGTGCGCCGTCACGGCGACCACCGGCGTGTTGGGTGGCGAGACGAAGTGGTCGCCCTGATACTGCCCGGAGCGGAAGTGCGCCACCGCGGTGTAACCATCCATGATCGGCATCTGGCAGTCCATCAGCACGAGATCGAAGCGCTCATCCATCAGCGCCATCAGCCCGTCCAGCCCGTCGTGGGCGATGCGCAACGTGCAGCCCAGTGGCTCGATCATGGCGCGAACGACTTCCTGGTTCACGGGATTGTCTTCAACAAGCAGGACGCGCCCCTTGAAACGTGCGCTGCTCTTGCTCCGAGCGTCATTGAGCTGCTCAGGCGTGCTCACCAGCTCCAGCAGCAGATTCAGCAGTTCCTGCTGGCGCACCGGTTTGGGCAGGTAGCCGTTGGCGCCGGCGTCCTTGGCGGCCGCCGCACCCTCGACGCCATCGGTAGAGGTGAGCATCGCCAGCATGGTGTCGCGCAGGTGGGGGCGCCGCCGCATTTCGCGGGTCATCTCGAGGCCGTCCATCACCGGCATCTGCCGGTCGGCCAGCACGAGGTCGAAGCGCTGCCCGCGCTGCGCCGCGGTCTCCATGGCGTCCAGGCCCTGCTGCCCGTCAATGGCGCTGACGCTTGAAATGCCCCACTGCGCCAGCTGGTTCTCCAGGATCAATCGATTGGTCGGGTTGTCTTCAACGATCAGCACCCGCAGGCCAACCAGTCGCGCATGCACCGCGTCAAGCTCATCGGCCAGCGCCGGTGCAATGGCCAGCGGCAGTGCAAGCTCGAACACGCTGCCCTTGCCCGGTGTGCTGGCGGCGAGGCGCAGATCTCCACCCATGCGCACCGCAATCTCGCGTGAGATAGCCAAGCCGAGGCCCGTACCGCCAAAGCGCCGTGACATGGTGCTGTTGCCTTGCGTGAACGGCTGGAACAGACTGCCCTGAATCTGCGGCTCGATACCCATGCCGGTGTCGATCACCGAGATGACAACCTGGACCCGACCGTCGGGCAGCATCCGGTCCATCCGGGCGTGGAGCACGACCTCACCGCGGTCCGTGAACTTGATTGCGTTGCCAACCAGATTGGTGATCACCTGGCGCAGGCGATGCGGGTCGCCGATGAGTTGCGCCGGGATGTCGTTGTCAATACGGTGGGCAAGCTCGATCCGCTTGGTGTGCGCGCGTGGTGCGAGCAGCTCGAACAAGTCTTCCACCACGGTACGCAGCGTGAAGACTTCACTGCTCAGATCCAGGTGGCCCGCCTCGATCTTCGAAAAGTCGAGGATGTCATTGATGGTATCCAGCAGGCTTTCTGCCGAGCGATAGATGGTTTCCGTATGGCGGCGCTGGCTGGGATCGAGGTTCGTGCCCAGCAACACTTCCGTCATGCCCAGCACGCCGTTCATCGGCGTGCGGATCTCATGGCTCATATTGGCCAGGAATTGACTCTTGGCACGGCTGCCTGCTTCAGCCTCATCCTTTGCGCGTTGCAGGAGCAGCTGCCGTTCGTACTCCTCAGTGATGTCGCCGCACATGCCCTGTACCAGCGCCTCCTCGCCCGGTACACGCAGCCTCCACGTGCGCAGACGAAGCCAGCGCAGCCCTCGCTCCGGATGATCAAAGCGGAACTTGATGTCCACCTGGCCGCTTTCGATCTCCAGCGACAGGCGGCTGGCCACGAGCGGCTGGTCGTCCGGATGAACGCGCGAGAGGATGAGTTCGATGTCACGCGGTGAGCTGGGTGCGGGCAACCCCATGACCCGCTCGAATTGCGGTGAAACATAGTGGTATCGCGAGCGATCATGCGTCGCGATGAAGATGTACTCGTCGATGGACTCGGCAAAACGGCGCAGGTACGCCACGCTGCGCTCAGCGACCCGCGCGGCGGCGGCGGCTTCGGTGTTGTCGACGGCCAAGCCGATGATTTCCAGTGCTTCGCCAGTTGCACCGTCTCGGATCACACCCTTGATGGTGCGTAGCTCGCGCAGCTTTCCGGACAGCTCGATCGAGAATTCGTCGGTGATGATGTCGCGGCCACCGCTGATGAGCAACTCGTCGCCCGCCTCCAGGCGCGTCGCGTAGGCGGGTGCCCAGATATCGCGCGCTGATCGACCGATGAATGCCTGCCGATCCTTGGCGGCGATCGCCAGCGCAGCGCGGTTCACATAAGTCACCGCACGGGTACTCGCAGACTTGATGAACAGAGGAGTCGGCAGACAGTCCATCACGCGATTCAGACGCGCAGCCTCCGCCAGGGCCGTTGCGCGCTCTGCTCGGGCGCATTCGAGCTCACGGCGCAATCTGACGATCCACGTCACCGAGGCTGCAATCACGAACAGCAAGACAAATGCCAGCAGACCCAGCGTCGGGGGGCCATCTTGCGCGTCTGCAGCTGCGGCTTGCGCCAGGTTGGGCGCAGAAATCGCGAGCATCGACAGGGGGAGCAGGGTCGGGGGCTTGGGCATTTGGGCAGTCAGCCGGCACGCGTGCTCGGCTCATCTGCTGTTTCGGCAGCTTGCCGGTTCTGCTTGAGACGATGAATGCGTAAGAAGACCGCTAAATGCGAGCCTGTTCGGCGTCTCGACGTCCGCGCGACCCGGTTCCGCGCGCGTTTTGCAACTTGCGCATCCATGATGAAATCCGGACATGCATGCCCATCCCAAGGCTCACCTGAAGCGCGCCGGCGCGTGGCGCCGTTTCACGCTTCGGTCAGTGCCACCGGGTGTACTGATGGTGTGCGCCTGTTCAAGCGCGCAGGCTGCCACCGGTGAATCCAGCGGCGTCCTGCTCTGGCTGGCCGCAGGGGCAGCACTGGCCATCGGTATGGCTACAGGCGTATTCTGGGCGCGTAGTCGCAGGGTCGCCCCAGGGCCGGGCGCACCCGCCGGTACTGCGGCGCGCTTGCCGCAAGGGGTTGCCCAAGACCGGCGCCGAGAGAGCGGAGATGCACAACCGGGAGCGGCAGATAGTGATCCGCTCATTGACCTCCTGCTTGCCCATGCGAGCGGACCGGTCCTGGTGGCATCAGTACAGGCTGGCACCGTGCACATTGATCAGGCGAGCTCGGCCCTGTGCCAGCTGCTCGAATTGCGCTCGGCCGACCTGTCCGGCATGCCCATCAAGCTGCGGCTGTCCGGCAGCCCGTCGGACTGCGATCAGACAGAGGCCGCGCTCAATGCGGCCATGGCCGAGGGCCGTCCGATGCGTTGCCGCCTGGCGCTGACGGATCGCTACGGCACGGACATTCCGATGGCGGCGCGCGTGGAGCCCCTACCTGGGCGCACTCAGGCCGTGCTGTTGCTGGAGTCTGCTCAGCAACGTGCCCGCACTGATCAGAGCACCTCGCTGGCAGCGCTTTCCCATGACCTGCGCGCACCGCTACGGGTGGTGGATGGCTTTGCGCGCATTGTTCTGGAGGACTACGGCGACAAGCTCGATCAGGTCGGCCGCGACCACCTGAACCGGATCGCGTCTGCCGCGGTGCGTCTGAATCTGATGCTCGACAAGGTGCTTGAACTGGAGCAGCTCGAGCGCAGCCAGCTTGCCGCGGAATCGATCGATCTGTCCGCGCTGGTTCGGGCCTGCGCCGAGGAAATGGCGTCCCAGTATGGTCAGGCCAGCTTCCAGATCGAGGAGGGTCTGCGCGTGCGCGCCGACAAGCTGCTGATGCGCCGCGCCATTGAGAATCTGGTCGGCAATGCGCTGAAGTACAGCAGTCGCAGCAAGGAGCCGCTGGTGATCTTCCGCTCCGAGCGTCAGGGCGAACTCCTGACCTACGTCGTCGAGGACAACGGTGTGGGCTTCGACATGCGCTTTGCGGACCGGCTGTTTGGCTTGTTCCAGCGACTGCATAGCGCCAACGAGTTTGGTGGCACGGGAGTGGGGCTGACGACTGTGCGCTCGATCATCCAGCGCCACGGCGGCCGGATCTGGGCCGAGTCCACGCCCGGTCAGGGGGCACGGTTCTACTTCACGCTATGGGAAGGCGGCACGCATTAGGCCGCGCTCGACTGACTATTCGGCCAGGGATTCGACCGATTCGATCAGACTGGCAGCGTAGTCGTCTGCCGACTTGCCGGAGCGTTCGGCTGCACGCAGCAGTCGCTCGTGGGCATCCGAACGCCGCAAGCGGTAGCGCTCCATGAGAATTCCAGTCGCAATGCGCACAGACTCGGACTGGGCGTCCGGTTCGGCGGACTTGCCTGTCGCATCCGCCTTCGGGCGGCTCAGCGCCGCTCGCACGGCAGGGACCACCTGGCTGATGTCTAGCGGCTTGACAAGATAGGACAGCGCCCCGAGCTCGCTGGCGCGGTTTACGAGCTCCTGGTCGGCAAAGGCCGACAGAAACATGAATGGCGTGCCGGTGTGCTCGCGCAGGTAGGCCGCCACCGACAGGCCGTCCTTGCCGTTCATGCGGATGTCCAGCAACGCGAGGTCTGGATGGTGCTCGCGCGCCATGAGGATCGCGTCGTCACCGTTATCGGCTTCGAGCACGTTCATACCGGCATGCCGCAGCCCGCTGCAGGTCGTGGCCAGCACGAGACGATCGTCGTCGACAACCAGAACGGTGGGGGCGGTGTTGGGGGTACTCATGCGCTAGAACTGTGGGCCGCCGGGCCGGATGCCGGGCAAACAAGCACTGATGATATAGGCGCACCCCGAAATCGGGTTGCCTCGAAAAGGACGGGAAACGGTGCCTAACACTTCAGACCGCCGCGTGCATTGCGGGGCTGCGCAACGCCGGTGGCGCCAGAACGAGATCAACCTCGACCCAGGCCTGGTTTGCGTCGTCTACACGCTCACCAAAGCGGATCTGGCAGCCGCGGCGCGGCAGCAGGGCCTTGAGCAGTGACAGTCCCGTGACACCCGGGGGCAGGGACTGAAAGTCAAATCCTTGAGGCAGGCGCCCGGCATTGCGGATGTGCAGACGAACCGCCTGCTGCTCACCAAGTCGATCGGCCACCAGGTCCACCACCGGGATGCCCTGCACCTTGCCATCGCGGTGCCGAACCGCGTTGCTTGCCAGTTCGTTGATCGCCAGCGATATCGGCACCGACTCCTGCTCGGGCAGCATCCACCCGGACAGCGCCGCGTCGATCCGCATGTCCAGGCGCCCGCCATACATGCGCTCCACGCCCCCGAGGATGGCGCGCGCCACGACCAGGTAGTCGAACATGCCAGATCGGTCCATCTGGATGCCATGAACCTGCGCGATGGCCTGCACCTTGGCTGCCAGATCGGTGAAGTCGTCGCGCAGGTGCGGCTTTTGCAGTGCGATCTGCTGCATGAGGCCGGCAACGCCCTGCAGGTTGTTCTTGATGCGATGGTGCACTTCGCGGATCAGCAGGTCGCGCTGACGCAGCGCTTCCTCAAGGCGCTGCGCCTCCACCTGCTTGAGCTCGGTGACGTCTTCCACCATGCCGAACACGCGCAGTGAGCCGCTGGCCAGCGTGACTGCGAAGCGCAGCCAGCGCAGCACCCGCTCGCCCTTGCGCGGGTGGCCGATGGACAGCTCCACGTCCGTGCGTTCGTGCCGAAGATCCACAGCCTGCATGGCAGCGACGCGATCCTGATGCGCATCGATGACATTCTCGTAGCCACTGAGGCGCTCGCTCAGCACGCGCTCGGTCGACAGCCCGAGCACTTCCTCGAGCCGGTCGTTGTGATACAGAAGCTCACCCGCGGCCTGGTCATAGATGTAGATGAGCTGGTCGGTCTGCTCGGCAAACTGGCGGAAGCGGGCCTCGCTCTCGCGCAGTGCAAGCTCAGCCTGCTTGCGTTCCGTGATGTCCTCGGACAGGCTCAGCAGGTACTTGCATTGACCCAAGCTGTTGAACACCGGCAGCGTACGAGTACGGAATGTGCGTGTGCCGCCCCCGTTGGGTGCGCTCACTTCACCCTCGTCGTCCACCACGACGGAGTCGCGCATCACCCGACGGTCGGCCTCCAGGATGCGCTGCATGAGCGTGCCGGGCGGCGCTGCAACAGGCACACCGGTCGCCCTGAGCGGCGGCTCCGGCAAGCGGGCGGTAGCCAGCGCTGTGGCATCGGGCATTGGGAGTGCTTCGGTCTGAAGCGGTGTGAACACGTCCGCTGCAGCAGGATTCATGCGCAGCAGACGAGATGTTTCCGCATCTCGTACCGAGATCAGCATGGGCATGTTGTCGAGCACCAGATCCAGAAAGGCGGTGGTTTCGCGCAGCCGCTCCTCGCTGCGGTGACGTTCATCGACATCCAGGCAGCAGAACAGGTAGCCGGCGGCGGGATTGCCGGCATCCAGTGCGCGGCCGCTCACATCGCCCCAGAAGGTCGAGGCATCCGTGCGCTTGAGCTGCACCTCGACGGTATAGACATTGCCCTCATCAAGGACCGGATACGGTCCATCCGGGCGCAGGCTGAATACCACCGCCTCGGGGAAGATGTCGCCGAAAGACTGGCCGATCAGCCCCCCTGGCGCAGCCCGCAGCATCTGTTCGAAGGCCGGGTTGGCGCGTGCAATGCGGCCCGCCTTGACGAACACGATGCCCACGTTGGCGGCCTTGAAGAGCTGCTCCTGCTCGGCAATCGTCTGCGAGAGCTGCTCCTGCCGGGCCTTCTGGGTCGTGACATCCGAGCTCATGGCATAGGCAAAAGTGCGCCCGTCGGGCAAGCGGGTGGCCTCGATCCGTGTGGACACCCAGCGCTGCTGGCCTTCCAGATCGATCAGCCGGTACGCACGCGTGTCTGCGCGGGCCTGAGCGATGGCGTCCTGCAAGGCATCGAACTCTGCAAGATCGTCCGGATGCACGCGACTGCGCAGCAGTCGGGGCTGCGCCTCAAGCCGCGCCTGGTCCACACCCACCAGACGCTCATAGCCAGGGTTGGCCAGCACGATGCGCCCGCTGCCCGCCTCGTGGATGGTGATCCCCAGATCGGTGTTGTTGGCAAAGAAGGCGAATCGCCGCTCGGCCTCGGCCAGTTGCGCCTCCGCACGCGCCTGTTCCGAGATGTCGAGAAACGCCACGAGAATGCCGTCTTCGGGCCGCTCCCGGTGGATCAGTCCACCGTGCGACAGGCAGTCCAAGGCTGTGCCGTCCAGTCGACGCAGCCGTACCTTGACCTTGAAGTGCTCGCCCAGTGCGATGGCGCGCCCGGCCGCCTCGCGAAGGATCTGGGCCTGTTCGGCGTCCATCCACGCATCGGCCGCAGTGCCCATCAGTTCATCACGACCGGCACCAAGCATGAGCTCCATCTGCCGGTTCACACGCACGGCACGCGAATGGGTACCACTGGCGTCGCGCACCATGTGCACGATGCCGATCGCCGAGTTCGAGAAAATCGCTGCAAGCTCGGTGGAAGCCTGGTCCAGAAGCCGTGTCGTCGCCTTGTGCCGTGTCACATCCTCTGCGGTGATCAGCAGGCCCTGCTCCGGGTCTCGGGCATCCATGCGCCCGACGTGCACCAGCGCAGGCAGCTCGCGCCCATCATGGGTGCGCAGGGCGCACTGCTGCGTGAACACGCTGTCATGCGCGAGCGCACGGATCGAGCGGTCCTGGATGCGCCGCCAGGCACGGTCACTGGCAAACAGCGCGGGCACGCCTCGCCCCGCCAGCGCCCCGCTTTCGTAACCCAGCATGTTCGCCAATTCGGTATTGGCCTCGACGATCTGTTCGCCGATCACGTGCGCCACCCCAACGCGGCTGGCGGCCAGCAGCACACCGCGATACGAGGTCAGGCGCTGTATCTCGCGCTGGAAGTCCCGGTCGGTGGAGCGATCCTCGATCGTCAGCACGCTCCAGAGCAGCCCGTCGATCTCGATTTCGCGCAGCTGCACCGCAAGATCCTGCCGGCGATCGGCGTCGCCCAGCCGGACCTCCCAGCGCTGTTCGGCCATCAGCAACGGCGCGCTCGGCGCGAGCTGCGTGCGCGCCGCCACGATGCGCAGCACCCAGTCGTGCGCGGTGGCGTCCATGTCCGGTGCCGAGGCGAGCCGGCGCGCAGCATCGTTGGCAAAGCAGGGGCGCTGAGTCGCGTCGAGCACTGCGATGGCCACGGGCAGCGGCCCATACAGCGGTGCAAACAGGCGCAGCGCCCGCTGGGTCACGGCAATCTGTGCGGCATGCAGCTCGGTGGGCTGGTTCACGGGCTCGCGCGAGGGTGCAGGTTCTTCTGTGCTGCTTGGCGCAGCAGACCGATTCGATCGCGCGTGGCGCGGATCAAGTGCGGTCGAGTGTACGCTCGGCTGCGCTTGCGAACGGGCTGCGGTGCGCTCACGCAAGCGCCGTTCAGCGCCCTCTTGCCCCGCACCACCGAGGCCCTCACGCGAGGGTCTGCCGACCGACCGCATGCCGCTCAAAACCCTGGCCGAAATCCTGCTGCTGGCTGCCGTGTGGGGTGCGTCATTCCCGCTGATCCGCATGACGGTGCCGGAGTTCGGCGTGCTGCCGCTGAACTTCGTGCGCTGTGCGCTCGGTGCGCTGGCGCTGGCCGTGCTGCTGGCGTTTCAGCGGCGCCGGCTGGCGCGCGAAGACGCTGCGCTGGCAGGTGGTCTGGGTGTGATCGGCAACGCACTGCCCTTTGTGCTCTTTGCCTGGGCCACGACCATCCTGCCGGCGAGCTATCCGGCCGTGATCAATGCCACGGTGCCGGTATTCGGCGCGCTCTTGGCCGTATGGCTGCTGCGCGAGCGGCTCACTGCGCGGCGCGGTGCCGGCGTGGTGCTGGGCGTGACGGGAGTGGGCTTGCTGGTCGGCCTGGGCCCGGTGGCGATGAGCGCGCAGGTGGCGGGTGCGGTGGCTGCCGGTCTGGGCGCCTGTCTGTGCTTTGCGCTCGCGCAGCTGCTGACCAAGCGGCACGCCAGCCATGTCAACTCGCTCACCCTCACCTTCGCCATGCTGAGTGCAGCGAGCCTGGTGCTGCTGGTACCGGCGCTGTTCTTTCTGCCGACGCAATGGCCTTCGACCGCGGCCTGGTTGTGGGTGACGATCCTTGCCGTGAGCAATTCCGCCTGGGCCACGGCGCGCTACATGGCGCTAGTGGTGCGCATCGGCCCGGTCAAGGCGATGACGGTGCCGATGCTGATCCCGATCTTCGGCCTGCTGTGGAGCGCGGCCCTGCTGGGCGAGCGGATCACGCCGATCTTCGTACTCGGTACGGGGGTGATCCTGTCAGCGGTGTGGTTGGTCGCCATGGAGCGGCGGCCAGCGACGCAGTGATGCTCAGGTAAGCAGGACGCGCAGCTGCTCAGGTAAGGAGGACGCGCAGTTGCGCGTCGATGCCCTGGGCCGGGTCCAACTTGAAGCCGGACTTGGCATAGCGGTGCCAGCGGCCGAGCACGGCGGCCACGATCACGCCGGCGCGGGCGCCGGGGTCGCTGTCGGCCAGCTGACCCTGAGTGGCGGCGGTGCGCAAGCTCTGGCGCACGGCGGCTTCCACGCGGTCCACAAACTGGTTGATGCGCAGCTGCAGGCGCTCGTCTTCAAGCACGAGCGCATCACCGATCAGCACGCGGGTCATGCCGCGGTTGCTCACGGCGAACTTGAGCAGCATGGCCACGATGCTGCCGGTCTGCTTCAGACCGTCTTCTTCCTGCGCGGTGATCTGATTGATGAGCCCGAAGACGCTGGTCTCGATGAACTCGATCAGGCCCTCGTACATCTGCGCCTTGCTCGCAAAGTGGCGGTAGAGCGCGGCTTCGGAGACATCGAGCTTGCTGGCCAGGAGTGCGGTGGTGACGCGCTCGCCCTTGGGGTGTTCAAGCATTTCGGCCAGGGTCTGCAGGATCTGCAGGCGGCGTTCGCCGGGTTTCGGGCGCTTGCGGGTAGGCGCCTCTTGGCTTGGGGCTTCAGACATCGGCGAGTGTGCGATCCAGAGAAGAAATCAGCCAGGCCTTGCGGCGCAAATGGGCGACGGAGTGTACACAGCAGTCCACGCAAGAAGCCCGCCCCGATTGGTGTGCGCTGTGAGCGGGTACATACCCACTTGATCGCACCGCGCCGCGGGTGTAACCGCGCACGAGCACGGTGCGCATGCCAATCGCGCGCGCAGCCTTGAGGTTGGCCACGGAGTCTTCCACCAGCACGGCCTGATGGGGCTGGATGCGATGCCGCGCCAGCAGCTGGCGCAGCATGCGCTTGCTGGGCTTGGGTGCGAACTGGCCGAACACGCGCATGTGATCGATGGCGACGTGGCCGTGAAAGCGGCGATCCAGATCCAGCTCGGCCATCACGCGGCGCGAGTAGATGGACGGCGCATTGGTCAGCAGCATCTTGCGCCCGGGCAGCGGCGCCAGCTTGAGCGCCAGGCCGCGCTCAAAGCGCATCAGCGGCCGCGGGTCGAAGCGGTGCGTGTCTTCCAGATACTGAAGGCCGTCCACGCCGTGGTGTCTCACCAGGCCGATCAGCGTGGCGCCATAGCGGCGCCAGTGCTCGCGGCGGATGCGGTCGGCCTCGGCCGCGCCGACCTGCAGGTGCTGGATGATCCACTGGTTGATGCGCTCGTCCATGCCGCCAAAGATGGCGTGGCTGGCGTTGTGCAGAGTGTTGTCGAGGTCGAAAAACCAGATGCCGGGCATGGATGAAGGGCGGGACCGTCTGGTTAATTTTCAATCAAATGTTGATTTATTGACCCGAAGGATGATTATTTTCAACGTTTGATTGAAATATCGAATTTGCCGCTTCCCGCTTGTGGCAAGCGGATCTCGGCCGATCTTTAGTGAATTTTCACGCCGCGCATCTCACGCCGCCCATGCTGCGGCATCAATGGCTGCGGATCATTGTGCCCACGCCGGAGTCGGTCAGGATCTCCAGCAGCAGGGCGTGCGGCACGCGGCCGTCAATGATGTGCACGCTGTTCACGCCGCTCTTGGCAGCTTCGAGCGCCGAAGAAATCTTGGGCAGCATGCCGCCGGAGATCGTGCCGTCCTCGAACAGCTCGTCAATGCGCTTGCTGGTCAGCCCGGTGAGCAGGTTGCCGTTCTTGTCCAGCACGCCGGGCGTGTTGGTGAGCAGCACGAGCTTTTCGGCCTTCAGCACCTCGGCCAGCTTGCCGGCCACCAGATCTGCATTGATGTTGTAGCTCTCGTTGTCGTCGCCAAAGCCGATCGGCGAGATGACCGGGATGAACTGGTCGTCCTGCAGGGCCTTCACCACCGAGGGGTCGATCTTCTCGATCTCGCCGACCTGGCCTACGTCGTGGGTGATGCTCGGATCCTTCATGTCCTTCATCAGGAGCTTGCGCGCGCGGATCAGGCCGCCGTCGCGCCCGGTCAGACCCACGGCCTTGCCGCCGGCGTGGTTGATGAGGCCGACGATGTCCTGCTGCACCTCGCCGCCGAGCACCCACTCGACCACGTCCATGGTCTCCTTGTCGGTGACGCGCATGCCCTGGATGAAGGTGCCCTTCTTGCCCAGGCGGTCCAGCGCCTGATCGATCTGCGGGCCGCCGCCGTGCACCACGATCGGATTCATGCCCACGAGCTTGAGCAGCACCACGTCCTGCGCAAAGGCGGCCTGCAGCTGCGGGTCCACCATCGCGTTGCCGCCGTACTTCACCACCAGGGTCCTGCCGTAGTAGCGGCGGATGTAGGGCATGGCCTCGACGAGGATGCGGGCGGCTTCGTGCTTGGGGGTCGTGGCTTCGGTCATCGGGTGGTTCCGGTACGGTCGGGTCGGCGGGATTGGCGCCAATCTTAATGAGGGCCACTGTCGCGCCGCGCGGATCACTCGGCCGGCCAGTGGGTGCCGGGGATGGACGCCCTTGCGCCACACCCGCACAATCCAGCCATGCCAAGCTCAACCGATTCCGGCGCGCCCCCGCAAGGGTCTGCCGCGCATGCCCCGCAGCCCGCCGATCTGGAAGCCCTGCGCCCCGCCCTGCTCAAGTACGCCCGCCTGCAGCTGCGCGACGAAGCCACCGCGGAGGACTGCGTCTCCGACACCCTGCTGGCCGTGCTCGAGAAACCCCAGGCCTTTGCCGGCAAGAGCCAGCTGCGCACCTACGTCACCGGCATCCTGAAACACAAGATCATCGACGTTCTGCGCGCCGGCCAGCGCTGGGTGCAGATCAGCCGCGAGGACGACGAGAGTGAATCCGACATGCTCGACGCCCTGTTCGACAGCACGGGCCACTGGCGAGAGAAGCCCACGGACTGGGGTAATCCCGAGGGCGACTACGAACGCGGGGCCTTCTTTGCCGCGCTGGAAGCCTGCGTGGAGAAACTCCCGAGCACGCAGGGCCGCCTGTTCATGATGCGCGAGTGGATGGAGCTGGAGACTGAGGAGATCTGTAAGGCATTGGGCGTCACGCCGACGAATGCATGGGTCCTGCTGCATCGAGCGCGCGCACGTCTGCGCGAATGTCTCGAAGTCAACTGGTTCGGGCAGGCGGCCAAGAACACCTGAAATGAAAACGTGCAGAGAAGTCTTCGTCATGGTCCTGCAGTCGCAGGACCGAAACCTCAGCCTCTTCGAGCGGCTGAGCCTGCGTCTGCACCTGCTCGCCTGTGATGCATGTTCCATCTTTGTGCGCCAGAACAAGGTGCTGAGCGTGCGCATGAAGGCCTGGCGCGCCTACCGGGACGAATCGGAAGCCTGAGCGGCGCGGCGAGTCCGGGTTTCCCCGGCGCGCCGCCGTGCCGCGTCGCGCGGCTTGAGCTTCCCACAATGGCAATGTCCATAGTGGCGGCATGAGATTCACGTTTGCACCGTCAATGCCCCGCGCCGCACGCCTGCTGGCCTGCGCGCTGCTTGCCCTGCCGGCACTGGTCAACGCCGGCCCGCTCACCGGCTTCAAGGATTCCTGGATGGTCATGGGTGAGGCCAGCGAACTCAATCAGGACTGGATGATCAACCGAGCCTTCACCGGCAAGGACGCGCTCGGCGTGGGGTATCACCGCTGGAAGATGGACGGCAGCCCGCACCGGGTGGAGCACACCGGGGTGAACTACGTGCGCCGCGTCGCGCGCTGGAACCGCCCGGACTCCCAGGCCAACCTGTGGTTTGCGCTGGACGTGGGCACCACCCGCGAGACCCACCCCAGCGGCCACCGCATGGCGGATCGCACGGGCTGGATGCCGATGGTGCAATTCGATTGGGAAACCACCCGCCTGTACACGCTGGTATCTGCTGCAACTTTGCGCGGCAAGGGCGGTCTGCAGTACGACACCTACAAGGCCCAGGCCGGGTTCTCGTTCTACGAAGTGAACTTCGATGAATGGCAGCCCTGGCTCGTGGTCGAAGCCAAGCGCATGCCGCGCTTTGACGACAAGGTGGAGGTCACGCCCTTCCTGCGCATGATCCACAAGAGTTTGTACGTTGAAGTGGGCGCCAACACGGAGGGCAAGCCCCGCGTGGCGGTCATGAAGGTTTTTGCGTTCTGAGTTCGTTGTGAAGGAGTCCGATATGAAGAAGCTCGTCATCGCCGCGGCCCTGGCTGCATCCGCCCTGGCCGCTCAGGCCGCCGAAGGCGTCCAGACCATCCGCGCCGAAGTCAACGGCATGGTCTGCGCCTTCTGCGCGCAGGGCATCGAGATGAAGATGACCAAGCAGGCTGCCACGCAGGCTGTGTTCGTTGACCTGAAGAACAAGGTCGTGGCCGTGCAGCTCAAGCCGGGCCAGACCATGGCGCTGGACAAGTTCAAGGCCGACATCAAGGACGCCGGCTACGACGTGGTCAAGGCCGAATACGTGCCGCAGACGGTGGCCGCCATCAAGGCGCAGTACGTCAAGAAGTAACCCGCCTACCCGCGCCGCAGTCATGACGCCCACCACCAACGCCTCTCGCACAGCCAGCCTGCTGTCGCTGTTCACCAGCGGCGGCACGCTGATCTGCTGCGCGCTGCCCGCGCTGCTGGTGGCCGTCGGTGCGGGCGCGGCACTGGCGGGGCTGGTCTCGGCCGTACCGGCGCTGGTGTGGTTCTCGGAGCGCTCGGCCTGGGTGTTTGCCGCGGCGGGCGTCATGCTCGCTCTGGCTGGCTGGCTGCAATGGCGCGCCCGTTTCGAGCCCTGCCCCACAGACCCCGCCCTGGCCGCCACCTGCATGCGCACCCGGCGCATTTCGGCCTGGGTGTACGGCGTGTCGGTGGCGATCTACCTGGTGGGCGCCTTCTTCGCGTTCGTAGCGCCGGTGCTGTTCTTCTAGCGCCCACAGCGCCGTCCGCCAGCGCGGCACTGGATACGGCTTTCCGCTTGTCTGGCGGGCTTCTCCAGCCACTTTGACCTGAAGAGCCGCACCAACTGATCTGCGTGGCGGGATGCGGGCTTCGCCTCAGGCCGCTTGCAGCTCGGGCGTGAAGCCGGCGGTCTTGAGCGCATTCAAGACTTGATCCGCCCTCAGGCGGCTTTGCACACTCACCTGATGGCCGGGCAAGTCGATTTGAATCTGCGCCTGCGTGTCCGCGCTTTGCAGGGCGCGGGTGATGGCGGCGGCGCAACCGCCGCAGGTCATGTCGGGGACGTGCATTCGAATCATGGTGATGTCTTCCAAGTGTTCCTGCTCAGACTGCAGCTTGCCACGGGGCAGGGTCAAGGCCGGCGCAGTTCGATCCTGCCGGACTTGATCAGACACAAGGCCACACAGCTCGCCGCTGGCCTTGACCCTCACATCATGGGAAGCTTGAGTCTGTATCCACGTGCCAAACCGCCGCGCACTCAAGCGGCGGTTTGGCCCCAACCATGCAGACCCTGACCCTCCCCATCTCCGGCATGACCTGCGCCTCCTGCGTGGCGCGGGTGGAGCGTGCACTCGCCACCGTGCCTGGCGTGCGGCAGGCCACGGTGAACCTGGCCACGGAGTCTGCCCGGCTGGACGTCGAGCCGCCCAAGAGCAGCCGCCTGGCGGACGCCGCCGCGGCCGCGGTGCAGGCCATCGAGCGCACCGGCTTTGCCGTGCCCCAGCTGAGTGTGGACCTGCAGATCAGCGGCATGACCTGCGCCGCGTGCGCCAGCCGCGTCGAACGCGCGCTGGTGCAAGTACCTGGCGTACTGAGAGTCACCGTCAATCTGGCCGACGAGCGGGCGCACGTGCAGCTGCTGGCCGGCACCGCCACCGCTGCAGTCACACAGGCGCTGGAGCGCGCCGGCTACCGCGGCACCCCGCTGCAGGACGACGCGCAGCGTGCGCAGGCCGAGGCGCTCGCGCAGACACAGGCGCGCAAGGACAGCCTCGCCGTCTTGGGCAGCGCCCTGCTCACGCTGCCGTTGGCGCTGCCGATGGTGGGTCTGCTCTGGGGCGAGCACTGGATGCTGCCCGGCTGGCTGCAACTGCTGCTGGCCACGCCGGTGCAGTTTGTCTTTGGTGCGCGCTTCTACCGCGCGGGCTGGCATGCAGCACGAGCCGGCAGCGGCAACATGGACCTGCTGGTGGCCTTGGGCACGAGCGCGGCCTTCGGGCTGTCGCTGTTCAACCTCTGGGCCGATCCGCATCATCTGTACTTCGAGAGTGCCGCGGTGGTGATCACGCTCGTGCTGCTGGGCAAGTGGCTCGAGGCGCGCGCCAAGCGCAGGACCACGGCGGCCATTCGCGCATTGCAAGCGCTGGCGCCGGACACCGCCACCGTGGTGATCGACGGGCAGCCGCGCAGCCTGCCCGCGGCCCAGCTCAAGGTCGGCGATCTGCTGCTGGTCGCCCCTGGCGAGGCCGTGGCTGCAGACGCCGTGATCGTCGAGGGCGCGAGCCAGCTCAACGAATCCATGCTCACGGGCGAGAGCCTGCCGGTCGCTCGCACGGTGAGCGACGCGATCGTGGGCGGCAGCGTGAACGGCGAGGGGCGGCTGGTGGCGCGCATCAGCGCCGTCGGCCGCGAGAGCCTGCTCGCGCGCATCGTGCATCAGGTGGAGCAGGCGCAGACCCGCAAGGCGCCCGTGCAGCGCCTGGTGGACCAGGTGGCCGCGGTGTTCGTGCCCGTGGTGCTGGTGATCGCGCTGGGCACGCTGCTCGGATGGGGTCTCGCCACCGGGCAATGGAGCACTGCGCTGATCAATGCGGTGGCGGTGCTGGTCATCGCCTGCCCCTGCGCGCTGGGCTTGGCCACACCGGCGGCGTTGATGGCCGGCACCGGCGTGGCCGCACGGCATGGCATTCTGATCAAGGACGCCGAGGCGCTGGAACGCGCGCACCGCCTCAAGGTGGTGGCCTTCGACAAGACCGGCACACTCACGATCGGCCAGCCGCGCGTGGTCGATGTGGCCGCCGCGGAAGGCGCGAGCGACTCCGCACTCCTGGGCAAGGCTGCGGCCCTGTCCGCCGGCAGCGCGCACCCGCTGGCCCACGCCCTGATCGAGCATGCAGCCGCGCTCTGCGATGCAAACCCTGCGGTTGCGCATGACATCCAGGCCCTTGCGGGTTACGGTCTGCAGGGGCGGATCGGCACGCAGACCTATGCGCTGGGCAGCGGGCGCTACATGGCGCAGCTGGGCGTGGCGACCACGGCGCTGTCGCGCGCCGAAGCGACTGCACTGGCGCAGGGGCATTCGGTCTCGTGGCTGGCTGCCATGCCGGCGACCGGCGGGAGTGAAAAGCCCCAGCTCGTCGGCATGATCGGCTTTGGCGACACGCCGCGACCACAGAGCGCCGCTGCAGTTGCCGCACTCAAGCGCCTGAACATCCGCCCGGTGCTGCTTTCCGGCGATCACGCCAGCGCAGCGCGCCACATCGGAGAGCTGCTCGGCATCGAAGACATCCACGCCCAGGTGCTGCCTGGCGACAAGGCCGCGCATGTGGAGAAGCTCAAGCACTTCGGCCCGGTGGCCATGGTGGGCGACGGCATCAATGACGCGCCCGCGCTGGCCGCCGCAGACGTCGGCGTGGCCATGGGCAGCGGGTCGGACGTCGCCATGAACACCGCCGCCATCACGCTCATGGCCAATGACCCGGCGCGCGTGGCCGATGCCATCGACATCTCGCGCGCCACGGTGCGCAAGATCCGCCAGAACCTCTTCTGGGCCTTTGGCTACAACGCCATCGGCATCCCGCTGGCCGCGTTCGGCCTGCTCTCGCCAGTACTCGCCGGCGCGGCCATGGCCCTGTCGTCGATCAGCGTCATCAGCAACGCTCTGCTTCTGAATCGTTGGAGTCCGAGACGATGAACACTTCCGCTCCCGCCGCCGTCACGATCGGCCAGGCCGCCGCCGATACCGGTGTGTCCGCCAAGATGATCCGCCACTACGAGTCGCTCGGCCTGCTGGGCGGCATTGCCCGCACGGACGGCGGCTACCGCACCTATGGCGCCAGTGAACTGCATACCCTGCGCTTCATCCGCCGGGCGCGGGATCTGGGCTTTTCCATTGAGGAGATCCGCCAGCTGCTCTCGCTCTGGCAGGACAAGCAGCGCGCCAGCCGCGAGGTGCGCCAGGTCGCCACGAAGCATGTGGCCGAGCTGGAGCAGCGCATCGCTCAACTGCAGGCCATGCGGGAAACACTCGTGACGCTGATGCACGGCTGCAGCGGTGATGATCGGCCCAGCTGCCCGATCCTGAACGATCTCGCAGGCGAGTCCTGCGCGAGCCGTGAACACCACTGCCACTGAGCTGCCCGTCATGAGCACGCATCAGCACGACATCGCGCACTTCCAGCACAGCCACGTCTTTGATGCCGGCAACCCCACGGGCGAGCGGCGCACGCTGGCGGTGCTGCTGATCACGCTGATCACGATGGTGGTGGAGATCACCACCGGCTGGCTCACGGGCTCCATGGCCCTGCTGGCCGACGGCTGGCACATGGGCACGCACGCGGCCGCCATGGGCGTGGCCCTGGGTGCCTATGTGCTGGCGCGCCGCTGGGCACGAGACCCGCGCTTTTCCTTTGGCACCTGGAAGATCGAGGTTCTGGCTGCATTTGGCAGCAGCGTGGCCCTGGGTCTGGTGGGTGTTGCGATCGCGGTGGAGTCGCTCGCACGGCTGTATCGGCCCACTGCGATCGACACCAGCACGGCATTCTGGGTGGCCGTGGTGGGGATGGTGGTCAATCTGATCTGCGCCTGGTTGCTGCACGGCGCCGAGAGCGGCCACGCGCATCACGGACACCCGCATCACGACGATCATGACCACGATCAGCATCATGTCCACGCTCACGAGCATGGCCACGGGCAAGCACACGATCATCATCACGCCGCGCGCGATCTGAACCTGCGCGCCGTGTACGTGCATGTGCTGGCCGATGCACTGACCTCCGTTCTCGCGCTCGTGGCGCTGGCCGGTGCAGCCACGCTGGGCTGGATCTGGCTGGACCCCGCCGTCGGTCTGGTGGGCGCTGTAATGATCGCAATCTGGGCCGTCAATCTCGGCCGCGCATCCGCGCACACCCTGCTGGATGCCGAGCCGAACCCGAATTTGCGCGAACAGATCGCACACGCGCTGCAGTCCGACGGCGACACGCAGATTGCCGAGCTGCATCTCTGGCGCGTGGGCCGTGACAACTGGGCGGTCATCGCCTCGGTGGTGGCAAGCCGGCCGGCTGATGCAGCCGTGTATCACGGCCGACTCGCCCACATCGCAGAACTTGCGCATGTGAATGTGGAAGTGCAGGTCTGCCCCAGCTGCGCAGTGCACCACGCATAGACGGAGGCGACAAAAGCTCAACGGAATCGCCAGGATCGGGTAGCGCTGCGCAGAACAGGGCTGCGACGTACCCGACTTGCGGGATGGCTTCATGCCACGCCGTACGCCTGCGCGAAGGACGCCTGCATACACTCGACCGGGTCTGGTCTGTACAGAGCGCAAGCCCCTCCAACACTGCGCCGCAGACCCGCGGGATCACGCCATGTCTACGCCGTTTGCCGTGCTTCAGGCCCCGCCCGGCCTGAGCAAACACGCGCTGCTGTTTCACCGGATCGAGCACCACGAGGCGCTCAATCAGGTGCATGCCAGCACCTTGCAGTGCCTGAGTCTTGATTCAGGCATCGATCTTCACCAGATCCTGGGCAAGCGCTTCAGTGCTCGCATCCGCCACAACCTGCACGACGAGACCGTGCGCTACATCGACGGCATCGCTGCGCAAGCGCGAGTCCTGGATCAAGTTGGCCGCTACACACGTTACGAGATCGAGTTGCGCCCCTGGCTGTGGTTTCTCTCGTTGACCACCGATTGCCGGATCTTCCAAGACCAGACAGTGCCTGAGATTCTGCAAACCGTATTTGCAGACCACGCCGTCTCGCGTTTTGAAGTCAAGCTGACCCACAGCTACGCGAAGCGCCCCTACACGGTGCAATACCGCCAGAGCGATCTGGACTTCGTGAACTGGCTCTGCGAGCTTGAAGGCATCACCTATCACTTCCGCCACGACGCCCAAGGCCACACGCTGATCCTGACCGACAGCATCGCCAGGCACACAGACTGCGCGGGCTACGAAGCGGTGCCCTTCAATGCCCAGGTGGGTAGCCGGCGCGATGACGAGCAGTCGATGCTGGACTGGCAGCCGCTCCGAAGCGTGGCCAGCCAGCAGGCCGTTCTGACGGACTACAGCTTCCTGTCTCCCAAGGCGCCGCGCAGTGAAAGCCGCACCGAGCCTGGCAACCTGCCTCAGGCGCTGGGTGCCTCCGTGGGCGAGGTCTTCACGGCCGGCCAGTTCCATAAGGAGAGCCGCGACGAGAGCGAAAGTGCGCATCAGGCCGAAGTGCTGCTGGACAGCCTGACGGCCCCCACGCGCCGCTACACCGGCCGCAGCACGGCGCGCGGCCTGCACACCGGCGGCACCTTCACGCTGCAGCGCCACGCCCAGCGCGAGTACAACCAGAGCTATCTGATCATCGAACACCGCGTCACCGCGGTGTTTGCCAACTACGAGGGGCTGGACCCCACGCTGCTTGCGCAACTCGCTTCGCGTGATCTCCCCCGTCTTGAAGGGCGGCTGAGCGGCGGTACGGGTGCAGCGCAGTCGGCCGCTCAAGGCGCCTACTTCGCTTGCGAGATCGATGCGCAGCCCGCCAGCCTCGCGTTCCGTCCCGCACGCACCACGGATCGCCCGGCACTTGCCAGCACGCACACCGCCACGGTCGTCGGCAGCGGTGCAGGGGAAATACACACCGACGTGCATGGCCGCATCAAGGTCCACTTTCACTGGGATCGCTACGGGCAGCGCAACGGATCGGACACCTGCTGGTTGCGCGTGGCACAGCCCTGGGGCGGCGCCAACTGGGGCGCGCAGTTCCTGCCGCGCGTCGGCCAGGAAGTCTCGGTGGCCTTCATCGAGGGCGACGTTGAAGTACCCGTGGTCACTGGCCGCCTGTACAACGGTCTGAACCGCCCGGCCGCCTTTAGCCGCACCGGCAACTTGCCGGGCAATCAGGCGCTGGCCGGCTTCATCTCCAAGGAGCTCGGTGGTGGTGGGTACAACCAGCTGCTGTTCGATGACACGCCCGAGCAACTGCGCACCCAGGCCGCCAGCACCCATGCCGCCACACAACTGAATCTGGGCTACGAAATCGCGCCGCGGTCCGACGCGGCCACCGTGGATGACACCGGGGCAGGCGCGGTCGCGCAGCCGTCCGCCAAACCGCGCGGCGAGGGCTTCGAGATCCGCTCTGACGCATGGGGCGCTGTTCGCGCGGCCAAGGGTCTTGTCATGTCCACCGACCCACAGGGTGCCGCCGGAGGCGGGCACATCGATCGTCAAAGTCTGGTCGGCGCACTGGAGCAGGCGCTCACCCTCGCGAAGAGCCTGTCCAACAGCGCGAACATCGCAGGCGCAGCCACGGGCCAGGACGAACAGACCGTTGACGAGAAGGCGAGCCAAGGCCCCGACCAGACTGCGCAGGACAAGCAGTTCAAGCAGATCAAAGGCTTGGGCAAGGGTGCCAACAACGAACGAGACACCAAAGACGCCGGCCTCAACCACCTGACTGCCTTCAGCCCAGCCGGTATCGCCGCCGCCACGCCCAAGATGCTGGACATCGCTGCCGGCAGCCACATCGACGCCGCAGCCGGCAAGCACGTTCAGCTCTCCAGCGGCCAGCAAACCCACGTCCACGCAGCCAGTGGCGTGCGCCTGTTCGCGCAAGCGGGCGGCATTCACACCATCGCCAATCAAGGCAAGGTGCTGATCCAAAGCCAGCACGCCGACACCGAGATCAACGCCGAACAAAGCATCCATGCGAGCGCCAGCAAGAAGCACATCCTCATGGAAGCGCAGCAGCACGTGACGCTGGTGGAAAGCGGCGGGGCCTATCTGAAGATCGAAGGCGGCAAGGTGGAGATTGGGTGTCCGGGGACGTTTACGGTCAAGGCCGCGAGCTATGCGTTGAAGGGGGCGGCAAGTTATCAGCCTCAGTTCCCCAAGTTTGAGCAACTTAAGTTCGACATCGACGGCGAGATACCCACCTCTCTCTGAGGCGAATCTGGCGAGATAGGATCGACTCGATTATCAACAGATCTTTGAAGATGAGCCCCCGTCAGCCTTGATTCACAAACGAGTCCGCATTGGTCCTTGAGCCGGAGATTGGCTCCAGACAAGCGGGAAGCCGCCTATTCGGCTGTAGTTTGAAGCAATGCATCTCAAGGAACAACCTCCGCATCCATGATCATCAGCCCTCCGTTTCTTCTCCCCCGTGCAGCGAATCAGACCGATGAGGCATGGGTAGATCGATGCATGACTCCGGCGGGCGAGGGAGGCGTGTACCCGCTGTCCAAACTGTTTGGCTGGCACGGTGGCATGCACATTCAGGCGCCGATAACGAACAACGTACCCGCTGCGGCCCGTGCGATCGCCGATGGCACGGTCGTGTTTACTCGTGCAGCTACGGCAAAGCCGCCGGGGCCGGTCGCAATATCGCCTGACCACCCGCAGAATTACACCGGGCGCTGGACCGATAACGGGGTGGTCGTCATCCGGCATGACACCGAGATTGGCGAGGGCGCCAACGCAACAGTGCGCTTCTATTCGGTGTACATGCATTTGCGGCGCATCGCGGACGGAGTTGCCGCCAATCAGCCCATCCTGCGCAAAGCGGAGGTAGGCATACCGGGCGAGATCTACGGTGCAGCCGGACAGATCCACTTCGAAATCGTGTTCGCGGCAGACCAGCTCGCACGCCTAGCAGGCCGCGCGAGCGGCAACTTGCGCCTCGACAACGCAGGCCGCACCGATGCCGTATTTGGCGATATGCACTTTCATTTGCCCGCAGGCACTCTCGTGTACCCGGGTGCCGCCACCGCCCGGCCATCCGTGAGCACTCTTGCGCCCACACTACCCGCCGGTCAGGCCCCGCACTCACTGGAGGGCGACCACTTTGTGCAGCTGCGCTACGAGCGCGGCGCGGCGACATTGACGCTGCACCGCAACATCGCCTCGCCGGGCCAGTCTGCCGACTTCGCACCGATTGCGGGAGCGGTACAAGCGGACCCCCAGGGCGAATACAACCTGCACCAGCACGCCACCGCCTTGGTTGCAGAGCTCACCGCAGCCAACGCCCGCCGCGCGGGCCCCCGCCCAAGCCAAGTGGCGCTGCCGACCGTGTCGGCCAGCGGCTTCTACGAGCTACTGCGCTTCGGACGGCGTATCAATGCCGAAGAGCAAGAGGTACCACGTACCTTGGCGCATTGGCGACACATCAAGTACGGGGCCAGCGCGGCCGAAGTGGGCTGGGTGAACTTGAACGCCGAGGGCGTTTACGCCTACAGCGACGCCGACTTCCCGCACTGGCTGAATTGGACGCTGATCGACGAAGCGGCTGACGGCGATAGCCGATGCGATTCACCGACGATCCGAGGTTGGGTCCAAAATCCCGACACCCCGCTAGTCCCAGAACCCGCACGACCCGGCCAGAATGACGGCGAGGTGAGCGACGCAGAACTGTCGCACCGTGCGCAGGTGGAGCGCATCGCGCGACGTCTCAAGAAAGCGATCTGCAAGTTCCCCACTGAGTGGGATGCCTCCCTGATCGATCGGCAGTGGGGCTGGTTACAGGATTCGCTACGGACACGCGATGTACTACCCCGGCCGATGGACTTCACGGCCTATGGCAAATTCAAGGCCCATATGCAGGCGCTGGCATTTTGGGAAGCAAGTATTGGCCTACCCAACACCCACTGGCACATGCACCCAGTCGATTTTATTAAGACGTTCCGGCGCTGTGGATGGTTGTCCCATGGCGAGTTTGGAAGAATTTATAGAACCACCCCGGAGGTGACCAGAAACAACTACCTTCCTTATTTGAATAGAACTGCAAGAAAATATCTATTCAATACACCACTCAGGCTTAGCCATTTCCTTGGCCAAGGTGCAGTTGAGTCAGGTTCGCTTACCAACATGCAAGAACGTAGCATGACGGGTCGAATCGACGGAAATCGAATGCATGGAGAGCGAATCAATGCAGCATCCGCCACACCAGAACTCACGCTCGGGCATTGGTATGGGACGCTGACAACAGAGGACGACCCCTGGTTTCGCCTTGAGAAATACAACAGTCGAGGCGTTCGCATTACTGGCTCTTACAGCTGGGTGAATGGAAATGTCGGCGATATAGATGCACAAAAATTTCGAGGGCGAGGTTTTAAACAGCTTACAGCACGAAACAACTACGCCGAATATTGGGTTTATAGAGGCTGGCTAGCAAGAAATTCTTTTACTGCATCCTGGTGGACAGATCGAAATTATATAGCGCGAAACCCCTCCCAGATGCGGGCCACCCCCGCTCAGGTTGACGACCCTCAGAGAATAACCACGGAACCATATAACTGCTTCGACTCGGGCGGATGGTACATGACGTTTGCGAGGCCTCGCGTCGCCCGGAGCATTGATGGTGACACCTCAACTATAGCTACAACCGATGCGACTCGTGAGTTAGAGCAACAAGTTTCTAGAGCCGTTACACACGCGATAAATGGCGGCTATATTGATGATGTACGTAGACTCCAAGAAACACGGGCAGCCAAGGAAATTCTGCTATGAATCGCATGAATACAGCCATAAGACACTCGCTGATTATTTTCCTGCTTTTGACCGGCAGCGTACCGGCTAGCGCGAGACAACCTGCACCTTCAACCTCTGTGTCTTTAGATAAACAAAGAAAAGGCACATTAATTCTTCAAGAGTTTAGCAGCAACCCCCTGCGGACGAGATCATGCGAGGTTGGACCACTCGCGTCTATAGCTCAGATGACAACAGATGGTCGAGCCGTTATCATCTCCAGTAGAGATTACGTTTTAATCAGCGAACTCCAGACATGTGAGCCAAACAAAAAGGTAAAGATAAACTCAATCGACAAGGACGTTGGCTTTCTAGTCGACGTAAATGTTGAGCACAGTATCTATCTCGCGTTGGATGCGATCAGCACCGCGCCGCTCTCATTTCTTGCCACCGTAGCAAAAATAGGAAGCAGGCAGAATTTGGTTTCTTTACCTGGGGTTTATAAGCGAAATAAAAGCCTGAAGCAGTTACAGCGGTTTGGCTTCACCTACGACGAGGCTATTGCTGCGGGCCGTATATCTCCAGATGGTCGCTATGTATCCCCTGCTGGCGAGCCAGACTGTCGCAATGTCGCATATCCTGGGGTTTGGGATCTAGCGGAAAATCGGCGGGTAATTCTTTCTGGCGATGACGACAGAATCAACTCTCAGTGCAGAAAACTATTCCTATCAGATATCAAGCAATGACCACGATGAACTGACTTCCGCTCCGAACGGTGCGTTAACGAGTCGGCCCTCCTAGATTGGCGGCCGGCACGCAGCTCGATGAGCAACAGTGCCGTGGTCTCGGACTACGGCTTCCCGCCCCTAAAGCGCCGCGCCGCGAAATCCGCGCCGAGCTTGGCAACTTCCCGAACATGCTGGGGCTAGGTGGCAGTGCCAACGGGACCGGCACTGAGGTGGTCATGGTCAGTCGATTTCAAAAGAAAGGCCGCACCGGGACCGGGGTAACCGGCAAGCTCAAAGTGTGATCGGTGCCGAGTACGGCCCCTATTGAAGTGCAGGTGCCACTACTCCAGTTGCTCAACCCGCAGGGCAGTTTGGCACGTTCAGGCCGCAGAGCGCGCGCCCACAAACTCACATGCTGACGCCCCGCACGCACAACACGCCACCTCTCGAACCGCTATCGGCGCGACCAGGGCGTTCAGCAGCCGCTCGAACACGGCGCGGTGGTATTCGCATGAGGGGGTATCGGTTCTGCGGCCGCTGCATGCGCTGTTGTGGGCGATCCGCATGTGGATGCGCACGGCGCGGGTCTGCCAACCTTGCACGCGGTAGCTGAACGCACTGCTGCCCGCGAAGGTCCAGGCATGTTTTGCGATGGCGCCCAGCAGCAGTCGGGCGCGCAGCGCGGGTGGCAGCACCCTCAGCAGCGCCTGGAAGGGCTTGGGGATGCGGTGGGCGAGCAAGTAGCTGGCGGTGAGTTCGCCAGCACGGCGTGCAATGCGACGAGCCTCCTGCTCGGGCAACTCGTTAAAGAGGCTGCTGTGCAGCGCGGCAACCTCAGTCTCGGGCACGGGCGCCTGCGGAGCGTTGATCAGGTACCGCGATAGCCCCGCGCCTTCGAATAGCCGGACCTTGACGGCGCTTGTGCTCAGCGCATCCAACGCCTCAGCCACGCGGGTGATGGCGTTGGGGCCGATGTGGGCCGGGGGGTGCACTGGGTGCCCTGAAGCCGCGGAGCGGAATTCGCTAAGGCTCCACAGCGTCCGCGAGCTGCTCCTTCCCGCCGCCGCAGGCGGACACCGCGGCATCTTGCTGCTTGCGGTGTTCGATCTTCGGCCCGTGCATGGTGACCCAGCCTTCGTCCGTGGCCACACCATCGCTGCCGGTGCGCAGGCGACGGGACTGATCGAAGGCGAAGTCCACGGTCTTCTTGGACTGCGGGCCCCAATAGCCGACGCGGCCAAGGTCATAGAAGGTGCGTGCAAAGCCCGCCTTGGCAAAGGCCTTGAGGCAACCGAGCAGATACTTGCGCCGCCCGCCGGAGCCGCGCCAGGGGTAGTCCAGCAGCGCCTTGCGGAAGTAGAAGCGGCGGTAGTTGTTCATCACACGGTCCAGCAGCTCGGCGCGGTCCAGCGCGTCGGGCTTCATGATGGGCGTGACGAAGTTGTATTTCTCGAAGTCGAACACCTCGACCTTGTCGCCCAGCTCGCGGAAGAGGTCCGAAAAGGGCCAGGGTGTGTACATGGCCCAGTTGGCCATGTCCGGGTTCCAGTCGCGCGCCATCTGGTAGGTTTCTTCCAGCGTCTCGGCGGTCTCGTTTTCGAGGCCGACGATGAACTGTGCCTCCGACACGATGCCGTTCTGCCGGAGCAATTCAATGGCGCGCTTGTTCTGCGCGACGGTCGTTTCCTTGTTGAAGCGGTCCAGCTTCAACTGCGCCGCGGCCTCGGTGCCCAGGGACACATGGATCAGCCCGGCCTTGCGATACAGCGGCAGCAGCTTTTCGTCGCGCAGGATGTCAGTGACGCGCGTGTTGATGCCCCATTGAATGGGAAGCTTGCGCTCGATCAGCTCCTCGCAAAACGCGATGAACTTCTTGCGGTGGATGGTCGGCTCTTCGTCCGCAAGGATGAAGAAGCCCACCTGATGGTCGCGTACCAGGGTTTCGATCTCGTCCACGACCTTCTTGGGGTCGCGGATTCGGTAGTCGCGCCAGAACTTCCACTGGCTGCAGAAGCTGCACGTGAACGGGCAGCCGCGTGCAAAGTTGGGTATCGCCACCCGCACCCCGAGCGGGATGTAGGTGTATTTGGACCACTCCAGAATGCCCCAGTCCGGCGTGATGCGGTCGAGGTCTTCGATGGGCGGCTCCGCTTCTGTGGCGTGCACCTTGCCGTCTTCAATGAACGCAATCCCGCGCAGCGCACGCCGGCCCGAAAGAAAGCGCCCCTCGTCCACCGCGCGCACCAGGTTCATAAAGACCTGTTCACCCTCACCGCGCACCACGGCATCGATCCAGGGGGCTTCGCTCAGCACCTGCGGATACATGAAGGTGCCGTGGATACCCCCCAGCACCGTGACGATTGCCGGGTTCACCTCCTTGGCAATCTGCAGCAGGCGTTCCGCCTTGTAGATCGCCGGCGTAATGGCCGTGGCGCCCACCACGTCCGGCTCGATCTCGGCAATCCGCGCGCGCACCTGCTCGTCGTCCAGGTGATGCGTCATCGCATCAACAAACACCACATCCGTGTAGCCGTTGGCCTTGAGCGTGCCCGTGAGATAGGCCACCCAGGCGGGCGGCCAGTTGCCTGCAATCTCTGCGCCGCCAGAGTGGTAGTTGGGGTGGATCAGCAGAATGCGCATGGCGGGCTCCGTATTGTCATCACTACGCTACGCGCGCCGTCGCCACGCCGAATTGACACAAGTCAGTGGTCGATCGAGTTACTGATTCGTTCAGCTGCGCACCGCTTCGTGCACCGGTGGCACCCCGATTTGCGCCCGCCGGTCGCTGACCATCTCCAGCCGTCGCGCTCATTCGCCACTCGTCTCTGACCGCACGACACACCAGGCCAGCCTGCCTAACTTGCATCCATCCATCAGACCGCGGGATCTCTGAGAGCGCATTCGAACCTTGTTCGGCGCGATCGGGGGCCGCTGCGGACACACACACCCCCACGCGTGACGACGAGGAAAACGACATGCACCTTCCACAACGACTACTCGCTGGATTCTTGTTCTCCGCTGCGCTGACGAGCGGCGCGGCGCCAGTCGCAGCTCAGAGCTGCGCCAATCTGTCAGCGGGCGGCGGCGCACTCAACGGCGAGTACCGCACGGCCACTGGCGTACTGATCTCTGTCCTGCCTGCTGACACGCCGGACCAGCTGCGAGTCGTGCACTTCCAAGCGGGGCACGCGGACGTGCTGCTGCCGGTTGGGTCGCTGGTCTATCGAGCAAACTCCAATCCAGCGTTGGGCACGCCGACAACCAGGACCTACGCCTTCAAGGCAGAACAGGCGGGCACTGCTGCGCGCTTGATGATCACCGCGCGCGGGCGCCCCCCGCAGGTCGCCACACGCATGGCCTTGCAGGAGCGCGATACAACCATTCAGAGTGGTGATGTTCAGCTCGCCGCGCGGCTTACGCTCCCGGCAAACGGCCGCGGCCCATTCAAGACGGTCATCTACGTCCACGGATCGGACCCTATACCTTCGGTGGGGCGCGAATGGCTGCCGCATCTGCTTGCCGCACGGGGCGTGGCCACGCTGGTGTTCGACAAGCGCGGCACGGGCTGTTCGACTGGGCGCTACGTGCAGCACTTCGGCGTGCTGTCTGACGACGTTGTGGCGGCAGCTCGCTGGCTGCGCACCCAACCCGAGGTGCGCGCCGACGCAATCGGGCTTGCCGGCTTCAGCCAGGGTGGCTGGGTGGCACCGCTTGCTGCGACCAAGGAGCCCGCCATCCGCTTCGTGGCCGTGGCTTACGGCTTGGCCATGTCGCTCGCCGATGAAGACCGGCTGGAGGCCCCGCTGAAGCTGCGTGCCCGCGGGCTGAGCGACGCCGACCTGCAGGAGTTCGAGACGCTCAATGCCAGCCTGCATCGCGTGGCCCGTGCGGGCTTTAAAGACTGGACCGAGCTCGAACAACAACTCTCCGACTTCAAGGACCGCAAGTGGCTCTCAATCGCTGCACAGGAGCACAGCTGGGTAGGCGTGCTTCTGCAGATGGGCTTGCCGCAGGCAAAGATCGCCGCACCGGGCATGTTCAAGGACTTCTTCCAACCCTTCTACGAACCCGTACCTACGCTCGAGTCGCTCAACATCCCCATGCTGTGGTTGATTGCCGGCAAGGACATCGAAGCGCCGCCTGAACTGACGCTAGCGGCGCTTGATCGCCTACAGCGTCAGGGCAAGCCGTTGACGGTCCGCGTGTTCCCCAACGCCGACCACGGCATGCAGGACTTCATCGTCATCGACGGCAGGCGAGCGCCTACCGGATATGCCAAGGGCTACTTCGCGAGTCTTGCCGCATGGATCGACGCGCAGCGATGAGCTGCGTATCCAGGCATGTATCGGACCTGCATTCATCTAGAAACCAAGCCTGCGCTTTGCCCCGCTGGCGGAGTCTGTCACTCGATGGTAACGCACTTCGCTAGGTGTCTCTTCTTGTGACCTGCGTTCACGTCGCAAGCGCAATATGAACTACTCGCCAAGGTACGCAGCGCCGTTCCTAACAGATAGAGACAAACACAAGCAGCGTAGAAGAGTCGTCGGTTGACCCAGCCGCCGCCCAAGCTCGGACAGTACCCACCAGGTCAGTCTCAAGTCGGCTGCTTCGGCAGGTTGACTTCGCGTCAAAAGAGCGGAACGCATCTGATGCGACGCACTAGGCGCTCAGCGATGCTTTTGCTTGTGCGCTCTCATCGCCGAGCGATCTTGCTCGGCCGAAGCGGCATGCGCGCGGCCTGGACGGGCCGGAACACAATCACTGCAGCGCCCGTAAAGCGTCAAGTCGTGATCTTCTACGGTAAAGCCCTTTGGTGCCAGACGCGACAGGTCACCTGGACAGGCATGCACGTCGAACACCCGCTGACACTGCCGGCACTGGAAGTGGTGGTGGTGCTGATGGCCCATCAACTCGAAGCGGGTGTTCTCGCCGGGCAGGTTCACCGCTTGTAGCGCACCCTCCTCAACAAGCAACTTCAGGTTGCGATAGACGGTGGCAATCCCCAGCCCCGGAACCTCCCTCTGGGCGGCATCCAGCACCTCCTGTGGCAGCAGCGGTCGATCGGCCTGCGCAATGGCGTCGCGAATCGCGCTGCGCTGGCGAGTGTTGCGTTCCATATTTAAAGAGTACAGGACAGATTGCCACCAAACGCAGCTGGGCGGCGGTGGGATGCGCTAATCGCTGCGCCGACTTTATTGATAACGCTCTATCATTGGAACATTGAATAGGTCCCCGCCTCAATAAATGGATCCAAACAACGGCCCTCCCAAAGTGAACGCTGCACACCTACCTGTCACCGTTCTGTCCGGCTTCCTCGGTGCGGGGAAGACGACTCTGCTCAACTACATCCTGGCCAACCGAGAAGGCCTGCGCGTGGCTGTGATTGTCAATGACATGAGCGACGTGAACATCGACGCCTCGCTCGTGGAGCGCAGTGCCGAAAACGCCGGCGCTGCGCTGTCGCGAACCGACGAGAAGCTGGTCGAAATGAGCAACGGCTGCATTTGCTGCACACTGCGCGAAGACCTGCTACTCGAAGTGAAGCGACTGGCCACCGAAGGCCGATTCGACTACCTGCTGATCGAGTCCACTGGCATTGGCGAGCCCATGCCGGTGGCGGCCACCTTCGACTTCACCAGCGAGGCCGGCGAGTCGCTCAACGATGTAGCCCGCATCGACACCATGGTGACCGTAGTCGATGCCCACAACCTGCTGGCCGACTACAGCAGCACCGACCTGCTCAGCCAGCGCGGCGAAGTGGCCGGCGACGAGGACAACCGCAGCCTGGCGGCGCTGCTTACCGAGCAGATCGAGTTCGCCGACGTGGTGGTGATCAACAAAGTCGACAAGGTCGACGCTGTGCGCCGCGACGAGGTCACGGCGGTGATCAAGGCCTTGAACCCAATAGCTGAGATCGTCTACGCCGATCATGGCAAGGTGCCGCTGCGGGCCGTGCTGGGCACTGGCCGCTTTGACCTCGATCGCGCGAGCGCCATGCCGGGCTGGGCACGAGAGCTGGAAGGGCAGCACACGCCCGAGACCCAGGCCTACGGCATCGAGAGCTTTGTGCTGCGCAGCCACTTGCCGCTGCACCCTTGGCGCTTCTCCACCTTCATGGACATGCCCTTGCCGGGGCTGATCCGCGCAAAGGGCTACGTGTGGCTGGCCACGCGCCCGGACTGGGTGGTGAGCTACTCGCGTGCCGGCAACACCGCCAACCATGAGCCGGTGGGCCGCTGGTGGGCCGCTGCGCCGCGTGAGCGCTGGCCAGCCAAAGGTACGCCGGAGCGCCAGGTTATCGATCAACGCTGGAAGGAGCCGTATGGCGATCGGCTCAACGAGGTCGTGTTCATCGGCCGCAGCATGGATCGAGAAGCGATAGAGCAGGCCTGGAAGACGATGCACCTGAACTACACCGAGACACGAAAGGGTGCGCTCGGCATGAAGGGATGGAACGACTTGCCAGATCCGTTTCCGAAGTGGCAGCGCACTGAGGGCGCGGCCTGACACTACCGCGGACCAAGGAACTTTGTGAGGGTTCGTTACCCTCTTCGCTGCACTCTTCGGAAGCACCATTGAGCCACCGCTGCAGGATCGTGATGGGCAGGTCGTCCGGGCGGTCTAGGCCGGGTTTATCGACGAAGAGATCGACTGGCGAAATCTGCTAGGCGAGCATCACGAGGGGCAGGCGTGCTTCGTCGACCGAATCCTAAGCGCCGCGACCGACATCTTGCAGCACCGCAAGCTGGGACCGCACTACCACCACGTGATCAGTCGCGCGATGCAGGGGCGCCAAAATGGGGCATGGCCTTGAGTGCCTCCTGCTCGAACGGCTCGTTCCGAAACAGCTTGGGATAGTAGAAGTCGCGCAACTCGACGTGAAAGGCCCGTACTCTAGCTTCGTAGTCCAGTACGGCTTGGACATCTGTCCGAGCAAGCGACTGAAGCGAACGCTCAAGCAGCACGGGCGGTGCGAAGAGGGCCAGCGTGCCAGCGAGTCTGTCACGCTCCTTGCGGCCCGCGGTGTAGGCCTCGGACACAGCTTGCGCCTGCTGGTCGCCCACCTGCTGAAACGCGTAGTACCACTTCCATTCGAACGGGCGCTCAACAGCCGCATAAGCTGCCCATTGCGGATGACGCTCGACAAAGGGTTGCATCGTCGCGGCCTTGGGCACATCCCAGGCCTTGTTCACCGCCTCGCGCTGAAGCAGCAGGATGTCTGCCCCCGACGGGATATGGACCATGCGGTCGATCACCATGCGTCCTGCCGCGGGTACGACAATGCCCAACAGCATCCACAGCACCAGCAACGTGGCCAGGATCACTTCCCCCGCCTGCTGCCAAGCGCCCAGCGCAGCGCATACGGCCGTCCAGAACAGCACGTACAGAAGCAACCAGCCGCAGGCCACCCCTATGGTGTGCAGCGACGTACCGCTCAGTGCCGCGGCCACCAGCAGCGGCAGGGCCGCAGCGACAAACACGCCGCCGGCGCGCAGACCCGCTCGCAGACACCACAGGCGTGTCGCCCGCCCTGCAGTGGCCACCAGGAGGTCATGCCGCCCGGCCACGCGCTCAGCTGCGTGCTGATCGTGCAGCAGCACTATCAGCACCAGCGGCAGGATGAAGGCCGCAAAAAAGGCGAAATCGAAGCGTCCGATCAGCGCGATCACCGGGTTGCCGGCATCGCGCTCATGAATCTGTCCCTCCAACGCCAGCATGCGCACGCGGTGCTTCCACGCTGTGTCATCGCGACGCCCCAGAGCTGCAAAAGCGAAGTCCGAAGGTGGGTCGTAGGTGAGGTGGAAGCTGTGGTACGCCGCGCCGCCCCAGTCCTTCTGTGCGTTGAGCACGGCCATGCGGTCGGCACGGTCGGCCTCGGCCAGGCGCGCGAGTGTGGCCTTCTGATGATGGACTTCGAAAAGCCCCGCGGAAACGGCCAGCGCAGACAGGCACAGCACGACCAGCCACCACGCCCAGACCGACCCGTCGCGTGCCAGCAAGCCCGCCTCGCGGCGCAGCGCGAACCCCAGACTTGCATAGGGGGAGGCCACCGTCATGGCTTGATCCGGTTGCCGGCCCACAGGCCTGCCCCCACCAGAATGAAGCACCAAGCGCCCAGCATCAGCCACTGCGGCGTTGCTCGGGCAATACGCTCTCCTGCTGCGTCCGGTGCGAACGAGAAGCGGTCCAGCAGCTTCCAGGTCGAAGGGACGACACGTGTCCGCGCCTCAGCTGCAAGGTCAGTGCTGCGCCTTACGTCGTCGCTGTACGCCAGCTTCTCGGCGTGAACCTTGTTCAGTTGCTGCACGAAGGTGTAGCGCAGTGCTTCGGCTTCAGCGAGAAAGCGGTGGTGGTGGGACAGGTCGGTGCCTGCCACTGCGCGCGACGCCTCAGCCACAGCCAGCAGCGGCGTTAACCAGCCGTGATCCGCCAACGCCGTCGCTTGCCGGGCCTCGGCGGCCATCCGAGCACTCGCGTAGCGGTCCAGCATCTCAGTGAGTCTTTGCTCGCTGGTCTGCGCCACAATGCCGCGAAAGTTCACTGGTAGCTCCTCCACTCGCTGGACGCCGTGCTCGGCCAGTAATTCATCTCGCAGTTGGGCGAAGGCTGGGTCGTTGGCGTTATGACCGTCGCCCAGCTGCCGCAGCTCGCCCAGCATTGACAAGTCTGTCTCAAGCTTGCCGGGCAGGGGCGCAGCAAGCGCCGCCACACTGGTGGCCACTGACGGCAAAACCAACGTCAGTGCGGTCCACAAGGTCACCAGCGCTGCCAACACGGCGGAGCGGCGGCGCAGCGTGGCCGATGCAAGAACAGTCAGTCCACCCCATATCAAGAGATACAGACCATAGGCCAGCAGAAGAGCGACTGCTGCCAGCGGGCTATCGCCCGCCAATAGTGCGCTAACAGCTACCGGGATGAGCAACAGCCCGACGACCGATAGCAGCGCGAGTGCCTTGCCGGCCATAAGCACGCGACCTGAAACGCCCTGTGCAAGTAGGGTTCTGAGCGTCATGGCCTCACGCTCGCGTGCAATCAGACCGTGTCCCAGCAGGATAATCAGCAGTGGGGCGAAGAGTTGGTAGACCATCGCTGGGCTAAGCCAACTAAATGCGCCCAAATCGGCGCTGGCGCCGGACGGAGCGAATATGGCGGTGTTTTGCCGGTGGCCTTCCAGAAAAATCGACTGGCCCGTCGCCGGGTCCAGACCCGGGTCGAACAGGGCTAGGGGTGCCGGTGTGCGGAACACGTAGTGGCCGTAGTGCACCATGCGGTGTGGGTGGCGGGCGGGCTGCGATAGAAAGGCCGTTTCAGCTTCGGCTTGGTGGTGCGCCCGTTCAGCCGCTTCGCCCTGCATGCGCAGCGCGGTCAGTACCGTGGTCGCTATCAGCAGCACCGCCAGCAGTACGGCCGCACCCAGCGCCAGGCGTGATCGTTGCCAGTAGCGCCATTCGGCACCGGCGATGACGAGGAGTTGCTTCACGCTATGGCGGTGCGGGCCGAGAAGGCGCGATGCACGGTCTCGGTATCTATACGGCCACCAGCGGGCGCTTCGAACTGGTCCACCAAGTGCCCGCCGCGCAGCAGGCCGACGCGGTCGGCTACCTGACAGGCACCGTAAACATCATGCGTCACCATCAGGATGGTCTTGCCGACATCAGCCAGTCCGCGGACCAGAGCGTGGAACTCGTCGATGGCCGTGGGGTCGAGGCCTGATGTCGGTTCGTCGAGCAACAGGATTCCGGTGTCACGGAGGATCGCCAGTGCAATCGCCACCTTCTGTCGCATGCCCTTGGAGTAGCCGCGCAGTTTGAGGCCACGCGCGCCCTCGGCTAGCGAGACGCGGCCCAGCGCCGCTTCGATGCCGGCTGCATCGGAAGGTGCGCCAGCCAGCGCCAGGAAGTAGCGCAAGTTCTCGCGCGCGTCCAAGTGCTCGTATAGCGAAGCGGCCTCGGGAAGGTAGGCTGTGGCGCGACGCGCAGCAAGGAGATCGGCGCCGACGTCCTGGCCGTTCACAAGCACGCGGCCGCGGGCCGGAGTAAGGAAACCAAGAAAGGTGGCCAGCGTCGTGGACTTGCCTGCGCCATTGCCGCCTAGGAGCGCATAGATCTCACCCTGGGCCACAGCGAAGCTCACACCGGCCAGCACCTCCTTACCGCCTCGCTGTACGTGCAGTTGCTGCGCTTGCAGATTGAGCTCCGACCTCATGTCAGAACTTGAATGCAACAGACACCCTCGCGCTTCGTGGAGCGCCTGGCTGCACCCACAATGCCGAGAACGAGTTGGTGTAGTAGGTTTCGTTGAACAGGTTGTCGATATCCAAGCGCAACGTGGTGGCCTTCGCCACCTCGTAGGCAACGAAAGCCCGGGCCACCTGATAAGCCGGCAGCTTGAAGTTCGTTGTGAATTCCCCCGACCGCTCACCTACATGAAGGAGCCCGCCGCCGAGCTGCAGGCCGCGGCCAGCCAAGGCCATGGATCTCACCAGCTGAAGGCTCAACGTCTGTTTAGGCACGTTGAGCAGGCGCGATCCGGCAGGTACCGCTACGCCGAAGTTTGGGTCATTGAAGGTGTTGGAAGTCTTGGCATCCACATAGGCGTATGAGCCCCACAGGCTCCAGCCTTCCGCGATCTCACCTTGCAGGTCGATTTCCAGGCCTTGGCTCCGTGCTCTGCCGATAGCCAACTGCGTCGCGGCGCTGGCGTCGGCGGCAACCAGGATGTTCTTCTGCTTAACCCGGAACACGGCTACCGTAGCGTCGACACTGCCCAGTGAGAACTTCGCGCCAGCCTCTACCGAGGTGGACTGGTTGGGCTCGAAGCCATTGCCCTGGGCATCGACGCCCGACAAGGGGCGGAAGTTCTCTCCGTAGGTTGCATACAGCGACAGTGCATCCGTAGCCTGCACGACGATGCCTGCCTGCGGGCTGCTTCGCGTTTCCTTCTGCGTCGAGGTCTGGTTATTGGCCCGGTTAAGCAGGGTCTGCCGGTAATCATCAAAGCGCGCGCCCAGGCGGAGTTGCACGCGCTCGCTCAGGTTGACCTGATCCTGCACGAAGACGCCCACCGACTTCTGCGTCTCCACGCGGTTGCTCAGCGGTGTGGGCGTGGGCAAGGGGTAGCTGCCGTAGACCGGGTTGAAAACATCGATCGCCTGCTGTTGCACCGGCGTAGGGTTGCTGGCCAGCGTTGGAGCCCGGGCACGCAAGAAGACCTGGTCATTCTCGAAGCGATCGGTATCTGCACCTACGATCAGCCGGTGCTGCAGCCCGGCTAGTCGGAAACGACCGTTGATCTCAGCGCGGATCACCTCGTAGGAGGCGTCATAGTCGCGGAATCGGCGCTGCCGCGTGAGTGTCCGACCGTCCACGAACAGCTGCTGACGGTTTGCGCCCAGTTCCGCCTCTGTCGAGAAGCCTTCCAGCGAGGTCTTGCGGGTCGTGAAGCCGACTAGGGCGCTCCAGTCCCTGCTGAAGTCATGCTGGAACTCGAACTGTTGGCCCTGCACCTTGGCCGTCAACGGACCATCGGCTGGTTCGCCGAGGAAGCGACTTTTCGGGATACGACCAAGCTCTCCGTTGATAGCAAGTACACCGCGGTCAAAGGGAATCTTCTGATGGCTGTACTCCAGCTCAAAGGCCAGCTTGTTCTGTGGGCTGATGCGCCACACCAGAGACGGGCTTGCGCCATGCTTGCGGGTCTTTATGGTGTCGCGAAAGCTACCCGCGTCTTCGATGAACCCGACCAGGCGCACGGCAACCGTATCGGACAGCGGGGCCGTCCAGTCGGCATCGGCACGGTAGGTGTCAAAACTGCCAGCGGACACGCGAAACTCGCCGGCCTTCTTGAACGTGGGGCGCTTGGTCACCAGGTTGACCGTACCGCCGGGCTCGCCACGCCCGAACAGCGCAGCACGCGGACCCTTGAGCACCTCCACCGACTCAATACCCGACAGGTCCCGCGGCCCGCCGAAGCCGCGACCTGCATTGAAACCATTGACCAGATAGTTGCTAGGTAGGTTCTCGTCACCCACGAAGCCTCGCAGCGCGAACGCGTTCCAGAGCCCACCGAAGTTGTTCTGGCGTGCCACCGACGCCGACAGGTCCAGGGCCCGCGTCAGATCAACCGCGCCGGATGCGCGCAGCGTCTCCGCATCGATGGACTGCTCCGCTTGGGGTGTTTCCAGTCGATTGAAGTCACCTTGATAGGCCTGGCGGGTGCCTGTAATGGTCACGGTCTCGACTTTCGCGCTCGAGTCCGTCTCGTGCGCCCAAGTGCTCATCGAAAGTGAGGAGGCTGAGCAAAGCAGTATGGCGGCGCGCTTGTAGCGTTTCACTGAGGAACCTCGACCAATTGAGAATTGAACGCCGATGAAGCCAGTTCGGTTGGTCATCAAGCGCAGTTAATGATAATGCGATATCACAAATGAAGTTTCAGACGAGGGTCAAAGCCAAGAGACACAAGCACGCTTGTGTCTCTTGCACTCCAGGTTCGTTGGCGAGTTTTGCGGGCGGCAGATCACGCCCGCCCGGCGGGCCAGTCGCTTTGTGCACAGGTCGCCATGCACACCAGATCTAGGGTGTCCGTCGCGGTGCGTCACTTCAGACCACTGCTACGGTCAGCGATCAATGAGACGGTCGTGCATGTGAATGCTGGGATACACCCGCTTCTACGCGGCGCTTGGGATACGGGGCCTCAGCGGGCTGCATGCCCTGAGCGATGGTTCTGGCGCAGCGCAACCCGGCCAGCCTGAGATGCTGAGCGTGTTGCTTCAGCGGGCCTGTGCCCTTGATCGCCAGGTAGCGTGTCTGCTCGTGCGACGGCTTGACACGACTCGGATTTGAGAATGCGCCGCGCATCGGTCGTCCTAGGTCGGGCTGCCGCGGCGGCGACCTCAGGTCTTCAGATACTGGGACTGGAGCACGCAGCCGTCGGCTATAGGGCCGGAACTCTCGGTAGGTCGCAAGATGCACGGCAGGGCTTGCGCGGCTTGGAGTCTGCGGCCGCTGCCGGCCAGATGGAATCCATGTTCAAACTTGCCGAGCACCACCGCGAAGGCCGGTCGGGCCTGCCACTGAACTTTGGTCGAGTGTCAAGTGGTGGCACGTGCCATGCGTCGCACAACTTAAGCAGCGCGCTTTCGACTTTATTGACCTGTTTTCAACTTTATTTGTCGAGAACAGCTGCGCCCTGTTGGGAGATCAGTCACTCAACCGTGACCGATTTCGCCAAATTGCGAGGCTTGTCCACGTCCGTCCCTCGCGCCACAGCCGTGTGATAGGCCAGCAGCTGCAGCGGGATCACATGCAGGATGGGTGATAGCGCGCCGTAGTGCTCGGGCATGCGCAGGACATGGATGCCGGGCTGCGGCTCGATGTGGGTGTCGTCGTCGGCAAATACGTACAGCACACCGCCGCGTGCACGCACTTCCTGCATGTTGCTCTTGAGCTTCTCGAGCAGTGCATCGTTGGGTGCCACGGTCACCACGGGCATGGCGTCGGTGACCAGCGCCAGCGGGCCGTGCTTCAGCTCACCTGCGGGGTAGGCCTCGGCGTGGATGTAGCTGATCTCCTTGAGCTTGAGCGCGCCTTCGAGCGCGATGGGGTAGTGCAGGCCGCGCCCGAGGAAGAGTGCGTTGTCCCTGGGCACGAACTGCTCGGCAAAGGCAATGGTTTGCGGCTCAAGTGCCAGCACGCTGCGCACCGCTGCGGGCAGGTGGCGCAATGCCTTGAGTTCGGCGGTTTCAGCGCCTGCCGACAGACGGCCAAACTGCTTGGCCAGCGTGAGCGTGAGCAGGTACAGCGCCACCAGCTGCGTGGTGAAGGCCTTGGTGGAGGCGACGCCGATCTCGGCGCCGGCGCGGGTGATGAAGTGCAGCTTGCACTCGCGAACCATGGCGCTGGTTTCGACATTGCAGATGGTCAGCGTGTGCTGCATGCCGAGGCCACGCGCATGCTTCAGCGCCGCCAGGGTGTCGGCCGTCTCGCCGCTCTGGCTGATGGTGACGACCAGGGTGCGCGGGTCCGGCACGCTCTCGCGGTAGCGGTACTCACTGGCGATCTCCACGCTGGTGGGAATCTTTGCGATCGATTCCAGCCAGTAGCGCGCCACCGAGCCGGAGTAGTAGCTCGTGCCGCAAGCCAGAATCAACACGCGGTCGATCTGCGAGAAGACCTTCGCAGCTTCGTCCCCGAACAATTCCGGGTGGATGCGCTCCACGCTGTCCAGCGTGTCGGCAATCGCGCGTGGCTGCTCGAAGATCTCCTTCTGCATGTAGTGGCGATAGGGGCCGAGCTCGGCCTGACCGCTGTGTGCCTGCACCGTGCGCACCTTGCGCTCCACCGGCTTGCCGGCGGCATCGACGATGGCCACGCCGCCCAGCTGCACGTCCACCACATCGCCCTCTTCCAGATAGATGATCTGGTCGGTCACGCCGGCCAGGGCCATGGCGTCGCTGGCGAGGAAGCTTTCGCCCTGCCCCAGCCCCACGATCAGCGGCGAGCCTTCGCGCGCGCCCACCACGCGGTGCGGTTCGGCCGCGCAGAACACCGCAATCGCGTAGGCGCCCTGCAGACGCTTGACGGCGGCCTGCACGGCGGCAAAGAGGTCGCCGTCGTAGAGCTGGTCCACCAGGTGGGCGATGACCTCTGTGTCCGTCTGGCTCACGAACACGTAGCCGGCGGCCTGCAGCTCAGCGCGCAGGGCCTCGTGGTTCTCGATGATGCCGTTGTGCACCAGCGCGATTCGCGGCCGGGTTTCGTCCGGCGAGAAATGCGGGTGGGCGTTGTGCGTGCTGGGTACGCCATGGGTGGCCCAGCGGGTGTGCGCAATGCCCGTGCTGCCCGACAGGCCCTCGGCCTGCACCTGAGCCTGCAGTTCGGCCACGCGCGAGGTGCTGCGCGCCCGCTTCACGCCGCCGACATGCACGGCCACGCCGCAGGAGTCATAGCCGCGATATTCCAGCCGCTTGAGGCCTTCAACGAGGATGGGGGTGATGTCGCGCTGGGCGACGGCGCCAACAATGCCGCACATGGGTCTGGGTTCCGGTGTGAAGAGACGGGATTCGGCAAGGCGCGGTGCGATCTGGACGTCGCCCTGCTACGGCCTGCCGGGACGTCGACATCCTATCGACCATCAAATGAAATAGGCATCCAATAAATGTAGCTTGATGAGTATTTCTTGCACGCTTAGCTCACCAAGCAATAAAATTTCATCATTGCCCTTCCAGAGAACACCAAAATCACATGAACCCTCCTGCTGGCAACGCCACCGACGTCGAACTCGATGAGATTGACCGACGCATCCTCGCGCTGCTGCAACAGGACGCCAGCCTGACGAACCAGGCGCTGGCCGAACGCGTGGGCGCGTCGCCGGCCACGGCCCTGCGGCGGGTGCGGCGCCTGCGCGAGGCCGGCGTGATCGAGCGCGAGGTTGCCCTGCTCGCACCGCGCTGGGCTCATGCGGGGCTGTCGGCAATCGTGGAGGTGAGCCTGCAGGCGCAGACTGAGGAGTCGCTCGCAGGCTTTGAGGCGCACTGCAGCGCAGAAATGGCCGTGCAGCAGTGCTACCGAGTCAGCGCCGGGCCAGACCTGGTGCTGGTCTTGCACGTGCCGGACATGCAGGCCTACCAGGCCCTGGCCGCGCGCCTGTTTTCCGATCGGGCGGCGGTTCGCAACGTGCGCACCTTCTTCGTGACCAAGCGCAGCAAGTTCGAGCCGCGGGTGGAGGTGCGCTGACACCATCGTCACCGCATGATGGTTGTCAGCGGCCTGCAGCTTTCAAACAAATATTGAAAAATGCCCGCTAAAACAACCTACTTTCAAAATTTATTTGAAAATACCTGAAAGTCACTCACCGCTTGTGCCAAGCGGATTTCGGGGCATTCAAGGGGGTAGATTTCAAGCGTGCATATCACGCCGCCGCAGGTTTCAGCCGTGCACGCTGCGCCGATAGGGCTCTTCAAAGTCCACAAACTCGAACTCTTCGCGCGCGCGGCGGATCCAGGTCTGCATACCCTCGGTAGCAAAGACCCGATCCATGTAGGCGCGCGTATCGGGCGCCACCTGGGCTACGTAGGTATCGAGGCGCGTGACCACGGGCGCAAAGAAGGCGTCGGCAGCGGTGAAGTTGCCGAACAGGAAGGGCCCGCCGCTCTTTTGCAGGCACTCGCGCCAAATCGCCTCCACCCGATCGATGTCGGCCTGAACCGCGAGGTTCCAGCCACGGCCCGGAAACTTGGCCAGCAGGTGCATCGGCATGTTGGAGCGCAGCTGCATGAAGCCGGCATGCATCTCGGCACAGATGCTGCGCGCGTGTGCGCGGTTTCCGGGGTTGGCCGGCCACAGTCCCTTGTCCGGAAACAGCTCGGCCGCCGTCTCGATGATCGCCAGGCTGTCCCAGACGCGCTGGCCGTCTTCCAGCACCAGCACCGGCACCTTTCCGGTGGGCGACTGCTCGCGAAAGTCCTGCTTGTAGGTGGGTGAGCCGAAGCGCAGACGGACCTCCTCGAACGGGATGCCCGCCTGCGTCAGTGCCAGCCAGGGGCGCAGGCTCCAGGAAGAATAGGCCTTGTCGGCAATCACGAGCTTGAGCATGGGCGGTCTCCGCGAGGCGTCTGTGATGGGCCGCCAAGCTTAGGCCGATGCCGCGCGCCGAGGCAGCGCAATGCGCGTGATGCGTGCATGCGCCCCATGCAGCGCGCGCATGGGGCGGGCGGATGCCGCCTAGCGATGCGCCCGCACCCGCCAGCCGTCGCTGCGGGTGCGCGGATGCTTGCCCTGCAGGTACAGCGTGGCGATCGGCTCCATGGCCTGCGCATGAATGCCCAGACGCGCCAGGCCGTCGTCGGTGGCCACGTTGTCGGCCTTGAGGCTGTCGACGTTATCGCGGCTCATCAGCGTGGGGCCGGGTGCGAGCTCCATGGCCAGGGCCTGCAGCTTGCCGATCCCCAGCGGCAGGGGCAGCACAGGGATGTTGCGATGCGCGCCCACCGCCGCAGCAAAGCGTACGAGTTCGGCGAGCGTGTAGACCCTGGGGCCGGCCAGCTGGTAGGTCTGCCCGATCGTGGCGCGATCATCCAAGGCGGTCACAAAGGCCTGTGCCACGTCCTGCACATACACCGGCTGCAGCCTGGCGCCGCTGCCCGCGAGCGGAAACACAGGCGCAATCTTGGCGAGCTTGGCGAAAGTATTGAGAAACTGGTCCTCCGGCCCGAACACGACTGAGGGCTGGAAGATCGTCCAGGCCAGGCCGCTGTCACGCACCAGCGCCTCGCCAGCGGCCTTGCTGCGGCTGTACATCGAAGAGCCTTGTGCGCTGGCACCCAGCGCGCTCATGTGCAGCAAGCGCGCATTTTCGGCACCTACGCCTGCCTGCTGCATGGCGCCCACGATCTTGCGCACCAGATCGACGTGGTTCTTCGCGAAGTCCGGCCCGTACGGGCTGCCCGGTTTGCTGTGCAGCACGCCCACGAGGTTGATCACCGCCGTATGGCCAGCGACCAGACGCGCCATGGTGTCCGGACAGTGCACATCGGCCTCGATCACATCCAGCTTGGGGTGCAGCCAGAGATGACGCGCGCGATCGCGCTTGCGCGTGGGCACCGTGATCCGGTGGCCCTGCTCCACGAGCTGGGCAATGAGGTGGCGGCCGATGAAGCCGCTGCCGCCGATGACGAGAATCTTGTGCAGCATGGTGGTATCAGTGTTAAGAGTTAGCGCGGCCGTTCAACCGCCGCTGGAATGGATTCTGCAGCCGCCCAGGCAGCGTCAGAGAGTCGCGGATCACCCTCAAGCGCCGCGCGCAGCATGGGCAGACCGTCCACGCCCCAGAACACGCGCCCTTGCCACACCACGCTCGGCACGCCGAACACGCCTGCGGCAATCGCCGCCTCGGTGTTCTCGCGCAGGCGCTGCTTCACGGCATCGGTGTTCCAGTCGGTCACGTGCAGACGCTGCGCCAGATCGGCGGTGCGCTGCGCATCGTCCGCGGGCAGACCTGTCTCCCAGACGTGCTCGAAGATCGCGCGGCAGGTTTCGCGGTTGGGGTCACCCCCCTGCGCCAGCCCCTTGGCCACGGCAATGCGCAACAAGGCCAGCGGGTTGAAGGGGTGTGCTGCCGGTGCCTGCATCGAGCGCCCTGCCTGCTGCCCGAGCCAGAGCACATGGCGAAACGTCCAGACCTTCTTGGGCGGCACCTCGGCCGGCCCGAGCTGACCCCAGTGCTTCAGCATGCCGGCAAATAGCACCGGCTTGTAGTTCACGCTGACGCTCTGGCCTTCCAGCGCCTCGGGCAGGGCGTGAAAGCCCAGGTAGGCATAGGGCGAGATGAAGTCGAGATAGACGTCGAGCTGATGCATGGGCACGCTCATCAAGGCAGGGTTGTCGTGCCCGCTTCCTTCGGGTGTACATGCCCCAGGCGCCGGGTGAGCGAAGGCGCGTTCTCCTGCCCCATCACGGCCGCGTACACCACGGCGTTGGCCAGCACGGCCTTCACGTAGCCACGTGTTTCAGTGAACGGGATGGTCTCGGCAAAGGCGGCGCCATCCACCGTACGGCGCAGGCTGGCGCGCCAGGCCCGCGGGCGGCCGGGGCCGGCGTTGTAGGCTGCACTCGCGAGTGCGGGCGATCCATCCAGATCACGCAGCACCATGGCCAGGTAGTTGCTGCCCAGAGTGAGGTTCTTGGTCATGGTGTTGATCTTGGCCGGGTCGTAGTCCATGCCGATCTTCTTGGCCACATAACGCGCCGTACCCGGCATCAGTTGCATGAGGCCCTGGGCGCCGGCACTGGAGCGCGCGTCCATGATGAAACGGCTTTCCTGGCGGATCAGGCCGTAGACCCAGGCGATGTCGAGGTCCACGTTCTTCGCTATAGGCGCGAGCTCTTCCACGAAGGGCGTGGGGTAGCGCTGCGTGAAGTCGAAGGCCTCGCGCGTGCGTTCGCTGGCATTGATCATGCGATCCAGATGGCCCTGGCGGCGCGCGTACTCCGCATAGGCCGCGAGCTTGGCGTCGGGCAGACTGCGCATCTGCCAGTTCCACTCGCGGTTGCCCTCGAACCGCAGCCCCGCCTGGAAAAAAGCGAAGGCGCGCGCCACGTGCGGGCTGCGGCTGGCTTCCTGCACGTCTTCCTCAGTGAACGTGAGCGTCTTGGGCGGAATCACGATCTTCTCGCCGAGGTCTTCGCGCGCCAGCAGGCCGTAGAAGTCCCAGCCGCCCTTGATGCGATCGAGCTGCGCCACCCAGTCCTCGCGCGGCGCGCCAAGGCTGCGCAGGGTGCGGGCGTTCCAGTAGGTCCAGGTGGGTTCGTTGCGCTGGCTCGGGTTCATCAGCGCCAGCACGCGGGCCAGTGCCGGGAAGTCCTGGTCACGCAGGGCGGCGCGGGCGGCCCAGGCCATGGTGTCGTCGGTGCCGTGGCCGGACTTGAGGTCCTTCAGCCAATCGCTGCAGCTGGACCAGGTGCGGCGCGCGCAGGCGGCGGCGTACTGCAGGCGCACGTAGGCGGCCTCGTTCTGGCCGAGCTTGCGGGCGCTCTGGCGCACCAGGTTCTCGCTGGCCTGCTCGGCGTCCTGCCGGGCGATACGCGACAAGGCCAGCGCGGCGAGCTCGCGGCCACGGCGGGTCTCGTAGTCGGCCTGGGTGGCGATGTAGCGCGTGGCGCTGCCGAACACGGCGTCGAGCTGATCATCCGTGGGCCGTTGGTCACTGGGCAGCGCAGGTGCCACGCGCTTGCTGGCACTGACCTGGCTGGCCTCGTGCAGCTGGCGGATGCGCTGCCACAGGTCGCTTGGACCCCAGGCACCGCTCTCTGCCAGCGCGAGCGTGAGCGACACGCAGCCGTCACCGCCTGCGGCCTGGGCATTACGGTCCATCAGCTCGTCGGCCTCGCGGGCGATGTCCTCGGGCTTGCCGGCACCGCTACGCAGGCGCGACTGCAGGGCATAGCAGCTGACCTGGTTGTCGTCCTGCAGCACGAAGCGCGGGAACTCGGCATCGAAAGTTGCCCAGTCGCCGCGCTTGCCGAGAATGAGCAGCCAGTCGTTGCGGATGCGGTCGGCCATGAAGGTGCCGTCCCATTTCTTGAGGAAGGCTTGCAGCTCGGCATCGCTCACCTGCCCGGTGGGTTCACCACCGCGGGTGATGTAGCGCGTACGGAAGGTCCAGAACTCGCCATAGGGGGCAAGCACATGGTCCGCCGGAATGCGCGACGCAAGCTGCGCCACGCGATCGGCCTCGAAGTTGCGGGCTGCGTCGCGCAGCTGGGTGATGAGCACCTCGGTGGCCTCGGCGGGGGCGCGGCAGCCCGGGCATGCGGCGCCGGCCTTGCGCCCGTTCTGGCCCTGCGCCCATGCGGCTGATCCGGCAAGCAGCAAGGCCGCGGCCAGCAGGCCCGCGGCCAGATTCAGGGTTGATCGGGACCGCTGAAGCGGGCGAGGAGACACACGGGTCATTAACATCAAGGGAACATCCGCAACAAAATTCACGACACAGGCCGCACGCGCTTGCTGCGCCGAGCCGCCGGCCCGAATTATCGCCCGCCCCTGCGGCGCGCGTCGTGGCGCATTTCAACGACCCGGAGACCCGCTTACGCATGCTCGATCTGGAGGACCGCAAGAGCCTGCGCGCGGCGCTGATCGCGCGGCGCATGGGCCTGGACCCGGTCACGCGCGAGGCGGCCGAGCAGCAGATCATCCAGCGTCTGGATGCCTGGCTGGCCGAACATGGCGCTGGCGCACGCACGCTCGGGCTGACCCTGCCTTACCGCGCCGAAGTGGATCTGCGTCCCTGGTATGCCGAGCTGCATGAGCGCGGCTACCAGCTTGCGCTCGCCGTTGCCGACGAGCCCCAGCAACCCTTGCAATACGCCCAGTGGGCGCCGGGCGACGCCATGGAGCGCGACCGCTTCGGCATCGAGGTGCCTGCGCGGCGCCTGTGGTGCGAGCCGGACGTGCTGGTGGTGCCCTGCGTGGGCTTCACGCCGGACTGCTATCGACTGGGCTATGGCGGCGGCTACTTCGACCGCACGCTCGATCTGCTCGCCGCCACGCGCGTGCAGCGCCCGCCGGTGATCGGCGTGGCCTTCGGCTGCCAGCGCTGCGAGCCCGATGAATTCACACCGGCTGCGCACGACCTGCCGCTGGACGCGATTGCCACAGAAGACCAACTCTTTGTCCGGGAGACGACATGAGCCTGAAGATCTACGGCGTGGCTGCCAGCCGCGCCGTGCGCACCCTCTGGATGGCCGAGGAACTGGGCCTCACCTATGAGCACGTACCCGTGCACTACATGGGTGGCGGCGCCAAGACGCCGGAGATGCTGGCCCTGAACCCGAACGGCCACATCCCTGTCATTGACGACGACGGGCTGGTGGTCTGGGAAAGTCTGGCCATCAACCTGTACCTGGCGCGCAAGCACGGCGGGCCGCTCGCCCCAGCCAATCTGGCTGAGGAAGCTGCGGTGCTGCAGTGGAGCTTCTGGGTCGGCAACGAATGCGAGAAGGACGCGCTGACGATTCTGATGCACCGCATGGGCCTGCCTGAGCCGCAGCGCGATCTGTCTCTGGCTGAAAAGGCGGCTCAGCGCCTGCGCACACCCTTCGCCGTGCTGGAGGCGCATCTGGCCGCCCGCGAATACATCGCGGCTGACCGCTTCACCGTGGCCGACCTGAACTGCGCCTGCGTGCTGACCTGGGCGCGCGCTGATACCGACCTCATGGCCGCGCATCCGAAGCTTGCCGCCTGGCTGAAGCGCTGCCTGGCCCGCGAGGGCTTTCAGAAGGCCAAGGCGGTCGGCAAGTCCTGAGGTCACACCCGCTGCCGGGCACGCAGGCTCAAGGCCTTTCCGCTTGTCTGGCGCGGGTCTTCAAGCACTTTGGTCTGAAGACCCGCATCCAGAGCCGATCTCGTATTTGCTTTGCGCGCTAGAAGTTGCCGGGACCCGGCGCGTTGGGGTTGTTCAAGCGACGCAGGCGCTCAGCCTCGGCGTCGGCCTGCAGACGCTCGACCGTGAACTTGCCCATGTCGAAGACCTCGACGCCGGTCGGGATCGGCCACACCACGGATTCCCCATTGGGCGCCGTGCCCGCCTGCCAGGCCAGCACCGTGCCCAGCATGTCGCGCAACGCGGCGCCGCCGCTGGCGCCCGGCGCATTGAGGGCGTGATCCGCCCCGGGGATGCGCACCCAGGTCAGATCCGCGCCGCGCGCGAGCAGCTCGGCCGCGAGTCGGTCGGACGTGCTCACCGGCACGGAGCGATCACGCTCGCCGTGCGCGATGAAGACCCGCAGCGGCTTGGCAGCCAGCGCATCCATCTGGCTGGCACTCAGGCGCGCGGCCCAGTAGCGGTAGGGTTGACCGAGCAGAGTCTTGTCGGTGCTGCGTGGCTCTGAGCGAACCTGCCCGGCCGCCTGCGCCAATGCGCGCAGCTGCGGGTTCACACCGGCCTTGGAGTTGCCGGCCGGAGCCGCCGCGGCCAGCGCCATCCACTCCTCCAGCGCGCCCGAGGGGCCCCCGCTGATGAGCGCGACATGCGTCAGGCCCGGCAGCCGCCCGGCCAGTTGCGCGGCCACCTGGGCGCCCTCGCCATGGCCTACGGCCAGCAGCGCCTTGGGCGGCCTGGCGCGCGTGCCCAGCGCCGCTCGCGTGGCGGCCTCCACGGCGGCCAGCCAGCGGTCCATGCTGTGTTCAGTGACGAAGCCCGCCGCGCAAGCGGTGCTGGTGCCGGGCTGCGGGTTGAGATCGAACAGGCGCACGCCCGGCTTCTCGACGATCAGGGTCTGGGCCGTGGGCCGGCTGGCGCCACGCAGGCCAGTGAACCAGCCGCCCGCCACCCGCCCATCCACCTGCTGGAACAGCGATGCACAGCCGGTGTTCTGCAGCGCAAGCACCAGCGGCCGGTCATCGCTGCTTTCGGCGTCCGTCAGATAGAAGCGCACGCTGCGGCCCAGTGCGTCGGTGGTCTCGAAAGCGCGGTAGGCAAAGTTCGCGGGCAGGCGCGACTCATCGACCAGACGCGGCACGCCGACTGCGCCGCCCGCGGTCTGAGCCTGGGCGGCGGTGCCGATCAGGCCGGCACCCAGCGCCAGGGCCGCACCAGCGTGCAGCAACCTGGAGGTGAGGCACTGCAGCTTGAACTGGATCATGAGTGGATTCCTCGGAGGATGAGTGATGTCGGGCTCGAAGCACTATGGGGCGCATGCCGCCAGACTGAATGCTGCGGCAAGCCGGGCGCGGCTGTCGGTGCCTGCCGACGGATTGCGCTTTTGCGGGGTTGAGCTGCGGCTTGAACAAACCGTACCCGGCGCCTGGCCAGGCACTGCGCCCCAAGCGGCGCACTGCACGCACCTCAGCCCAGGGCGTGCAGCAGCTCGATGCGCGGCGGGTTCGCCACGGGCTCCTGCTCGCCGCCGCCCACAGGCACCAGGAGCTTGCGCACCATGCGAAACAGGTCCAGATCGAAGCGGCGCTCGGCCGCGCGCATCCGCGCAAGCGCGGCGTCCTGGCTCCGGACGACGCCCAGCACGCACCAGCGGTCGATCACGACCCAATCTTCGAGCAGCGCGTCCGCGGAGCGTTCCACCACTGCAATGGCGCCTGGCCAGGGCCAGTGCGGCACGCGGTGATCCGCCAGCGCGCTGTGCACCCGCGCCAGGTGCTCGGCAAAGGGCTCGCGGTTCACGCAGGCACCCAGACAACGGCGGATCTGCAGGTTGAAGCAGCCGCCGGCCTGCGCCTCGCCACGCGCAGCGCGCTCCAGGCCCAGGGTCTTCAGGCAGAGCTGGAACTCACGCGCAAGCGCCACCACGGCGGCACGCGCCGCGGCGCGGGAGGAGAAGGGCCCATACCCGCGCGCGGACACCGGGTCGTCTGCGGAATCGCTGATCGCCGCGCCCGGCGCAGCTCCCTCGTCCGCCACGACCTGCGCCGGCAAGTAGCGCAAGCGGCCCAGCGCGTCGATCTGCAGCAGCACGGCGCGCTCGTTGCGGCGCAGTGCCACGTTGGCGGCCGGGGCGTGGGTCTTGATGGCCTCGGCCTCGCGCACCGCGGTGGACAGCGGCCCGGCGCAGGGCTCCCAGCTCACGCGGTGCACCTGCGCAGCGAGCTGCTGCTCACGCTCGTTCTTGACGTCGTAGAAGTGCGCGGCAACCCGATCGCGCAGACTGATGCTCTTGCCGATGTAGAGGATCTGCCCGTGCTCGGCATGAAAGGTATAGACGCCGGGGCTGGCAGGCATCTCGTCAAACAGCGTGGGCGGCAGGTGCGGCGGCAGACTGGCGCGGCGGGTGATGAGACGCACGGCTTCGTCAATCAGCGGCGCGCTGTAGCGCTGCGCCAGCTTCTGCGAGAACACCCAGAGCCGCTCGGCGTCACCCATGGCGCGGTGGCGCGCCTCGCGCCCGAGGTCCCAGCGCTCGATCAGCGCGTCCAGACTGTGGCTGCGCTGCTCCGGGTCCAGGGTGCGCGAGAGCTTGACCGTGCACAGCGGCTTGGTGATGTAGGTGCGCCCCAGGCGCGCAAACTCCGCCTTGAGAAAGCCGTAGTCAAAACGGGCGTTGTGCGCCACCAGCAGCGCACCCTGCAGGCGGGCCCACAGTTCGTCGGCCACCTGCTCGAACTCCGGTGCGCCGCGCACCATCTCGTTGGTGATGCCTGTGAACCAGCTGATGTCCGGCGGAATCGGCTTGCCGGGGTTCACCAGGGTCTGCCAGCGCTCGCGCACTTCGCCGTCTTGCACCACGACCAGGCCGATCTCCGTGATGCGCTCACGCTCCGGACTCATGCCGGTGGTTTCGAGATCGAGGAAGACGGTGCGGGGGGCGAACACCCCGCCATTATGTGAGGATCGAGCGCGCAGGCCGAATGGCTGGAGAGCCGCTACAGTACTTGTTTATCTTATTTTCGGCCGTATTTCTATGAACGACGAAAAATGCCAACATCCTCTATCTGATTGCGTAAATTGGCATTTTGGCTAGTTCACATTCAATTATTTTCGGCCAGAATTGCTTACGGCCTGGCTGCCGGAGCATCCACCCGCGTGACGCGCGGCACAAAGGGCGGGCGCAGCGCGTCGCCCCGGGTCTGCAGGTATTCGATCAGCGCCTCGATGTCCTGGCCGATGATCTGACGCTCCTTGCCCTGACGCAGCGCGGTGAAGCGGTCACCGCCTTCGGCCATGAAGCTGTTGACCACCACACGGTAGCTGCGGGCAGGGTCCAGCGGCGCGCCGTTGATGCGCAGATCGATGATGCGCTGCTCGATCGGCAGGCGCGCGTCCCAGCGGTAGGTGAGCGTCTGGCTGGGTTGCAGCAGGCGCGGACTGTCCGCGTCGCGCCCGGCCCATTGCTGCTGCAGCAGCTCCAGGATCTGCGCACCGCTCAGGCTCAGCACCACCACGTCATTACCGAAGGGCTGGGTGGCAAAGGCATCAGCCATCGACACCGTGATCGGCGGCTGGGCCGCCGCCACCGGCAGGTCTGCGCGCACGCCGCCGGGGTTCATGAAGGCCACGTCCGCCGGTGTGAGCTTGCGCACGTAGGCCAGCTGCGCATCGGCGATCACGCCGCCCAGGGGGCTGTCGCTGCCCGACGCGGAGCGGCGCGTGAGCTGGGCGGGCAGCGTGGCGATGGTCTTGTTCTTGATCGGTCCGGTCAGGCGCTCCACTTCGTCCAGCAGGGGTTTGGCCGCGGGCGATGCCCCATAGGCGGACTGCGCCACCTTGTGGTTGAAGGCCGTGGCCGTGCTGACGGCGCCGGTCTTGCGGTCCACCACGAGCTTGACCTCGCTGACCAGCGCACCGTAGGCCTGCCCCTGCACCAGCAGGCGGCCGTTGCGCTTGCAGGTGTAGGCCTGATGGGTGTGGGCCGAAAACACCACGCTGATCGCCGGGTCCAGGCGTTCGTTGATGCCGACGATCGAGCCTTCGAGTCCGTCACAGGCATAGCTCGGGTCGTTCACCACGCCGGGGGGCTGATTGGGCAGGCGGCCGCCTTCGTGAACCAGCGCCACAAACACCTGCGCGCCTTCGGCACGCGCCGCCGGCACAAAGCGGTTGATGGCCTGAGCTTCTTCCGTAAAGCGCAGACCTCGGATGCCGCTGGCCGAGACGATGTTGGGTGTGTCGCGCGTCACCGCGCCGATGAAGGCGATCTTCACGCCGTTCAGCTCGCGGATCACGTAGGGCTTGAGCCAGGGCTGTTCGCCCTCGAGCACGTTGGCCGCGATGTACTCGAAGCGCGCGCCCTTGTAGCCGGGCAGCGCGCAGCCGCCGGCGGGGCATTGACCGCGGATGCGGCGCTGCAGTTCGTCGCGCCCGGCATCGAACTCATGATTGCCCACCACGCTCACGCTGACGCCCAACAGGTTGAGCGCTTCGATGGTCGGCTCGTCCTTGAGCAGCGATGAGCCGAGCGGCGAGCCACCGATCATGTCGCCCACGCCCACCGTGAGGCTGCTGCCGGCTTGGGTGCGCAACGTCTCCAGCGCCGTCATCAGATGCGGCAGTCCGCCATGCGCGGCCTGCACGGTGGCGCCGGGCCGTGCCGGATCATTGACCGCGTAGGTCCAGGGCACCGGGTTGCTGACCTGCAGGTGGCCATGCAGGTCGTTGATGGCCAGCAGTGTCAGCGTGGTGCTGGCCGGCTGGCCGTGCATCGAGCTGCAGGCCGGCAGAGCGAGTGTCGCGAACAGCGCCAGCGCGCCAAGCATCAGGCCGCGCGCCCGGCGACCGGGCGCACGCGTGGAGAACATCGACATCAGGCGGAGTCCCTCGGCGAGTGGAGATCAGAACGAGTACTGCAGGCCCACCTGGACGGCCCACTGCGACTCGCCGCGGTTCTGGCGGGTCACGTAGTCCGAGGGGGTATTGGCCACACTGTAGACGTAGCGCCCTTGCGCATCGATGCCGGCGTAGCGCACAAAGTTGCGCACCTGCGCGCCGCCGCCCTGGAAGGCGATCTCGTCGATGCGGCCCCACTTGCGGTTGATCATGTTGCCGATGTTGACCAGATCCAGGATCAGCTTGCCGCGATGCTTGCTCGCAAAGCCCGGGACTTCCTGCGTGATGCGCACATCGAAGGTGTGCACATAGGGCGAGGTGCCCGTGTTGCGACCGACCGGACCACCGCGCACATCACGCAGGGCCGGCTCGCTGTTCACGATGCTCCAGAAGCGTTCCTCGTTGACGCGGCTGGTGGCCGTGTCGCCGAGGAACACGACTTCACCCGAACCCACGCCGCGCGGGATGTACATGAGGTCGTTGCCGGAGACGCCGTCGCCGTTCATGTCGTTGGCGAAGGTCCAGCTGTACGGCTTGCCGCTGCGGCCTTCATAGAACACGCCGATGGTCGTCTTCATCTGGCCGAACCAGCGCCTCTCGAAGTTCATGCTGCCGTTCAGGCGATTCTTGGTGAGGTAGGCGGAGTTTGCGGCGACGTTTTCATTTGGGTTGAAGACCGAGCGGGCGTTGAAGTTGGAGTTCGACACCGACGAGGTCAGCGGGCTGACTTCGGTGGCCTTGGAGCGCGTGTAGGCCAGCGACCAGCCAAAGCCGCGTTGCACAGGCTGCTGCAGGGCAAAGGTCAGACTGCTGCCGAAGCCCTTGTCGGTGTTCTCTGCCAGCAGCACGTTGTTGAAGGCCGGGTTGGACAGCGCTCGGCTGCGGAAGCCCGCGCAGGCGCCGGTGCTGACCGAGCCTCCGGTGGGCGTCCAGCACGCCGGGTTGTAGCCCTGCGCCGTGTAGAACAGCTCGCGACCATCCGGGCCGATGCGCGTGGGCGCACCCAGATTCAGGTGCTGGTAGTAGATGCCGTCCTTGGTACGCGTGTAGAGGTACTCCACCGACGCCACGAGGCCGATCGGAAGCTGGTGCTCGAAGCCCAGGTTGGCCTTCCACACCGAGGGCTGCTTGAGGTTGGGCGACAGGAAATCCACGTTGGCTGCCGGCGGGCTGCCGGGCAGCGTGCCGGGCTGCTGATCCGGGTTGGCGTTAAAGGTGCCGCCGTTCGGGTCACAGGCTGCGAAGTTGCCGCCGCAGCCAACGATGCGCGTGGCCACACCGGTGTTGGAGAAGGGGTTGGACAGCCACACGTTGGCCGCCGCACCCTGGAACAGGCCAAAACCGCCGCGCAGCTGCGTGGGGCGCTTGGCGTCCAGATTCCAGTTGAAGCCCACACGCGGCTGAACGAGATCCGTGCCGTCCAGGGTACGGGTGTTGTCCAGGCCGAAGCCGCCCGAAGCACGGGTACCGGTGATCGGGTTTCCGGGCACCACAGCGGCCTGCGCCGCCGGGTTGGCAATCGGCTTGGTCGGCACACCCGTGCGATCGACGCGGACACCGAAGTTCACCGTCAGGTCGTCGCTCACGGTCCAGGTGTCCTGCGCGAAGAAGCCCGTGTTGCGCAGCTTCCAGCGCGCTACGGCATCTTCCAGCGTCCGACCAGCGGCAGGCACCTGCACCTGGAAGCTTGTTGGGCGGCCGCGCTGGAAGTTCTCCAGCACCGCCTGCTCGACTTGCGCTGCGGTCGCCGTGGCGCAGTTGATTGTGCCAAAGCTGTAGGTATAGGTGGCCGAGCTGTTCTGGCAGCTGAAGCTGTAGTTGCCGAAGGTGTCCTGCAGGAACGCGTTGTAGATATCGTTGTCCTGGAAGTCGCTGCCGAACTTGATCTCGTGCTCGCCGCGGCGCCAGACGGCCCCCGCATAGGCGTCCAGCGTGTCCGTGCGCAGTACGTTGAAGTGGCGCGAGCGCTCCGTGCCGAAGTTCAGCGAGCGCGTTCCGGTCTGACCGGTAAAGCCCGTGGGCAGCGCACCGCCGAAGCTCAGTTGCATCGCCGGCAGGCGGGCGTTGTTGATGGGCACACTGTCGTACTTGCGCTGAGAGAGCTTGAATTCCGTGGACAGCGCCTCGGACCAATCACCGAACCACTGGCCGACCAGCGTGTCGATGGTCTTCTTCTGTACGTACCAGTTCGAGCTCAGCGACAGGTTGGTGGCGTTGAAGTTCGGGTAGATCGGCTCGTCCTGGTCCGTCTTGGTGTAGCGCAGATTGGCCTTGTGGCCCTCGGCGATGTTCCAGTCGAACTTGACCAGCACATCCTTGACCTTGAGGGTCGCGTCATCGGCGGCAATGTCGCCGATGTTGATGCCGTAGGTCGTGCGGGCGATGTCCTGCGCGCCGGAGATGGCCGCCGGGGTGATGGCCACGTTCGTCTGGCTGCTGCCCACAGGCCCGAAGGACACGGCATTGCGCGTGCTCTTGAGGTCTTCATAGGCTGCAAAGAAGAACAGCCGATCCTTGATGATCGGGCCGCCGACCGTGGCGCCGATCAAGGTTTCGTCGAACTTGGGCGGCTGGCTGTAGGTGTTGCCGGTGCGGTTGAAGCGCTGGCCCGCAAGGTCGTCGTTGCGGAAGCTGTAGAGCACGCTGCCGCGCAGTTCGTTGGTGCCAGACTTGGTCACGGCGTTGATGTTGGCGCCGGTGTAGCCGCGCTGCGTCACGTCATAGTTGGAGAGATTCACCTGCACGGCTTCCAGCGCATCGATCGAGATGGGCTGCTTAAGCGTGGGCAGGTTGTTGGACTCCAGGCCAAAGGTGTCATTGATGGTGACACCGTCGATCGTGATCGAGTTGAAGCGGGTGTTCTGGCCGGCGGCGGAGATTTCGCCGCGCTCCTTGTCGGTCTGCGCCAGACGCGGGTCGATCCGCGCCACATCCTGCAGGCTGCGGCTGATCGAGGCCTGGTTCTCCAGATCGCGACGGCTCAAACGCGTCCCCGCACCCACGCTGTTGGGACCGAAGCGGTCCGAGATCGCCGTGCCGGTCACCACGGTGCGCTCCACCGCGGTGACGCTGCGGAACTGCAGATCCAGCGTCAGCGTCTCTGCAAGAGGAAGAAATACGCTGTCACGCGACTCGCTGCGGCCCCCTTCAGTCACCAACACGCGGTAGGGGCCGCCGGCGCGCAGGCCGCGGGCGCTGTAGCGGCCATCTGCATCAGTGCGGCTGCTCGTCTGCGAGCCGGAATCGATATGGGTGATCTGCACCTGCGCACCGGACACCGGCTTGCCATCCTGCGCGAGCACGCGCCCCGTGAGCGCAGACGACGTGTTCTGCGCCAGCGCGGGCGCAACGCACACCGCAATCGCGGCGGCAACGAGGGTACGAGGGAAGTCGGGCAGACCGGGCAGAAGCATGTTGATCCCTGATGCGTGAATGTGAACGCAGCGGCATGGGGACGCGCATGCAAGGCCGTGTGGGCCATGCGCCGGAACCCCGCCGTCATGCAAGCCGCACATTCTTTGGGCGGCACATGACAGACGGGCGACAGCTTTGTTTCATCGCTGTGGCAGAGGGAAAGCCCTGCGGCGATCAGAGTCCAGCCTCGAAATGCAATCGGCCCCGGCGCCAATGCGCGCGGGGCCGATCGAGACCGGGTCTGAGCTGGAGGACTAGAGCACGTAGCGCGACACGTCTTCGCTCTTGGCCAATTCACCGAGATGGGCATCGACAAAGGCTGCATCAATCGAAAGACGCTGGCCTTCGCGCTTGCTCGCCTCGAAGCTCAGGTCCTCGAGCAGCTTTTCCATCACGGTGTACAGCCGGCGTGCGCCGATATTCTCCACGCGCTCATTGACACCGAAGGCGATCTGTGCGAGACGCTGGATGCCATCGGATGTGAAGTCCAGCTGCAGCCCTTCGGTCGCCATCAGAGCCTGGTACTGCTTGGTCAGCGCGGTGTCGGTCTGCGTCAGGATGCGCTCGAAGTCCTCGGTGCTCAGGCTGTCCAGCTCCACGCGGATCGGAAAGCGCCCCTGCAGCTCGGGCACCAGATCACTCGGCTTGGCCAGATGGAAGGCACCCGAGGCGATGAACAGGATGTGATCTGTCTTCACCGTGCCGAACTTGGTGTTGACCGTAGTGCCTTCGACCAGCGGCAACAGATCCCGCTGCACCCCCTGGCGGCTCACGTCGGCGCCGCCGTACTCCTGGCGTGCGGCGATCTTGTCGATCTCATCGAGGAACACGATGCCGTTCTGCTCCACGTTGCGCATGGCTCGCGTGCGCACGTCCTCTTCATTGATGCGCCGTGCGGCTTCCTCGTCGGTCAGCAGCTTCATCGCTTCCTTGACCTTCATCTTGCGGGCGCGCTTCTGTCCCTTGGCGAGGTTGCCGAACATCTCCTGCAGCTGGCGGGTCATGTCTTCCATACCCGGCGGCCCCTGGATCTCCATGTGGGTGGGCAAGGCGGAAATCTCGATCTCGATTTCCTTGTCATCGAGCTGGCCCTCGCGCAGGCGCTTGCGAAACGTCTGGCGCGTGCCGTTGTCTTCCTTGGCCGCCGCCGTGAAGCCGACGTCGCGTGCCGGCGGAAGCAGCACATCGAGGATGCGATCCTCGGCGGCATCCTCGGCCAGTGTGCGTACGCGCTTCATCTCGGCGTCGCGCGCGTCCTTCACAGCGACTTCAGCCAGATCACGGATGATGGTGTCCACATCGCGGCCGACATAGCCGACCTCGGTGAACTTGGTGGCCTCGACTTTCACGAAGGGGGCATCCGCCAGCTTGGCAAGGCGCCGCGCAATCTCGGTCTTGCCCACGCCCGTGGGGCCGATCATCAGGATGTTCTTGGGCGTGATCTCGCTGCGCAGGGGCTCAGCCACCTGCTGGCGCCGCCAGCGGTTGCGCAGGGCGATGGCCACGGCGCGCTTGGCGCGCTGCTGGCCGATGATGAACTTGTCGAGCTCGCTGACGATCTCGGCGGGAGTCATGTGTTGGGACATGGGCGGGTGAATCCTTGGCGGCACTGCGTTGCCACGAGCTGTTTGTTGAGTGCAGGGATTGAGGCGAGCGCTGCGCTCAAGCCTCGATCGATTCAATCACGTGGTTGTGATTGGTGTAGATGCAGAGGTCGCCCGCAATCTTGAGGGACTTGGCAACGATCTGCGCGGGCGTCATGTCGGTGTTTTCGACCAGCGCGATGGCTGCGCTGTGGGCGTAGTTGCCCCCGGAGCCGATGGCTGCCACGCCGGTCTCGGGCTCAAGCACATCGCCATTGCCGGTGATGACATAGGTGTGCTCGCGGTCCGCGACCAGCAGCATGGCTTCGAGGCGGCGCAGGATGCGATCGGTGCGCCAATCCTTGGCCAGTTCCACGGCAGCGCGGGTGAGATGGCCCTGGTGCTTCTCGAGCTTGGCTTCGAAGCGATCGAGCAGGCTGAAGGCATCGGCCGTGCTGCCGGCAAATCCGGCGAGGATCTTGCCCTGGTAGAGGCGCCGCACCTTCTGCGCCGTGCCCTTCATGACCACGTTGCCCAGGGTCACCTGGCCGTCGCCGCCAATGCTGACGGATTGACCGCGGCGCACGCTGACTATCGTGGTGCCGTGCATTTCTATGGATTTGGGATCGCTCATTCGGGAGTCCGTTCTATCGACTGTCGGTAGATGGTCCCGGCAGGGCCGATTGCAAGACCCGCGGCACGTGCTGACGCTCAGACGGCGATCAGGCGTTCTTGCGGCGTTCGACGCCGGCAATCTGGTGGATGCCCAGGGTCACGAACAGACCGGCAACCAGATTGTTCACACCGCGGAACACGATGTGGCGACCATCGCGCGACCAGTTGGTCAGCGGGATCAGCAGCGCGCCGGCCGCGCCGAACTCGACGCGATCCAGCTTGCGGCAATTGAGCACCACCTGCTTGCGGGTCTTCATGGCGTCCTCGATGAGCTTGAGCAGGACTTCGCCGTTGCCCTTGATCTCGCCGATCACCACGATCTCGTCGGGCATGCCGCCTTCGATCTGCGCCGGGCTAGCCGAAGCCTGGGGGTTGTCGGCGCTGCGCATGTTCTTCGGTGGTGGCTCCCAGGATGGTGGCGACACCTCGTAGGTGACGCAATAGTCCACGGCCAGATCCTCGAACTGCTGCTTGCGATCCGTGATGCGGTAGAGCTCGAGCATCATGAGCCAGGCTGCGGGGCTGGCATCACGTCGGCCTGTCTCGATCAAGGACTGCACGGCATTGATCAGCGCATCCGTGCCGATCAGCTCCATTTCGTGGCTCGCCCGCGAGAACGCGGTGAAGACGCGCATGAGCAGTTCACAGCCCACCACATCGGCACTTTTTAGGCCGCGGAAATCCAGGCGCAGGCGAGTGTGCTTGGCGGCCAGCTGCTTGATGCGCTCGAGCTGCGGCACGATGGAGGCGTCCAGCGCGTCCTTGAAGGCCACCATCGGTGCGGAGCTGGTTTGCGCCGGTGTTGCGGGCGTCTGTGCACGCTCGGTCCACGTTGGTGCGCTCTGCTCGAACTTCACCACGAAGTCGAGCGCATGCTTTTCGTACTCCTCGCGCATGCCTTGCATGCCGAGCAAATCGAACAACATCTGATAGGCAGAAAACTCGCTGCGGCCCAGCGAGCCTTCGGCAATGGCTGTGCGCAGTACATCAATGGCTGCGTCCGGCAGATGATTGGCGTAAAGAACAGCTGCTTCCTCGACGGCCGGCGCGGTCACGCCTTCGGCGATCTCCATGGCATCGCCCAAGGCCGTATCGCCCAGCAGCAGTGCCGTCGGGCTGTCGAGCTCCGGATTGCCGACACCGGCCTGCGCGTACTCGCCGCGCGAGATGCTCTTGCGCTCCACGGGTTTGAGGGCGCTGGCGGGCAGGCCACCTACAACCTTCGGACCGCCGGTGTCCTGGAACTTGGTACCGACCGAGCTCTTCTTGCCCACAAAGTCCAGGGACATTTCGGACTCGATGGCATCGATCTTGGCGACGGCGGCGCGCGCCAGGGCCTTGGGGTCCACGCCGATCGGGGCGTTCTGGCGCTGTGCAAATGCGGACTCGGGCGCCTTGGGGGTCAGCGGTGGCGGCTCAGGGAGCTCCATCGGCGCTTCAGCAATGTCCAGCAGTTCTTTCGGAACGATACCGTTCGGGCGCGAGGTCGTACCTGCACCCAGACTCGGCTCGTCAAGCGCATCGGCTGCGCCAACGTCGCCGCGGTCACGGTCCTTCTTCTTGAACAGACTGAAAATCACCGGAAAGAAACCCCTGGGGTCTGGATCGATCCTGACGCGTCCTGCGCTGCAATCGGGAAGGCAGCGCTACGGGATTAGGCAAGAATCCCGCGATAGCGCTTGGAGACTAGCACCGCGACAGATCAGGCGATCTTCATCACTGGCACGAAGATCGTGGACTATTTAAGGAATTAAACCAGCTGTTGCCCAAACAACAACGCGTTTGAGCTTTTCGTTCAGCGATCCATGAATTTACTTGCTCGGCTGCGCTTCTGTCAGTCGGTAATAGAGCCCGTTCGGATCGTTGGACAGTACGGCGAACTTTCCTGAGAGCACGACCGGGTCGAAGGTCATGCGCACAGGCGCCTTGGTCTTCACTTCGATCATGCCCTCCGGACCTGCCGGGATGCAGAACGAACAGGTCTGCGGCGTGACAGTCAGCAGAAAGTGGGTCTGCTGGGCCGCCGCCGACAGCGGCATCATGAAGCCTGCGATGCGGATGTCTCGCCCGTTCAGGTTGAGCACCCCCTTGTCGAACTGGGGCACCACGCGATTTCCACTGCGGACCGGCGTGACTTTGGCGAGTTCGTCCCATGACACGCCGCCCTTGACCTCGGGTAGCGGCGGCTGAGTACCTGGCAATCCATTGTGTCCGCCGATGCCAGGCGGCACGGGCGACCCGAAGGTCTGCGCGAGCACAGCCGGAACGGCGATCACAAGCGCCACGCCGAATGCGGCACTCAGTGCGCTATGCATGCGGTTCACGAGGGCCGCTCCTGTCAGTGCGAGTGCCGCAGCCCACAAAATCTTCCAATACCCAAACCCTTGCAATCTTTGCGCAACTGTTCGTGACACTGCTCTTCGGATTTCCCCGACTCCAGACACTTCGCCGCATCCTCGTGAGCCTTGGCCATCGCGCGATGCTGCGCAATCGTTTCGGCCTTGTGTGCATCCTTGGGGCTGGTCTTGGGCGCGGCCGGCGCCTGCGCAAACGCACTGGCCGCCGCAACTGCCGCGCAGGCGGCAGCTACACAGAAGAACAGATTCAGGGGCTTCATGGGTCACTCCTTCAACTCAGTGATATTGGATTGTCGAGCAGGTTTCAGCGTTCAGCCAGCACACGGCTCGGTTCTATGCGTGCAGCTTGTAACGCGCTGGGCAAGGCCGCCAGCAGCGCCACAGGCAGCGCCAGCGCCATCCATAGCCAAGCAGCGCCGAAGTGTGTCAGTTCTGGCAGGAGCACTTTCGGGCCGCCGGCCAGCCACGCGCTCGTGGTCCACAGCACGGCTGCGGCAAACGCACCGCCCAGCAGCGTACCGGCCAGCCCGAGCAACCCGGCTTCCAGCAGGTACTGCCGCAGCAAGCGGACACGGCTCAGTCCCATCATGCGCAGCACGGCAGCGTCAGCACGGCGCTCGCGCAGACTCACGTGCGTGGCCAAGGCGATCGACGTCAGCGAGGCGAGGATCAGCAGCAGCGCAAAGGCCTGCATCAGCAGCACCGCGGGTTCGAGCAAGGCGAGCAGTCGCGCAGTCTCAAACGCGGGCGATGCAGCCGTCGTGCGCTCACCCGCATTGATGGCGCGCGGCAGCGTGGCCGCGGCGATCGGCGTGCGGTATCGGAGCAGCAGCGCAGACACCTCCCGTTCGGCCTGGAGGATTTTCAGCTCTTCGGGGTCCTTGATGTACCCCTCATGCACGATCCAGACGCTCTCCAATGGCGTCAGGATCAATCGGTCCAGCACGCTGCCGCTGGGCGCAAGGATGCCGGTCACCGTATAGAGCGCATCGCGGTGCTCGGCACCGCCCTCGGCAAGGCCGTGCGTGCCATAAAAGGTGTCGCCCACCTTGAGCGCTGCGCGTGCGGCAACCTCCGCACCGAGCACTGCATCCATCGCCCGAGCGGCGTCCGCTCCCTGGGCCACGGGAACCGCATAGAGTTCGCGCAGCCCGGTGTTACCGACGATGCGAAATCCGCGAAAGTTGTCACCAAGACTCACTGGCACAGCCTTGGCGACCATGGGATGGCGCGCGATCCGCTCAGCCTCCGCAAGCGGCATGTTCCCGGGCGAGATATCGACGTGGTACAGCGAGGACAGCACGATCTGCAGCCCGCTGCCCTTGGCGCCGACGACCAGATCGATGCCCTGAGCATCGCGCTCTGCCCTGGCCTGCAGGGCATCGAGCGCAACTGCGAGGAAGACGAGCGAGGCCACTGCAAGCGCCAGAAGGCCGGCATTGGCCGCAAAACCGCCCCAGCTGGCGCGGATGTGCGCGAGCGCGAGCCCCAGGGCGCCAATCGACCGGGAGCTCATGCCGCGGCCCCGACCGGCTCGCCGCTGAAGGGCGGCAATGCAAGCGTGGCGTCAAACAAGGGCTTGACCCGACCATCATGAGACGCAATGACCAACGCGGCATTGGCTGCTGCCGCCTGACTGACCAGTAGCTGGATCGCTGCTGCGGCGGCTTCGTCATCGAGGCTTGCAGTGGGCTCGTCGGCGAGCAGCACGTCGGGCCGGTTGACGAGCGCTCGCGCGATGGCCACGCGCTGCGCCTGACCGCGTGACAGCTCGGATGGCCTGCGCGCAAGCAAATGCGCCAGACCCATGGCTTCGAGCAGCTGCAGGGCCCGGGCTTCGTCAAACGGGCGCTGCGCGGCAAAACTGGCGACCGCCAGGTTCTGCATGACCGACAGGCTGCCGATCAAGTGAGGCACCTGGGGGACGAGCGCCACACGATCAGGGGTGAGCACGGCATCGTCCATCCAGAGCTGACCACCGTGCATCCGAAGCAGGCCAGCGACGAGATGCAGCCAGGTGGTCTTTCCGCAGCCCGATGGACCGGTCATGAGCAGCGCGTCACCTCGCGCGACATTGATATCCGGGTACCGGAGCATGGCCCCACCGGGGTGGGCATACTGCACGAGAAGGGCGCGGAACATGGCGGCTTGGGTGGGCGGTGGTTGTGGGAGATGGCGGCTGCACGGGCCGGCAGATGTGGGCTGCGCGGGTGCCGATTTCGAGATGCTGCCCCCGAGCGTGGACGCTCAGACATGAAAAAGGGGCGCGTGTTCCGCGCCCCGTCGTTCGGCGAAACCGCGTACCGATCAGTCTCCGTACATCTTCTGGCGGATCTCGCGGCGCTGCTGGGCCTCCAGAGAAAGCGTGGCCGTCGGGCGGGCCATCAGACGGGCCACGCCGATGGGGTCACCGGTTTCCTCGCACCAGCCGTAGTCGCCGGCGTCGATACGCTGGATCGACTGCTGCACCTTCTTGAGTAGCTTGCGCTCGCGGTCGCGCGTACGCAGCTCCAGTGCGTGCTCTTCCTCGATGGTGGCGCGGTCCGCCGGATCGGGGACGATCACGTTCTCGTGCAGGTGCTCCACGGTCTCGTCGGCGTTGGAGAGAATCTGACGCTCCATCTCCTGCAACTTGGACTTGAAGTAGCGCAACTGGGCGGCGTTCATGTAGTCGGCCTCGCCCATGGCCAGCATCTCAGCGTCGGTCGGAACCCAGTCGTTGCCCTTGCCTGCGCCCACGGCGCCCTTTGCGGGCTTCTTCTCAGCCTCGGACTTTGCGGCCGGCTTGGCTGCCGGTGCCTTGGCAGCGGTTGTCTTTGCGGTCGCCATTGTTCTGTTTCTCCCACCTCGAACTGCTTTGAATCTTCACTTGTGAGCGGGCAGTTGATCTGCTCGCTGACATGCACCTGCTTGTGTACTGCGTTCTGTCTGCTCGTGTCTGACCGCCCGGGTCATTACTTTCTGATCGCCTTGCCTGCGCCGATCTCGCACTGCCTCAGGCCATCCATGATGACCTGCACAGGCATCTTCCGCCCGATGAAAACCATCTTGCTGGACCGCTTCTCGCCGGCCTGCCAGGGCTTGCCCGCGTCGGCGCCCATCATCATGTGCACGCCCTGGAACACCATCCGGCGCTCGACCCCGTCCAGCCAAAGCACGCCCTTATAGCGCAGCAGGTCATTGCCGTAAACCTGAAGAATCGCGGACAGAAACTCTTCGAGCCGTGCGCCATCGAGGGGCTTGTCACTGGTAAAGACGAAACTGTGCACGCTGCCGTCATGGGCATGCTTGTCGCTGGTCAGGAACTCGGGATCGATCTCGAGAATGCTGTTCAGGTTGAAGCCGCGGATGTCCAGCAGCTCCTTGATGTCGGCCTGGCCGAAGTGGACTTCGGTGATCGGCGCGCGCGGGTTCATCTGCTTGATGCGCTGCTTGAGCACCGTGACCTGTTCGGCTTCGGCCACATCGACCTTGCTCATCAGGATGCGATCGGCAAAGCCTACCTGGCTTTGCGCTTCCTTCTGGGCGTCCAGCGTGTTCCAGCCGTGCTTGGCATCGACCACGGTGATGACAGCATCCAGCAGGTAGCGGTCGGCCACGTCGTCATCCATGAAGAAGGTCTGGGTGACGGGGCCGGGGTCAGCCATACCTGTCGTTTCGATCAGCACGCGGTCGAACTGCAGCGAGCCGCTTTTCTTCCTGGCATACAGGTCGTTGAGGATCTTCACCAGATCGCCACGAACGGTGCAGCAGATGCAGCCGTTGTTCATCTCAATGATCTGCTCGTTGGCCTCCTGCACCAGGATCTCGTTGTCGATGCCTTCCTGGCCGAACTCGTTCTCGATCACGGCGATCTTCTCGCCATGGCGTTCGGTCAGGATGCGATTGAGCAGCGTGGTCTTGCCCGCACCGAGAAAGCCTGTGAGGATGGTCACGGGAATCATCTTGGCAGCCTGGGCGCTGGCCACGGCCTGCGCGGCCACAACGCTTGCATCACCACTCATGGGTTCGCTCCAAATTGCGAGGGCGCAAAGTAGCGGATATGGGGCTGGCGCGCGTTCGTGCAAGCCCGCAATTCAACAAAAGAACACAAACACGCGAGGGCAAACAAAGCACCGCGCGCAGAAAACCGCGCTGAAAACAAAAGCCGCGCTGATCAGGCGCGGCCTTTGTTCAGTTGAAGCCGCCCCAGGCTTTCCCCCGCCGGGCGGGGGAACGGGAAGGGGGTGCCCCAAACGGGCGTGTTGGAAGATTAAGAAAGCTCAGGCTTTCTTAATCTTCTCCAACATCTTGAAGATCGACTTCGGTGCGCCGTTGAACAGGCGCTTGTAAGCCTTGCCCAGGCAACGACGCTCGAGCGTGTTGCGGCGATTGCGTTTGCGTTCAGCCATGATGAATGTTCCAGATGGGGTCGGCGCAGGCAGCCTGCACGCAAGCCACTGATTTGCCGAAGGTTTTCAACGTTGAACCAACAAGTTTACATGCTCTGCCCCTGCCGGCGCGAACCGCCTTGGGCCGGCCGGACGGGCGGCGGGCGCGCTGAGGCCGGAAAACGGTCTCGCTTGTCTGGCGCGGCTTTTCACTGCATTCAGGCTGAGCAAGTGCATCAAACCTCGGTTAGCCGTTCGAGAAGCCCATCCCGCGCGGCTCATGGCACAAAAAGGCCCGAAAACCCGCACCCGATGCGCGATACGGTCCTCAGACGCCTGCACCGGGAAGCACAAACCCGCGCGAACGCTCGGCGCCCGTGGCGTCCACCTCGGCCAGCATCAGCGCGCTGGGCCAGCGGCGCGCGCCGGGGGGCCGGGGGCGCTGCCACTGGGCCTGAAGCGCGGTGGCCACCTCGGCCGGGGCGAGCACAGCGCTGGCGCGGGTGCTGCCCAGCCAGTCGACACGGTCCAGCAGGCGAAAGGCGCGGCTGCCGCGCGCCGCGGCAAACGCTGGCAGCTCGGACGCCGGCAGCCACCAGCCGCACAGATGGTCCGCGGCCAGCAGCGGGCAGATCGGCGCGGGCTGGCCGTGGCGGTAGAACATCCAGCCGCGGGTGAAGGCCGCGGGCTGCCAGGCCTGCCCATCCCAGGGCGCGGGCGGGCGGTGCGCAAGCTGCCGGCCAAAGAGTTTCTCAAGCTTGCTTTCCAGCGTTTCCGCGCCATCCGGCCCGATGAAGTCTTGCGCCGCAGCCACCTCGCACGGCGCATGGCAGAGGAAATACTTCACCGCCAGCTCCCAATGCCAGGGTTGGCCGGCCGCATCGGTGAGCAGGAAGTCGATCTCGCCAGCCGTGGTGTGGTCACTGCCGGCTACCGTGGCCTGACGCAGCGGCAGGTTGGCCGCCGCCAGCCGGTGCGTGGGCCCGTGGCGCAGGAAGTGTTCGATCAGCCGTTCGCACCAGCGCCCCAGCGGTATGCGGCGCGAGCCATCCGCCGTGCGCGGCGAAGGTTCGGGCAGCGCGGCCGTGGCCGGGTCGTCGAGCCAGCGCTCGATCAGCGCGCGCTCGGCGGCGCTGAAGGCAAAGACCGGCGCACTGAAGGTCCCGGGTGCGGTACTGAGCAGCGGCGGGCTCAGCAGCAGCCAGCGCAGATCGTGCAGCCAGCGCGGCGGGCCCAGTTCGTCCAATTCGTCCTGCTGCACCAAGCGTGGCGCGCTCACATGCGGCGCAGCCAGAGCCCCTTGAGGTATTCACCCTCGGGGTGGGTCATGGCCATGGGGTGGTCGATGCCGGCCGCCAGGCGCTTGAGCAGCTGCATGTCCACGCGCGCATCGATCACGCTGCCGGCCACGATCTTCTGGAACAGGTCCACGCTGATGGCGCCGGAGCAGGAGAATGTCAGCAGGTGTCCGCCGGAGGCCAGCAGCTTCATGCCCTTGAGGTTGATCTCCTTGTAGGCGCGCGCGGCCTTGTCCACGTGGTTGGCACTGGGCGCGAACTTGGGCGGATCGAGCACGATCAGGTCGAACTCGCGACCCTCGGCGGCCAGGGCCTTGAGCGTGTCGAAGACGTTTTCGCAGCGCCACTCGGAACGCGCAGCGTCAAAGCCGTTGAGCGCCGCCTGCGCCTGACCGGTGGCCAGGGCCTCGGCCGAGGAGTCCACGCTCACCACCTGCGTCGCGCCGGCACCGAGCGCCGCCAGCGAGAACCCGCCCGTGTAGCAGAAGCAGTTGAGCACGCGCGGCTGCTTGCCCTGAGCAAGCAGGCTCGCCACGATCTCTGCGGCCAGGGCCCGGTTGTCGCGCTGGTCAACGTAGAAGCCGGTCTTGTGGCCCTTGAGCACATCCACCGTGTAGCGCACGCCGTTCTCGGTGACTTCCACCGGGTTATGCAGCTCGCCATGTAGCACGGCCACGATTTCGGGCAGGCCTTCGCGGCCGCGCACAGCGGCGTCGCTGCGCTCCACGACTGTCTTGCAGCCGGTGGCGGCCACCAGGGCTGTGACGATCTCGGCCTTCCAGCGCTCGATGCCGGCGGCCATGCACTGGATGACGACCGTGTCGCCATATTGATCCGCCACCAGACCCGGCAGCTCATCGGCCTCGCCAAAGACAATACGGATCGCGTTGCTGACGCGGGCCAGTCCCGTGCGGCGCGCCACGGCCGCCGCAATGCGCCGGGCGATGAAGTCGGCCGTGATCACCTCGCCCTCGACAAAGCTCCAGGCGCGGGCGCGGATCAGGCTCTGCTCGGAGTAGGCCGCCCAGGCCAGGAAGCGCTGCTCGTGGCTGAGCACCTTGACGGTCTCGCCCAGCCCGGGGTTGCCCGTGACCCGGGCCACGGCGGTGGCGTAGACCCAGGGGTGGCGGCGTTGCAGGCTCTTTTCCTTGCCCGGCTTGAGGATGAGGGTGGCGGTCATGCGCGCATTTTCGCCGCTGAGCGCCGGCGCGCCGCGTAGCGCTGCACCTCACCTGCACCGATCAGCACAACCAACCGAACGACATGAAATTGGCCGAAATCAACGGATTATGAATGGGTTGAAATCGACTTTCCGCGCTTCTTTAGGAATTCTCTGGCCATTCATTGCCATCGATAATTATGTCCGAAAAAGACCTATTTTTCACCAGGCTTCTTCGCCCGCGGATGCGCTGCGTCGTAGACCTTGGCCAGATGCTGAAAGTCCAGCTGGGTGTAGACCTGCGTGGCGGCGATGCTGGCGTGGCCCATGAGCTCCTGCACGGCGCGCAGGTCACCGCTGCTTTGCAGCACGTGGCTGGCAAAGCTGTGGCGCAGCATGTGGGGGTGCACGTGCTGGCCCAGCTGACTCATCTGCGCCAGCTGCTTGAGCGCCAGACGTACCGTGCCCTGAGCGATGCGCTCGCCGCGCGCGCCCACAAACAGCGCCGTGCACTGCGCATGGGCCAGCAGCACCCGGGCGGGCAGCCAGGCGCGCAGCGCGTCGAGTGCCTTGCCGCCCACCGGCACCATGCGCCGCTTGCCGCCCTTGCCGGTGACATGCACCTCGGCCGCTTGGGCATCCACCCAGCCGGCCGCCGTATCGCTGGCAATCACATCCAGGCCGATCAGTTCGGCCAGACGCAGGCCGGAGGAATACAGCAACTCGAACATGGCCGCGTCGCGCAGGCGCAGGGCCTGTTGCTTCGGCTCGTCCTGCTGCGGGTCTGCTGTCTGAACGGCCTGCACGGCTGCCTGCGCGGCATCGAGCAGACCGGCGGTGGCGTCCACGGCCAGGGCCTTGGGCAGGCGCTTGGGCGCCTTGGGCGCGCGCAGGCCCTGGGCCGGGTTGTCGGCCCGGGCGCCGGAAAGCATGCGCCAGCGGTAGAAGCCGCGCGCCACCGACAGCAGCCGGGCCAGCGAACGCGGCGTCATTCCGCCCGCATGCAGGCGCGCCAGCGCACTGCGCAGATGGTGCTCGGCCACGGCGTCCAGCGCCACGGGCAGCACGGCGGCCAGACTCGTCAGGTCAATGGCGTAGGTGTCCAGCGTGCGGGGCGCCAGGCGGCGTTCCACGCGCAGATGATCCAGCCACGCATGGACACTGGCGGGCAGTTCGGGGCGCTCGGTGCTGGGCTGCGCGGCGGCCATGGGTCGGCTTCAGACCGGCGCGAGCGGCCGATGCTCGCCCGGCGCCAGGTGAATCGTGATCGCATCGCCCGCACGCACCGGGCCACAGGCGAGCACCACGGCCATCACGCCGCCCTTGCGGATCAGGCTGCCGTCGGCGGCACGGTCCAGCAGCGCGCTCATCAGCCCCGGCGCAAAGCGGTCGATCTGCGCGCAGGGGTTGCGCAGGCCGGTGATGCGGATGCGGGCCACGGGGCCGATCTGCAGCTCGGCGTCGGTGGGCAGCCCCAGCAGATCGATGCCGCGCGTGAGCAGGTTCTCGCCCAGGTCGCCCGGCCGCACCGTGAAGCCCTGTGCGGCGAGATGGTCCAGCAGCTCGGCATGGATCAGGTGCACCTGACGCAGATTGGGCTGCGTGGGGTCCTTGGCCACGCGCGAGCGGTGCTTGACCGTCACGCCGGCATGGACGTCGCCGGCCACACCCAGCCCGACCAGCAGTTCGATGCCGGCTTGCACCGTCTTGGAAAAGGCATGGCTGCCATGCGCCGCCACCGACTCAACGCGCGCGACGCCGGGCGCCGCGCCGCCCTGCCCGTCTGCATCCGCCGCGGCGTGCGGGTGGGCGAGCGCAGCGGCTTCGGTCATGGTCGGTGCCCGCTCAGTGCGTCAGCGTGGGGGCGGCAACCGCCGGGCCGCTTTCAGGCAGCAGCCGGGCCAGCGCGGCCGAGCAGATCTCTGCAATGCGGGCGAGCATCTCCACGCCCATGTCGTCGCGGAAGCGCTGCGGATCGGGTGAGCCGAGCACGAGCAGGCCAAAGGCCTCGGGCGCGGCGCCCACACGCAGGGGCAGCAACGCGATGCTGGCGGCCTCGCCAGGCAGCCAGCTGGCCGCGGCAAAGCCGGAATTGCCACCGCAATACGGGCCCATCAGGCTGTGCGCGAAACTCTTCACGTCCTCAGCCACCGGACGGGCGGCGTCCAGGCCCTGGTGCTCGGGCATCACCCCCCAGACGCGCAGTGCGGTCAGCGGCACGGTGAAGTGACGGCCCACGCCGCCTTCCACCAGCCCGGGCAGATCGCGCGCATGGCGCGCCGCCACGAGGCTGCGCGTCCAGGTGGTGAACTTGTCGACGATGACCTCGTTCTCGCGGCCGATTCGGATGAGTTCCGCCAGACGCAGCTCAACCTGCTTGTTCTTTTCCTTGACCGCCATGAGCTGGCGCTCGATTAGGCTTACCGCGCGGCCGCCATGGGGGTTGGGCACGGTCAGGCTGGCAAAGAGCTCCGCGTGCTCGTCAAAGAACTCCGGATGCTCACGCAGATAGGCCAGCACCTGCAGACCGAATTCCGTACTCATAGATCCACTTCCCCCTCAAACACGGTCACGGCCGGACCGCTCAGATATGCCATCTCGCCCTGCCCGGCCCAGCGCACGGCCAGCACGCCACCGCGCGCCTCCACCGTGACCGGGCTCTTCAGCAGCCCCTGTTGAATCCCGCACACCACCGCCGCCACCGCGCCCGTGCCGCAGGCCAGGGTTTCGCCCACGCCGCGCTCGAATACGCGCAGGCGGATGTGCTGCGAATCGATGATCTGCATGAAGCCTGCATTGACCCGCGCCGGAAAGGCGGCATGCGCCTCGATCAGCGGGCCTTCGAGCTCGACCGGTGCGCGGTCCACGTCGTCCACCACCTGCACGGCATGCGGGTTGCCCAGATTGGCTACGCCCACCCAGCGCGTGTGCTCACCCACCGGCAAACCATAGAGCGTGCTCGCACCCTGGCTGCGTGTGCTCAGGCCGTTCGGGTTGAAGGGAATGTCGGCCGGCGCAAAGCGCGGCACGGCAATCTGTACGGTCACGCTGCCGTCTGCTGCCTCGGTGAGCTCGATCACGCCGAAGCTCACCTCCACCAACACGCTGGCCTTGCTCGTCAGGCCCTTCTCGCGCACGTAGCGCACAAAGCAGCGCGCACCATTGCCGCAATGCTCCACCTCGCCGCCATCGGCATTGACGATGCGATAGGAAAAGTCGTGGGCGGGATCGGCCGGCGGGCCCACGATCAGGAACTGGTCTGCGCCCACGCCAAAGCGCCGGTCGGCCAGCCTGCGGAATTGATCGGCGCTCAGATCGAGTGGCCGCTGAAGTGCATTGAGCACGACAAAGTCATTGCCGGCGCCCTGCATCTTCGTGAACTGCAATCTCATGGCGCGGGATTATCCCATCGGCCTGCAGCGCGCTTGCGGCGCCCGGCCTCAGTCGGCCTGCGCAAGCAACAGTTCTGACAGGGCGGCCGGCGTGCTCACCATCGGATCATGGCCGGTGGCCAGCTCCAGCACCTGCCAGCCTGGCTCGCGCTGCACCCGGCGCCGGCTTTCGGCGATCGTGGCCAGCGCGGGCTGGGTGCAGTCGATGAACACGCGGCGGCGGCGCCCGACCCGCAGGGCATCAAACTCTACTGGCGCCTGATACACGGCGAAGGGGTGTGGCGTCTGGCGGCGGTTCACCCAGTCGCGCGCCTCGCCCGCAAGCCCGAAGACACTCGCGTCCGGCGGTGGCAGGGACAGCCCACCCGTGGCGCGCACCGTATCCAGACGCCCAGCCACCGTCTCCGGCGTATGCGTGGACGACCAGCTTTCGCCCGGCGCAGGCACCACTGCATCCACGTAGACCAGGGTCTGGATGCGATCACCCAGCCGGTCGGCCACGGCCGTGATCAGCAGGCCGGCATAGCTGTGGCCCACCAGGATCACGTCCTGCAGTTCTTCGGCCTCGATGGCGCCGATGACGTCATCGATGTGCGTCTGAAGCGTGACCGCGGGGCTGAGCAGATGCGCGCGCTCGCCCACCCCGGTCAGCGTCACCGCATGGGCCGTGTGGCCTGCATGACGCAGGCGCGGCAGGACATCGCGCCAACACCATGCGCCGTGCCAGGCACCGTGAACCAAAAGAAAGTCGCTCATCGTGGCATTAGACCGAGTCAGTGGCGCAACGGGGCTCGCGCTGGCAGGCGCTCGCTCGTTTCAGGGCGCCGAGCATGCTCGGCGAATTCCCTGAAACGCGCCAACACCATGCGCCGTGCCAGGCGCCGTGAACCAACAGGAAGTCGCTCATCGTGGCATTAGACCGAGTCAGTGGCGCAACGGGGCTCGCGCTGGCAGGCGCTCGCTCGTTTCAGGGTGCCGAGCATGCTCGGCGAATTCCCCTGAAACGCGCCAACACCATGCGCCGTGCCAGGCACCGTGAACCAAAAGAAAGTCGCTCACCGTGGCATTAGACCGAGTCAGTGGCGCAACGGGGCTCGCGCTGGCAGGCGCTCGCTCGCAGCTGGGCACTAGCAATCCTAGAACCAATATCCATGCGGCTTTCCAAGGCAAAACGGCTGAAGAGCCGCATCAGACAAGCGGAAAGCACTTCTGGCTTTCAGGCGCCCCTCAGACGCCGCGGCCCTTCTGGGCGGGCGACTTCTTTGCTGGGGCTTTCCTGGCCGCGGCCTTGCGGACGGTCGGCTTGACTGCGTTCTTTGCATTGGCCGCGCGCAGCGCAGCCTCGATGGCTCGGCGTGCCCAGGGCGTCATGAGATGAGCGGCATCCATGGCCTCGTCAGGCGGGGTCCAGTAGCTCATCTCCATGCGCTTGCCCTTCGCCTCGTAGGTGAAAGGCGCGCAGCCGGCCTCGCGGAACTGCGCCTGGGTCTGTGCGTCGGTCTTCAGATAGAAGCGGCCGTCTGCGACGATGGCGATCGAAAGTCCGTCCCAGCTAATGCCCCAGCCGCCGAACATGCGCCTCGCCTTCAGTGGTGCGCCCGCCGCGGCCAGGGCCAGCAGCTCGAGGACGTGGTCGATGAAGGGGTCGGTGGACATGCCCGTCCGGGCAGGCGCAGCAGGCGACATGGCGTGATGAAATCCGTGGATGGACGCGCACAGCAAACCCCCGCACGGTACATCTGCCGCGGCCGAACCGGCCAGCCGGATCGACAGCCTGCTGACACGCTTCGCGGCGGGCGACACCACGCCCGAAGCCGCTTGGGCGCAGGCGCAGCAGGCCGCGACAGACCCGCGGGCGGCCCATGTGCTGATCCGCCACTTTGAGGCGCCGGCCACGCAGTCTGCCGGCGCGCTCGGCGGCACGCCAGTCACGGTGAAGGACCTCTTCGACGTGGCGGGCAGCATCACCACCGCCGGCTCGAAGGTCCTGCTCGACGGACCCGCCGCCGCGGCGCCGGCCGAGCGCGACGCGACCATCGTCGCGCGCCTGCGCGCAGCCGGCGCGGCCATCATCGGCACCACCAACATGACGGAGTTCGCCTATTCGGGCCTCGGTCTCAACCCGCACTGGGGCACACCGGCCAATGCCGCCGGCTCGGCGCTCGATGAGGGTCTGCCGCGTGTTCCTGGCGGCTCGTCGTCCGGAGCGGCCGTGGGTGTGGCCCTTGGTGTCGGGCTGGCGGCCGTGGGCACCGACACCGGCGGTTCGGTGCGCATTCCGGCGGCGCTCAACGGGCTGGTCGGCTTCAAACCCACGGCGCGGCGCGTGCCCATGGATGGCTGCCTGCCGCTGGCGGCGAGCCTCGATTCGATTGGCCCGATCGCGCACACGCTCGCAGACTGCCTGCGCATCGACGCCGTGCTGGCCGATGCACCGCTGCGCCCGACACCGCCCGCACCCGGGCAGATCCGCCTGCTCGCGCCTACCACCGTGGTGCTGGACAGCCTGGACGAGACCGTCGCACACGCTTTCGAGGCGAGCCTCGCGCGCTTGCAGGCGGCTGGTGTGCAGATCACCCGCGCGCCCTTTGCGCCCTTTGCCGACGCGGCGCTCGCGGCGCAGGGCGTGATTGCGGCCCACGAAAGCTTTCAGTGGCACGCGCCGCTGCTGGCCCGCGCAGCGGCCGCCTATGACCCGCGCGTGGCCACGCGCATTGCGGGCGGGGCGCAGATCAGCGCGCTGGACTATGCCGCCGCGCTGACCGCCCGCCGCCGCTGGCAGGATGCCGTGCAGGCCGGGCTGCAGGGTTTTGATGCCTTCGTGATGCCCACCGTGCCGATGGTCGCGCCACCGATTGCAGCGCTGGCCGAGGACGCCGCCTACTTCGCGGCCAACCGGCTGATGCTGCGCAACACCCTGCTATTCAATTTGCTGGATGGTTGCGCGATCAGCCTGCCGATGGCGACCGGCGGACTGCCTGCTGGCCTGATGCTGGGTGCACCGGCGCTGCATGACGAAGCGCTAGCATCCATCGGCCTGGCAGCCGAGGCCCTGCTGGCGGTGGCTTGCAGCACGCCCTCACGCTAGAGATGGTTACTAAGGACCGACCCTGAACAAACGCCGAACCCGTCCGACGGGGTTCCCAGAGGACCGCGCAGCCGACAAAAAGTCCATCAATACAATTCGGCAGATATGTAGACAGGCGTGTTGCGTTTGGGAATGCCAGCAAGCAGTGCACGGTCGCTCCTTCGTACTGGTATCCACGTGCGGGGAGGTCAAGCAGCACCCTGGTCCGCAACGCGTCGCTAGCATTCGTATGGTTTGGAGCACTTGACATTGGCGCACGTCCCAAAGCGACAGTCTCGTCGAGTTAATGGACATCAAGGCGTTGCGCAGCAGGCCTCGAAGGTGCGAATTCCATTGAGGTGCATTCTGCGCTGCCCTCAGCTTCGCGTTGACTGCTGATGCCGATCGAGGCGAACGCGACTGGAATCACGCGCTATCTGACGGTCACCGGGCTGGCGCTGGTCGCGCTTTTGGTGAGTCTGGATCCAGACGTGGGATTTACGGCACCATGGGCCGCCCGCCTCTTGTTCTGGGTTCTTCAAATTGCATCGGGGCTGCTCGTTCTGCAATCGTTGCTGTATCTGCTGACACGCCGGTTTGGCGCCAGCCGCATGCCCAGCTGGGCCCTCGTACTGTTATCCGCAGTATTTGGCTCGATCGTGCTCGCTCCGTTGTACTGGCTGATTGGCGAAGGGCTGATGCAACAGTGGCTTGGCTATCCTGCACGGCCCGACGACGACGGCTCGATCAGCCCCACTTTAGGTGGACAAGTTCTGGCGGAGTTTTTCGACATTGTGATCCCGGTGACGATGGCTTGGGCTTTGATCTGTTTGCCCCGCCTCCACTGGCTTGTGCCGCCGCTGCTGCACGCGGAGGTTCGCTCTGCCGTTTCGCAGCCAGCCGCAGCACTGGGGTGTAGCCCGTGCGCCGGGGTCGAGTCCACGGTTGGCACCGCGCCGCAAATCCACAGTCCTATTGGATTGAACGTAGTACCTAATGACGTAGCCTCGAGCGACCCAGCTACCCCCGTAGCGATCGCTGCTGGCACGTTCTCTGCCCCGATCAGTCCGAGTTGGTGCGAGCGGCTACCTACCGAAATGGGAACGGACGTGATTGCAGTTGCATCTGAGCTGCAGTACTTGCGCGTCTGGACAACGCGTGGTTGCGCGCTCATTCTCGGCACCTTGGCCGACGTCGAGGACGAGGGTGGAGCGCAAGGCTTGCGTGTGCACCGCTCTTGGTGGATCGCCTGCGACCACGTCATCAGCGTCAGGCGCACCGCCACTGGGGCGGTGTGTCTGATGAGCGACGGCTGCGAGGTTCCGGTCAGCCGCCGCCGCCGCGCTGAAGTGCTCGCTCGGTTCGGAGACGGCGCCAAGTACCGCATTGACGGTGCATCAAAAGCTGTACCGCACACCGACTTGCACTGACAACGGGTTGTAGGTCAACGGACCCACGGTGCCACCTGAGTTGCCAACCTCGTTGTCCAGTCGAACCGACCCGACGCGCAGCCAGCGCGCGTCGGCAGTCATGCGCCATTGAGGCGTGAGTGCATACTCGACACCGGCGATCAACTGGAACGCGAACTTGCTGCTGGCCGAGTAGCTGCGTTCGGTGCCACCGGTGTCGGGCTTCACATCGATGTCGATCTCCTGAACCCATCCGATCCCAGCGCCGAGGTACGGCGTCCACGTACTAGTCGACGGAAAGCGGCGCAACCCGTTGACCATCAGGATATTCGACGCGAAGTCGCCATCTCGCGTGAAGTTGGCACCGCCGAGGCGCAGACCGTTGAGTGAGTGGCTGCGGTAGTTCCACTCGAGTTCTGCCGCCCAGCCGTTGCCATAGCGCCAACCGATGTCGCCGCCCCAGCCCGATCCACTATCGAACTCCGCACGCAGACTGTTGCCGGCACCCCGTGCACCGGTTTCATTTACGGTCGAGGAGCCGATCTTGCTGTATTGCCCGTACAAAGTCGCGTAGAGGCCCTTCGGCTCTGTCTGAGCTTGCGCGTCGGCGGGGAGCAAGCCAGCACAGAGCAAGGGGCCAAGGAAAAAGGAGGAGAAACGCTTGGACATAACGAAAACCCTATAAGGTTGTTTGGAAGACCGTCGAGTGATGACGGCCAACGCAAGATAGGGAGTGTCGACACTGCATGCGAGAGACTTTGCACCAACGGTAGGGGCTTTGAACCAACGGACGGTCTCGGTTGCTAGATGCCAAGTCTCTGTGGGTACTTTCGGCACTTGAACCCGGAAACGGAACCCGATGGGTGGCACCTGAGCTTTACCTGAATTTCGAACGGTGATCAGCAGACCAGTAAGCTCGGGGCAGTGGAACGCAACTAGCAAGAGCTGTCGCGCCGACCAGCAAATCGGCCGCGCCCTGCTTGCCCCGGGTTCCGCACTCGCGACAAGGCTGTGCATTGCTGCACGGCGCCCAGCAAGGCGCCCTCCTATGCGTCGCAGTAGCGCACGTCAGCAGCACCGGCGAAGATTGGAGTTCGCACCAAGCCGAAATAGGCAGCGGAGGACTCAAGCGCGACGTAGTTGATCTGAGCCAAAACACAGTTCAGCCCGGCTGGGGCAATCAGTGAACTGAGCTGCTTCCATCCGATTGGCCTCCGCGCCCCCGCAAGTCAAACCGTTGCATAGCTTGACGCGTGACACCCCGGATCAGCAGCGCGATCCATCAGCGTATTGGGACGTCTCAAGGTCAAAACTGCAGGCGTGTACTTTCATCGGTGGACGTTCCCTGCTAGTCCCAAAGCTCTCGGAATCCCGATTTCTTGGACGCTCAAGCGTGAACCTAAGTCGATATCGCGCAGCTACGCTCGCGCGTTGGCCCGCGCCCAAGCCAGAAACTCCGGCGGCGGCAGGGCGGGGGAATACACATAGCCCTGCACGGCATCGATCCCGAGATTGCGCAGGGCCTCAAGCGTCGGGCGGTCTTCCACGCCCTCGGCAATCGCGGTCAGGCCGAAGTTGTGCGCCAGTTCGATCACGGTGCGCACGATCGCCAGGCTGGACTTGTTGTGCAGCATGTCGGCGACAAACAGCCGATCGATCTTGAGCTTGGACAGCGGCAGGCGCTGCAGGTAGGCCAGGCTGGAAAAGCCGGTGCCGAAGTCATCGATCGCAATGGCAAAGCCGCGCACGCGCAGGGCCGACAGATGCCGCGCCGCCTGCTCGGTGTTCTCGATCAGCGAGCCCTCTGTCACCTCGAGCGAGACCGTGCGCGCGGGCACACGCCAGATCGAGAGCGTCTGATCGATGATGTCTGGCAGCAGCGGCTCGCGCAGCGCGTCGGGCGAGACATTGATCGATACGTCCAGCTGCAGCCCGCTGTCTGCCAGCTCGGTCACGGCCCGCGCCGTGGCGTTGAGCACCGCCTTGAGCAGCGAGACCGACAGGCCTGCCCGCTCAGCCGTACGCACGAATTCATAGGCCGTGTAGCGTTTGGCCCAGGTGGGGGGCAGCCGCAGCAGCGCCTCGGCGGCCAGGGCGCCGCCCGTGCGCATGGGCACGATGGGCTGGAGGTGCACTTCGATGTCGTTGATGTTGAGCAAGGCGGCGATCGACTCGCGATCCTGCAGCGCCGTGTCCTCGCTGCCACCGGCCGTCACCAAGGCGATCGGCTCGTGCGCGGTCTGTGCCTGCACGGCGGTGCGTCGGGCGGCGCGCAGCAGGCTGGCGAGGTCTTCGCCATGCTCGGGCCAGACGGCAATGCCGGCGCTGCCGCGCACGGCCACGCCGCGGTCCACGCTGATCTGGCGCACGGTTTCCAGCAGGCGGCGCGTGGCCACGGTGGCCACAGCGCGCGAGGCCATGCGCGGGAACCAGAGCCAGACCTCGCCCGGGTTGGGCATCAGCAGCGCGTCCTGCTCCTGCAGCAGGCCGCGCAGGGTGAATTCGAGCGTGGTGGACAGGGTGCCGGCATCGGCCTGTTCGAGTTCGGCCTCGACATAATCCGCCCGGTCCAGACGCAGGGCGATAACCATGGCCCGACCCGCCTGGCACTGCGCGAGCGCGGCACTCACGCGCTCGGAGAACTCGCCGGGGACAAACACCTGATCCACGACGTACATCAGCCCAGATAGAACTGTCGCGGGTCCACGCCGTAGGCGCCGACCGGCAGCGCACGCACGATGTGGATCGGCCGGCCGCCGGCATCCACCGGGCGGTACAACAGGTCGCGCTCGAAGGGCGAAGGCAGCGGCTGCTGGCTGGTGTTGGTCAGCACCAATACCTTGGGCTCCAGGCGGCGGATCGGGTTGTGGCCGGAGACGGCCGCGACCTCGCCGTTGGAGAGCTCCACCAGGGAACCCACCGGGAACAGGCCGACGGACTGCACCAGCTGCTCCACCAGCGGGCCATGAAACTGGCCTTCGTCGGCAGCATCGAACAGATGCATCATTGCCTCGTAGGTGGAGAAGGTCTTGGCATAAGGCCGCGGCGAGGTCAGTGCCACCATCACGTCCACCAGACCGGCGAGCTGGCCGAAGATGGAGATGCCGCGGTCCTTGAGCCCGCCGGGGTAGCCGGAGCCGTTCAGGCGCTCATGGTGCTCGCCCACCGCGCGCAGCACGGCTGGCGCGACCTCGGGGTCGGACTCGAGCATCTTGACGCTCTCCGTCACATGCGTCCGCGCAATCGCCAGCGCAGCCTCATCCAGCGGGCCCGGCGTGTCCAGCAGCTCGCGCGGCAGGGCCAGCTTGCCCACATCCAGCAGCATGCCGACCATGCCCAGCTGCTGCAACTCATGCTTGGGAAAGCCGATGTGTCGCGCCAGAGTCATCAGGATGACCGAGGTCTTGAGCGAACGCGCATAGGCCACACTGTCGTAGTCGCGCATGCGGGCCATCCACATGGCAGCATCAGGGCTGCGCACAACCACATCAGACAATTCGTCTATTGCCGCGCGCAGCTCGGAGACCTCCAGCTCGGCCGCGCCCCCATCTTCGGCAAACAGGCGCTCGGCCACCGCACCGACCCGCGCAATGCCAGCGGTCGCGTCCTTGAGCGCCGCAGCGCTGATCGGCTGCGCTGTGGGATAGACCAGCAGTGGCTGATCCGCCGGGATCTGCGCCAAACGTTCTGCAGCAGCGCGCGGCTTGATCTCGGTAGTGCGCCGTTCAAAGAGCCCCAGTAGGGTCATTAACAGGCCGAAGCCCGGCGGTCTGCTGCGGTGCGGCGCATCAAGCTCTTCTCCCGGGGCGAGCCGGCGCGGGCGCTCCAGGCTCGGGCCGGACGCGGCGCCAAACAGGCCACCGATTAGGGCCGCCAAGGATGCAGCCCAGCCCGGCTGCACAGGGTCTGGGGCCACGGTGTTGGCCGACTTGACGCGTTTGACCGGCTCGGCGAACCAAGCGCTGACCAGCGGCGCGGGCAGGGCCCGCAGCGCTGCATCATCGGACCGGCTGGGGTCCACGACCACCATGCGGCAATGCTGCTGCAGCACGGACAGCGCGTCTGCGTCCAGCAGGAAGCCCTGCAGCATGAAGGGTGTTTCGTCCCAGGGCCGATCCAGTTCAGCCACAAACAGACCCTCTCGGGCCTGCTCAACAGGGACTTCAATCCAGTGGGCGGGGCGGCTCACGTGTGCTGCGGGATGGCGCTGCCGGAGCGCGCCAACGGTTGGTCAAGACCGCCTACTGTATCCCACCGCGTCGAGAACCGCTGCAGTCGGTCCCGGCTGATTCAGGGTATAGAAATGCAGGGCCGGGGCCTCCACGGCAGCCAACTGGTCCACCAGATCCGCCACCACCTGAGTGCCGAAAGCGCGGATGCTCTCCACGTCGTCACCGTAGCTGGCCAGCTTGGCGCGCATCCAGCGCGGCAGCTCCGCGCCGCAGGCGTCCGAGAAACGGGCCAACTGGGTGAAGCTGGCGATCGGCATCACGCCCGGCACGATCGGCGTGCGCTCGACGTCCACGCCCTGCGCCGAGATCTGCTCCAGAAAGTGGAAGTAGGCGTCGGTGTTGTAGAAGTACTGGGTGATGGCACCACTGGCTCCGGCCTTGATCTTGTCGGCAAAGCGAGCGATATCGTCGGCCGGGCTTCGGGACTGTGGGTGGTACTCCGGGTAAGCCGCCACCCAAATCTCGAAGGCTTTACCGAACTCGGTACGGATGAACTCGACGAGGTCGCGGGCGTAGCGGAACTCGCCGCCCATGCCGTAGCCCGAGGGCAGGTCGCCGCGCAGGGCGACGATCTTCCTCACACCCAGGGCCTGATACTCCTGCAGCAAGGCCTTGAGCGAAGCGCGCTCGGCGCCCACGCAGGACAGGTGCGGCACGCCCATCTGGCCAGCGGCGAGGATGTCCTGCACGGTCTGCAGCGTGCCTTCGCGCGTCGAGCCACCGGCACCGAAGGTGACGGAGAAGTATTCCGGACCGTAGGCTCCCAGAGTCTGTCGGGTGGCTTGCAGCTTGCTGCGACCCTCGGGTGTCTTGGGGGGGAAGAACTCAAAGCTGATGGCAGGCAGTTTCATGGTGGCTTGGTGACCGCGCCGCTCGAAGCGGGTACGGCGCTTGGTTCGGTTCAGTCGTTGGCTTCAGTTTGTGCGCATGACGGCGTGCACGAAAAACTCGCGGTTGCCCTGGGCGTTGCCGTGCCCTCCGCCGAGCAGAGGGCTGTAGAAGTAGTCCCGCACCTCGAGCTTGTGCGCGATACAGAGTTGCATGATGCTGGCCCGGACAGCCTCGTGGGCCTCCGGCGCTGTGACCACACCGTGCTTCTCGATCCAGGCGCGCCCTGCCTCGAACTGCGGCTTGACCAGTGCGAGCACGTGGGCATCAGACCGAAGCCAGGGCAGGACCGGCGGCAGCGCCAGCGCGAGCGAGATGAAAGACACGTCGACCACCAGCAGATTCATGCTGGCTTGCGGCACCTGCGCCGCGAACGGGCTTGAGGGCAGCTCGCGAACGTTGATGCCCTCAAAGGCCTGCGCCCGGGGGTCAGCACGCAGGCGCGCATCCAGTTGCCCGTGGCCCACGTCCAGACCGGTCACCCGTGCGGCACCTCGCTGCAGCAGACAATCGGTGAAGCCGCCAGTGGATTGACCCAGATCGAGGCAATGCAGTCCGCGGACATCGAGCTGCGTGCGAGACAAGGCGCCTTCGAGCTTCAGGCCGCCGCGCGAGACGTAGCGCAGCTCCGGCGCCGCCTGCTGCAGGCGCAGACCGGCGTCGTCCGGCAGTTCATCAGCAACACGACGGATCGCTTGCCACTGCCCGGCCAGTTCGTGTTCGACCTGGCCGCTCTCGATCAGTCGGGCCGCCAGAGTGCGGGAAGGCACCAGCCCGCGGACAACGAGCAGCTTGTCGGCGCGCATGGCGGGGCGATCAGCCCTTGCCCTTGGCCGGGATCAGCATCGACAGCAGGTAGCCGATGATGCCGTACAGGATAGCGCCGAACACCGCGACCCAGAATCCGTCCACCTTGAAGCCGTCCAGCACCGAGCCCGCAGCCCAGAACAGCAGGCCGTTGAGCACAAACAAGAACAGGCCGAGGGTCAGCACGGACACGGGCAGCGTGAGCAGCACCAGCACAGGGCGTACAAGCGTGTTGACCACACCGAGGACGGCCGCCGCGATCAGTGCCGACCAGAACGAGGTGACGTGGATGCCCGGCATCAGATAGGCCACAGCCAGCAATGCACAGGCGTTCAGTACCCAGACCAGCAACAGTCTCATGGCAAATCTCCCTCGGTGTGAGCGAGGTGCTCGCCGGGCGAAGCCGGCGAGCACCGCGCATGGGCGCGATCAGTAGCGGTAGGTGTCAGGCTTGTAGGGGCCTTCGACCTGCACACCAATGTACGCCGCCTGCTCGGAGGACAGCTCGGTCAGCATCGCGCCGAGCTTCTTGAGCTGCAGACGGGCGACCTTCTCGTCGAGGTGCTTGGGCAGCACGTACACCCTGCCCTTTTCGTAGTAGTCGCTGTGCGAGTACATCTCGATCTGGGCGATCACCTGGTTGGCAAAGCTGGAGGACATCACGTAGCTCGGGTGGCCCGTGCCGCAGCCCAGGTTCACCAGACGCCCCTTGGCCAGCAGGATGATGCGCTTGCCATCCTCGAAGATCACGTGGTCCACCTGGGGCTTGATCTCTTCCCACTGGCACTTGGCCTCAAGCGTGGCGACGTCGATCTCGTTGTCGAAGTGACCGATGTTGCAGACGATGGACTGATCCTTCATCTTGGCCATGTGGGCGTAGGTGATGACGTTCTTGTTGCCGGTGGCCGTCACAAAGATATCGGCCTTGTCGGCGGCGTAGTCCATCGTGACGACGCGATAGCCTTCCATGGCGGCCTGCAGGGCGCAGATCGGATCGCACTCGGTCACCCAGACCTGGGCCGACAGCGCACGCAGTGCCTGGGCGCTGCCCTTGCCCACGTCGCCATAGCCGGCCACCACGGCCACCTTGCCGGCGATCATCACGTCTGTGGCGCGCTTGATGCCGTCCACGAGCGACTCGCGGCAGCCATAGAGGTTGTCGAACTTGGACTTGGTCACCGAGTCGTTCACGTTGATCGCACGGAAGTGCAGCGAGCCGTTGGCCGCCATTTCCTTGAGGCGGTGCACGCCGGTGGTGGTTTCCTCGGTCACACCGATCACGGCCGCCAGGCGCTTGGAGTACCAGGTGGGGTCCTTGGCCAGGGTGGCGCGGATGGAGGCGTGCAGGATGCGCTCCTCTTCGCTGCCCGGCGTGCCGAGGACATTGATGTCCTTCTCTGCACGGGCGCCGAGGTGCAGCAGCAGGGTCGCGTCGCCGCCGTCATCGAGGATCATGTTCGAGTAGCCACCGTCGGCCCACTCAAAGATGCGGTGCGTGTAGTCCCAGTACTGCTCCAGGGTTTCGCCCTTCACAGCGAACACCGGCGTGCGGTTGGCAGCAATGGCGGCGGCAGCGTGGTCCTGCGTGGAGAAGATGTTGCACGAGGCCCAGCGAACCTGTGCGCCCAGCGCTTCGAGCGTCTGGATCAGCACCGCGGTCTGGATGGTCATGTGCAGGCTGCCGGTGATGCGCGCGCCTTTTAGGGGCTGCTTGGCAGCGTATTCGTCGCGGATGGCCATCAGACCAGGCATCTCGGTCTCGGCAATCTTGATTTCCTTGCGGCCCCACTCCGCGAGGCCGATGTCGGCCACGACGTAGTCGGTGAAGGTCTTGAGGTCAGTCACAGCGTTCATGTCTTCAGGCTCCAGGCAAAAGCCGGTCCGGGGACACGCTGTACTTCGGGGGGATTGGTCGCACCCACCATCGCGTGCCCGGAAACCGGGAGATGGTGAGCGCCGTTAAAACGTCCAAGCCTGGCAGCCTCGATCAATCCGGGCTGTCGCAGCGCTCCTTGGAATGACGATAGTTTATCGGGCTGCGCGCATGCTTGTCATGGCACGCAGCGCGTCTTCAGCTTTCTGCGGCATACAGGCGCGGGCTGCGACGGACAAATTTGAGAATGTGCGCGCCCCGGACCTGGCCATCTGCAAACGGATTGGCGCGCTGCGCATAGGCCGCCTGCAGATCCGCATCGCCCGTTTCGCGCCCATGGGCAAGTGCATCTTCGTCAAGTCGCTTGCGCACCTGGAAGAGCGCCATCGCTTCCTCATGCAGGCCAAGTACCCCATACGCCTCGGACACATATTGCAGGCGGTTGCCGGGCAATTCACGCGCGGCAGCCCAGCCCTCAAACAGCCGGCGTCGCTCAAAGCTCAACACCAGGTACAGCGGGAGATAGCCCAGCGGCAGGCGCAGCCACTGCGCCTGAGACAGATGGCTGTCGAGCGTGGGCAGCAGCTCCGAGTACAGGAAGGCCTCGAGCGTTTCGTCGTCGTGGATGGTCCAGAAGGCGCGCTCGCCTTCGCTGAGGGTCAACGGCTGATCCGGCACGCGCGCGGCGACTTGCGCGCCCGCAGTGGCCAGCTGCTGCAGACGCGGATCATCGCGAAACTCATTGAGCAGCGCGTTCTGCTTGCGGCGCGAGGCGCGCAAATCCAGCACGGCCGCTTCCAGGAAGTGGGGGATTCGCATCCGGGCAGATTACGCCGATCGGCAATGGCCCGAATGCTGCGAATTGGTGCCTGGAGACCGCGTTGATCGGACGTTTGACGTAAGCGCAACACGGGGACGCCGCGCACATCGCTTCGCCATATGCGCGTAGCCCGCATAGGGATACCGCCGGTGCGCGCCGGGCCTTACAGGCCGGCTGCAGCCTCGTGGTCTGCGTTCACGTTTGCTTTCGCAAACATGAACTCCTCCCCAAGCCGCGAGGCCGGCGCTTCGCGCTTGCCGGGCTCACTTCAGCCCGGCCGCTGCACGCAGCGCTTGCACCAGCGCTTTTGGTCTCCACTCACATCGCTTCGCGATATGAGTGTCGCCCGCGTACGGATACCGCGAGTTGCGCGGCGGCCTTACAGGCCGGCTGCAACCCGCAGGGCCGCAGCTTTATCCGTACGCTCCCAAGTGAACTCGGGCTCGTTGCGGCCGAAGTGGCCGTAGGCGGCGGTCTTGCTGTAGATCGGGCGCAGCAGATCGAGCATCTGGATGATGCCTTTCGGACGCAGGTCGAAGTGCTCGTTCACCAGCGCAGCGATCTTGTCGTCGGAGATAACGCCGGTGCCCTCGGTGTAGACCGTGACGTTCATCGGGCGGGCCACACCGATGGCGTAAGCCACCTGAATCTGGCACTGGCGTGCCAGGCCGGCTGCAACGATGTTCTTGGCCACGTAGCGGGCGGCGTAGGCGGCCGAGCGGTCGACCTTGGAGGGGTCCTTGCCGGAAAATGCGCCGCCGCCGTGCGGGCAGGCTCCGCCGTAGGTGTCGACGATGATCTTGCGGCCTGTCAGGCCGCAGTCACCCTGGGGGCCGCCGACGACGAAGCGGCCGGTCGGGTTGATCAGGTACTTGGTGTCCTTGAGCCATTCGGCCGGCAGGCTGGGCTTGATGATCTCCTCGATCACGGCCTCGATGAACTCCGGCTTCATCTTCTTGCCGTCGCTCATTTCGGGCGCATGCTGGCTGGACAGCACCACCGTGTCGATGCTGTGCGGCTTACCGTCCACGTAGCGCATGGTCACCTGGCTCTTGGCGTCCGGGCGCAGGAAGGGCAAACGGCCGTCCTTGCGCAGCTGGGCCTGGCGCTCCACCAGACGGTGCGCGTAGTAGATCGGCGCGGGCATCAGCTCTGGCGTTTCATCACAGGCGTAGCCAAACATCAGGCCCTGGTCACCGGCGCCGATGTTCAGGTAGTCGTCGCTGGCATGGTCCACGCCCTGCGCGATGTCATTGCTCTGCTTGTCATAAGCGACCAGTACCGCGCAGCCCTTGTAGTCGATGCCGTATTCGGTGTTGTCGTAGCCGATGCGCTTGATCGTGTCGCGTGCCACCTGGATGTAGTCCACGTGCGCGTTGGTCGTGATCTCGCCGGCGAGTACCACCAGACCGGTGTTGCACAGGGTCTCGGCAGCCACGCGGCTGCGCGGATCCTGCGTGAAGATCGCATCCAGGATGGCGTCCGAGATCTGGTCGGCCACCTTGTCTGGATGACCTTCGGAGACGGATTCGGAAGTGAAGAGGAAATCAGAAGAGGCCACGTGAGAGCTCCAGAACATCATGCCGTTGGTCTTGCGCCGCCGGCTTGGTCTCTCAAACGGGCGAACGCTTTAGCGGAATTTGGCGCGAATACACTCTCGTGCTCGCCGGCGCCCCGCAAGTTGTCCGAATTAACTCGGCGCCAATGTCTCTACTTTAGCTGATGCTTCTCGTCGCCCGCCTGCTGGCTTTCCTGCCCCTGTCCCTGCTTCGCGGCCTGGGTGCCCTGCTCGGGCTGCTGGTCTGGGCGAGCTCCGGCGGCACCCGCCGGCTGACCGAGGCCAACCTCGCCCAGGCGCAACCCCTGACGGCAGGGCTTAGCGCACGCGCCGTGCTGCAGGAAACCGGCCGCTCCCTGATTGAAATGCTCTGGGTATGGCTGCGACCGGGCGGCGATGTGCTTTCCCGGGTGCACTGTGCCGATCGCAGCGTGGTGGATGCCGCGCTGGCGCAGGGCAAGGGCGTGCTGCTCATCACGCCGCACATGGGCTGCTTCGAGGTGGCGGCGCAGTGGCTGGCGAAGACTTATGGCGAGGTGGCCCCCATTACCGTGCTGTACCGGCCGCCGCGCAAGGCCTGGGTCAAGCCGCTGGTGGAAGACGCCCGCCAGCGCGAACACCTGAATCTTGCGCCAGCCGAACTGCGCGGCGTGCGCCTGATGCTCAAAGCCCTCAAGCGCAAGGAACTGGTGGGCATGCTGCCCGACCAGGTACCTGCCATGGGCGAAGGCGTGATCGCGCCCTTCTTCGGACGCCCGGCCTACACCATGGTGCTGCCGGGCAAGCTGGCGCTCAATACCGGCGCGCCGGTGGTGATGGCGATTGCGCTGCGCCGCCCCGGCGGCTGGGATCTGCGCTTTGCGCCGTTCACCGGCCAGTTCATCGGCGAGGACGCGGCGGACGCTGCCACCATGAACCGCGCCGTCGAAGACATGGTGGCGCTCGATCCGATCCAGTACCTCTGGGCCTACAACCGCTACCGCATGCCCGACGGTGCGCTGGCCGCAGCGTCAGCACCGGCGCAAGCAACTGCGCCAACCGACGGAGCCGGCACTTGAAGGGCCTGGTCGAGGGTCTGCTGCGCCTGCTGGCCTGGCTTCCGCTCCCGGTGCTGCGTGCGATCGCCGCGGCCGGCGGGCTGTTGGGCTATGCGCTGGCCCGACCGCGGAGGCGCGTGGCGCGCACCAATCTGCGCCTGGCCTATCCCCACGCCAGTCCGAATGAGATCGAGCGGCTCACGCGGGCGCACTTCATCAAACTCATGCAGGCCCTGCTGGATCGTGCCTGGCTCTGGTACGGCAGCGCCGACACCGTGCGCAGGCGTTGCCCGGTGCGCGGGATGGAGCACTGGTCGCGCGAGCGCCCCACCATCCTGCTGGTACCGCATCTGGCCGGACTGGACGCGGCACTCACCGCGCTGCTGCAGCAGGGTGTGCCGATCACCGGGTTCTATCAGAAGCAGACCAACCCCGTGTTCGACGCCATCGTGTTCGAGGGCCGCATGCGCGGCGGCGATCTGCGCGCCTATTCACGCGATGCGGGCGTGCGCCGCGTGATTGCTGACATGAAGGACGGCCGCCCCTTCTACTGCCTGCCGGACATGGACTTCGGCCCCAAGGACTCGGTCTATGTGCCGCTGTTTGGCGTGCGTGCGGCCACGCTCACCGTGCTGCCCAAGCTCGGCCGCCTGGGCGGTGCCGTGGTCGTGCCGCTGATCGCGCGCATGACGCCCACCGGCTACGACATCCGTCTGGAGCCCGCCTGGGAGGGCATCGGCGACATGGACGTGGAAGCGGCGTGCATCCAGATGAATCAGGCGATCGAACGCTGGGCGCTCGAAGGCGGGCCGGAATACCTCTGGAGCCACCGCCGCTACAAGTCGCGCGCGCCGGGCGATCCGCCGGTCTACGCCTGAGCGCCTGCGCCCAGCTTGATGCGGGCGCGCACCATGTCGATGTGTTGACGCAGCGCGTACAGCTCGTCGGCATAGGACAGCGGCACCGAGATGCGCTCCACACGGTGCTCCACATCATCCAGCTCGGCCAGCAGCGCGGTGCGATCCGCGTCACGCTGGCCGATTCGTTCCTCAATGGCGCGCAGCTGCCCGTACCAGCGGAACACCCGTGAACGGATGCGGAACTCATAGAGCGGCGGAATCACGCGCGACAGCGGCAGCATCACGGCGATGATCGCGGCCAGCACCACCCACATGCGGTCCACGAGGTTGGCGGCCCAGAAGGGCAGGTAGCGCTGCAGGAAGGGCGGGCCGTCGCGCAGGTACTTTTGCGCCTCGGCCGCGACCGGGAACTCGTTGTTGCGGGCGCTCGGAAACTCGCCCGTGCGCGAGAACCAGGTGGGCGGGCTGTGCAACTGCGTGGCCGCCTGCATGAAGAGCTGGATCAGGGCCGGATGCAGATCACGCCGCGCCAGCAGCGTGGCCGTGGGTGCCACCAGGCGATAGTCCTGGCTCGGGATGTCTGCACCCAGCTCCACGATGCCGCGCGGCAGGGTCACGTGGCTCAGGTAGGGGAAGCGGCGCGAATAGGCCTCGGCCTGCGCAAAGTCGAACAGGCGGATGCCCGGGGTCTGCAGCAGCATGCGCACCAGCGGGCTCTCGGGCGCCGAGACGAAGAACATCGCGTCTGCCCGGCCCTCCAGCAACTCCATCACGCCCGGCGTGGGTGCCAGGCGCAGCATCTTCATGCTCTCGGGCGCGATGCGATTGGCCGCAAGCAGCTGCATGACGATGGGTGTGACGCCACTGCCCTCGGTGCCCACGTTCACGGTCCAGCCGTTCATGGCATCCAGACTGTTGATGACGGCAGGCGCCTGCGGCGTGCGCGGCCCCAGCGCGCCAGCGCTGCGGCGCACGGCGTCTTCCCGGTAGAAGAGCCACACGGGTTCGTAGAACAGCGAGCCCAGTGAGATGAGCGGGCTGTCATGCGCAGCCATCGGATCATCCGCCGAGGCCACCATCTCCGCCGGCGCACTCCCGCCCTGCACAAAGGCAATCTCCACCGGATTGTCCGGGTCCATCAGGGCCTGCAGATTGGCCACCGAGCCCTGGGAGGGACGCAGCTCCACGGTGATGCCGTAGCGCGCCAGCACCTGCGCGTACTGCTTGCCGAAGGCCTCGTAGGCGCCCTGCTCCGTGCCGGTGGCGAGCACCACACGCTTGGGCGGCGCCGGCTTGAGCACCCAGTAGGCCAGCGCCAGCAGCAGCGCCGTGATCAGGAGAAACGGCGTCCAGACCAGCGCCCCTTCGCGCAGGGACAACCACACGCTTTTCAGCAGTTTGCTCATGGACGGATTGTGCAGCAGCGCTTTGCCGCCGCCCCGGCGGGCTTGCAACCGGAAGTGCCGCGCGGATACGGCGCTTTTCCCGGCCTTGCGCCTGCGGGGTGCCGCTCACACTGCATCAACACCCGCTGTCGGAGCACCGTGCCATGACCGCCCCCAAGCACACCGATCCCGCCACCACGGCAGAAGAACGCGCACGCGCCACCTGGGCCCTGTGGCGCGGCATGGCGGCCTGCACCCTCGCGGTGGGTCTGGCCACGGCCCTGCTGGCCGAGCTGATCCTGAATCCGGCGGCTGCGCGGGCGCCGGCCTACGCGAAGACTTCGCCCGGAGCCAGGTAGCGCCACTGCCCGGCGGGCAGGTTGCCCAGCAGCACCCGCCCGATGCGGATGCGCTTCAGGCCCACCACCTTCAGGCCCACCAGCTCGCACATGCGGCGGATCTGGCGCTTCTTGCCTTCGCGCAGCACAAAGCGCAGCTGATCCTCGTTCTCCCACTCGACCCGTGCGGGCTTGAGCGGCTTGCCGTCCAGCGCCAGACCGTGATTGAGCCGCGCCAGCTCGCGCGCCGGAAAGGCTTCGCGCGGCGAGCGGCCGCCCGTGCTGTGCCAGACCACGCGCACGAGGTATTCCTTCTCGATGTCGCTGTCCTCGCCGATCAGCTGCTTGGCCACACGACCGTCCTGGGTGAGCACCAGCAGGCCGGTGGAATCAATGTCCAGGCGCCCGGCTGGCACGAGGTGCTTGAGCTGGCGCGGGTGGAACTCGCGCGGGCTGCCGTCCTGCGCCCAGCGGCGCTCGGCCGTCACCAGCGTGTAGGCGGGCTCATAGCCGTCCTCGGCCTGGCCGCTCACATAGCCGATGGGCTTGTTGATCAGCACCGTGACCTGCTCGGCCTGCTGCTCGCGCGCGCCGCGCTCGATCGTGATCCTGTCGGCCGCAGTGACCTTCTGCCCGAGCTGCGCCACCTCGCCGTTCACGCGCACCCAGCCGCGCTCGATCCATTCGTCGGCCTCGCGGCGGCTGGCCAGACCCAGCTCGCTCATGCGCTTGGATACCCGCATGAGCTCCGGCCCGGTCTCTGTCGCCAGGCCGGTCGGGTTCGGCGCTGCGGCCGCTGTGCGCCGTGCGTTCGGCCCGGCCGCCAACCGAGGCGCCTGACCGGGGGCCGGCCGCGGCGCCGGGCGGGGCGCGGTGCTCGATGCGGCGCGCGTGCCGCCCGCAGGCCGGGGGGCGATGGTGAGCTTCTTCATGGGCACAAGGATAGAGCGTCATCCTTGACTGGCTGCGTACGCAAGCAGGCTTTCCGCTTGTCCCATGCGGCTTTCCAGCCATTTTGGCCTGAAGAGCCGCTCTGCAAGCCGATCTCACTTTTCGAATGCGGGCTGGTGTCCGCACCACCGGATAATCCGCGCCGTGCCCACCACCCTGAGCCTGAAGGTCAAGCCGCAAGCCCGCCAAAGCCGGCTCGAACAGCTTGCGGACGGCACATGGCTGGCCCAGGTGAAGGCGCCGCCCGTGGACGGCAAGGCCAACAAGGAAGTCATCGCCCTGGTGGCCGCGCACTTCGGTGTGCGCGCGGCGCAGGTGACGATCAAGAGCGGCGCGGGCGGGCGGATGAAGCTGGTGACGGTGGACGGCTGAATCGTCGCTGCCTAGCCCGCCCGGCGGATCTCGCAGCCACGCATCCGACGCGGATCGCCGGTCACTTCCAGCACACCAGCATCGATCAAGCGCGCGACCCGCTGGGCGAAGTAGGTGTCCGGTACGCCAGCGAAGCGGCCTTCGAAACTCAGCATCGCCCCGCCAACCACCCGCGCGAGCGTGCGCCACTGCGGGATGCAGAGTGCCAGGAGGGCAGCGTCGATATCGGCGAGATCGCTGGCACTCAGTGATGCAATCCGCTGCAGCTGTGCCTCTGTGGGCGGGCTGTCGAAATCACGGGCGTTGCTCATTCGAGTCAGGTGCGTTGGGTGGCTGCGGCGCGATTACACACCCGCGTCTGCGGCGGCGACACCTCGCAAGAACGCCACGAGTTCCGCATCGGCGCCCACCGCCTGCGCCAGACGCGCAGCCATCGCGCGGTCGCGGGCCTGGCCGACACCGGCCTGGACCTGCACCGCCTCGTCGCGCCAGCGCTTGAGATCCTTGTCCGGCAACAGACCCTTGAGCGCTTCGATCGCATAGCGGTTGCGTTTGGCCTGGATGCGGGCTTGGTGACGTTGCGCCTCTGAACTTGCCTCGTGCAGCATGCGTTGCATCTTGCGCCACCAGCGCTTGAGGCGATCACGCGCAAAGCGGTGCAGGGGCGCGGGCTCCGCCGGGGCCACGGCTTCCAACTGAGCAAGGTCGCGCGCGGCGCCATCGCTGTCGCGCGCCGCGGCCGGCTCGGCCGACGGCATGCACTCCACCCAACGCAACAGGGCCAGCAGACCACGCGAAGTCTGCGTGCTTTCGATCGCCGCCAGCAAGCGCTCGCGGGCCGCGCTGCGCTGTGCTTCGATGCTCTCGCGCAGGGTCGCCCAGCTCGCTTCATGCCGCGCCCGGGCGGCGGCATCGCCCTCCACCTCGACAAATGCGGGCGCCCAGCGCGGCAGGGTCTCGGTGGCGGCCACATCCAGATCGCGCATCTCGCCCAGCGCGGCGTGCAGCGCAGCCAGCGGCGTGCGATCCGGCATCGGCGCCACACCAACCAGCGCGGGGGCGAAGAACCTGGCGAGACTGCGAAAGCGCCGCCAACCCACACGGCATTGATGTACCAGCCGAGGATCGGCGCTCTGGGTGATGCGCAGCAGGTTGTCCAGGTGCTGGCCCAGCGCCTCGCGCAGCACACGCTGCGCTGCGGCTTGCGCTGTGAGCGCACGCTCCAGCTGCGGCGGTTTTGCGAGGATCGGCTCGACCGTCGTGCCCGTGCCTTGGGCCAGGCTGTAGCCACGTGCCGCCTTGCTCGCGCGCGCCGGCAGCACGGGCAGCACGGCGGCCACTTGTTCGGCCAGCGCAAACACCGCTTCCGCGCCACCCGCCTTCAGTTCGATCTCGATCTCGCAGATGGGCAGCCAGGGTTCGGCGGCGGCACCGGCCGTGATGCGGCCACGATCCAGCACCAGCTCAACCACGCTGCGGTCTGCGCGACGCACGGTCCAGGCGGTGCGGTCGAAGTCAGTACGAAACACCGGTGCGAGGTGCTCGAAGAGCGCACCCTCGGCGTCGAAGCGCCACCAGTCGGTGTCGGCCAATGCGTTTCGGCTCAACGCTTCGCCCGCGACGGGTCGCTCCCACTCGCTGCGTTGAGACAGGGCCTGCTCCTCGGTGGGCGCGAGCTTTAACGTCTGCAGCCAGGGGCTGGCCGCCTGGCCGGGCGCCAGATCCTTGCGCAGGCGCAGGGCGGCCCGGCGCTTCGCAAGGTCCAGCGTCGGGGTGTCGAAGTAGATATTGATCAGGCGCAGCTGCTGCGGGAGCCGCCGGCCGAGCAGGCGCTGCAGCACGCGATGGGCATCGAGACCCTGGGCTAGCGGCAAGGCGAGCTTGAGCTCCAGTTCCTGTGGTGTGGCGGGCGCAGCCGCATGTTCGGTTGAGCTTGATCGGACGGGCATGTTCACACGCTAGCCGCTTCGCGCGGCGCGATCTATCGCGCCGGCCTCAGGGTTGTCGCGCGGGCAGGCGCCCAGACCGATGCAGGGCCCCGCTTGTGTGGTGCGGTTCTCCAGCCACTTTGGCCTGAAAAGCCGCGCCGAACGGCCATCTAGTGGCGCAGGGGGCTTGCGCTGGCAGGCGCAAGCTCTTCACGCGGCGCCGGACAGGTCCGGCGAAACCCCGCGCTCAGCGCCGAACGGCCATCTAGTGGCGCAGGGAGCTTGCGCTGACAAGTGCAAGCTCTTCGCGCGGCGCCGATCTCGCTCGCCGCGTCGTCTCAGCGCGGCAGGTTCTGCGCGATGCGCCAAAGTACGCCGGAAGGGTCGAAGAGCACGAAGTCGCGCATGGCCCAGGGCTGGTCTTCGCAGGGGCCGACCTTCACCCCGAAGCGCTCGGCCACACCGCTGGCCACCACATGCCGGTGCCAGTCATCGACGTTCTCCACCAGCATGTGCATCTGGAAGTTGGCGGTGTGCGCAGGCTCGTGAAAGTTCTGCAGCAGGAAGGCGCAGTCGCCGTGGCGCACATAGGCCAGGTCGTTGTCGCTCCACGGGATGATGAAGCCCAGCGCCTCGTAGAAGGCCTTGGATTGCACAAAGTCCCTGGCCGGGACGAAGGCCTTGAATTCAACGGTGTTGAGGTTTATGGCTGCAGCTCCTTGTAGCCCAGTCAGCGCCGGAAGCGCGGATCGTCCTTGGGCTCGCGCGGGTCGGGTTCGAGGTCCAGCGGCTTGCGCTTGGCGGGTGCGCGCGTGGATACACGCGTTGGTGCGGTGGCGCGCTCCCCACCCTGCGTGCGCTCGCCCTCGGGCTGCGGCCGGGCCGACTTGCCCGGAGCCTTCTTCTCGCCGCCTTCGAGCACATGAGTAGCACCCCCGTCCTGACGCAGCAGTTCGACGAGCTTGGGCAGGGTCTGCACGAGCATGGTGCCCAGGGTGTAGGGCGGGTTGATGACGAACAGGCCGCTGCCGGTCATGGAGCTGCCGCCATCAGCCGCGCGACGCGGACCGGCTACGTGCAGCTGGGCATTGACCCACTTGGGCGCGACGCGCTGCAGGCGCGGCACGAGGTTGCGCGCCTCCGGGCGCGGCAGAACGGGGTACCAGACCATGATCGTGCAGGTGGGAAAGCGCTTGAGTGCGTCGGCCACCGTGTCGGCTACGCGGGCGTAATCGGCCTTGTCCTCGTAGCTGGGGTCGATCAGCACGAAGGCGCGGCGCGAGGGCGGTGGCAGAAAGGCCTTGAGGCCTGCAAAGCCGTCTGCGCGCTGGATCATGATCTGGCGCGGCGCGCCCACGCCCTTGAAGTTGCGGGCGAGCAGATCGATGTCGGTGGGGTGCAGCTCGAACAGGCGCAGCTTGTCCTCGGGCCGCAGGGCATTGAGCAGCAGCAGCGGCGAGCCGGGGTAGAAGCGCAGCGGCGCGTCCTGCGGCTTGGCATCGCCCTCCACGTTCAACGCACGCACGGCCTCCACGTAGCGGGCCAGCGGTGCGGGCAGGTGCTTGGCGCTCCAGAGCCTGGCGATGCCTTCAAGGTATTCACCGCTCTTTTGCGCGAAGGTGTCCTCCAGCGAATACGCGCCGGCGCCGGCGTGGGTGTCCACCACCATGAGCGGTGCGCCCTTTTCCGTGAGGTAGTTCACGACATGCAGCAGGGCCATGTGCTTGAGCACATCGGCGTGGTTGCCGGCATGAAAACCGTGGCGGTAGCTGAACATGGCGTGAGGCTTTCAGGTCAGTGATCGGGCGTCGGATAACGGAACCCGACCAGGCTTTCCGCTTGTCTGGTGCGCCTCTCCAGCCATTTTGACCTGAAGAAGCGCATGAATGCTTGTTCCACGTGTCCGGCTGCGGGACTCGGCCCAGTCCGCACCGACACGGGAAAGAAAAACGCCGCGCCCGTTTCCGAGCGCGGCGTGTTCAACAGCCAATGGCCGGGGCCCGATGCATCGCCTCGGGCGGGTGCGGCTTACTCGGCCGCGCCCTGGTCGGGCGTCGCGGCCTCGCCACCTTCGGCAGCCACTTCGGCGGTGTCGGTCGAGGGACCAAACACGCTTTCGATGGTCAGCGTTTCGTTGGCGGCCAGACGTTCGGCTTCCTCGGCCTTCTCGCGCTCCTTGCGGGCGAGGTGGTAGGCCAGACCGGTACCGGCCGGGATCAGACGGCCGACGATCACGTTTTCCTTCAGGCCACGCAGATCGTCCTTCTTGCCCATGATCGCGGCTTCGGTCAGCACGCGGGTGGTCTCCTGGAAGGAGGCCGCGGAGATGAACGAGTCGGTGGACAGGGAGGCCTTGGTGATGCCCAGCAGCACGTTTTCGTAGGTGGCCGGCGTCTTGCCTTCGGCGATTACGCGGTCGTTCTCGTTGAGAAGCTCCGAACGCTCGACCTGCTCACCGGGGATGAAGGTGGTGTCGCCTGCCGACAGCACCTGCACGCGGCGCAGCATCTGGCGCACGATCACTTCGATGTGCTTGTCGTTGATCTTTACGCCCTGCAGACGGTAGACGTCCTGCACCTCGTCGACGATGTAGCGGGCCAGGGCCTCGATACCCAGCAGACGCAGGATGTCCTGAGGATCGGCCGGACCGTCGACGATCAGTTCGCCCTTGTTCACCACCTGGCCTTCGTGCACCAGCACGTTCTTGTCCTTGGGGATCAGGAACTCGTGCGCGTTGCCGTCGAGGTCGGTGATGACCAGACGCTGCTTGCCCTTGGTTTCCTTGCCGAAGGTCACGGTACCCGTCACCTCGGCCAGCATGCCGGCATCCTTGGGCGAGCGGGCTTCGAAGAGCTCGGCCACACGCGGCAGACCGCCGGTGATGTCGCGGGTCTTCTGGCTTTCGGTCGGGATCTTGGCGAGCAGTTCGCCCGGCTTGATCTCCTGGCCATCCTTCACCGTGATGAGCGCGCCCACCGGGAAGGTGATGGTCACAGGGTGATCGGTGCCGGCCAGCGTGACTTCCTTGCCGGCTTCGTCCACGAGCTTGATCTGCGGACGCACCGCCTTGGTCGAACCGCGGCGCTTGGCGTCGATGACCACGAGCGTGGACAGGCCGGTGACTTCGTCCACCTGCTTGGCTACGGTCAGGCCTTCTTCGACGTTCTCGAACTTGGCGCGACCGGCGTACTCCGTGATGATCGGACGGGTCAGCGGATCCCAGGTGGCGAGGTTGGTGCCGGCGGTGATCTTCTTGCCGTCCATTACGGCCAGCGTGGCGCCGTACGGGATCTTGTGACGCTCGCGCTCGCGGCCTGCGTCGTCGGTGATGAGCACTTCGCCGGAGCGGGAGATCACGATCTGATCGCCCTTGGCGTTGGTCACGTAACGCATCGCCTGGAAGCGGACGGTACCGTTGGACTTGGCTTCGACGCCGGAGGCCACGGCAGCACGGGACGCTGCACCACCGATGTGGAAGGTGCGCATCGTCAGCTGCGTGCCGGGTTCGCCGATCGACTGCGCGGCGATCACACCCACAGCCTCACCGGAGTTCACCAGTGCACCGCGGCCCAGATCGCGGCCGTAGCACTTGGCGCACAGACCATGGCGGGTTTCGCAGGTCAGCGGGGTGCGGACCTTCACTTCGTCGATGCCCAGGGCCTCGATGCGCTCGACCGCATCTTCGTCCAGCAGATATCCGGCAGCGAAGAGCACGTCGCCCGTCTCGGGGTTGATGACGTCATTGACCAGCACGCGGCCGAGGATCCGGTCGGCGAGCTTTTCGATGACTTCACCACCCTCGACCAGGGCCTTCATGTTCACGCCGTTGATGGTGCCGCAGTCGTCCTCGGTCACCACCAGATCCTGCGTCACGTCCACCAGACGGCGGGTGAGATAGCCGGAGTTGGCGGTCTTCAGCGCCGTGTCGGCCAGACCCTTGCGGGCGCCGTGCGTGGAGATGAAGTACTGCAGCACGTTCAGGCCTTCACGGAAGTTCGCCGTGATCGGGGTCTCGATGATCGAGCCGTCGGGCTTTGCCATCAGGCCGCGCATGCCGGCCAGCTGGCGGATCTGCGCTGCGGAACCGCGGGCGCCGGAGTCGGCCATCATGTAGATGGAGTTGAAGGACTCCTGGCGGGTCTTGTTGCCGTGGCGATCGGTCACTTCTTCCGTGGCGAGCTGGTCCATCATGGCCTTGGAGACCTGGTCGCCTGCGCGGCCCCAGATGTCCACGACCTTGTTGTAGCGCTCGCCGGCGGTCACGAGACCGGAGGCGTACTGCTGGTCGATCTCCTTCACTTCCTTGGACGATGCAGCGACGATGTCGTGCTTGGCCTTCGGAATGAGCATGTCGCTCATGGCGATCGAGATGCCTGCGCGGGTGGCCAGCTTGAAGCCGTTCTGCATCAGCTGGTCGGCCAGCACCACGGTGGCGCGCAGGCCGCAGCGGCGGAAGGAGGCGTTGATCAGCTTGCTGATCTCCTTCTTCTTGAGCGGCTTGTTGATGTGGTCGAAGGACAGGCCGGCCGGCATGATCTCGGAGAGGATCGCGCGGCCGACGGTGGTTTCCACGCGGCGGATCTGCTCGCGGATCTCACCGGTGGCCTTGTCCTTGACCTGTTCCTTGATGCGCACAGTCACCTTGGAGGTGATCTCGACTTCGCCGGACTGCAGGGCGCGGTGCACTTCGCCGACGTCGGCGAAGAACATGCCCTCGCCCTTTCCGTTCACGCGGGCACGGGTCGTGTAGTACAGGCCGAGCACGATGTCCTGCGAGGGCACGATCGAGGGCTCGCCCGAGGCCGGGAAGATCACGTTGTTGGAGGCCAGCATCAGGGTGCGGGCTTCCATCTGCGCTTCGAGCGACAGCGGAACGTGCACGGCCATCTGGTCGCCGTCGAAGTCGGCGTTGAAGGCGGCGCAGACCAGCGGGTGCAGCTGGATAGCCTTGCCTTCGACCAGGGTCGGTTCGAAGGCCTGGATGCCCAGGCGGTGCAGGGTCGGGGCGCGGTTGAGCATCACGGGATGCTCGCGGATCACCTCCTCGAGGATGTCCCACACGACCGGTTCCTGGTTCTCGACGATCTTCTTGGCAGCCTTGATGGTCGTGGCCAGACCCATCGCCTCGAGGCGATTGAAGATGAACGGCTTGAACAACTCCAGGGCCATCAGCTTGGGCAGGCCGCACTGGTGCAGCTTGAGCGTCGGGCCCACCACGATCACGGAACGACCGGAGTAGTCCACGCGCTTGCCGAGCAGGTTCTGACGGAAGCGGCCGCCCTTGCCCTTGATCATGTCGGCCAAGGACTTGAGTGCGCGCTTGTTGGCGCCAGTCATGGCCTTGCCGCGGCGACCGTTGTCCAGCAGCGAGTCCACGGCTTCCTGCAGCATGCGCTTTTCGTTGCGCACGATGATTTCAGGGGCCTTGAGCTCGAGCAGACGCTTCAGACGGTTGTTGCGGTTGATGACGCGGCGATACAGATCGTTCAGATCCGAGGTCGCGAAGCGGCCACCGTCCAGCGGCACCAGCGGACGCAGTTCAGGCGGCAGCACGGGCAGCACTTCGAGCACCATGTGCTCGGGCTTGATGCCCGAACGCTGGAAGGCCTCGAGCACCTTCAGGCGCTTGGCGTATTTCTTGATCTTGGCTTCGGACGAGGTGGCGCCAAGCTCCTGGCGCAGGGTGTCCACCTGCTGGTCGATGTTGATCGACTTGAGCAGCTCGCGGATGCCTTCGGCGCCCATGATGGCGGTGAATTCGTCGCCGAATTCCTCGACCTTGGCGAGGTAGTCGTCCTCGGTCATGATCTGGCAGCGCTTGAGCGGCGTCATGCCCGGATCGATCACGACGAATGCTTCGAAGTACAGCACGCGCTCGATGTCGCGCAGGGTCATGTCCAAGACCATGCCCAGGCGGCTGGGCAGGGACTTCAGGAACCAGATGTGCGCGCAGGGTGCAGCCAGCTCGATGTGGCCCATGCGCTCGCGGCGCACCTTGGCCAGCGTGACTTCAACGCCGCACTTCTCGCAGATCACGCCGCGGTGCTTCAGGCGCTTGTACTTTCCGCACAGGCACTCATAGTCCTTGATCGGGCCGAAGATCTTGGCGCAGAACAGGCCATCGCGCTCCGGCTTGAAGGTGCGGTAGTTGATGGTCTCGGGCTTCTTGACCTCGCCGTAGGACCAGGAACGGATCTTCTCGGGCGAAGCGATGCCGATCTTGATGGCATCAAACTGCTCTTCAGCCTGAACTTGCTTGAATAGGTCGAGTAGGGCTTTCATCGTTTACTCCACTCCGAATCAGTTGCGTTCCAGGTCGATGTCGATACCGAGCGAGCGGATTTCCTTCACCAGCACATTGAAGGATTCCGGCATGCCGGCGTCGATGACGTGATCACCCTTGACGATGTTCTCGTACACCTTGGTACGGCCATTCACATCGTCGGACTTCACCGTCAGCATCTCCTGCAGCACGTAGGACGCGCCATAGGCCTCGAGGGCCCAGACTTCCATTTCGCCGAAGCGCTGGCCACCGAACTGCGCCTTGCCGCCCAGCGGCTGCTGCGTGACGAGGCTGTAGGGGCCGGTGGAACGAGCGTGCATCTTGTCGTCGACCAGGTGGTGCAGCTTCAGGATGTGCATGTAGCCCACGGTCACCGGACGCTCGAAGGCGTCGCCGGTGCGGCCGTCGAACAGGCGCACCTGGGTCTTGGTCGGCGTCATCTGTAGCTGGCCGGCAAGCTCGTCCGGGTAGGCGAGGTCCAGCATGGCCTTGATGTCCTCTTCGGCCGCGCCGTCGAACACCGGCGTGGCAAAGGGCACGCCCTTGCTGAGCTGCTTGGCCATGGCAATGACTTCGTCGTCCTTGAAGGACTTGAGGTCTTCCTTCTGGCCACGCTCGTTGTAGACCTTGTCAAGGAAGCCGCGCACTTCGGAGGCGCGGGCCTCTTTCTGCAGCATCTCGCCAATACGCTCGCCGATACCCTTGGCGGCCCAGCCGAGGTGAACCTCGAGCACTTGGCCCACGTTCATCCGTGAGGGCACGCCCAAGGGGTTGAGCACGATGTCGACGGGACGACCGTCGGCCATGTAGGGCATGTCTTCCACGGGCACGATCTTGGAGACCACACCCTTGTTGCCGTGACGGCCGGCCATCTTGTCGCCGGGCTGCAGGCGGCGCTTCACGGCCAGGTAGACCTTGACCATCTTGAGCACGCCCGGGGGCAACTCGTCACCCTGGGTGAGCTTCTTGCGCTTCTCTTCGAAGGCGAGATCGAACGCGTGGCGCTTTTGCTCCAGCGACTCCTTGGCGGCTTCGAGGGTGTTGGCTGCAGCATCGTCTTCCAGACGGATGTCGAACCAGTGGTACTTCTCCAGCTCGGCCAGGTATTCCTTGGTGAGCTTGGTGCCCTTGGCCAGCTTCTTGGGGCCGCCGGTGGCGATCTGGCCATTCAGCATCTTTTCCAGACGCTGGAAGGTATCAGCTTCGACGATGCGCAGCTGGTCGTTCAGATCCTGACGGAAGCGCTTGAGCTCATCATCGATGATCGACTGGGCGCGCTTGTCGCGCTGGATGCCTTCGCGGGTGAAGACCTGGACGTCGATCACCGTGCCGTTCATGCCCGAGGGCACGCGCAGGCTGGTGTCCTTCACGTCGCTGGCCTTTTCGCCGAAGATGGCGCGCAGCAGCTTTTCTTCCGGCGTCAGCGTGGTTTCGCCCTTGGGTGTCACCTTGCCCACGAGCACATCGCCGGCAGTGACTTCGGCGCCGATGTAGACGATGCCGGAGTCATCCAGACGGCCGAGCTGGTTCTCGGACAGGTTGCTGATGTCGCGGGTGATTTCCTCGGACCCCAGCTTGGTGTCCCGGGCCATCACGTTGAGTTCCTCGATGTGGATCGAGGTGTAGCGGTCATCGGCCACCACGCGCTCGGAGATCAGGATCGAGTCTTCGAAGTTGTAGCCGTTCCAGGGCATGAACGCGACGAGCATGTTCTGACCCAGAGCGAGCTCGCCAAGGTCGGTGCTGGCGCCGTCGGCGATCACGTCACCCTTGGCAATCTTGTCGCCCTTCTTGACGATGGGACGCTGGGTGATGTTCGTGTTCTGGTTGGAGCGGGTGAACTTGATGAGGTTGTAGATATCGACGCCAACTTCACCGGCGACGTTCTCATCGTCGTTCACGCGAACCACGATGCGGTTGGCATCCACGTAGTCCACCAGACCGCCGCGCAGGGCTTGTACGGTGGTACCGGAGTCCACGGCCACCGTGCGCTCGATCCCGGTACCAGCCAGCGGCTTCTCGGTACGCAGGCAGGGCACGGCCTGGCGTTGCATGTTGGCGCCCATCAGCGCACGGTTCGCGTCGTCGTGCTCAAGGAAGGGAATCAGCGAAGCAGCCACTGACACGATCTGGCCCGGGGCCACGTCCATGTACTGCACGCGCTCGGGTGCGGTCAGGATCGTTTCGCCGGCATCGCGGGCGGCCACGAGTTCGTCTGTGAACTCACCCTTCTCGTTCAGCGCAGCGTTGGCCTGGGCGATGATGTACTTGCCTTCTTCGATGGCCGAGAGGTAGTCCACCTGGTTGGTGACCTTGCCGTCGACAACCTTGCGATACGGCGTCTCGAGGAAGCCGTATTCGTTCAGGCGGGCATACAGCGCCATGGAGTTGATCAGGCCGATGTTCGGGCCTTCCGGTGTCTCGATCGGGCACACGCGGCCATAGTGCGTCACGTGCACGTCGCGCACTTCGAAGCCAGCGCGCTCACGCGTCAGACCACCCGGGCCCAGTGCGGAGACGCGACGCTTGTGCGTCACTTCCGACAGCGGGTTGGTCTGGTCCATGAACTGCGAGAGCTGGCTCGAGCCGAAGAACTCCTTGATCGCCGCCGAGATCGGCTTGGAGTTGATCAGGTCGTGCGGCATCAGGTTTTCGCTCTCGGCCTGGCCGAGGCGTTCCTTCACGGCGCGCTCGACGCGAGCCAGACCGGCGCGGAACTGGTTCTCGGCCAGTTCACCGACGCAACGCACGCGGCGGTTGCCCAGGTGGTCGATGTCATCGACCTGGCCCTTGCCGTTGCGCAGATCGACGAGGATCTTCATCGTGTCGAGGATGTCCTCGTTGGCCAGAACCATCGGGCCTTCCTGCGTGTCGCGGCCCAGGCGGGCGTTGACTTTCATGCGGCCCACGCGGGACAGGTCGTAGGTCTCTTCGCTGTAGAAGAGGCGGCCGAACAGGGTCTGGACGGCGTCTTCGGTCGGCGGCTCACCAGGGCGCATCATGCGGTAGATGGCTACGCGGGCGGTGAGCTCGTCGGCCGTTTCGTCCACGCGCAGGGTCTGGCTGATGTACGAGCCCTGATCGAGATCGTTCGTGTAGATCGTCTTGAATTCCTTGATGCCGCCCTCGCGGATCTTGGCCAGAACGGTCTCGGTGATCTCGTCATTGGCGCTAGCCACGATCTCGCCGGTTTCGGCGTTCACGAGGTTGGTTGCCAGCACCTTGCCGATCAGGAAGTCTTCCGGCACGGAGATGCGCTTCAGACCTGCGGCTTCGATGTCGCGGATGTGCTTGGCGTTGATGCGCTTGTCCTTCGGGACAATGACTTCGCCGTTCTTGCCGACGATGTCAAACCGTGCCACTTCACCCTTCATGCGCTCGGCCACCACTTCCATCATGGCGCCCGAGGGCATCACGCCGAAGTGATCGAACTTGAAGAAGTGCGCCAGGATGGTCTCCGGCGTCATGCCGATGGCCTTCAGCAGGATCGTTGCAGGCATCTTGCGACGACGGTCCACGCGGAAGAACAGAATGTCCTTGGCGTCGAACTCGAAGTCCAGCCACGAGCCGCGATAGGGGATCACGCGGGCGGAGAACAGCAGCTTGCCCGAGCTGTGGGTCTTGCCGCGATCGTGCTCGAAGAACACGCCCGGCGAGCGGTGCAACTGGCTGACGATGACACGCTCGGTGCCATTGATGATGAATGAGCCGGTGTCAGTCATGAGCGGCAGTTCGCCCATGTACACCTCTTGCTCCTTCATTTCCTTGACGGTGGGCTTGGCAGCCTCACGGTCGAGAATGACCAGACGCACCTTGGCGCGCACCGGCGCAGCATAGGTCAGACCGCGCTGCTGGCATTCCTTGACGTCGAACACCGGCGTGCCAAGCGTGTAGCTCACGAACTCCAGGCGTGCGAACTGGTTGTGCGAAACGATCGGGAAGATCGCATTGAACGCAGCCTGCAGGCCCTCACTCTTGCGCTTGGAGGCCGGTGCGTCCTCCTGGAGGAAGTGCTTGTAGGACGCAATCTGCGTCTCAAGCAGGAAGGGCACGTCGTGCACGGATTGGCGCTTGCCGAAGCTCTTGCGAATCCGCATCTTTTCGGTGAACGAATAGTGCGTGGATTGGGCCATGGTTTCCCGTCCGGTGTGAGAAATTCGAAGGAGAGCGACTCGACTGAACTCCCCTGCCGGAGCCGGCAGGCGATGAGCTTTGGCGGCGCGCCGCTACGCGCCACTGGCAGACAGCGAAACGTGCATTGCACACGTCAGCCCGGCCAAACCTCGGCTCTCTGCAGTCGATTCAGAGAACACTGGAAAGCACCCGAAAGTGCTTTCCGCTGATCTCTCGTGTGGGCCCGAGCGCTGCCGCTCGAGGCCGCACCACGGGGTCCGGCCGGCGTAGCGAGCGGGAGCTGATTTGGTTTGAAGCGCACAGCCGTAAGAGATGTACGGCGAGCACTGGAGAACCGAAGCAGCTCCGCGCAGCAGCCAGACGGGCCGCGTGATTACTTGATTTCGGCCTTGGCGCCAGCTTCTTCGAGCTTCTTCTTGGCGGCTTCGGCGTCAGCCTTGGCAACACCTTCCTTAACGGGCTTCGGAGCGCCATCGACGAGGTCCTTGGCTTCCTTCAGGCCCAGGCCCGTCAGTTCGCGCACGGCCTTGATGACGCCGACCTTGTTGGCACCAGCTTCGGACAGGATCACGTCGAATTCGGTCTTCTCTTCGGCAGCAGCAGCGGCACCGCCGCCAGCACCACCAGCGGCCGGGGCAGCCATGGCTGCAGCGGACACGCCAAACTTCTCTTCAATGGCCTTCACGAGGTCATTGAGTTCCATCACGGACATGCTGTCGAGAGCCGACAGGAATGCGTCTTTGTCGAATGCCATTTTGAATATTCCTTAACAGTATTGAGTTCGGTACAGGGGCATGCTGCCGATCAGGCAGCGGCGCCTTCGGACTTCTTGGTGGCCACGGCGGCGATACCCCGTGCCAGGCTGGACATCGGCGACTGCAGCAGGCCGCAGATCTGTGCCAGCAGGACTTCGCGCGTCGGGATGTTGGCCAACGCTTGTACGCCTGCCTTGTCCAGCGCCTTGCCGCTGTATGCACCCGCCTTGATGACGAGCTTGTCGTTGGCCTTGGCGAAGTCGGACACGACTTTCGCTGCGGCAACGGCGTCTTCCGAGAAGCCATAGATCAACGGACCGGCCATCTGCTCGGAGGCGACTTCAAACGAAGTGCCCTTCACAGCACGACGTGCCAACGTGTTCTTGAGAACGCGCAGGTAGACGCCCTTGGCACGCGCATCGCTGCGCAGCTTGGTCAGGTCCGCGACCGTTGTGCCCCGGTATTCGGCCAGCACGAGCGTTTGCGACTTCGCAACTTGCGCTGCGACTTCGGAAACGACGGCTTCCTTTTCACCACGATTGAGACTCAAGGTCTTGCTCCTAAAAACGTGAACGGCTTGCGCTGCTCACACCCGGTTTCAGCGACCTTCTGTTCAGGCTTTGGGTCGGGCGTGTCGCCCAACCCGCAAATCCGTTCCAGCGGGTTCGCCATCTGCGTTGGCTTGGGGAGCACCCCCTGCATTGAGCGGACAGCCGTCCACGCCAACGGTCTTTGATAGCCCCCGCATCCGTTGCCAGATGCGAGGCCCACCAATTTCTTACTTACGCTGATGCCTGGGCAGTCAGCGAAGCGGTATCGACCTTCACGCCGACGCCCATCGTCGAGGACACGGCCACCTTGCGCAGGTAGACGCCCTTGGACGATGCGGGCTTGGCCTTGTTCAGGGCCTCGACCAGCGCAGACAGGTTCTGCTTGAGTTGGTCTTCGGAGAACGAAGCGCGGCCGATCGTGGCGTGGACGATGCCGGCCTTGTCGGTGCGATACTGAACCTGACCGGCCTTGGCGTTCTTTACGGCAGTGGCAACATCCGGCGTCACGGTGCCGACCTTCGGGTTCGGCATCAGACCGCGCGGACCAAGGATCTGACCCAGCGTACCGACAATGCGCATCGTGTCGGGCGAGGCGATCACCACATCGAAGTTCATGTTGCCGGCCTTGATCTGGTCGGCCAGATCTTCCATGCCGACGATGTCTGCGCCCGCGGCCTTGGCTTCTTCGGCCTTGGCGCCCTGCGCAAACACGGCGACGCGCTTGGTCTTGCCGGTGCCTGCGGGCATGACAACTGCGCCGCGAACAACCTGGTCAGACTTCTTGGCGTCCACGCCGAGTTGGATGGCGACATCCACAGACTCGTTGAACTTGGCCTTGGAGCATTCCTTGACGAGGGACAGGGCAGCGTCCACGGTATACAGCTTCTGCGGCTCAACCTTGGCACGAATGGCTTGCAGGCGCTTTGCGATCTTTGCCATGTTCAGACCCCTTCCACGGTGATACCCATCGAGCGGGCGGAGCCGGCGATGGTCTTGACGGCTGCATCCATGTCGGCAGCAGTGAGGTTGGGCATCTTGGTCTTGGCGATTTCTTCAGCCTGCGCGCGCGTGATCTTGCCGACCTTGTCGGTATGGGGCTTGGAGGACCCCTTGTCGATCTTGGCTGCCTTCTTGATCAAGTAGGTCGCCGGGGGCGTACCCATCACGAAGGTGAAGCTCTTGTCCGCGAAGGCGGTGATGGTCACGGGAATCGGCATGCCGGGCTCCATGCCCTGAGTCTGGGCGTTGAAGGCCTTGCAGAATTCCATGATGTTCAGGCCGCGCTGACCGAGAGCGGGGCCGATGGGGGGCGAAGGGTTGGCCTTGCCCGCCGGGACTTGCAGCTTGATATAGCCGACGATTTTCTTTGCCATGTTGGCAGTCCTTTGGCGAGTGATAGCGCGCGGTCGGTTGCCTCGCTGGGCCTCCTAATGGCGCTCCTCTTGCCTCCGACAGTGCAACCGGCGAACCGATTGCCGCGCCCGGAGGCTTGGCGCGAATCTTTACAGCCCTCGCCTCAAGTCTTCTCGACCTGGGTGAAGTCCATTTCGACGGATGTGGCGCGACCGAAAATGGTCACGGACACACGCAGCTTGTTCTTGTCGTAGTTGACTTCCTCGACGGAGCCGTTGAAGTCCGTGAACGGGCCTTCCTTGACGCGAACCAGCTCGCCCACCTCGAAGAGCACCTTGGGGCGCGGCTTTTCTGCACCGTGCTCCATGTCTGACAGGATCTTGTCGACTTCGCTTTGTGGCAGCGGCGTAGGCTTGTTGCCCTTGCCACCGACGAAACCGGTGACCTTGTTGGTGTTCTTGACGAGATGCCAGGTCTCGTCGGTCATGTCCATCTCGACGAGGACATAGCCAGACAGCAGACGGCGCTCCTGCACGACCTTCTTGCCGTTCTTGACCTCGACCACCTCTTCGGTGGGAACAAGAATGCGGCCGAACTGATCGCCCATTCCGGCGCGGGAAGCGCGCTCGGCGATCGCCTTCTGCACGCTCTTCTCCATGCCGCTGTAGGCATGCACGACGTACCACTTCATGCTCATCAGCCTCTCCACTTCAGCAGCAGGTCGTACAGGGCCCACTCAAGGACCTTGTCCGTGACAAACAGGAAGATCGCCATGATGGCCACGAAGGCAAAGACGATCAGCGTGGTCTGGATCGTTTCCTTGCGAGTGGGCCACACCACACGGCGCGCCTCGTTGTACGAGTCACGCGCGTAACCGATGAACTGCTTGCCCGGCTGCGAGAACCAGGCAACAGCCAGACCCAGAATGATCCCGCCCAGCAGAACCACCAGGCGCACAGCGGTCGGCTGCTCAGTGAGGAAGCTGTAGCCCACGATGCCACCGGCCGCGATCAGCACGGCCAGCGCAACGATGACATACCCGCTCTTGGAGCCGACGGTTTCTACGCTCTGGTTCGACATACAACCCTAAACGGTTCAATGGCCAGCGAGTCGCTGGCAGGGGCGGAGGGAATCGAACCCCCAGCCTACGGTTTTGGAGACCGTCGCTCTGCCAATTGAGCTACGCCCCTGCGGTTCGGATGGGTGGCTGCACACGCAACCGCCCGTCACTGGCATTTGGACAAAAGGCCCGACCGTCATGGCCGGGCCTGAATGTCCGACTGACTGAGGAATTACTCGATGATCTTTGCCACGACGCCGGCGCCCACGGTGCGGCCGCCTTCGCGGATGGCAAAGCGCAGGCCTTCTTCCATGGCGATCGGGGCGATCAGCTTGACGGTGATCGTCACGTTGTCGCCAGGCATCACCATTTCCTTGCCCTCGGGCAGCTCGATGGCGCCGGTGACGTCGGTGGTGCGGAAGTAGAACTGCGGACGGTAGTTGTTGAAGAACGGCGTGTGACGGCCGCCTTCTTCCTTGCTCAGCACGTACACCTCGGCGGTGAAGTGGGTGTGCGGCTTGATGGAGCCCGGCTTGCACAGCACCTGGCCGCGCTCGACGTCTTCACGCTTGGTGCCGCGCAGCAGGATGCCGACGTTGTCACCGGCCTGACCCTGGTCAAGCAGCTTGCGGAACATTTCCACGCCGGTGCAGATGGTCTTCTGGGTGTCCTTCAGACCAACGATCTCGATTTCTTCGCCGACCTTGATGACGCCGCGCTCGACGCGACCAGTCACCACGGTGCCGCGACCGGAGATAGAGAAGACGTCTTCGACGGGCATCAGGAAGGTACCGTCCACAGCGCGCTCGGGCGTGGGGATGTAGCTGTCCAGGGCGTCGGCCAGCTTCATGATGGCGCCTTCGCCCAGCTCGCCCTTGTCACCTTCGAGGGCCAGCTTGGCCGCACCGCGGATGATGGGGGTGTCGTCACCGGGGAAGTCGTACTTGCTGAGCAGCTCGCGCACTTCCATCTCGACGAGCTCAAGCAGCTCGGCGTCGTCGACCATGTCGCACTTGTTCAGGAAGACGATGATGTAGGGCACACCGACCTGACGGGCCAGCAGGATGTGCTCGCGGGTCTGGGGCATGGGGCCGTCAGCAGCCGAGCACACGAGGATGGCGCCGTCCATCTGGGCGGCACCGGTGATCATGTTCTTGACGTAGTCGGCGTGACCCGGGCAATCCACGTGGGCGTAGTGGCGGTTCTGGGTCTCGTACTCGACGTGGGCGGTGTTAATGGTGATGCCGCGCGCCTTCTCTTCGGGCGCCGCGTCGATCTGGTCGTAGGCCTTGGCTTCGCCACCGAACTTGGTGGACAGCACGGTGGTGATCGCAGCCGTCAGCGTGGTCTTGCCGTGGTCCACGTGACCGATCGTGCCCACGTTGACGTGCGGCTTGGTGCGCTCAAACTTGCCTTTTGCCATTTCCGACAGCTCCTGAAAAGAACGTTGGTTTTGCTTCAAAGAGAAGTGGTGCCCATGGCGGGAATCGGACCCGCGACCTCTCCCTTACCAAGGGAGTGCTCTACCACTGAGCCACATGGGCATCTGATGCGCACCGGCAGTCGGCGCGACATCGAAAACTGCTTGACCGGGCGCTGGAGCGGGAGACGGGAATCGAACCCGCGTCATTAGCTTGGAAGGCTAAGGTTCTGCCATTGAACTACTCCCGCCTACCGCTTCCGCGGCGCAGCCAAAAGGGCGTCACCGCAGACCACTCAGACCCACCTGCCCCGACACCGAGGCTGGCTTGGTCTTTCCGACACTTTGGGTTGGTGGAGGAGGCTGGATTCGAACCAGCGTAGGCGTAAGCCAACAGATTTACAGTCTGCCCCCTTTAGCCACTCGGGCACCCCTCCGCAACTCGCACATCGGCCCGCTTTGCGAGTTCGCAAACCCGCCCGGCGTGCCGCGTCGGAAGAACCCGAGATTATGGGCACTTGCGAAGCCGCTGTCAATTTGCCAGGTGCGCTGAGTCGCCGATTCGCCTTGAGTCGCGCCTCGAAACCCGAGGACCCCGGCACTGGCAGCCAAGCATGCATCCGGCGGACTGGACCCGTCGTCGCCTCGCCAATCCACCTCGCGGTGTCAACGCACTATTAATTGATCGATCGATCGATTAACTTTCTGGGCAGATGTGCCATTTGAATGCCCCGGCACAGCGACTCCGCCACTGCCCCTCGGCAACCCACCCTCGCGCCCTCCAAACCCCATGGACACCATGCAAACAGAGGCCTGGCACTTGGCCCAGATCAACCTCGCTTACGGCCGATTTCCCGTGAATTCCCCGGAGATGCGGGGCTTTGCCGACGCAATCGATGAAATAAACGCACTGGCCGACGCCACACCGGGGTTTGTCTGGCGCTACATGACAGACAGCCGGGACCCGCTGCAACGCGAGTTTGCAGATGCAAATGTGCTGCTCAACATGAGCGTCTGGCGCGACTTGGCGAGTCTGCAGCACTTCACCTACCGCAGCGCCCACGGGCCGGTGTTTGCGCGGCGCAAGGACTGGTTCATTGCATGGCCCGAGGCTGTTGCGCGCCTGCCCGAGTTCGCGCCCGGCACGCCGCCGGTGGCGCTCTGGTGGGTGCCGGCGGGCACGCTGCCCACCGCGGCGCAGGGCATCGAGCGCCTGCGCTGGCTGGGTGAACACGGCCCGAGCCCGCAGGCATTCGGCTTCAAGCACGCATTTTCACCTTCAGGCTTGCCCATCGAACGCTGAGACACGCCCCCAGGCATGGCCCGCCCAATCGCCCCCGACCACGCCGACAAGCGCGCCGCCCTGCTGCGTGCCGCCGCGCAACTGTTTGCGGTGCAGGGCTACGCGGCCACAGGCATCGCGCAACTGGCCGCGGCGAGCGGCGGCTCCAAGGCGCGCCTGTACCACTACTTTCCGACCAAGCAGGCGCTGCTCCAGTCACTGCTGGCCGACCATCTGCAGCGCCTGGCCGACGCGCTTCAGCAGGTGCATGAGCAGGCCGATCAGCTCGATCTCGACGGCGAAGCCCGGCTGGCGCTGCTGATGCATCGCATGATCGTGCTCGGTTCACGACACGCGGACACCGCAGCGGTGCTGAGGCATGAACTGCGCCAGCTAGATGCTGCCGCACAGGCCGCATTGGCGCCGCAGATTGCCGAACTGGAGCAGCTGCTGGACCGCGCCATCACCGGTGCGGCGCCTGCGCTGGACGCAGTACGGCTGCCCGCGATGCGCGCCGCGCTGCGCGGGCTGATCGATGCGCCCCTGTCAGCGGCACTCGAAGCGGGTTCCGACGCCCGGCCCGACGCCGCCACGCATCATGCGGCGCGCTACGCCGAGCAGGCCGCGGGCTTGTTCGTGCATGGTCTGCGGGGCATGCTCGCGACATCACAACACCCGGGCCGCGCGCGCTGATCTTGCGACGCACCGGCCAACTGCGGAGAAGACCGTCATGAAGCTTCTGGTGCTGGGCGGCAGCCGATTCGTTGGCCGCCATATCGTGCAGGCCGCGTTGCAGGCGGGCGACGAGGTCACGGTCTTCAACCGCGGCCAGAGCGGCACCGGGCTCTTTGCCGATGTGCGCCAGCTGATTGGTGACCGGCGCGGCGACTTGAGCGCGCTGGCCAGCGGGCAGTGGGATGCGGTCATCGATACCTGCGGCTATCTGCCCGGCGAAGTGCGCGCCAGCACGGCGGCGCTGGCCGGCCGGGTGCAGCGCTATGCGTTCATCTCCACGATTTCTGTCTACGCGAGCTTTGCCGCGCCCAATCATGAAGGCAGCCCGCTTGGCCAGACCGACACGCCGGGCACCACCACCGTGGACGCCAACACCTACGGGCCCCTGAAGGCGCTGTGCGAACAGGCCGTGACAGACGCCTTCGGAGACGCGGCGCTGATCATCCGCCCCGGTCTCGTTGTCGGCCCGCATGACCCGACGCAGCGCTTCACCTACTGGCCGGCGCGGGTGGAGCGCGCGAGCGACTTCGACCCCATCCTCGCACCCGGCGCGCCAGAAGACCCGATCCAGTGCATCGACGTGCGCGACCTGGCGGCTTTCACGCTGCATGCGCTGCGCACGGGCGCAAGCGGCGGCGCGTTCAACGCCGCCAGCGCGCCGGGGCAATTCAGCATCGGCGCGTTGCTGGCCAGCTGCGCGGCCGCCACCTCACGGCAACCCCGCTTTGTATGGGCCGACAGCGAAGCGCTTGCGGAGCACGGGATTGCGGCCTGGACCGACATGCCCGTCTGGGCCGCGCCGGCGGGCGATACGGCCGGGCTGGCGCTAACGGACACCGCCCGCGCTCAAGCCGCCGGCCTGGCCATCCGCCCGCTGCTGCAGACGGTGCTGGACACCCTGCAGTGGCTGCACAGCCTGCCTGCTGCGGAGCGCGCCATCACCAAGGCAGGGCTGAGCGCCGAACGCGAGGCCGCGGTGCTGGCTGCCGCCGGGATTGAGTAGGTACTTTTTCGGCCACAAAAAAGCGCTTCTTCAACAACCCGAAGAAGCGCTTCATAGAGCCGAAAACCGGCCTATTGACCCATGAATTTTAGGTCAATAACGGCCAAATTTCAGTTCTGCTTGGGCACCGGCTTCACGTCACCGCGGTCCACACGCCCCTCGCCCAGGATGGCGCGCACTGCAGACGTCTCGACCAGCCGCTCGACCTGCTCGGACAACTGCTCCGGCGTGAACTGGGCGCCCACGTCCAGCGCCGTGCTCTTGGGGTCGTACAGCTTGATGTAGTCAAGGCGCTGCTCGCGCTTGAGGACCTTCATGGTCTTGGCGTCATAGGTCGTGATCTCGAAGTAGAAGTAGGGCGCAACATACGTACTCGAGCGTGATCGCGTGCGCTCGTTGCCCTTGCCCGCACCGAAGGTCACGTCATCGCCATCAGGAGCAGTCGCGCCCACGTTGATCGCGCCGCTGACGCCGTCGAGTCCCACTTCCTGCCGCTCCAAGGGCTGGACATACACCCCGACGCCGGCGAACTTGCTGCCCATGCCATTCACCTCGCTGAAGCGGTAGGCCGGGGTCACGGTGATGATCTGGTCCCACTGCTTGCGTTCAGGCATGGCTGTGAGATACGGCACCAGCACGTTGGAGGTCACGGACCCGCGCTGATCGTTGCGGGCGGCAAGGATGCGCTTGTACTCGGCCTCGCTGGGCTGGAAGTTCAGCAACACGCGCTTGCTGGTGGGGTCCTGACGCTCGACGGCACGATCGAGCCCCCGCAACACGGCCCAGTTCAGCGCCTGATCGGGTACGGCAAGCGTGGCGCGTGTGTAGGGCTCGATATTGGACCCCACCTGGCGACGCTGGCGCACGTACTGCAAGCGGTCGCCGATTGCGGCCACAAGTGCAATCACCGGTCCTTGCGGTGCAGCGGCTGCAGCCGCGGGCGACGCAGCCGGTGCGGTTGCGGGCACCTGCGCGGAAGATGTTGCAGCCCAGGCAGAGCAGGCGATCAGGCCAGCGATGCGCGTGGCGAACGAAAAGCGAGGAGAAGTCGTCATTTGGAGGCTCCGAGGGCGCGATGCGCAGTCTGTTGGCACCGGCAAAGCAGGATTATGGGTGTCGATGTGCTGTTCGTCCGTGACTGAGTGCTCGAACTGCCGGAATTGCGGGATGAATGGCGGGTGGACCGCGACAGCGCACGCGCTTTGCATCGGATCAAGATGCTGCAGCGGCGCTGCGGGCGCGATGCGCATGAACAGTCGGCTTTGTGGCAACCTCGACGAGTAACTGCCGCCTACGCATTCACCATGTCGCTTGCCTACCTCACCCACGCCTCCAGCCTCAAGCACGCCATGGGCACCGGTCACCCGGAGTGCCCGGCGCGGCTGCAGGTGATTCAGGACCGTCTGCTGGCCGAGGGGCTGATGGACGGACTGGCCGCATACGATGCACCAGCTGCGAGCATCCAGCAGATCCTGCGGGTGCATCCGGAGCATCACTTGAATGGCCTGATGGCCGTGGCGCCGACCGAGGGCATGGTGCATCTGGACCCGGACACCGCCATGAACCCCTTCACCCTCACCGCCGCGCTGCATGCCGCCGGCGCCGTGGTGCATGGAGTGAACCTGGTGATGAGCGGCCAGGCCCGCCGCGCCTTCTGCGCCGTGCGCCCGCCAGGTCACCATGCCGAGCGCCACCGCGCCATGGGCTTCTGCTTCTTCAACAACCTCGCCGTGGGCGCAGCCCATGCCATGGCCGAGTACGGTGTTGCGCGCGTGGCGCTGATCGACTTCGACGTGCACCACGGCAACGGCACGGAGGACATCTTTGCCGGTGACGAGCGCGTGCTCATGCTCTCCACCTTCCAGACCGATCTCTACCCCTTCCTGGGCGACGTGCCCAAGGGGCCGAACATGGTCAACGTGCCGCTGAAGCGCTACACGGACGGCAAGGCCATGCGTGCCGCCGTGACCGAGCACTGGCTGCCCGCACTGGCCGCCTTCCAGCCTGAGCTCATCATGATCAGCGCCGGCTTTGACGCACATCGTGCCGACGACATGGCGCAACTGGGCTGGCAGGACGCCGACTACCGCTGGCTGACCCACGTGCTGTCCGACGCAGCCGACCGCTGGTGCGCAGGCCGCATCGTCAGCACGCTCGAAGGCGGCTACGACCTCGATGCTCTGGCGCGCAGCGTCGCCCTTCACGTGCGGGTGCTGGCCGATCTGGACACGCCCATGGCCGAGTTGCCGCCGCTGCCCGACAGCACGGCGGGGGCGGTGCTCGCAAGCGCGGCAGCCCGGCAAGTGGCAAGCCGTCCGCGTACAGCCCCGGCCGCCTGAGTGCGCGACCATGGCCCACGCGCTCTCCGCCCTGTTCGACCCGCGCCGCGTGCTCGTGGTGCACGGCCACACGCTCGATCTGCTGCGCAACCGCCTGCTGGACGCCTTGCCCGAGCGCACCGCCGGCACGGTTGCGATCAGCCGTGTGGGCACGGATGCCGAGGGGCGCTTCAAGGCGCCTGCGGGCAAGTTTGATCTGGCACTGCTGCTGGTGCCGGACGAGCAACTGCTCGCCGCCGTGCGCTGCGCCGCGGAGAACGGCGTGGCCCGCGTGCTGGTGGCACCCGGCGACACGCCTACGGAGCTGACCCAGGCCTGTCACGTGGCGGCCGATGCCGGCGGCTGCATCATGCTCGGGCCGCACGCTTTCGGCATGCAGCGACCACATCTGCAGCTCAACGCCAGCCTGGCGGAGGCCACAGCCGCCCCAGGCAACATCGCGGTCATTTCGCAAAGCACCTCCCTCACCCTGGCCATCCTGGACTGGGCGGCCGACACGCGGGTGGGCTTCTCGCTGGTGAGCAGCGCGGCGCCCGAGGGCCCGGTGGGCGTGGCGCAACTGCTGGACTTCTGCGCCACCGACCCCAAGACCACGGCCGTGGCGCTGTACATGGACACCAAGCCGTCCACGCCGGCGCACACGCGGCGCTTCATGAGCGCGCTACGAGCCTGCGCAGCCAGCAAGCCGGTCGTGGTGCTCAAGCCCACGGGTGATGGCCCGCCCACCGACGCCCCGGTCGTGGAGGTGCGCGAGGACGAGGCCGTGTTCAACACCGCGCTGTCTCGCGCGGGCGCCGTGCGCGTGTGGTTCTTCATCCAGATGTTCTCGGCCATCAAGCTGCTGGGTAGCCGGCAGCGGCCCCAGGGGCGGCGTCTGGCCATTCTGTCCAACAGCACGGCCGCGGCGCGCATGGCCGTGGACTGGGGCCAGCGCGTGCGCGTGCGGGCGCGGGCCACGGAACTCTCCAGCACCGTCTCGGGTGCAAAGTCCGCCGATGTAGCGCAGGCCTGGAGCGTGCAGATCAGCCGCGCGCTGGCCGACGAGGCCAATGACGGGGTGCTGATCATGGTCACGCCCACCGCCACGCTCACGGACGCGGTGATCGAGGAGCTTGCCGCGCTTGGCAAGGCCCGCACCGAGGCCCCGGACAAGCCGCTGCTGGCCTGCGTGCTGGGCGACGCCCGCGCCCGGCCCCTGCGCCAGATCTTCGAGAAGCACGGTATCCCCGCCCTGCGTACGCCCGAGGCCAGCGTGGACGCCTTCGGCAACTTGGCGAGCTTTCGCTACAACCAGGAGCTGCTGCAGCAGATTCCCGCACCGATTGCCGCACACGCGCCTGCCGACCTGGACGGCGCGCGCGCACTGATGCAGCACGTACTCGACCACGAGCAGCGCGCCATGACCGGCGTCACTGCCTTGTCGGTGCTCTCGGCCATCGGCCTGCCGGTGGCGCGCGCCGCGTACGCCACGGATGCCACCGCCGCCATCATGGCCGCACAGCAGATCGGCTTTCCGATCGTGATGAAAGTGCAGGGCGAGGGCATCATCCAGAAAAGCCGCGGCGGTGGCGTGGCGCTGGATCTGCGCAACTCGCGCGAGCTGCAGGAGGCGCTGGTGCAGATCAAGGCGAACGCCCAGCGCGCCTACCGCAGCGCCACGGTGGCCGGCGTGCTGGTGCAGCAGATGGTGACCGACAGCACCGCGCCGGACGACGCGCCCGAACTCATGCTGCGCGTGCAGCGCCACCGCCTGTTCGGCCCGGTCATCAGCTTCGGCGCCGGCGGCACGGCCGCGCACCTGATCGATGACGCCGCCAGCGAACTCGCCCCGCTGAACCGCTTCCTGGCGCAACGCCTGATCGAGCGCACGCGTGTCTCGCAGGTGCTGGCCAACCGGCCGGACGCCGACCAGCTCATGACCGGCCTGCAGAACCTGCTGCTGGCCGTGAGCGAGGCGGTCTGCGAGCTGCCGCAGCTCAGCGGCATCGACATCAACCCCATCATGGTGGCCGATGGCGAACTCAAGGTGGCCGACGCGACCCTGCAGCTCTCGCGCGAGCCGATCGAGCCGCGCGACCGCTATGCGCACATGGTCATCCACCCCTACCCGGCCGACCTGGTGCGTGAGGCCACCATGCGCAGCGGCGAGCGCTACGTGCTGCGCCCCATCCGCCCCGAGGACGCCCGCGCGCTGCAGGCCTTCGTGAAGAACGACCTGTCCGAAGAGAGCCGCTACATGCGCTTCATCAGCAGCATGAAGGAGCTCACGCCCTCCATGCTCAAGCGCTACACCCAGATCGACTACGACCGCGAAATGGCGCTCGTGGCCACACTCGATGACCCGCAACAGCTGGGCACGGAGCGCATCATCGGCGTGTCCCGCTGGCTGCTGAACCGCGACGCCACCACCGCCGAATACGCCCTGGCCGTGGGCGACGGCCACCAGCGCCAGGGTGTGGGTGGCGCGCTCATGCGCATGCTGGAAGAGGTGGCGCGCAAGAAGCACCTCAAGGCCATTGAAGGTTTCGTGCTCAACACCAACGACGGCATGCTCGGCCTGATGACCGGCCTGGGCTACAAGTCTGAACGCTACGAGGATGACCCGAGCATGCGGCGGGTGTGGAAGGCGCTGGATTGAGCACATCCATGCCGACTCTCAAGCAACTCAATGGAAAGTTGTTTGACGGAATCGAGCTTGTTCCGGTGTTTCAGGTGCGCCTCGAACCAGAAGACTTCAAAGCCAACTTGGGAATCCAGTTTCAAGAGGACTTCGATGATCTGGACAGATTCATTTGGGCTGCAATCGAAACGAGCTCGGGCCACCAGTTCGCGCTGACTCGCTACGTCCGGAACCCCGGAAGCGGAACCACCGCCTGGATGCCGAGGGGAACGTTTTCGCCACAAATTCATGTTCCTAGTTTCCTGGTCGCGACCGGCTTGCTCGATTCCGACATCACTTGGGTGCGAGTTGATTGAGCTGGACTGTCCTCTCAAGCTAGCGTCCTGTTCGTTCGCCTAGTTGTAGCCCTCGCAAGCACCACTATCGCCCCGCGCCCCGCACTGGCACCATCGCACCCATGAGACATCTCACCCCGAAAGATGCGTGGGCCTTCGTGCAGGCCCGGCCCGATGCGCTGTTTGTCGATGTACGCATGGAAATCGAATACCTCTACGTCGGCCACCCGCCGGGCGTGGTGAACATTCCCTGGTACGAATACCCGGAGTTCACGCCGGACGCCGCTGACTTTGTCGCGCAGGTGCTGCGCGCAGCCAAGGGCGACAAGACGCGGCCGGTGGTGCTGCTCTGCCGCTCGGCCAAGCGCACGCTGGAAGCCGGTGCCGCGCTGGAAGAGGCTGGCTTCACGGACGTGGTGAACGTGCTGGAAGGCTTCGAGGGCGAACTGGACGAGAACATGCACCGGGGCACGACGGGGGGTTGGCGCTTTCACGGTCTGCCCTGGGAGCAGATGTGAGCAAAGCCGCTGCTGCCCAGACCGCGCAGATCGATCACCTCGTGGTGGCCTGCCGCGATCTGGCGCAGGCCGCGGCCTGGTGCGAGGCCACCTTTGGCATGGCTGCGGCGCCCGGCGGGCAGCATCCGCTGATGGGCACGCACAATCTGCTGCTCAATCTGAATGACGGCATCTATTTCGAGATGATCGCCATTGACCCGAGCTTGCCCGCGCCGGCCGGGCCGCGCTGGTTCGGGCTGGATGATCCGGTGGTGCGCGACGCGATTGAGCACGGCCCGCAGCTGGTGCACTGGGTGGCACGTGCGAGCCAACCATTGAAAAGCGATGCAGACACCGAGGTGCGCGACTTCGAACGCAGCATCTACCGCTGGCAAATGGCCCTGCCGCGCACAGGCGATGCGGCAGCCATGCGCCGCCTGGGCGGCTGCCTGCCGCTGGTGATTCACTGGAAGGCGAACGAGGCCGGCGAAGTGCCCCACCCCACGCAGAAGCTGCCGACCAGCCATGTGCGCCTGAAGAGCTTCAGCCTGCAGCACCCGGATCTGCCGGCCCTGCGCAGCGGGCTGCGCGCGATCGGCTTTGCGCCGGACCCGGCGGTGAAGACGCCCGTGCTGCCGGGGGCCGCGCCGATGCTCAGCGCGGAGTTTGATGCGCCCAGCGGGCCGGTGGTGCTGACGAGCCCGATGCTCTGAACGCCGCACCAGCACTCATTTCATCCATTTTCGGACTGAATTTGAGAGTGAATCGATAACCGGCTTTCCGCGCATCAGGCAAGCGGAAAGCCGATTTTTTGCACTTCCAAATAGATGCAATTCGGCCATGCTGGCTTTGCTAGCTATGCCTTCACCAGCGGCCGGATCTGCGTGAAGCCGCCGTCCACCGGGATCACCTGGCCGGTGAGGCGGGCAGCCTGGTTGGAAAGCAGCCAGTCCACCACGGCGGCGACTTCATCGGCCTGCTGCACGCCGCCCAGCGGGTACTGCGCTGCCGCGCCAGCGCGCATGGCCTCCATCTTGAGCAGGCCGGCGGTCATGGGCGTTTCAGTCATGCCGGGGGCCACGGCGTTGATGCGGATGCCCTGCGGCGCGTAGGTGGCAGCGGCGCTGCGTACCAGCGCTTCCACGGCGCCCTTGGCAGCGGCAATGGCCTCGTGGTTGGCCACGCCAATGCGCGCCACCACACTCGACGCAAACACCGCGCTGGCGCCGCGTGCGGCCTCGGGCTCCGCGCGCAGGGCGTCCACCCATACCGTGAGCATGTGAAAGGCGCTGTCTGCGTTCACGCGCATGACCTCGGCGTACTGCGCCGCCTTGGTACGGTGCGCCGGGGCGATCAGCGTGCTGCCGACCAGGTGCGCCAGCAGCGTGGGCAGGCCGAGCTGCTCGCGCGTGGCGGCCAGTGCCGCGGCGGCGCCCTCGGGCGTGGTGACGTCTGCCGCAATGGCGGCGTCGGCTTGCAGGTCGGTAAGCGATGCAGCGTCGCGGCCCACGGCGGCCACGCGCACGCCGCGGGCCTTGAGGCGCTGCACCAGGGCGCGGCCAATGCCGCCGCGGGCGCCGGTGATGAGTGCGATCTGGGAAGTCATGGGTGTTCTTTCTTGTCGTTGGCGTTCAGTGGTTGAAGAGTGAGGCTTGCGGCGGGCCGCCGAGCAGATCGGCCACGTCCTTGGCCTGCTTGGTGGCGCGGGTCCAGTACTGGGTGAAGGAGCTGCAAGGCCGTTCGACGGCGGGGAACAACGCAGGCTCCGGCATGAGCTTCAAGCGGCGCAGGCCGGCGGGCAGATGCGGATCGTCTATGCCGTGCACCTGCGTGGCGGCGCGCAGGGCATCCACCAGCGCGTTGGTGGGCGCGGACCAGACAGCGGCAGGCGCGAGCTCGGCCACGCGCGCCAGCACAAACTGCCAGCGCCGCTCGCTCCAGGGCAGGCGCGCCCAGCACTCCTGGGGCAGCACGGCAATGCGCAGGGTCTCTGTCGGCAGCTCGGCCGGCACCTCGTCCAGCGCCCAGGGGTGGATCAGCCAGACGCTCTGGCCGCGGACCGCCGCGGCGTCCGGGGTGGTGACGGGCAGCGCCGCCAGCGCATCCGCGGGTGGCGCGCTGTGCAGGGCCGGCTCGTCCGCGCCCGGGCCGCTGGCCGCGGGTGCTGCGATGCGCTGGCGGCCGCGCGCGATGAGGTCGAGCGTCTCGTAGCTCGTGTCGATCACCGTGCCCGGGCTGTGCCACTCGGGCGGCGCGTAGCGGGCCACGTTCTCGGCGTTGAAGAGATAGGGCTTGTGGCTGCCGGTGCCGGCCACCCATTGCCAGCTCAGGTGGTTGCTGGCCAGATCGCCATCGAGCAGGTGGCAGTACAGCCAGTCCGCCCCGGCGCGCCAATGCACCTTGCGCACATGCACCACATAAGAGGCCAGCCACATGCGTGCATGGTTGTGCAGCCAGCCGCTGCGGTAGAGCATGGCCACGGCCTGATCGATCACCGGCACACCGGTGCGCCCTGCGCGGATGTCGGCGGGCAGGTCGCTCGCATAGGCGGCGCGCGGCAGCGGGCCTTCGTGCAGGTCGTCCAGGATGTCCCGGCCGAGATGGCCCCAGGCATGGCGGAAGAAGGCGCGCCAGCCGAGCTCGAAGATGTACTTGTGCTCCACCGGCAGCGCGCCACGCTGGCGCAGGCGGGCGGCGATCTCCGGCAGGCGCGTGAAGCCATGCGTGATGTAGGGCGACAGTGCGCTCACCGCACCGGCGAGGTGATTGCGTGTGGCGGCGTAGCGGGCCAGCTGGATGGCCTCGATGCGCGCCAGTGCGGCCTCGCGCGTGGCGGGAAAGTCCGGTTCAAGCACGGCTTGCGCGGTGGAATCCAGACGCTCATGGGCGCGGTGCCAGCGGCGGTTCACTCGAAGAGCTCCTGTTGGGGTGAGGGTGTGGCGGGGGTCTTGCCGCGGCGTGCAGGCCGGCGCGGACCGGCAGCGGGGGCGCGCTTCTGGCCGGTCTGCGGCAGTCCGCTCTTGCGCGAGCCATGGCGCTGCTGCACAGCATCGGCTTCCTCGCGCACCTCGTCATGCTTGCGCAGGCCGTAGAGCACGGTCTTGGCATTCGCGAGTGCAGCGCGCTCATCCACGATGGGTGCGGGGTAGTCCGGCGTGCCCCACTCCGGCACCCAGCGGCGCACGAACACGCCGTCCGGGTCGTGATCAGCCATCTGCTTGGCCGGTGAATACATGCGCAGGGTGTTGATGCCGGTGGTGCCGCTTTGCATCTGCATCTGGCTCCAGTGGATGCCCGGCTCGTAGTCCAGGAACTGCTGCGCCAGGTGCAGGCCAGGCAGCCGCCAGTGCAGCCAGAGCTGGTAGGCGGCAAAGCTCACCAGCATGGCGCGCATGCGGAAGTTGATCCAGCCCGTGGCATTGAGCGCACGCATGCAGGCATCCACCATTGGGAAGCCCGTACGCCCTGCTTTCCAGGCGGCGAGCTTGGCTTCGTCCTCGGCGGCCATTGCCACGCCCTCGTCACCGGGGCGCAGGCCGTCGTAGCTGCGGGCAAAGTTGCGCCACTCGATGCTCGGCTCGTCTTCGAGCTTCTGCATGAAGTGGCAGTGCCAGCGCAGGCGGCCGGTGAAGGCGCGCAGGTTGCTGGCCAGCGTGCGGTCCTCGGTGAGCGCGATTGCGCGCTCGCTCGCCTGGTGCACGGTGCGCATGGACAGGCTGCCGATGGCGAGATGCGCCGACAAGCGGCTGCAGGTCTCGGGCGCGGTGTTGGGGCTGGACAGGCCGCGCCGGTAGCCCCGGCCCCGGCTGGCGAGGAAGCTCTTGAGCAAAGCGCGGGCGGAGGATTCACCCGCGTCCGGCAGCGGCTGTGCGACCGCCGGGAGATGCAGCGCGCTCAGTGTCGGCAAGGCGCCCAGTTGCTCGAAGCCCGGCCGCCAGCCCGGCCAGGCGTCGGGCGGCGGCACGATGGCAGCATCCATGCGCGCCTGCCAGCGCCCGGCCCAGCCGGTCCGAGAGCGTAGGCGTCGCACCACGCCGGTCTGGGTGGCCTCCAGCCAGTGCACGCCTGCCGCGGCGCACCACTGGCCCACCGCAATGTCGCGCGCGTAGGTCCAGGCAGCGCCAGTCTCCTCGTGGCTCAGCAGGTGAGTGAACGCAAACTGCTCGCGCACCTGCTGCAGCACGGGCACGGCCGAACCCACACGCACGAGCAGCGGCATGCCGCGTGCGTGCAGAGCTTCGCGCAGCGGAGCGAGCGTGGCCAGGGCAAAGGCCAGATGTTGCGGGGCGAAGGCGCCATCGGCCCACTGCTCGGGCTCGATGATGTAGAGCGCGGCGGCTGTTTCAGCCGTGGCGGCCAGGCGCAGTGGCGCGTGGTCACGGGCGCGCAGGTCCCGCTTGAGCCAGACGAGCGCGCGCGTGCCACCGGGCGCGGCGGGCAAGGCAGGCAAGTCATCAGCGGCGGCGGACCACAGCGGCATGTGAGTGCGTACTCGCGAGCGGCTCGGGTTTGGAAAGTTCGCGCCAACACCGGCCCGAGCGACTGGTCAGAAAACCAAAACCCGCCCGGCAGCCGAGGCTGCGGGGCGGGCGAACTTCAAACGGAAAGCGGCTTGGCTCTTATGTGCCGGGCTGACCCGGCGCGGTGGTCTTCACGCGCGCCGGGCGCCCTGAGGAGGAGAGGGTTGCCGTGCTGCTTCCATGGAGGTGCGTCGAATTGCTTCGGTTCGAATTACTTGGGAAGAATCACGGAGTCGATCACGTGGATCACGCCGTTGCTGGCCTTGACGTCGGTGGCGGTGACGTTCGCGCCGTCCACCGTGACCTTGCCGCCGGCCACCGCGACGGTGATCTCACCGCCCTGCACGGTCTTGACCTTGCCCGGCTTGACGTCCTTGGCCATCACGGTGCCCGGCACCACGTGGTAGGTCAGCACGGCGGTCAGCTTGGCCTTGTCCTTGAGCAGCGCGTCCAGATCAGCCTTGGGGATCTTGGCGAAGGCGGCGTCCGTCGGCGCGAACACGGTGAAGGGGCCCTTGCCCTTGAGCGTGTCCACGAGACCGGCCTGCTTCAGCGCGGCGGCCAGCGTCTTGAAGTTGCCCGCGCCCACGGCGGTGTCGACGATGTCCTTGGCGGCAAAGGCCGGGCTGGCGGCCATCAGGCCGAAAGCGGCGACGGCGAACAGTTTCTTGATCATGGAGGAGCTTCCTTCGTGGAGTGTGGTGTTTGCGGCAGCCGTTGTGACTGTGCCGACCGGATAGATACTACATGGTATCTATTGGTTCCACACGGTAGTGTTTGCGAGACTCAGTGAAAACCCTCACTTTTGGCCGCGCGACCCGCAGCGTGTTTGCACGCACTTACTTAGCTGCGATGTCGTCTGTACACCGCATCCAGCGCAATTCGACGCATTCGCCACGCTGCGAATGCGCGACAATAACCACCGAGTAGCAAAAATGCGATGCGCGTCAACGTCGCAGCTTTGCTCGGGCCAGGCGCGCGCTGCGCGTCGCCCCGCACGAACCGAGATCGCCATGTCTGCCTCTGCCTTGCTGTCCGTCACCCAGCCCGCCCCCGCCATCGCGCCCGCACGCCGCCCCTCCTTCCGCGAGCAGCAGTTCGCCGCGCGCGAGCAGGCCATCCTGACCGCGGTGAATCGCCTGCTGGCCACGAAGGGCTATGACCTGATGACGATGGACGAGGTGGCCGGCGAGGTCGGCATCGCCAAACCCTCGCTCTACAAGCACTTCGTGAGCAAGGAGCAGCTGGCAGCCGTGGCCATGGAAAAGCTGCTGGACCGCATGCTGGACGTGATCTCCGCCCAGCCCCTGACGCAGGCACCAATCGACAGCCTCAAGCAGGTACTGCGCTGGGCACTCAAGGCCCATCTGGACGGCAGCATGCCGCTGCTGCCCAGCACGCGCTCGTCCCTGCGCGCCGCGCTGGTGAACCACGCGCCCTATTTCGAGCGCCTGGTGAAGATGACCGAAGCCATGGGCACCTGGATCGAAGCCGCCAAGGCCGATGGCAGTGTCTCCGGCACTCTGCCCAGCGAGGTGGTGATGTACACCCTGTTCGCCCGCGCCTGCGACCCCACGCTGGAGTTCCTGCGCGAGACCGGCCAGTACACCGACGAGCAAATCGTCGAGCTGATGGTGACCACCTGTTTTGGCGGGCTGGCGTCGCGCTAGGGCCGACGGCATCGAGGCGCACCGCCTCGAACCGAGCTGGCCGAAAGTGAATTAATGTGACTGGGCCGATAGGCCGACTTCCGCATATTCAGCGCGGATCTCGGCGCATTTTCAGCCTCAAAAAATTACGACCGGAAACGATCTAAACCAGCACTGGTGCGGCTTTCGAGCCGGCAACTCAGCCCGCCTTGCGGCGCGTTCAGCCCTCGAATCGCCCCGCGCTGCGGTTCTTGCGTACCGTCTCCCAGCCGAACACCTGCGCGTTCATCGCCACGTACACACCGGGCGCTGCAGTGGTGGCCACGGCGGCGGCAAAGCCCAGGTTGAAGAGCGCGTCGCTGCCGCGGATGCTGTAGGGCACCATCGCGCCGGTGATCACCACGGTCTTGCCCGAGCCCTTGAGCGCGGGGCCGAGCACACGCGCCGTCTCGGGCATGGTGTCGGTGCCGTGGATGATGACGATGCGCGTGGCGGCCGTGGTCTGCACGCTCGCCAGCACGCGCTGCCGGTCGGCGTCCTGCATGTCGAGCGAGTCCATCAGCGGCAATGCGTCGATGCTGACGGCACCGTTGATGCGGCAGCGCTCGACGATCTCGTGCAGATGGCTCCGCGCGAAGCCCAGTTGCCCGGCGATGGGGTCGTAGGTTTTGTCGAAGGTGCCGCCGGTGGCGATCAGATGCAGGCTGGGTGCGCTCATGGGATGTTCAGCTTTTCAGGATTTGATTGAGATTTCGTTGGCAAGGGGCTCGCCGCGCTCGAACTGACTCACGCTGATCAAGGTAGTGGCCATGATGGTGCCCACGGCCTCGCGCGTGAAGAAGGCCTGGTGCCCCGTGACGATCACGTTCGGAAAGCTCACGAGGCGCTGGATCACGTCGTCCGTGATGATGCTGGCCGACAGATCCTGGAAGAACAGATCCGCCTCCTGCTCATACACATCAATGGCGAGACCACCGAGTTGGCCGGTCTTGAGCGCCTCGATGGCTGCCTCCGTGTCCACCAGACCGCCACGGCTGGTGTTGATCAGCAGCGCGCCGCGCGGCATGGCGGCCAAGGACTGCGCGTTCACCATGTGCCGCGTGGCGGGCGTCAGCGGGCAGTGCAGGCTCAGCACCTCGCTCGCTGCCACCACCTCGGGCAGGGGCCGGTACTCGCCGCCCAGGGCCGTGAACTCCGGATTGACCTGCACATCCGCACCGAGCACCGTGCAGCCGAAGCCGCGCATGATCCGGGCAAACACGCAGCCGATCTTGCCGGTGCCCACCACACCCACAGTACGGCCATGCAGATCGAAGCCCATCAGGCCGTCGAGCTCGAAGTTGCCGTCGCGCGTGCGGTTGTAGGCGCGGTGGATCTTGCGGTTCAGCGCCAGCAGCAGGCCCACGCCAAATTCGGCCACCGAGTGCGGTGAGTAGTTTGTGACGCGCACCACCTTCATGCCCAGGCGCGCAGCAGCAGCCAGATCGATGTGGTTGAAGCCCGTAGAGCGCGTGGCCACCAGGCGCGTGCCGCCGGCATGCAGGGCGGCCAGGGTCGCTGCATCCACGCTGTCGTTCACAAACACGCACACCGCAGGACAGCCCGAAGCGAGCGCGGCGGTGGCCCGTGTCAGGCGGACGTCGAAGAACACGATTTCGTGCCCAGGGGCCGCATTGGCCTCATTGAGCAGGTCGCGGTCATATTTGCGGGTGCTGAAGACGGCGAGCTTCATGCGCAGGCGCTCTCGATGGCCATGGATGGGGTTTGTGCCTACTCGCAATTCCGCAGCGCAGCACAAGGGCACTGAAACCTAACATTTTGCCCAGAACACATCATGCACTGGGGCGCCGCGCAGTCTGCAGGCGCCCTTCGCATATCTGAAGCTTTGCAAAGGAACAGACCATGCTGGTCGCCTCGGTTTTCATCTACCTGCTCATCACCCTGGCCATCGGCCTGTTCGCCGTGACCAAGGTGAAGTCCGGCACGGACTTCGCGCTGGCTGGCCGCTCGCTGCCGCTGATCATGATCGTGACCATGACCTTCGCCACCTGGTTCGGCGCAGAGACGGTCCTGGGCGTGTCGGCCAAGTTCGTGAGCGACGGTCTGGACGGCTTGTGGAGTGACCCCTTCGGCGCGGCGCTCTGCCTGATTCTGGTGGGTCTGTTCTTTGCCTACAAGCTCTACCAAATGACGCTGATGACGATCGGCGAGTACTACCGCCATCGCTACGGCAAGAGCGTGGAGATCTTCTGCGCCGTGACCATCATCCTGAGCTATCTGGGCTGGGTGGCCGCGCAGATCACGGCCCTGGGCCTGGTGTTCAACCTGCTCTCAGGCGGTGCCATCAGCGCCGAGGCGGGCATGGTGCTGGGCGCGGCCGTGGTGCTGATCTACACCTTTGCCGGTGGCATGTTTGCGATTGCCTTGACCGATTTCCTGCAGATGATGGTGATCATCGTCGGCCTGGTGGCGATTGCGGTGTTTGCCGGCAGCCTGGCCGGCGGTGCGGACAAGGTGATGGAAGTGGCGCAGCAGCGTGACCTGCTGAGCTTCGCGCCGGAGCCGAGCGTGGCCGGCTGGCTGGCCTTTGCCGCCGCGGTGGTGACCATGATGTTCGGCAGCATCCCGCAGCAGGACGTGTTCCAGCGCGTGATGAGCGCCAAGGACGCCGACACCGCGCGCAAGGGCCCGATCATCGGCGGCATCGCCTACCTGCTGTTCGCCTTCGTGCCCATGTTCATCGTGGCGAGTGCCGTGCTGATCATGCCCAACATCGACGCCATGCTGAAGGACGATCCGCAGAAGGTGCTGCCCACGCTGGTCATGGAGCACATGCCTGTGGCGCTGCAGATCGCCTTCTTCGGTGCGTTGATCTCGGCGATCATGTCCACGGCCAGCGCCACCCTGCTGGCCCCAGCCACCACCTTCACCGAGAACATCCTCTCGCACATGCGCAAGACACCGCTGGACGGCAAGGCTCAACTGAAGGTCATGCGCATCACGCTCGTGGTCTTCACGCTGATCGTGCTGGGCTATGCGCTGATGAAGCAGGGCACGCCGATTCACACCCTGGTGGCTGAGGCCTACACGGTCACGCTGGTGGGTGCCTTCATTCCGCTGGTGGCCGGTCTGTACTGGAAGCGCGCCACCACGCAGGGCGCGATCCTGTCGATCATCCTGGGCATCGGCTGCTTCCTGCCCTTCCGGCTCGATGAGCAACTCGGTGCCGCCTTCCCGAACCAGCTGGCGGGTCTGGCGGGTGCGGCCATCGGCATGCTGATCGGCTCGCTGGCACCGCAATTCATCAGCGACAAGCAGCAGCGCCTGGCGCACGCCGCTTGATCAACGCACGCCGGATGAAGCCCCTTCGGCTCGCACATACTGCGCTCGGTTGTGCAGGCATCGTTGCGGTAGCCGGCATCGCCGTTGCGGGCCTGTCGCTGCCGCACCGGCTGGATGCGGCCTTGGCCGTTTTCGGGATCGCTGCATTCGTGGTTCTCGCCTTTGACACCGCACAGATCGTGCGCCACGGAACACGGACCACTCAGGCGCAGGCGTATTCGGGCGCCGGAGGAGATCTTCTGGGCTTTGCACGCTGGGCTCTAGCCACCGTGCTGGCCGTGCTGCTCGGAACGCCTCTCGCACGCCTCGTCGGCTGAGCGCCCGGGCGTTCCTATTCGGCGCGTGAAGCAACCACCTTGCGGCGGCTGAGTTCGTCGAAGTCCGTGGCGAGTGACTCCAGGAACTCCTGCGCATGCTTGCGCTGCGCGGGTGTGGCGCTCGCGCTGATCTGCGCCAGCGCGGCCGCGCTGCCGCGCATGACCTGATCGAAGTACGCGCGGCGCATCGGATCCGGGCTCGGCCGGGTACGGTCATACAGCGCAATCAGTTCGCCGGCGGCACGCGGTGCCGGCAGCGCCAGCTTCTGCACCTTGGTGAAGGTGGCGACCGAGTCGTCCTGCACGCGACGGCGTTCGGCGACGAACAGGGCGTGGTCCAGCGGGCGCGCGTCGCTCGCGGCACGCAGGGCGCGCTTCTGCTCGGCACTCAGGCTGCCCCAGATGCGCTCGGCCACGCGCAGCAGATCGTCATAGCGCTCCTCGCGCTGTTTGGCCGGGCTGGGTTCGATGTATTCCTTGGTGAGCTCGCGTGTGCGCTCGTCCATGGCCTTGCGCATGTGTGCGAGCTGTCTGGGTTGCAGGCTCGTGACTACAGGTGCCATCTCCTCGGCAAACCGGGCGACGCTGCGGTCCGCGCGGCGCTCCAGTTCGGCGATGACGCGCTCGAACTCGTCGGTGCTCATCGCCCGCGCAAACTGCGGCTTGAGGCTGCGCAGCCAGCGCGAATACTCCGGCAGCTCTTCGTAGCGGTGCCAGGCGAAGAACTGCTGCATCTGGCGGCGGGCGACCGCGTCCTGCGCATCGTCCAGCGCGAGGTACTTGTCCACGCGCGACATGGCCACCAGATCGGCGTTGCGATAGCTCACCTGAACGGCCACGCCGTTGCAGCCGGCTGTGGTCAGCACGGCGGCCGCCGCGCAGACGCTCAATACAATCCCACGCAGTCGATTCACGCCGGCGCGAGCACCCGCCTGCGCAGCGCATGCGGCGCTCGCAAGGGGCAAAGAATTCGCGTCATGCACCAATCTGGAAGGCATCTGTAATGAATGTTGTGATCCTGGCAGCCGGCAAGGGCACTCGCATGCGATCGCAGCGGCCCAAGGTGCTTCAGCCTCTGGCGGGTCGCCCGCTGCTGACGCACGTGCTGCAGACCACCAAGAGCGTTGCAGATTCTGCGCCCATCGTGGTCGTCGGCTACGGAGCAGAGATTGTAAGAGCGCACTATGACGCGCGTCTGACGGATACCCCGCAACTTCGGTATGCCTTGCAATCAGAGCAACTCGGCACCGGGCATGCGGTACAGCAAGCGCTGCCCATGCTCGAGGGCGAGGGCCAGACGCTGATCCTCTACGGCGACGTGCCGCTCACGCGTGTCGACACCCTGCGCGCCCTGCTGGACGCTGCGGGCAGCGCCAACGTGGGCCTGCTCACCGTGAATCTGCCGGATCCGACCGGCTACGGGCGCATCGTGCGCGGCGCGGATGGCCGCGCGCAGCGGATCGTCGAACACAAGGACGCCACGCCCGCAGAGCGCGAGATCACCGAAGTCAACACCGGCATCCTGGCCGTGCCCACGCCACTTCTGCGCACCTGGCTGGGCAAGCTCACCAACCACAACGCCCAGGGCGAGTACTACCTGACCGACATCATCGGCATGGCCGTGGCCGAGGGCGTGGCGGTGAACACCGTGCAGCCAGCCTTTGCGTGGGAAGTGGAAGGCGTGAATGACCGGCGCCAGCTGGCCGCGCTTGAACGCACCTGGCAGCGGGTGCAGGCGGATCGTCTGCTCGAAGCCGGCGTGACGCTGGTGGACCCGGCGCGCATCGACATCCGCGGCGCGCTCACCTGCGGGCGCGACGTGCTGATCGACGTGAACTGCGTGTTTGAAGGTACGGTGGAGCTGGCCGATGATGTGCACGTCGGCCCGAACTGCGTGCTGCGCGACGTGCGCGTGGCTGCGGGTGCCCGCATCGAAGCCTTCAGCCATCTGGCCGAGGCGCAACTTGGCGAGCGCTCGGACGTCGGCCCCTTTGCCCGCCTGCGGCCCGGCAGCGTGCTCGGCGCCGGGGCCCATGTGGGCAACTTCGTCGAGATGAAGAAGGCCACGCTTGGCGACGGCAGCAAGGCCGGCCACCTGAGCTATCTGGGCGACGCGACCATCGGCAAGAACGTCAACATCGGCGCCGGCACCATCACCTGCAACTACGACGGTGCCAACAAGCACCAGACCGTGATCGAGGACGATGTCTTCATCGGCAGCGACAGTGCCCTGGTGGCGCCTGTAACGGTGAAACGCGGCGCCACCCTGGGCGCCAGCACGACGCTGACCAAGGACGCGCCGGAAGGAAAGCTGACCATCTCACGTGCCAAGCAGACGACGGTCGAGGGCTGGACACGGCCGGTCAAGAAGCCCAAGGGCTGAAGCACTGCAGTATGCGCATCTACCAGGTCGGCGGTTCGGTGCGCGATGCCCTGCTTGGGCGGCCGGTGAATGACCGCGACTGGGTCGTCGTCGGCGCCACTCCAAAGCAGATGATCGGGGCCGGCTACCGCCCAGTGGGGGCAGACTTCCCGGTCTTTCTGCACCCGGAAACGCAGGAGGAATTTGCGCTGGCCCGCACCGAGCGCAAGACGTCCGCGGGCTACCACGGCTTCGTGTTCCACACGGACCCCGGCGTCACGCTCGAGGAAGATCTTGCGCGCCGCGACTTCACGGTCAACGCCATGGCGCAGGATGCCGATGGCCAACTCATCGACCCCCATGGCGGGCAGGCAGACCTGGCGGCACGGCGCTTTCGCCATGTGAGCGACGCCTTTGCCGAAGACCCGGTGCGGATCCTGCGGCTGGCGCGCTTCATGGCGCGCTTTACGGACTTCTCGGTCGCGCCCGAGACCCTGGATCTCTGTCGGCACATGGTCGCGGCCGGCGAGGTGGACGCGCTCGTGCCTGAGCGGGTCTGGCAGGAGTTGAGCCGCGGCCTGATGGAAGCGCAGCCCTCGCGCATGTTTGAAACCCTGCGCGCTTGCGGCGCCCTGCGCCGCCTGCTGCCCGAGGTGCACGCCCTCTGGGGTGTGCCGCAGCGCGCCGACTACCACCCCGAGGTAGACACCGGCGTGCACCTGATGATGGTGCTGGATGCGAGCGCCCGGCTCGACGCCCCGCTGCCCGCACGCTTTGCCTGCCTGATGCATGACCTCGGCAAGGGCACGACGCCAGCCGACATCCTGCCGCGGCACATCGGCCACGAGCAGCGCAGCGTGGATCTGGCACGGCGTGTGTGCGATCGGCTTAAGGTGCCCAATGACTGCCGCGAACTCGGCCTGCTGGTGGCCGGCGAGCACGGCAACATCCACGCCTGCTTGAGCTTCGGCGCGGCCGCGCTGGTACGTCTGCTGGAGCGATGTGACGCCTTGCGCAAACCGCAACGCTTCGAGCTTGCGCTGCTGGCTTGCGAGGCTGACGCGCGCGGTCGGCTGGGCATGGAGGACCGCGTCTATGCGCAACGCGAGCATCTGTTACGGGCCTTGCACGCCGCGCACGGCGTCGACGCGGGGGCTGTGGCAGCACTTCATCAAGGCAAGCCACAAGCCATTCGCGACGCCATCCACGAGGCACGCATTCGCGCGGTTGCCGACCAGTGCAAGGTCGCCTAGCTCACGCGCGCTGTCACTGTTTGCGCGCCCCTGGCGTCCTCAAGTTTGACTGGATGTCGCCGAAAAGCAGTAAGCGCATCTGCGGCGCGTCGCCTTAGCCATGCCCCAAGCCCTCCTCTCGCCACGCGTCTTTGCTGCGCCCGCCACCCCCAGCGGCAGATCGGTCCGGTGGCTCATCAGCGCACTCACGGTGTTTGGCTTGATTCCCGTGGTCTGGCTGTGGAACGCGCAAGCGAACCAGCAGCAACAGAATGCGCAAAGTGTCGCCCTGATCGTGGCGGAATCCGCTCGCACTGCCATCGTGGCTCGGGACCGCGCTGCCGCCCAGTCGCTCCTTGATCTGCTCAGCATTCTTCCCCACCGACGGTGCATCGAACTCACCGACGCCACGGGTGGCGCGCTGGCGCGCCTGGGTGAATGCCTGACCCTCGCGCGCCCCGTCGCTGCAGGCGGGAGCTTGATGGACGGTGAGCTTCGCGTCGTCCAACCTATCCTCGATCAAGGCCGAACGGTCGGGCAGGTCGTCGTCGTGCGAGATCTCTCTGAGCCCCGGAGCGAGACGCTCACCCAGGTGTTCGGCATCGTGGCGGCGATTGTTCTGTTCGCGCTCGCGTTGCTGACTGTTCAGGCCGGTATCGAGCGAACGGGGCGGGCTGCGTTGCGCCGCGTTCGTGACGGCCTGGCTCGCATGGGCGACGTAGACGGTCCCTTGACGCATCTGCCGGACGCTACCGACCCAGACGAAGCGGAAGTGAGTGACGGCATCAATCGGTTGATTGACGAGTTGAGCCGGATGAGAGCTGTGCTGGCCGCGCGTGCACCTCTTCTGGACGAGGGCCGACTGACCGCCCGGGTGCAGGAGCTTGAGGCTGCGCTTGTAGAAGCAAAGCAGGACACCGTGTCAAAAGGGCGGTTTCTTGCGCACATGAGTCATGAGATCCGGACCCCGATGAGTGGCGTACTCGGCATCACCGAGCTCCTGCTCAGCCAGGCGAGGGATCATGCGCAGCGCCAGCTGCTTCGCACCCTGCAGGACAGCGGGCGCAACCTGCTGGCGATCATCAACGACGTGCTCGATCACTCGAAGATCGAGGCGGGCCGCATGACCCTGGAGCGCGTACCGACGTCCTTGCGGCGTACGGCGCGGCACTGCGTCGACTTGCTGCAGCCTCTTGCACTGGATAAGGGGATCGAGCTGCGCCTCGAACTGGACAGCCAGCTGCCACGCGTCGTGATGACTGACCCCGTGCGCTTGCAGCAAGTCATGACCAACCTGGTCAGCAATGCCGTCAAGTTCACCGAGCAGGGGCATGTGCGTCTCGTCCTGCGATTGGTGGGACGCTCGCCCTCCTCCGTACAGCTGATCCTGGAGGTTGTGGATACAGGCATCGGGATGAGCCCGGAACAGCAGGCTCGTCTGTTCACAGACTTCTCGCAGGCGGAGCGGTCCACCACCCGCAAGTACGGGGGCACCGGCCTGGGCCTGTCGATTGCCTACCAGCTCATCGAGCTGATGGGTGGCAAGCTGCGCGTCGAGAGCTCGCCCGGTCTGGGATCCAGCTTCTCGGCTGGGTTCAGTGTGGATCTGCCGGGCGACGACTTGCCGGAAGGGTTCAGTGCAACCCAGTTCAGTCAGACACTTGCCAGCACGTCGCTTCTTCCTACAGATGTGCTGCCTGGCGCTGCACCCCGCACGTTGATGAACGAAGCCCGCGAAGACGGCGAGGCCGTTGCGACCGTATCGGATCTCGCAGGGATGCGGCTGCTCATCGCTGAAGACAACGCGGTGAACATGCTGGTGCTGACCGCCATGCTTGCGCGCTACGGCTGCGTGCTGACCACCGTCACCGATGGCTTGCAGGCGCTGACCGCCTTGCAACGACAACAGTTCGACATGGCGCTGCTTGACTGCGAGATGCCCGAACTCAGTGGTTACGAAGTCGTGAAGCGTTGGCGCGCGCGCGAGCTGGCCATGAAGCTGCCGCGCACGCCCTTCGTGGCAATCACTGCGAATGCACTCTCCGAGGACATTGACCGTACTCTGCGTTCCGGCTTTGACGACCACGTGAGCAAGCCCTTCACACAGCAAGATCTTGAGGATGCGCTGCTGAGCAACATCATTCACCCCGGTTCAGTGCAAAGCCGTCAGCTCGCTGCTGCACCCTGAGCCGGCAAGAGCCGGTGGCCGCGGTCGCCACGCGAGAAGCCCTCAAGCGCCACATCGACACCCCGCGTCAGGGCCAGCACCTTGAACAGCTCGCCCATCTCGGCCTCGGACAGCAGCTTCTGCACCGGGGCGATCAGGCGGGTGTAGGCCAGCGGGTCTGCGGCCGCATCCCGTGCAGCGCTCGCCGCCAGATCCAGCAGGCCGCAGTTCATCAGGAATCGAGCCTGCGAGGTGTAGCCCGCCAGGCTGAGCCCACTCTGCACGCCGGCCTGCGCGATCGCAGTGAAGTCGACGTGCGCGGTGATGTCCTGCTCCCCGGCCAGGGCGAGCACGTCGTCCACGCTGCGCTGGCGCGCAAAGCCCATGAGCGTGCCCATGTGGCGCTCCGGGTGGTAGTACTCAGCTTGCGGAAAGCCGTAATCCAGCAGCAGCAACGCGCCCTGCTTCAGGCTGCGCGCGAGCGTGTTCACCAATGCCTCGGCCTGGGGATTCACTTCAGTTGAATAGCAAAACCCAGCATCCATGCGCCTTTCCAGACCAAAATGGCTCGAAAGCCGTGCCAGACAAGCGAAAAGCCTTTCCGGAGCGGGCCGTTCCGTCCAGACAAAGCGGCCCGGGTGTGTCCCGTCCTCGCTCACCATGCGCTGCCACGCCGCGCCGTCGTGCCACGCCATCGCCTCGCAGGGCAGGGCGTCCAGCACTTCGTTGCCGAGCATCACGCCGCTGAAGGTGTCGGGCAGCGTACCGAGCCACTGCACGCTGCCCGCATGGGCCGCCAGGGTCGCGCGTTGCGCCTCACGCAGGCTGGTGGACACATCCAGGATCTGCCACTGCACATCAACATGGCCGAGCGCCGCAAGACCATCAAGCGCATCGCGCGCCAGCTTGCCGGTGCCGGCACCGAGCTCCAGCACCACAGGTGGCACGCCTGACTCAAAGAGCTGCGCGAGCTGCACCGCGAGGGTGCGGCCGAACAGGGGCGTCAGTTCGGGGGCGGTGATGAAGTCGGCCTGCTCGCCCATCGGTGTTGCACGCGTGTAGTAGCCCAGACCCGGCGCGTACAGCGCCAGGTCCATGAAGCGCGAGAAGGGGATGGCCCCGCCGGCGGCTTGAATCTCGCGGGCGATGAGGCGCTGTAGTTCGGTCACGGGGCGGGATTGTCGCACCCGGTCTGGCGCAGCCGGAGTGCCCCGGAGCCGGGCGTATAGTCCGCGGCATGGCTGCCTCTGCCTCCACCCCCACTGCCGCGCCTGCAGCGCCCGCGCCGCGGCGCGCCGTGCTCGTGACCGGCGGCGCACGCCGTCTGGGGCGCGAGATTGCCTTGATGTTCGCCCGCTTTGGCTGGGACGTGGCCGTGCATTACGGCAGTTCCGCCGGAGACGCCGCCAAGACCACAGCCGAGATCAAGCAGCTTGGCGGCCGCGCGATCAGTCTGCATGCCGATCTGAACAGCGAGCGCGAGACCCTTGCGCTGGCCGGCGCAGCCATGAAGTCGCTCGGCCGGCTGGATGCCATCGTCAACAACGCCTCGCTGTTCGTGAACGACACGGCGGCCGACTTCACGCGCGACAGCCTGCTGCGCCACATGGTGCCCAACCTCGCCGCGCCGATCATCCTGGCCCGGGAATTCCACAAGCTGCTCGGCGAGACCGGTCAAGGCGTGGTCATCAACCTGCTGGACCAGAAGCTCTACCACTACAACCCTGACTTCCTGAGCTACACGCTCTCCAAGGCCGGCCTGCAGGCCGCCACGGTCATGCTCGCACAGGCGCTGGCACCACGCGTGCGCGTGATCGGTGTGGCGCCGGGCCTCACGCTTCCCAGCTACCTGCAGAAGGACAGCAAGGATTTCGAGCGCGGTCAGAAGCTGAGCCTGACCGGCAAGTCCAGCAGCCCAGCAGACGTGGCTGCCACCGTGCTATTTGCCGCGCAGAACCAGTCCATGACCGGCAACGTGCTCCTCGTCGACGGCGGCCAGCATCTCATGGGCCTGCAGCGCGACGTCAGCTTCCTCTGATCTCCCGTCTCAAGCGATGCGCCGAATCTTCCTCGATCGCCTGCGCGTGCAGGCCTCCATCGGCATCCTGCCGCATGAACTCGAAAGCAAGCAGCCCCTGCTGATCAGCGCAGAAGTGCGCATGAACGATGCCCCGCTCGTACCCGCGCACGACGAGGTGCGCGAGGTGCTGGACTACCGCCGGGTGCGCCAGATTGCGCTCGACGAGGTGAACGCCGGGCATATCAACATGCTCGAAAGTCTGGCCGGCCGCATCGCCCAGCATGTGCTGGCCCTGCCCGGCGTGAGCGCGGTGGTGGTGCGGGTCGACAAGCCGAACATCTTCCCGGACTGCGACGGCGTGGCCGTGGAAGTCTCGGGCCAGCGCTGAAGCTTTCGAGGGCGCCTAGAGCAGCGTGGCCATCGCCTGCTCGGCTTCCTTGAGCACCTCTTCATACTCGCTCACGGCACGACGCACGACGGCGGCGTCCTGTGTATTGAGCGCCGCCTCGAAGCGGCTGCTGCATTCGCCGATCCACTGCCGCAGGTCGCCCTTGGCTTCCTGGTACAGCCGATCACCGCGCGCCAGTAGCTCGCGGTTGCGCAGGTTGTCGCGCGGGTGCATCTTCAGTTCCGCGAGCTTGCCCAGTCGCTCTCGGATCTCGTCCGGGCCCAAGGCCTGACTGCCACTGGTGATGACCATGCTGCGCTTGCTGCCCGTGCCACCGACTTCGACTTCCACTTCCAGGATGCCGTCGTTGTTGTATGTGAAGCGCACATCCACATAGCCCTCGCCACGCGGCTTGCGCGGCACTTCGATATTCATCTGGCCGAGTGCAATGTTCTCCGAGGTCAGGCGCGACTCGCCCTGGAAGACCTTCAGATCGATCTGGGTCTGGTTGTCGTTCATGGTGAAGAAGCGCTCGACGCGGGACACCGGCACGATGGTGTTGCGCTCGATGACCGGCGAGAACAGCCCGCCCTGCACCCGGCCCGGCGCAATCTCACGCGCCGTTTCCACGCCCAGCGAGTAGGGGCACACATCCGTGAGCATGACTTCGGACAGCGCCGCGTCATCCGCCTTCAGGCCGGCCTGAACCGCTGCACCCAGAGCCACCACCTCATCCGGGTTGAGCTTGGTGTTGGGGAAGCGACCGAACATGCGCGAGACCAGCTTGCGCACGATCGGCATGCGCGTGGCGCCGCCGGCCAGTACCACTTCTTCCAGTTCGCTGGGGCGAATACGTGCATCGCGCAGCGCACGCTCCACGGGCGCACGCAGCCGGGCCAGCAAGGGCTCGCTCAATGTCTGCAGCCGGGCTTCGTCCAGCAGCATCTCGCGCACCGCACCGCCGTGCTCGAAGCGCACGCTGGCCTGCGCCGCGACCGAGAGTTCGCGCTTGGCCCGCTCCAGCCCGGCATACAGGCGTTCACGCTGCTGGGCACTGAGCTGCGCGGCATCAATGCCATGCTCAGCGCAGAAGGCCTTGATCAGCGCCTCGACAAAGTCCTCGCCGCCTAGGAAGTTGTCGCCAGTGGATGCGCGCACTTCCATCACGCCCTCGAACCACTCCAGCACACTCACATCGAAGGTGCCGCCGCCCAGATCAAAGACCAGGAATCGGCTCTCCTTGCCGCGCGTATTCATGCCGTAGGCCAGTGCAGCGGCCGTCGGTTCGTTGAGCAGCGACACCTGCCGGAAGCCCGCGAGTTCGCCCGCTGCGTGCGTGGCCTTGCGCTGTGCGTCCGAGAAGTACGCCGGCACCGTGATCACTGCGTCGGTCACGGTCTGGCTGAGGCTGGCTTCGGCGTCGTGCTTGAGGCTTTGCAACACGAGCGCGGACAGCTCCTCCGGGCGGAAGCTGCGGTCCGCGAGGCGAAACTCCTTCTTGCTACCCATGTAGCGCTTGAAGCGGGCGGCCGTGCGCTCGGGGTGCGTGCGCAGGCGCTCCAGCGCGGCCTGCCCGACCAGCACGCTGCCATCGGCGTCGATGCTCACCGCGGAGGGCGTGAGGGTGCTGCCCAGGGCGTTCGGTATCATTTTTGGGGCATGTCCATCCCACACGGCCACAAGACTGTTGGTCGTGCCCAGATCGATTCCGACGATCACCTTGCCACTCTCCCTCTGCCCCTTCTGACGCCAAAACGCTGTGTGGGACGAACTCGGTATTGAAGTCACGGCGGACGAATCCACGATCCGCCGCGCCTATGCGCGCAAGCTCAAGGCCCTCGGCCGCACGCCGGACCCGGAGCGCTTTGCAGCGCTGCGCGCCGCCTATGAGCAGGCACTCTGGGATGCGCAGCAACCCCGGGGCGTTGCGGATGCGGACGCACCCGCCGCCGCAAAGCCGCACGATGCTACCAACGCCCCGATCGCCAACGCCCCGGTGCCCGACACCGTTGCCGACGATTCACCGAGAATCGTCCACGCCGCGCTCGCCAGCCCGGTGCGCCCCGGTGACATCGACGACCACGCCACCCAGGACGGCGATGCGTTTCCTGACACGGTGCCGCTGGCATTGCTGGACCTTGAAGGCGTGGCGCAAGCAGAACCCGCCGATCTGCAGGCGACTTACGACGTCGCCTTCGAGCTTGGCAAACGCGCCCCCCAGGACATCGAGGATGAGCTCACGCGCCTGCTGGGCGAACCGCGGCTCTTTGCCATCGAGGCCCGCAACGCGTTTGAGGCCGGCGTGGCCGATGGAGTGCTGGCCGGTGAGGCCTCCGCGGAGATGGTGCAACGCGTGCTGGACTACTTCGGGTGGAAGCCGGTACTCAACGCACGCACCCGTGCGGATGCCCAGATCGCCTGGCTGTACGAACGCATCGACATTCTCAAGGCGTGGCAGGCGCTGCAGGACCTGCGCCGCACGCAGCCCCTGCTGGGCGACATGCTGGCGGGCAAGCGCCCGCAGGACTTCGGGTGGCAGCGCTGGTCCGGCGCACTGAGGCAGCGCGTGCAGTGGGTGTTTCACAACATCAACAGCGCCGAGCTGATCGATGCCACACGCCACCCGGCCTTCCCGCACGACACCTTCAAGCTCTGGCATGACTGGCTGCAGACGCCGGTGTATTGGCCCAGCCATGTCGTGGGCGCATTGATCTTCGGCGGCTACATGACGCTGTCATTCGGTGCTGAATTCGTGGCCCGGCTGGGTATCCCGCCCGGCTGGACGGCTGCGCAGCTCGAAGATCAGCTTGTTTCTTGGCCGGTGTTTGCCCTGTGCGCCGCGTTGAGCCTGGGTCTCGCCCTCGGATTCACACGCCTGCACCAGCGCCTGGACCCACCGGAGGCCGTACGGTTGCACGGGACCGGGCCGCGCTACGCGAAGCTCTTCGGCATCGCGAGTAGCGCTTTCGTCATCTGGCTGCTCGCTGCGTCCTTCATGATGCCGGCGGGTTGGCAGTGGGTGCTTGTGCCTCTCGGCGTGGCGGTGTCCTGGATGGCCTGGCCCATGCTGGGGCTGCGTCTGGGCAGCATCAGCACGGTGCTTGCGGCCTGTGTACTCGGCCTACCGGCGGGCATCGGGCTGGCCGGCCTGATGCTGACCGAACCCGCACCGCTGTTCGGGATCTGCCTCATGCCGGTGCTTGCGGTCTGGATCATGCAGGGCAAGGCGCTCATGCTGCGCAGTGAGCAGGTTCCGGCCGAGCTGGTGCGTGCGGTGTCGATCATTGCGGCCTTGGGGCTGGTGTTGCTGCTGATCGGCAGCAATGAGTGGTCTTCGCAGCTCAACCCCGTGGCCCGAGCTGCACTGGACGCAGCCGTGATTGCTGCGCTCGCTGGCCTGTCGGCAGATGTGATCGTCACGCTGCTGGGTGCATTCAGCTCGCAGCTGCTGGGCACCGTACTGGCCGCGCTCGCGGTGATCGGCGTCGTTGCATTCGGCATCGGCACTGCCGCTTCCAGCGCGCACGATTCGGGGCGCTCCACCCTGCTCACCGAGCATCCGCTTTGGGGCATCGGCGTCGGCGTGCTGGTCGCGCTTCACCTCTGGCAAGCCTTTCGGGCGCATCGCTACCTGACCGCGCAGCAATCCGGCTCATAAAATGCAGGGTTTGGCGTGAGGCAAGCTCACGCCGCCAGCCCGAGCCTGCCGCATGAACGCCCCGCTGCCCGAGGGATTGACCCTCGCCCCCGAAGCCAGCCAAGACGACGCCGCCGCCCGCACCCAGCGCGAGCGCAAGATCGCCTTCGAGAACAACAAGCTCGAAAAGCGCCTGCACCGCCTCGTGGGCAAGGCGATCGACGACTTCAACATGATTGAGGAGGGCGACCGCGTGATGGTCTGCCTGTCCGGCGGCAAGGACAGCTACGCCATGCTGGACATTCTCATGGCGCTGCAGCGCCGTGCGCCGATCCGCTTCGAGCTGGTGGCCGTCAACCTGGACCAGAAGCAGCCGGGCTTTCCCGATCACATCCTGCCCGAATACTTCCAGAAGCTCGGCGTGCCCTTCCACATCGAGACGCAGGACACCTACTCGATCGTCAAGCGCAACATCCCCGAGGGCAAGACCCTGTGCAGCCTGTGCTCGCGCCTGCGGCGCGGCATCCTGTACCGCGTGGCCGGTGAACTGAAGTGCACCAAGATCGCGCTGGGCCACCATCGTGACGACATCCTCGCCACGACCTTCCTGAACATGTTCTACGGCGGGCGCATGAAAGGCATGCCGCCCAAGCTGGTGAGCGACGACGGCCGGAACATCGTGATCCGGCCGCTGGCCTATGTGGCCGAGAGCGATCTGATCCGCAACGCCGAGATCAAGCAGTACCCGATCATTCCCTGCAACCTCTGCGGCAGCCAGGAAAACCTCAAGCGCCGCGAGATGATCAACATGATCCGCGCCTGGGAGAAGAGCCACCCCGGCCGTGTGGACAATGCATTCAACGCGCTGTCACGCATCACGCTGTCGCACATGCTGGATGCGACCCATTACGACTTCAAGAACCTCAAGACCACGGGCAGCCCCTTTGCGGGCGGCGACATCGCCTTCGACGACGAGCCCTGTGCCGATCCGGCCGAGGGCCAGGTGATCTCGATCACCCGTTTTGACGACTGAGCGGCTGCGAACCCGCGCTACTGGCGTGCACTGCGCACGTTGGCCGGCAGCGCGGTCGGGTAGTTGGCGCGGAAGGGGTTGATGTCCAGCCCGCCGCGCCGCGTGTAGCGCGCGTACACGGCCAGCTTGGTGGGGCGGCACTGGCACAGGATGTCCATGAAGATTCGCTCGACGCACTGCTCATGGAACTCGTTGTGGTTGCGAAAGCTCACGATGTACTTGAGCAGCCCGGCCTCATCGATGGGATGACCGTAGTAGCGGATCTGCACGCTGCCCCAGTCGGGCTGGCTGGTCACGAGGCAATTGCTCTTGAGCAGGTGACTGACGACCAGGTCGTCGGTGGGTGATTCGTCCTCGTTCACACGCAACAGGCTCGGATCGGGCGTGTAGGTGTCGCAATCCACATCGAGCCGGTCCAGCAGGCGGCCATCGAGTTCCTGCACGCGCTCGCCGGAAAACCCGTCCTGCTCGGTGAGCTTGATGCCCACGCTGGCACCCGCGGCCTCGCTGAGGTCATGGGAAAGCAGCGCACGCAGTGCGTCGATGTTGGCGAGCCGCGTGTTGTTGAAGCTGTTCAGGTAGAGCTTGAAGCTCTTGCTCTCGACGATGTTCGGGCTCTCGGCCGGCACCGTGCATTGCAGCAGCGCGACCTGCGGCTTGCCCTTGGGGTTGAGCCAGGACAGCTCGTAGGCGTTCCAGATGTCTGCGCCGAAGAAGGGTAGCGTGCCAGACACGCCGATCTCGTCACGCTTGGTGCTGCGCGCGATGGGGAAGAGCAGGCTGGCGTCGTATTGATCAACGTAGCCGCTGCTGCGACCCAGCTGGGACTGCTCGGGGGTGTTGCTTGAGGATGCCATGGCGCAATTTTCGCCGATGGCAGCGATCACCGCTCAGGCATTGGCCACACCGTGGGGCACATGCCCGGTGGGCACCGCCTCGGCCGCACCCACGCAGTGGCGCGTCTGGTCATCGAAGAAAAAGTCCGGCTCGAACTCGCGCAGGAAGTCGCGCTTCTCCAGCCCGCCCAGAAACATGGCCTGATCCACCGTGATGTTCCAAGCCATGAGGGTGCGGATGGCGCGTTCGTGCGCCGGCGCACTGCGTGCGGTGACGAGCGCCGTACGGATGCGCAGGGGCACGTCCTGCCCGGCCACGGTCTGCAGGCGGTGCAGTGCAGCCAGCAGCGGCGCGAAGGGGCCGGGCGGCAGGGGCTTGCTGGCGCGCTCGGTCTCGTGAGCTGTGAAGGCCTGCAGGCCGTCGCTCTTGAAGACGCGCTCGGCCTCGTCAGAGAACAGCACGGCGTCGCCGTCAAAGGCGATGCGGATCTCGTTGGGGTGGCTCTCAGCCTCCTTGCGCGAATTCGGGAACACGCGCGCAGCGGGAAAGCCGGCTTCCAGCGCAGCGCGCACGTCGTCGTCGCTGGCAGAGAGAAACAGATTGGCCTTCAGGGGCCGCAAATACTTGTAGGGCGTCTCGCCACGCGTGAATACGCCCCGCTCAATGGCCAGGCCAGCTGCCTTGGCGCTGTGGAACATGCGCAGCCCGGATACGGGGTCATTGCGCGAGAGAATCACCACCTCGACGCGCTGCCCGGCCTCCGTATTGAAGGCGAGCAGCTTGCGCACCAGCGGCATGGCCACCCCAGGCGGCGCCGGCACATGCTCGCGCTCGCGCTGCAGGGCTACGTAGGCGGCCTCGCCCTCGGCTTCGTAGACGCGGTTTTCGTCCTCGAAGTCGAACAGGGCACGACTCGACACAGCGACGACAAGCTTGTCTTCAAGCGTGACACCCATGACGCTATTTCCGACCGGCGTCGACGGCGAGCGTCAGCTTCACGTCGATGCCAAAGCGCTGCGCGGGGCACTTGGCCTGCGCAAGAAAAGCGCTCACGTTCGGCACAAACAGGCTGGCGTCGGCTGCGTCCATGCCCTGCTGGCCGACCAGACGCACATTGGCGAGCTTGCCGTCCGGTTGCAATCGCACCAGCAGATTGAGCGTGCCCTTCATCGGCCGCAACGGCTCGGTTTCCGGGTACTGCAGCACGGCCGTGCCGAGTTCGCACACGACCTTGCGCGGCTGCTTGGCCACCAGCAGATCGAGCTCGAGCTGATTGGCCTGCGCTCTCGGCGCTACAGCTCCGGCCAGGAGCAGGGCAATCACGACGAAGGGGTGATGCGACATAGCTTCAACGAAGGAAGAGGCGATAGGCTGGATTATCCGTCTCGTCCCAGTGCCGGTAGCCGAGATTCTTCAGGAAGCTGCGCAGCTCCTTCTTCTCGTGGCTGGGGACCTGCAGCCCCACAAGAATGCGTCCATAGTCCGCGCCCTGGTTGCGGTAGTGGAACAGGCTGATGTTCCAGTCCGGGTGCATGGTGTTCAGAAAACGCATGAGTGCGCCGGGCCGCTCTGGGAACTCGAAGCGGTAGAGCAGCTCGTCCTTGGCCAGCGACGACCGCCCGCCTACGAGGTGGCGCACATGGGTCTTGGCGAGTTCGTTGTCCGTGAGATCGATGTTGGCGAAACCGGCCTTCTTGAAAGCGCGCGAGATGGCTGCGCTCTCGTCGCGCTTTGAGATCGACAGACCCACGAACACATGCGCTTCGCTCGAGTCGCTGATGCGGTAGTTGAACTCGGTCACATTGCGCGGGCCGACAGCCTCGCAGAAGCGCTTGAAGGCGCCGCGCTCTTCGGGCAGGGTCACTGCAAAGACGGCTTCGCGCGCTTCGCCAACCTCCGCGCGCTCTGCCACAAAGCGCAGACGATCAAAGTTCATGTTGGCGCCGCAGGCAATGGCCACCAGGGTCTTGCCGCGCGCACGGTGCTGCTCCACCCACTTCTTGGCGCCGGCCACAGCCAGTGCGCCGGCGGGCTCGAGCACGCTGCGGGTGTCGGTGAACACATCCTTGATGGCCGCGCAGACTTCGTCCGTGTTCACGCGCACGAACTCGTCCACATACTTCTGCACCAAGCGGAAGGTCTCGCCGCCGACAAGCTTCACCGCCGTGCCGTCGGAGAACAGGCCCACATCCTGCAGCTGCACCCGCTTGCCAGCGGCCACGCTCTGCGCCATGGCATCGCTGTCCTCGGTCTGTACGCCGATGATCCTGACCTCGGGGCGGACCTGCTTGATGTAGGCCGCCACCCCTGAAATCAGCCCCCCGCCGCCGATGGCGACGAACACGGCATCCAGCGGCCCCTGGTGCTGGCGCAGGATCTCCATGCCCACAGTGCCCTGCCCGGCAATCACGTCCGGGTCATCGAAGGGGTGCACGAAGGTGAGCTTGTGCTTCTTCTCAAGCAGGACAGCATGCTGGTAGGCGTCCGAGTAGGAATCACCATGCAGTACCACCTCTGCACCACGGGCCTTGACGGCATCGATCTTGACCTGCGGTGTGGTCACCGGCATCACGATCACGGCCTTGCAGCCCAGGCGCTGTGCGCCCAGGGCCACGCCCTGTGCATGATTGCCGGCGCTCGCCGCGATCACGCCGCGCTTCAGGCTGGCTGCGGGCAGATGCGCCATCTTGTTGTACGCGCCGCGCAGCTTGAAGCTGAACACGGGCTGCTGGTCTTCGCGCTTGAAATGGATCTGGTTGCCCAGACGGGCGGACAGCTGCGGCGCATGTTCCATCGGGGACTCGATCGCCACGTCATAGACCCGTGCCGTGAGGATCTTCTTGAGATAGTCCTGTCCCATGTGTCTTTGCGCTCCCTCGCAAGGCCTGTGCTTTGGCTTGAGTGTATTTGGCTGGCGGATGACAAAATGCCTGCGACGCTACTGCGGTGAGTCGGGCTTCGCTGCGCATCCGCAGATCTCGGATCATCGGGCGCAGCCCGGTCATTGTCGGCCCGCGGGCCAGAAGTCATGCGCGGCTGCGCAAGCGGCCAGAATCATTGAAGCGCGAGCGCTGAGGTCATGGACGCCTTCGTACAGTGGTTGATGAACACCTTCGCGCTGCCCCAGTTCGGGCTGACGATGGTGTTTCTGGTCGCCTTCGTGTCGGCCACTCTGGTGCCGATGGGCAGCGAGCCGGTGGTGTTCGGCTACATCAAGCTCAACCCGGACCAGTTCTGGCTGTGCATCCTCGTGGCGACGATCGCCAACACCCTCGGGGGCATGGTCAATTACGCACTGGGCTGGGGGGCGTATCAGGCTGTGGCCCGTGAAAAGCAGAACCCGCGCGCGCTTGCGTGGCTGGAACGCTTGGGGCCCAAGGCGATGTTCTTCAGCTTCCTGCCCGCGGTGGGCGACCCGCTGACTGCCGTGGGCGGCTGGCTGCGCATGCCATGGCTGCCCTGCCTGCTGTGGATGACGGCGGGCAAGCTGACACGCTATGTGGTGATGACCAGCCTCTTGCTCTGGGTGCCGGACGGGGTGTGGGCCTGGCTGCTGATACCGCTGCGCTGGTTGTTCGGCGCCTGATCGGCTCGGCGGCAAAGCGTCCAGAGCGCCTTTCCGCTTGTCCCATGCGGGTTTCCAGCCATTTTGGCCTGAAAACCCGCACCAGAAGCCGATCTACGTTTTGATATCCGGGCCTGATCAGCGCTTCTTGGGCCCCGGAATGACCTGCCCAGCCTGACGCAGCGTGGCGCTGACTACCTCGCCCTTGGTGTCGCGCGTGAACTCCACCACCGCGCCGACCGCCTTGACCTCGATGCGATCCGTACCCGCGACCTCCGCGGGGATCGACGGCTGACCCGTCCCCTGGATCTTGAGCACGCCACCCTCTTCAAATACCCGCAGGCTGAAGCTCGGTGCCAGTTGATATTCGCCGGCCCAGTCCTTCCAGGCCGGGTTGGTGGCACTCGGTGCCGGCCGGCTGCCCTTGCGCACGCCCTCCATGACGCCGCCGCCCTGCACCCAGCGGAAGGTGTTGACCTTGCCATCCTGCAGCACCGGGGTCAGCGTGGCACTGGTGACCGTGGGGTAGAAGTCGCCGCGGCTGTCGTAGAACAGTTCGAATGCGCCTTGGCCCTGCGCCTGGGTCATCAGCTTGCCGCCCTCGGTCCAGATGCGGATCGGCAGGCCGCTCAGCTCCCACTCACCCTCCATGGCCTTGCGCAGCGGCTCGGGAATGGGCTGCTGCACGCGCGGCTTGCCCAGCGGGCGATTCAAGCCCATCAGCGGGCCGGCGACGTCGGACAGACTGCCCAGGTCGGCCAGCGCCGTGTCGGTCAGAATCACCACAGCGCGTTTGGCCGCCGGTTCAAAGCTGACTGCGGACGAGAAACCGCCCGTGCCGCCTTCATGGCCGATAAGCGTGCGGCCCTGCACCGTCTGCACCAGCCAGTTCATGCCGAAGCCGCGCATCAGCGGCTGCTGCGTGAGCTGCATGGTCTTCAGCAGGGGCGTTTCGATCAGCCCGGTCTGCGCCTGGGCGTAGCGGATCATGTCATTGAGGCTGGCGCGCACCATGCCCACGCCCGCCAGGTTGGGCGTCACGGTCCAGGCGGACGTACGCTGCGCCGCGGGTGTAAAGCCCTGCGCCACGACGACGCCCTTGGGCGGCTTGACCACGTACGCGGTCTTCATCCCCAGCGGCTCGAACAGCCTGCTCTTGAGCGCAGCTTCAAAGTCATTGCCATGGGCTCGCGCCACCGCCAGCGACAGCACCATCATGCCGAAGTTCGAATACTCAGCCTGACTGCCGATCGGCCGGCTGAGCTTCACGTCACCCAGCGAGTCCAGCAGATCCTTTTCCGTGAGGCTTGCGTAAGGGTTGTCAGGCTGCGTCACCTTCATGCGCGAAGGCAAGGCCGGCAGCGCCGAGGTGTGGGTGACCAGATCGCGCACCGTGATCTGGCGCTCGCCCTGGCGCGGCACGGCGGTCCCCAGAGGCAAATGCTTGGCGATGGGGTCGTCAAGCGACCACTTGCCCTGCTGGATCAGATCGGCCACCAGAAACGCCGTCATCGTCTTGGTGACCGAGCCGATCTCGAACACCGTGTCGTCAGTCAGCGTGCGCTGGGCCTTGGGGTTGGCGCAGTAGCGCGCGCGCCGTACTTGCGCGCCTTCGATCACCGCAGCGACGACACAGGCGCCGGTGCGGTCGTTTTCGAATCGCGCCTTGAGCTGCTCGGTCAGCGCGGGATCGTCTGCGGTCTGGGCGAGGGCGCTGGCGCCCAGGGCGAACAGGCTGCCCATGGCGGCGGCTTTCAGGGGGGTGCGGATCATGGCGCGGCCTCACTCGGTGCATTGGGATGACCGAATTCTGGGCGAGCAGCCCGCTTCCCCGCCAGCGTCTGCTGGACGAACCCACACATCCGTGCGATGAAGCGCCGCGCCGCCCACATCAGCGGCGGCGCTCTGTGGCGCTCAGGCCTCGATCAGCCCGGCCGCCGCAGTCTGGTTGGTGGCTGCATCAATCAACACGAACCGGCCGGTTGCACGATGCGCCGCGTAGGCATCTGCCACCAGCGGCTGTTGCACTGCCAGCCGCACGCGGCCGATGTCATTGAGCCCGAGCCCGTCTGCCGGTTGATGCACCAGGCCCTGCAGGTCCAGGCGCGATTCGAGCGCTAGGATCTTGGCCTGCATCGTGCGCGTGCCGTGCTTGATGAGATAGCGCCGCGCCGGGTTCAGCGGCGTGCTGTCGAGCCAGCACAGCTCGGCGCTCAAGTTCTTCGCACCGCTCGCCGGATCGGCCGCGGCCACCAGCATGTCGCCACGCGACGCGTCGACATCACGGTCGAGCACCAGCGTGACGGCCATGCCGGCTTGCGCCTCTTGCAGCTCGCCGTCGAAGGTGATGATGCGATCCACCACCGCACTCACGCCGGCAGGCTCGATACGCACGGCATCGCCCACCCGCACACGGCCTGCCGCCACCGTACCCGCCAGCCCGCGGAAGTCATCCACACGGCTGCCGCCCACGCGGTTCACCCACTGCACCGGGAAGCGCAGCCTGGCGTCTTGCGCCGCCTCGCCGGCGGGAAGGGTCTCGAGCACTTCCAGCAGCACCGGGCCTTCGTACCAGGGGGTATTGCGCGAGGGCACCACCACGTTGTCCCCGCGCAGGGCAGACACCGGAATGACCGCGGCCGGCACGGCGCCAAGCTGTTCCGCCAGCGCTTCAAACGCCGCCTTGATCTGGTTGAACACGGCCTCGGAATAGTCCAGCAGATCAATCTTGTTGACCACGGCAATCAGATGACGCACGCCGAGCAGATTGACGAGCGCCGCGTGGCGCCGGGTCTGCTCAAGCAGCGCGCCGTCCTTCACCCGCGTGGCATCGATCAGCAGCACCGCAGCATCCGCCGTGGATGCGCCCGTGACCATGTTGCGGGTGTACTGCACATGACCCGGGCAGTCAGCGATGATGAACTTGCGCACCGGGCTGGCGAAGTATCGATACGCCACATCAATCGTGATGCCCTGCTCACGCTCGGCCTCCAGGCCGTCAGTGAGCAGCGACAGGTCGATCTCCTCGCCTTCGGTGCGCTTGTGGCGCGAGTTGGTCACCGCCAGCAGCTGATCGGACAGCACCGCGCGAGCGTCATAGAGCAGGCGGCCGATCAGGGTGCTCTTGCCGTCATCCACGCTGCCGCAGGTGATGAAGCGCAGCACGCCACGGTCTTCGAGGGTGTTGATGGGTTCGGCAATCGCGTTCATGACTCGGTTTCCGGTGTGAAGGGTCTGGGGCATGGGAGCGCCTCAGAAATAGCCTTCCTTCTTGCGCCGCTCCATGCTGGCTTCGTTGGTCTGGTCGTCCATGCGCGTGGCCCCGCGTTCGGACAGCGCCGTCGTGACGGTCTCCGCAATGATGTCTGCGTTGCTGGCGGCGGTACTGGCCACCGGGCAGGTGCAGGACACATCGCCCACTGTGCGGAAACGGACGGGCAAGGTTTCAACCACATCGCCCTCGGCGGCGGGAGTGAGCGCAGTCACAGGCATCAGCAGCTCGCCATGCCGGGTCTGCCTGCGCACCACGGGGCGCGAGTGGCTGTAGTAGATGCTCGGCAATTCGAGCCGCTCGCGCTCGATGTATTGCCAGATGTCGAGCTCGGTCCAGTTGCTGATCGGGAAGACGCGGATGTGCTCACCGGGATGCACCCGAGTGTTGTAGAGATTCCAGAGTTCCGGGCGCTGCGCCTTGGGATCCCACTGGCCGAAGCTGTCGCGAAAGCTCACCACCCGTTCCTTGGCGCGCGCCTTCTCTTCGTCGCGTCGCGCGCCGCCGAACAGCGCATCAAAGCCGTGCTGTTCGATGGTTTCGAGCAGTGTCACACTCTGCGCCGCGTTGCGGGAGGCCAGCGGACCGGGAAGCACCACCGTGCCCTTGCGAATGCTGTCTTCCACATGGCCTACCACCAATTGCGCCTTGAGCTGCGCCACGCGGCGATCCCGGAACTCGATCACTTCATGGAAGTTGTGACCCGTGTCCACGTGCACCAGCGGAAACGGCAGATTGCCGGGGAAGAAGGCCTTCACCGCCAGATGCAACATGACCACAGAGTCCTTGCCGCCGGAGAACAGCATGGCCGGTCGAGCCGACTCTGCGACCACCTCGCGCAGAATGTGGATGGATTCAGCCTCCAGCCAGTCCAGATGCGCATTGCGCGCCTGGACTGGCTGCGCCTCTGAACGGGGAACGTCTTCTCGAACCTGGACAGTACTCATGCGTGGCTCTCTTGCTTGATCGGGATGACGTGCAGGCCGCATTCCTTGCTCTCGCTGCTCTCCCACCACCAGCGGCCGGCGCGGGGGTCTTCGCCCGGCTTGATCGCACGCGTGCAGGGCTCGCACCCGATGCTGGGGTAGCCGCGGGCGTGCAAGGCATTCACAGGCACATCGAAGGCGCTGATGTAGGCGCGGACTTCCGCGTCCGTCCACTCAGTCAGCGGGTTGAACTTGGGCAGGCCGTGGGTGGGGTCGAAGTCTTCGAGCTTCAGCTCGGTGCGTGTAACGGACTGGGCACGGCGCTGGCCGGTGATCCAGGCCGGGCGGTCACGCAGCGCGCGCGCCAGGGGTTCGACCTTGCGGATACCGCAGCAACTCTTGCGCAGTTCAACGCTCTCGTAGAAGGCATTCAGGCCGTGCTGTTGAACGTACTGCTTCACCTTGGTCTCCTGCGGCTGGTAGACCTCGACCTCGATGCCGTAGCGCTCCTTGACGCGACCGACCATGGCCAGGGTCTCGCTGTGCAACCGCCCGGTGTCGAGCATGAAGACCGCCAGAGGCAGCTTGAGACGAGCCAGCACATCCGTGAGGATCATGTCCTCCATCTGCATGGACGACGCGATCGCGGCGCCCGGATAGCGCTTGGCGATCCCCGTGAGCATGGCGTGCAGTGCGCCGGTCTTCAGGTCAGACATGGCTGCTCTCCAGTGATGCGCGCGCAAACAGGGGTCGAGCTTCGTCGGCAGAACCCTGATAAGGTTCAGAGAAGTCCCGCAGGCTGGACAGCGCCGCATGAAGGTCCTGCCCTTCGCGCAGGCTCATGGCGTCAAATCCGACGCGGGCAAGCATCTGCAGCTGGTCGCGTACCAGCGGGCCGACTGCGCGAAGTTCGCCGCGCCAACCCAGGCGGGTGCGCAGCAGATAGGCGAGCGAGAAACCGCGCCCGTCCACCATGCTGGGAAACTCGACCGCAATCACATCCAGCCGGCTGAAGAAAGGCTGCGCCTGAGTGGGGTCTGCATCGGGGGCCAGAAGCAGGCCGCGGCGCCCGGCACGATCGATGAGACGCTCCGGCATGGCCTGCCAGACAGACAACGGTGCGAGCACATCCTGATCGACCGGCAGCTGCGCCAGATCATCGACCGCAGCAATGCGCACAAAGGTGTCAGCGACCACTGCGCCATTCACGATCAGCTCAGACATGGGCGGCCTCCCGTTCGCGGTGCACCTGACCCTCGCCATAGACCGCCGTCTTGAACGGTGCCAGCCCGATCCGATCGAAGGTGTCGATGAAGCGCTCGTCGGCGTGGCGTGCAGCCACATAGACATCCATCAGCGCGGCAATCACACCCGGCACCTCTACCGCGGAGAACGAAGGACCGATGATCTGGCCGACGCGGGTGTCGTTCTGCACCCCTTCGCCGGATCGCCCGCCGATCGAGATCTGATAGAACTCCTGATCGTTCTTGTCCACGCCAAGAATGCCAATGTGGCCGTTGTGATGGTGCCCGCAGGAGTTGATGCAGCCGGAGATGTTGAGCTTGAGCTCGCCCAGATCATGGAGGTAGTCGAGATCGTCAAAGCGCTGCTGGATGCTCTCGGCGATCGGGATCGAGCGGGCATTGGCCAGCGAGCAGAAGTCTCCGCCCGGGCAGGCGATCATGTCAGTAAGCAGGTTCAGCGTCGGGTTGGCCAGGCCAAGCGCCCGGGCGTCACGCCACAGCGCAGGCAGCTGGTCGCGCGGCACGTCCGACAACACCAGGTTCTGGCGGTGGCTCACCCGCAGCTCACCAAAGCTGTAGCGATCGGCCAGGTCTGCCACGGCGTCCATCTCGTCGGCCGTTGCGTCTCCCGGTGCGATGGCGGCACGCTTGAGCGAGAGCGTGACCGCGGCATAGCCTGCCTCGCGGTGGGGGGCCACATTGCGCTCGACCCAGCGCGCAAAGGCCGGCTCGGCGCGCAGCGTGCGTTCGTACTCGCCGCTGTGTGCCTGCGCAGCCCGGTACGCCGGCGCACTGAAATGCCTTGCCACGCGGTCGCGTTCGGCGGCAGTCAGGGTGTGCGGGCCGTCCTTGAGCTGGGCGAACTCGGCTTCCACCTGTTCGGCAAACGCTTCGGCACCCAGCGCCTTGACGAGAATCTTGATGCGCGCCTTGTACTTGTTGTCGCGCCGGCCGTGCAGGTTGTAGACGCGCAGCACGGCCTCGCAATAGGTCATGAGGTGCTGCCACGGCAGGCCCTCACGCAGGATGGGCGCGACGATGGGCGTGCGGCCCATGCCGCCACCCACGTACATGCGCGCCAGCACCTCGCCTGCAGAATCCCGATACAGCTCGATGCCGATGTCATGGAGGCGCACCACGGCACGATCAAGGTCCGCGCCGGAGATGGCGATCTTGAACTTGCGCGGCAGAAAGGCGAACTCCGGGTGGAAAGTGCTCCACTGGCGCAGCAGTTCGCAGTAGGGTCGCGGGTCGACGATCTCGTCCGGCGCAATGCCGGCCAAGGCGTCTGTGGTGATGTTGCGCACACAGTTGCCGCTGGTCTGGATGGCGTGCATCTCCACCTGCGCCAGCTCCGCGAGGATGTCCGGCACCCGCTCCAGCGCCGGCCAGTTGAACTGGATGTTCTGGCGTGTGGTGAAGTGGCCATAGCCACGGTCATAAGTGCGGGCGATGTGGGCGAGCTTGCGTAGCTGGTTGGCGGACAGCAGGCCATAGGGAATGGCCACGCGCAGCATGGGCGCATGGCGCTGCACATAGAGCCCGTTCTGCAGGCGCAGGGGGCGGAATTCGTCCTCGGTCAGCTCGCCCGCAAGGAAGCGCGCGGTCTGACCGCGGAACTGCGCGACGCGCTCGGCGCCGATGCGTCGGTCGTAGTCGTTGTATCGGTACATGAGTTGAGTCTCAGAAGACCAGCGTGCTGCTCACGCCGCAGGGGCCATTGATCAGGCAGACGGCCGGCGCTGCACGTGCATGGCGTGCGAGCGGGGTGAGCGATTCCATGCTGCGCATGGTCGGCGATCGCGCAAAGGGTTATCCCGCAATTCCGCACAAAGCTTTTTCGGTTCGCGTGCTGCGCAGGCGAGCGCCCAGACGTTGCGCCGGCCAGTTGCGCCGCGCATGCTGCACTTTCAGCACGCGTTGTTTCAACGTTCACTTGAAAAGACCATTAAAAATCGATCTATTTTCAATCAATTGTTGAATATTGAGATTTGCCGAAATCCGCTTGCAGCATGCGGGTTGCGGCCCATTCTCGGGCCTCAGTTCAGTCGCGCATGTCAGGGGCCGATCTGCACCCGGTTTGAGCCTGGCAACGGGTCAGCTCTGCACCCATGGCAGACCATGCAGGCGCCAGCCGTTGCGCCGCCCGCGCTGCCCGGCGTCGTCCAGATCGCCCTCGAAGCCCTCGAGGATGTTGTATGCGGCCTGCCAGCCCGCCTCGGTGGCGGCCTGCGCAGCCGCGTGGGAGCGCAAGCCGCTGCGGCACAGAAACAGCACAGGCCGATCCCGCGGCACGCGTTGCGCCAGTTCGTCGAGAAAGCCGTCGTTGACGCGATTGTCGGGATAGATCCGCCAGGAGATCAGCGGCACCTCCGGTAGCCGGCCCACGTAGTTCCACTCTGCATGGGTGCGCACATCGACAATGAGCGCATGGCCGCTGGACGCAAGGCGCCAGGCCTCTGGCGGGGTGACGGCACCGGCGTACTGCAGTTCGAGCTGCGCCCGACGCTCGGCCGCCTTCGCAAAGAGCGCATCGGCCTTTGCGTCGAGTGCATCGCGCACGCCAGCTGCAGTGGATGCATCCGATTCAGATGCGTGGGGATGCGGGATGCTACTCATGATCTACGCCGCCTCAAGGAAGACCCGCGCCTGGCGCGGCCGCGCGAGCAGCAGCTGACCGGGCTGCGGGTTCAGGCGCTGAAACTCGTCGATGCCGATCTGCGCTTCCACATGCTCCGGCCCGGCATCGGCTGCAAGCTCCAGCACCACCAAAGCGCCCGCCTGGCGTGAGCGAATCAGCCGCACCGGCAGACCGGGGGCGCCCTGTACGTGCGGCTCGACCAGCAGCTCGTGAGGTCGCACGAAGGCCACGGCGGTCTGGGGGCCGTTGCCTGCATGATCGATGACGCCGTGATCCGCGACGCCCGGTGCGTCCACCGACACGCCCAGCACGGTCGCGCCCTGCGCATCTACCTGTGCGGGGAAGCGGTTCACATCGCCCAGGAACCCGTAGACAAAGGGGTTGGCGGGCGCCGACCAAACTTCGGCCGGCGTGCCAACCTGCTCGATCCGCCCGGCATTCATGAGCACCACGCGATCAGCCACTTCAAGTGCTTCGTCCTGGTCGTGCGTGACAAAAACGCTTGTGACGTGCAGCTCGTCGTGCAGGCGGCGCAGCCAGCGGCGCAGCTCCTTGCGCACCTTGGCGTCCAGTGCGCCGAAAGGCTCGTCGAGCAGCAGGACCTTCGGCTCCACCGCCAGCGCGCGGGCCAGCGCAATTCGCTGGCGCTGGCCGCCCGAGAGCTGGGCCGGAAACCGGTCTGCCAGCCAGTCAAGCTGCACAAGCTTCAGCAGGTCGTGCACCTTGTCCTTGATCTGTGCCTCGCTGGGCCGCTTGCCGCGCGGCTTGACACGCAGACCGAAGGCGACGTTCTCGAACACCGTCATGTGACGAAACAGCGCGTAGTGCTGAAACACGAAGCCCACATTGCGCTCGCGCACATGCAGGTCGGTCGCATCCTCGCCGGAGAACAGGATGCTGCCGGTGTCTGCGCCCTCCAGCCCGGCGATGATGCGCAGCAAGGTGGTCTTGCCGCAGCCTGAAGGCCCCAGCAGCGCCACCAGCTCGCCTGACTGGATCTCGAGATCGACATCGCGCAGGGCATGAAAGTCGCCGAAGCGCTTGGACACGTTTTGAACTGCAATGCTCATGGCTTACTCCGCAGCCGCCGGACGCAGCGCTGCCTGGACGGGGGGCTTGGGTGGATTGAATGCATCGGGCCGCTCCATTGGCAGATCGGCCGCATGGCGTTCGCGCTCGGCTCGCCATTCGACGATGCTCTTGAGCGCCAGCGTGACGATGGCCAGCAGCGCAAGGATCGAGGCCACTGCGAAGGACGCCGTGAACTGGTATTCGTTGTAGAGAATCTCCACGTGCAGCGGGATGGTGTTGGTCTGGCCACGAATGTGGCCCGACACGACACTGACGGCACCGAACTCCCCCATCGCGCGGGCGTTGCACAGGATCACGCCGTACAGCAGCGCCCACTTCACATTGGGCAGAGTGACGCGCCAGAAGATCTGCCAGCCATTCGCGCCCAGCACCAGCGCGGCCTGCTCCTCTTCAGTCCCCTGGGTCTGCATCAGCGGGATGAGTTCGCGCGCCACGAAGGGGAAGGTCACGAACACAGTGGCCAGCACCATGCCCGGCACCGCAAAGATGATCTTCAGATCGTGCTCTGCCAGCCAGGGACCGAACCACCCCTGACGGCCGAACACCAGCACATAGATGAGGCCGGCCACCACCGGAGACACCGAGAACGGCAGATCGATCAGGGTGATGAGGAACTGCTTGCCGCGGAACTCGAACTTGGTGATCGCCCACGCGGCGGCCAAGCCGAATACGAGATTCAAGGGCACGGCAATCGCCGCCACAGTCAGTGTGAGCTTGATGGCATGCGCCGCGTCGGGCTCCGTGAGCGAAGCCACAAAGACCTCTGCGCCCTTGGCCAGCGCCTCATAGAAGACGATGACCAGCGGCATCACGAGAAACAGCGTGAGGAACGCCAGCGCGATGCCGATCAGGGTGTAGCGCACCCAACGCGGCTCACTCAGCTTGCGGTTCAGGGTGGCGCTGCTCATTTGAGTTGTCCACTCATTTCACTTGTCCATTGCGGCGGCGCTGCCAGGCCTGCAGCAGGTTGATGGCGAGGATCAGCGCAAAGGAGATGACCAGCATGCTGATGGCAATGGCCGTCGCACCGGCGTAGTCGTATTGCTCCAGCTTGGTAATGATCAGCAGCGGGGTGATCTCGGATACGAAGGGCATGTTGCCGGCGATGAAGATCACACTGCCGTACTCGCCAATGGCGCGGGCGAACGCGAGCGTGAAGCCTGTGAGCAGCGCCGGCACGATTGAGGGGAAGATCACGCGGACAAAGGTCTGTAGGCGATCTGCCCCAAGACTGGCCGCGGCTTCCTCAAGCTCCTTCTCAGCCTCTTCAAGCACGGGCTGCACGGTCCGCACCACAAAGGGCAGGCCGATGAAGATCAGGGCAATCACCACGCCGATGGGCGTGAACGCGATCTTGAAGTCGAACCATTGACCCAGCCAGCCGTTGGGCGCCCATAGGGCGGCCAGCGAAATGCCCGCCACCGCCGTGGGCAGCGCAAAAGGGAGATCCACGAGCGCATCGACGATCTTCTTGCCGGGGAATTCGTAGCGCACCAACACCCATGCGATGACGAGGCCGAACACCGCATTCACCGTGGCGGCGAGGAAGCTCGCGCCAAACGTAAGCCGGTAGCTGGCCACCACCTGGGGCGCCGTGATGACGTCCCAGAACTGTGCCCACGTGAGGCTCAGCGTCTTGAACAGCAGCGCCGAGAGCGGAATCAGGACGATCAGGCCCAGATAGAACAGCGTGTAACCGAAAGACAGACCGAACCCCGGCAGCACCCGCTTGGCTGTGCGGGCGGCCCTCGGTCGTTTGGAGGCTGGAAGGGCAATGGCGCTCATGTCAGTCTGGCTGTCAGCGTGCTGCGCTGTAGATCTGGTCGAAGAGCGCACCGTCATTGAAGTGCGCCTTCTGGGCGGCATCCCAGCCGCCGAAGGCCGTCTGCACGCTCACCAGATTCACGGGCGGGAACTGCTTCTCGTACTTCTTGAGCAGCGCCGGATCGCGCGGGCGCAGGTAGTTCTGCGCTGCGATTTCCTGCCCCTGCGCGCTGTACAGGAACTCCAGATACGCCTGCGCCTGCTTGCGCGTACCCTTCTTGTCCACCACCTTGTCCACGATGGCCACAGGCGGCTCGACGGCAACCGCAATCGACGGATAGACCACCTCGTAGCCACCGCGGCCGAATTCGCGCGCGATCAGCTCGGCTTCCTGCTCGAAAGTGACGAGCACGTCGCCAATGCTTCGTTGCATGAAGGTGCTGGTTGCCCCGCGGCCACCGGTGTCCAGCACCGGCACGTTCTTGAACAGTGCGGACACGAACTCCCGTGCCCGGGCCTCATTGCCACCGGGCTGACGCTGCGCGTACAGCCACGCACTCAGGTAGGTGTAGCGGCCATTACCCGAGGTCTTGGGGTTGGGCACGATCACCTGAACGCCCGGCTTGACGAGGTCATTCCAGTCACGGATGGACTTCGGGTTGCCCTTGCGCACCAGGAAGACCGTCGCGCTGGTGAAGGGCACTGAGGCGTTCGGCAGGCGCTTGGCCCAGTCGGCGGGCACGAGACCACCACGCTGGGAGAGCAGATCGATGTCCGTGGACTGGTTCATCGAGATCACGTCGGCTTCCAGTCCGTCGGCCACAGCCCGCGCCTGACGGCTTGAGCCCCCGTGGCTCGTATTGATGGTGATCGTCTCCCCGGTCTTGTCCTTCCAGAACTTGGCAAAGGCGGGATTGAGATCCCTGTAGAAGTCGCGCATCACGTCATAGCTGACGTTCAGCAGCGTGGTCTGTGCGGCTGCAAGGGGTCCAAGCGCGGCGCTACCAAGCACGAACAGCGTGGCAGCAAGAAGTCGGCGGGGTGCAAATGAAGTCATGACTCGGTCTGAAGCGGGCTACAGACCGAATGTTCGCCAAGCCAGCACCGGTCTATCGAACCCGGCGCGCACATGCATATTCAGGGATTCGGGATACCCGGCTCCGGGTGGCCCATCAAGTAGCCCTGCAGATGGGTAGCTCCTGCCTCGACCGCGAACTGCCGTTGCTGCTCGGTCTCAACACGCTTTGCGATCAGGCGCGTGCCGTCGGCCACTGCGCTTCGTGCGGCTTCAATGCCTGCCCCATGCCAGTTCGGTAGATCCTGCGCGTTGACCTTGACCGCATCGACCCGGATCCGGTTCAGCAAGCTCCCCAGCTGCGCGTCGATCACGGGGTTGAGCGCAATGCGGAACCCGTTGAGCCGGTAGCTCGCAGCCACCTGGGCCAGCACATACTCATTGCCGACGGGGAGTGCGGGCAATTCGATCACGATCCGACGATGATCGACACCAAGGCTATCGAGGACTCGCCGGTAGGCGCGACCATGATCGCTGCTGACCGCAGAAAGTAGCCGGTCATGAACGCAGAGGTGCAGGTCGCCCAGCGTTGCTGCTTCGGCAAGGCGGAAGAAGTTGAGGGCGTGAACCAGGCGGCAGCGCCGATCCATGGCCACGAGGTCCTCATCGCTGGCGGCGCGGGCAAACAGCCGCCAGGGTGAAAGATCATGGCTGTCATCTGCGCCGCGGACTCGGGCAAAGGCCTGCCACGCGACCACGCCGTTCTGCGCGCCATGAATACCCTGAAAGGCCGTGGCGATCTCACAATTGAAGAAGCGGCTGACGACGCGCCCCGCGGGGTCCAGCTGCAAGGAGGCGTCTTCGGCCGCACCCAACTTGTTGATGAACCCCTGGATGCCAGACGACTCACATGAAGCGGCCTGCAGTTGAGGGGAATAAGAAACCTCGAACTGTCGCATGACGACCGGCATTGCTTTGAGCCGAGGCTACTTGCGGAAGATCTGATCGAAGACGCCGCCATCCTCGAAGTGGGTCTTCTGGGCCTTCTGCCAGCCGCCGAAGAGTTCGTCGATGGTGAACAGATCCACCTTCGTGAACTGACTTGCGTACTTGGCGGCAGCCTTGGCATCACGCGGGCGATAGAAGTTGCGGCCGATGATGTCCTGAGCGGTGGGCGTATAGAGGAACTGCAAGTAGGCCTCGGCCACCTTCCGCGTGCCGCGCTTGTCCACGACCTTGTCGATCACCGTGACCGGCGGCTCGGCAAGGATGCTGATCGACGGGGTCACGATCTCGAACTTGTCAGCGCCGAACTCCTTTAGCGCCAGGAAGGCCTCGTTCTCCCAGCTGATGAACACATCGCCCACGCCACGCTCGGCAAAGGTGGTCAGGGAGCCTCGAGCACCGCTGTCGAGCACGGATACGTTGCGGAACAGCGCGCGAACAAAGTCACGCGCCTGCGCTTCATTGGCCTTGTTCTTGCGCACGGCATAGCCCCAGGCCGCAAGGTAGTTCCAGCGCGCGCCGCCACTGGTCTTGGGGTTGGGTGTGACGACATTCACGCCGGACCGGATCAGATCCGACCAATCGGTGATGCGCTTCGGATTGCCCTTGCGTACGAGGAACACGATCGTGGACGTGTACGGTGCACTGTTCTGCGGCAACCGCTTTTGCCAGTCTGCCGGGATCAGCTTGCCGCGTTCATGCAATGCATCGATGTCATAGGCCAGCGCAAGCGTGGCGACGTCGGCTTCGATGCCATCGATGATCGACCGGGCCTGACGACCGCTGCCACCGTGGGATTGCTTGATGTTGAGTGATTGGCCCGTCTTGCTCTTCCAGTCCCTGGCAAAGGCTTCGTTGATCTCCTTGTAGAGCTCACGGGTCGGGTCGTAGCTAACGTTTAACAGGGTGATCTCCTGCTGGGCCTGCGCCGGGCCGGCTGCTGCGAGCAAGGCCATAGCCAGCCCAAGGATCACGCGTCGCGTGCTATTGACGTTTTTGAATGAAAACACGGTCAAGACTCCTGTACTTGTCCCCGGCCCACCACCGACCTGCGTTGGCCCGTTGCGAGTTCCGGCTTGTGCAGCGCAGTATGCGGAGCCAGTCATTGCGCTATGCGCGGCGAATCGCGATTGGTTATTCCAAAGACTGCAAATTGGCTGGCATAAGCTCTTTGCAGAAGCCGCGCTGCAGTGGCAGGCGCCAGCAACCCCACGCCCCATGCGGGTTTGCGCGGCGCTGCGCCGCAACAAAGGGGTTACGCAGGGAATAAACTCCTGCTCCCAAGGGACGTCCTTGCATCAGGAGGTGCGCCCCAATGCCTGCAGGGCCGCGCCAACCGCGCAGCACCGCGCGCGGGCTGCGCCCCTCCGACCCAGACACCACCCATGAACGCCCCCACCGCGCTGTCGAACCTGCTTCCACAGACCACGGATCCCGTGCGTCTACGCGAGATTCCGTACAACTACACGAGCTTCTCTGACCGCGAGATCGTGATTCGCCTTCTGGGCGAAGATGCCTGGCGCGTACTGGACGAACTGCGCGCCGAACGTCGCACGGGCCGGTCCGCTCGCATGCTTTACGAGGTACTCGGAGATATCTGGGTCCTGGAGCGCAACCCCTACCTGCAGGACGACCTGCTGGACAACCGCAAGCGCCGCGCGATGCTGATCGAGGCGCTGCACCATCGGCTCAACGAGATCGAGAAGCGCCGCGCTGCCGATGCGCGCGAGCACTTCGACGCAGTGAGCCAGGATCGCTCGCGCAAGGTGGAAATCCTGCTCAAGGCAGCGCGCGAGGCGGTGCACCGTTTCGAAGAGCGCTTTCGTGCCACCTGGGATCTGCGCGAGAAAACCCGGCGCGTGCTGGGGCGCGTGACCGCCAAGGACAACATCAAGTTCGACGGCCTTTCTCGCGTGAGCCACGTGACAGACGCCACCGACTGGCGCGTGGAATATCCCTTTGTGGTGCTCACGCCGGACAGCGAAGACGAGATTCCCGGTCTGGTACGTGGCTGCATCGAACTCGGCCTGACCATCATCCCGCGCGGAGGTGGCACGGGCTACACGGGCGGCGCCATTCCGCTCGTCTGGACCAGCGCCGTCATCAACACCGAGAAGCTCGAAGACCTCGGGCAGGTCAGCAAGCGCCCGCAGCTGCCGGCGGGCAACGGCCAGCTTGAAGATGCCCCCAAGGACTTCGCCACCGTGTTCTCGGGCGCCGGTGTGGTCACCAAGCGTGTGTCGGACATTGCCGACGCCAACGGCTACGTATTTGCGGTGGACCCCACCAGCGCGGAAGCGTCCTGCATCGGCGGCAACATCGCCATGAACGCCGGCGGCAAGAAGGCCGTGCTCTGGGGCACCGCGCTGGACAACCTGCTGAGCTGGAGGATGGTGGACCCGCAGGGCAACTGGCTCGAAGTCACGCGCATCGACCACAACCTGGGCAAGATCCATGATGCGCCTCTGGCCAGCTTCGAGCTGGTCTGGAAGGACGGCGCCAAGCCTTTTGCCAAGGCGCGCGAGCTCAAGCGCGAGACGCTTGTGGTCGAGGGTCACCGCTTCCGCAAGGTGGGCCTGGGCAAGGATGTCACCGACAAGTTCCTCGCCGGTCTGCCAGGCATCCAGAAGGAAGGCTGCGACGGCCTGATCACGAGTGCGGTGTGGGTTCTGCACCGCATGCCCAAGCACATCCGTACCGTGTGTCTGGAGTTCTTCGGTCAGGCCAAGGATGCTGTGCCCTCGATCGTCGAGATCAAGGACTACATGGATGCCCAGGCCCGCGCGGGCGGCGCGATCCTGGCTGGGCTGGAGCACCTGGACGAGCGCTATCTGCGCGCGGTGGGCTACAGCACCAAGAGCAAGCGCGCCACCCTGCCCAAGATGGTGCTGATCGGCGACATCGTCGGCGACGATGACGACGCCGTGGCCCGCGCCGCCAGCGAGGTGGTGCGCATGGCCAATGCCCGCGTGGGCGAGGGCTTCGTGGCTGTTAGTGCCGAGGCACGCAAGAAGTTCTGGCTTGACCGCGCCCGTACGGCTGCGATTGCCAAGCATACAAACGCCTTCAAGATCAACGAAGACGTGGTGATCCCGCTGGATCGCATGGGCGAGTACACCGAGGCGATCGAGCGGCTGAACATCGAGCTGTCCATCAAGAACAAACTTCGTCTGGTGGATGCCTTTGCGCGCCTGTTCGACGAACCTGATCTCCTGCCCCTGGGCAAGGGCGGCGACGCCGAGCTGGACCGCCTGCCGCGCGATGAAGTGCTGGGCGACCGCGTCGGCCAGGCCCTGGGGCTGCTCGATCAGGTGACCGACCGCTGGAGCTACCTGCTCACACACATGGACGAAAAGCTCGCCGACGTGCTCGACGAGCTGGCGCGCCTGGGCGTGGACCCGGAAGCGGTACGCGAGTGCGCCGTGCGTGCGGCCACATCGCCCAGTGCGACCCTGTTCAGCGTGCTGCAGGACCGCACCATCCGAGTGAGCTACAAGCGCGAGCTCAAGGCGCGGCTGGCCGGCATCTTTGCCGGCAGCGCCTTTGCGCCCATCGTGGCCGAGCTGGACAAGCGCCACAAGGAGGTGCTGCGCGGTCGGGTGTTCGTGGCCCTGCACATGCACGCCGGCGACGGCAATGTGCACACCAACCTGCCGGTGAATTCGGATCACTACGAAATGCTGCAGGAGGCCAATGAGACGGTGGGCCGGATCATGCAGATCGCCCGCAACCTGAACGGCGTGATCAGCGGTGAGCACGGCATCGGCATCACGAAGTACGAGTTCCTGACCGACGAGGAAACACGCCCCTTCCATGACTACAAGCGCCGCGTGGACCCTGAAGGCCGCTTCAACAAGGGCAAGCTCATGCCAGCGGCCGAGGGGCTGGCCAGCGACCTGCGCCACGCCTACACGCCCAGCTTTGGGCTCATGGGGCATGAGTCGCTCATCATGCAGAAGAGCGACATCGGCGCGATTGCCGACAGCGTCAAGGACTGCCTGCGCTGCGGCAAGTGCAAGCCGGTGTGCGCCACGCATGTGCCGCGCGCGAACCTGCTTTACTCGCCGCGCAACAAGATCCTCGCCACCTCGCTGCTGATCGAGGCCTTTCTTTACGAGGAGCAGACGCGCCGCGGCGTGAGCCTGAAGCATTGGGAGGAGTTCGAGGACGTGGCCGACCACTGCACGGTGTGCCACAAGTGCGTGAACCCCTGCCCGGTGGACATCGACTTTGGCGATGTGTCCATGAACATGCGCAACCTGCTGCGCAAGATGGGGAAGAAAAGCTTCAACCCCGGAAATGCTGCAGCAATGTTCTTCCTCAACGCTACCGATCCGACGACGATCAATGCGGTGAGAGCGGGCATGGTGGGCATTGGCTACAAGGCGCAGCGCATCGCCACTGACCTGCTCAAGACACTCGGCCGCAAGCAAACAGCCAAGCCGCCGGCCACCGTGGGCCGCGCGCCGATCAAGGAGCAGGTCGTCCACTTCGTGAACAAGAAGATGCCCGGCGGCCTGCCCAAGCAGGCCGCACGCAAGCTGCTGGACATCGAAGACGCGAACTACGTGCCGATCATCCGCGACCCGAAGGCCACCACCAGCGAGAGCGAGGCGGTGTTCTATTTCCCGGGCTGCGGCAGCGAACGCCTGTTCAGCCAGGTGGGTCTGGCCACGCAGGCCATGCTCTGGCACGTGGGCGTGCAGACGGTGCTGCCGCCGGGTTATCTGTGCTGCGGCTATCCGCAGCGCGGCAGCGGCCAGTTCGACAAGGCCGACAAGATCATCACCGACAACCGGGTGCTGTTCCACCGCGTGGCCAACACCCTGAACTACCTGGACATCAAGACCGTGGTGGTGAGCTGCGGCACCTGCTACGACCAGCTGCAGGGCTATGAATTCGACAAGATCTTCCCGGGCTGCCGGATCATCGACATCCACGAATACCTGCTCGAAAAGGGTGTGAAGCTCGAGAATGGCGGGCAGTACCTGTACCACGACCCCTGCCACAGCCCCATGAAGCAGCAGGACCCGATGAAGACCGTCAAGGCGCTGGTGGGCGACACCGTGCTCAAGAGCGAGCGCTGCTGCGGCGAGAGCGGCACCTTGGCCGTGACTCGGCCCGACATTTCCACCCAGGTGCGCTTCCGCAAGGAAGAGGAGCTGCGCAAGAACGAGCAGCAGCTCGCCGCGCTGGCCGCCAGCCATGGACAGGCGCCGACCACGGCCAACGGCGGTGCCACCAAGATCCTCACCAGCTGCCCGAGCTGCCTGCAGGGTCTCTCCCGCTACGGCAATGACCTGAACAACGGCCTGCTGGAGGCGGACTACATCGTGGTCGAGATCGCCAAGCATGTGCTGGGCGAGCAGTGGATGCCTGAGTACGTGAAGCGCGCCAACGACGGCGGCATCGAGCGGGTGCTCGTGTGAGCTTCAAGCCTCGCCGCGCCCTGACCGCCGGCCTGGCTGGTCTCGGCGCGTGCGGGCTGATGCTCGCGCAGGCGCCTGCCTCAGCGGCCGACCCGGCAGCGAAGGAGACACCGGAGCAGTGCCTGCTGCGCGAAATCGCGCTCGCTGCCCCGGAGACCACCGTGCTCGAGCTGCGGCGGCGCTGTCTGGAGCTGCTCACCAGACCGGCATCCCACGCGGCGTCCAGCATCCTGGCCGAAGGCAGTGAAGCCGGGAACGCGCCGTCCAAGACCCGCCTGGCGCAACTGCTCGAAAAGCCCGAAGTCGAGCGCTCTCCGCTTGAACGGCGGCTAGTGTCGGAGCTGGTTGCATGGGACGAGCCCTTCGCGCTGCTGCCGCATCGCCAGAACTACCTGCTGCCTGTGTCCTATGTCCAGCGGCGGTCTGGCGGCGTGCCGCTGCCGCCCGAGCTCCTTGGCCGCAAGAATCTGGAGACCACATTCCAGACCAGCATCAAGTTCCCCGCATCGCCGCCGCTGTTTGGCGGGCGCGCCGTGGTCTTTCTGGCCTATACGGGCCGCGCATGGTGGCAGGTGTATGACGGGCAGGTCTCGCGGCCCTTCCGTGAATACAACCATGAGCCGGAAGCCTTTCTCGCGATGCCCGGGGTGGGTGGCGAGTTCCTCGGCTGGCGACACCGCTTGAGCACGGTGGGTTTGAACCATCAGTCCAATGGCCGCTCGCAGCCGTTTTCGCGCAGCTGGAACCGCGTGATGGTCGAAGGCACGTTTGACCGCGGCAACAGCCTCTGGGCATCGGCGCGCCTCTGGTACCGATTGCCGGAAGACCGCAAGACCTCAGCACTGGCGGCGGACGGCGACGACAACCCGGACATCAATCGCTACGCGGGCCGCGGTGATCTGCGAGTGGGCTATCTGCTGGGTGAGCAACGCCTCACGCTGAGTCTGCGCCATGCCCTCGCCCGCGGCGGCAAGGGTGCCGCGCAGCTGGACTACAGCCGCCCGACGGGCTTCTCGCCCGCGATGCGCTGGTACGTGCAGGCCTCGGACGGCTATGGCGACAGCCTGATTGACTACGACCGCCGCCTACGCCGTATCTCGCTGGGCATCATGCTCAACGACTGGTTCTAACTATCAAATTCGGCCATAAATTTCTGAACTCTAGAAATTCCGGAGAAGCTTTCTGGGCATGCGGAAAGCCACATTTTTTATTAGAAATAACATTTAAATTCAGCCAAATTTATGCTAATTCCGCAACACACGCCGCTCGATCAGCTGGACGCAACGCTCCGACGCCAGGGCTTCGCCGTGCTGGACAGCGCGGCACTCGCGCGCGGCCTGCACCAGACCAACCCTCTCGTCAACACGGCTGAGCTTGCGCTGCCAACGCTGGCAACACACTGGAACGATCTACCCCCGGACGCCCATCTGAAGGACGGGGGACGCTACCGCTTCCGGCGGCACGGCTCCTTCGTCGTCTCGCCGAATGGACTGCGCGCCGTGCCGCATCGCGCCCACTGGCAGCCGGTGGAATACAACGCACTGCACGGCGGCATCGAACGCTGGTTCGAACCGCTTGCGCCCGCCATGGCGAATGCCCCCGCGTTCGATGCACTGATGCGATTTCTGGCGCGCGTGGCAGACAGCCTCCGCGGTGCACACACCTGGTCCGCCGAGGTCCACCCCTTTCGCATCACGACGGCCGACGGCATTGGCCGGCCCACGCCGGAAGGGGCGCACCGCGACGGCGTGGACCTCGTGGCCGTCCTGCTGGTGGGGCGCCACCGCATCAAAGGGGGCGAGACCCGCGTGTTCGAGGCCGACGGCCCGGCCGGTCAGCGCTTCACCCTGACCGAACCGTGGAGCGTCCTGCTGCTGGATGACGAACGCGTGATCCACGAAAGCACACCGATCCAGCCGACCGACAACACGGGCGGCTGGCGCGACACACTGGTCATCACCCTGCGCGCCGGCGGCTTTCAAGGCCCAAAGCCATGAACGCGTCCACCGCCGCACGCGCACCCAGCCTCTTCGTCAGTCACGGCGCACCCACCCTGGCCATCGAGCCCGGGATCATCGGCCCCAAGCTTTCGGCTCTGGGCGAGTCTCTTCACGACGTCCGTGCATGGGTCATCGTCTCCCCCCACTGGATGACACGTGGCCTGCAGGTCATGGCGGCCGAGCAGCCCGCCACGGTGCACGACTTCGGCGGCTATCCCGCCGAGCTCTACACCCTGCAATACCCCGCGCCCGGCAGCGCTGCGCTGGCCCAGCGGGTGCTGGCGCTGCTGCAGGCTGCAGGTCTGCCCGCCACAGCCAACCCGCAGCACGGCCGCGACCATGGTGCATGGGTGCCGATGCGCTATCTGCGGCCGCAGGCCGATCAGCCCGCGCTCCAGGTGAGCCTGCCGCACGACGCTACACCGGCGAGCGCCTACACCCTGGGCCGCGCGCTTGAACCGCTGCGCGACGAGGGCGTGGCGGTGCTGGGTTCCGGCAGCCTCACCCACAACCTGGCCGAATGGCGCGGCGGCGCAGCCCCTGCGGCTTACGCCACCGCCTTCGCACAGTGGGCCGAGACCGTGCTCACGTCGGGTGACGAGGCCGCCCTGCTGGACTACCGCAGACGCGCACCCCATGCCGAGCGCGCCCACCCCACCGATGAACATCTGCTGCCCCTGATGATGGCGGCGGGTGCGGCTGGTGCGCAGTTCACCGATGCCAGCCAGCGCGCCGTGCAACGCATCGACGGCGGCATCCAGGATGGCGTGCTCAGCATGGACGCCTACCGCTTCGGCTGAGCCTTGCCGGGCGGCGCTTCGGTGGCGGCGCGGGACGCGATCAGCTCACGCAATAGCGGGTGCGGAAAGCGCCGACCCTGCGTGATGGCGTAGAAGCGCTCCTCAATCTCCGGAATCTGGCAGCGCTCCACCAGCACGCGCGAGCGCAGCTCATCGCGCACCACCACCGGCGGCACCAGCGTCACCCCAGGCGACTCCCGGGCCAGCAAGCGCAGCATCGCCATGTCATCCACCTCGGCCAGGATGATCGGCCGGATCTGTGCGTGGGCCATCAGGGCGTCGAAGTCCTGTCGCATGGCGCTGTTGTGGCTGGGCAGCACGATCGGCACCTCGCGCAGATCCTCCGGAAAGCGGAAGCGCTGACCGCGCCCCGGTGGTCGGCCCACGAGGCTCGCCGGCTGCCGCTCCAGCAGGTGGTTGGTCCATGAACTGCCGGCGTCACGCGGCACGCTCTGGTTGGACAGCACCACATCGATCGTGTGCGCCTTCAATTGTGCGAGCAGCTCACGCAGGCTGCCAGACTGGATCACCACCTCAACATCGCTGCGGCCCAGAATCGGCTTGATGAGCCCCAGCTGGAAGTTGCGCGACAGGGTGGCTACGGTGCCGATGCGAAGCACCTGACGCCGCTGCCCGTGCCCCTTGAGCAGACTGACGAGCTCCTCGCCGGAGCGAAAGATCGTGTCCGCGTAGTCCAGCGCGATACGTCCGGCCTCGGTCAGGTGCAGGCCGCGCCCGCGCCGTTCGAACAAGGCGTGGCCCAGGCGGTCTTCCAGCTGACGCAACTGGATCGACAGCGCCGACTGGGACACATGCAAGCGCTGCGCGGCCCGAGTGAGGCTGCGCTCGTGCGCAATGGCCCAGAAGTACTGCAGATGGTGATAGTTCAGAGCAGCCACCGCGCACCTCAATGTTTGATCAAACAGAATGATTGTGTTCATTCATTGAACTGGAAGCAATGATGATCCACCCCTAGGATGCGCGGCCAGCACACAAACCACGCTCCAGGGAAACGCCATGCCGGGCTTTGATCTGCTTCTGACCAACCTGCTCCAGCCCATCGTGCTGGCCTTCCTGATCGGCGCGGTGGCCGGCTTCGTCAAGAGCGAGCTTGAGCTGCCCGAGGCAGTGATCAAGCTGCTCTCGATCTATCTGCTGTTCTCGCTGGGCATGACCGGCGGCCGCGAGCTCGCCAAGGCTGATCTGGGGGCCGTGGTGCCCTTGCTGGGCATCACGCTGCTGATGACCTTTGCCATCCCCACCGTGGTCTACCTGATCATGCGCCGCCTTGGGCGCTTCGACATCTCGAACTCGGCGGCGATCGCTGCGCACTATGGTTCCGTGTCCACTGCGACCTTCTTCGCCTCGATCGCCTTTGCAAAGGCGATGAACACGCCCGCCGAGGGCTACATGGCCGCCATGGTGGCGCTCATGGAGTTCGGCGTGATCTATTCGCTGGTGATTGCGCGGGTCGCCATGGGCCAGGCCAAGGGCGGCATCCATGCCGGCGAGCTGATGCTCAGCGTGATCCGCGGCCGGGGCATTCTGCTGCTCGCGGGCGGCATGCTGATCGGCTACATCGCCACCGACACGCAGTGGCAGCAGATCAGTCCCTTCTACGAGAGCCTGTTCCGCGGCATGCTGATGCTGTTCCTGCTGGAAATGGGCATCACCGCGGCGCGCCAGGCGCGCGCCTTCAAGGAGGTGGGTGTCTTCATGGCGGGCTTCGGGGTGCTGATGCCGATCGTCAACGGCATCGCGGGCGTGACCCTGGCGCACTGGGTCGGGCTGGGTGTGGGGGGCAGCTTCGTGTTCGGCGCGATCTGTGCGAGCGCCTCGTTCATCGACGCACCGGCCGCCTGCCGGGCCTCCCTGCCCGAGGCCAATCCGGGCATCTACCTCACCGCGTCCCTGGGCGTGACTCTGCCCTTCAACCTGCTCTTCGGCCTGCCGCTCTACTACAAGTACGCGCAGTACCTGGCGGCGTGATGACCACGCTCAGCCAAGCACGCCAGCCGCGCGCAGCGAGGCGACCCGGTCCGGCGTGAGGCCAAACTCGGCGAGTACCTGATCGGTGTGCTCACCCAAGCGAGGCGGGGCGCGCCGCTGCGTCGTCGGCGTGGCAGACAGCCGGATCGGGCTGGTGACAAGCTGCTGCGCCGGCCGATCCGGGTGCTCGACGACCTGCGCCAGCCCGCGGTGCTGCACCTGCGGGTCGGCAAACACCTCCGCCAGATTGTTGATTGGCCCAGCCGGCACCTTGGCCGCTTCGAGCGCGTCAAGCCACTGCGCACGGCTACGCATCCGAAAGCGCTCAACCAGCATCGGCACAAGCACCTCGCGGTGCTGCACACGCGCAGCGTTGGTGGCAAAGCGCGCGTCCTTGGGGAGGTCCGGCAAGCCGGCAACCTCGCAGAACTTCGCAAACTGACTGTCGTTGCCGACCGCCAGAATCAGGAAGCCGTCGCTTGCCTCAAACACCTGATACGGCACGATGTTCGGATGCGCATTGCCCATGCGCTGGGGCGTCTTGCCGCTGACCAGATAGTTGGCCGAGAGGTTGGCCAGCATCGCCACCTGGCAATCGAGCAGGGCCATGTCCAGATGCTGGCCCTGCCCGGTCGTCTGCGCATGGCGCAGCGCGGCCAGTATCCCGATGGTCGAGTACAGGCCGGTGAAGAGATCCGCCACGGCCACGCCCACCTTCTGCGGGCCGCCGCCGGGCAGGTCGTCGCGTTCGCCGGTCACGCTCATCAGGCCGCCCATGCCCTGGATGGCGTAGTCGTAGCCGGCGCGGTCCTTGTAAGGCCCGGTCTGGCCGAACCCTGTGATGGAGCAGTACACGATGCGCGGGTTCAGCACGGCAAGACGCGCATAGTCCAACCCGTAGCGCGCCATGTCGCCCACCTTGAAGTTCTCCACGAACACATCGCACTGCTGCGCCAGCTCACGGAGCAGTGCCTGCCCCTCGGGCTGCGCGATGTCCACCGTCACGCTGCGCTTGTTGCGGTTGGTCCCGAGGTAGTAGGCGCTCTCGCGCGTCGGCTCACCATCATGCGCGTTCATGAAGGGCGGGCCCCACGCGCGGGTGTCGTCACCCGCGCCGGGGCGCTCGATCTTGATCACATCCGCACCAAGATCAGCGAGCGTTTGCGTGCACCACGGGCCAGCCAGCACCCGAGACAAATCCAGCACGCGCACACCCGCCATCGCGGCTGCGCCGGGCTCTGCTCTGGAAGGGCTTGCGCTCATGGTGTCTGCTCGCTTGTGTGTCAGTCTTCTTCAAACTCGGCGGCGTCCGTGTTGCCCTCGCGCTTGCGCGCAGCGTCCGCGCGGGCCTTGAGCTGCTGGGCTTGAGCGCCGAACTGCTCCACGGTGACAGGCTTGGCCAGACGTACGGCAGGATGCTCAAGGCCGGACAGCGTCTGGATCTGCGTGAAGCGCCGCTCGGAGATCCACAGCTGCGCAAGCGGCACCAGAGCCGCCCCCACGGCAACGACACCCACGGCCCAGCGCAGCGTGGGCCAGTGGCGCGGATCAGCCAGCCGCAGGTGCGTCCGGACGATGAGTGCCACCACCAGGATCAGCACGAAGCGCGAAATCTGCAGCGGCCACAGCCAGCCGCTCGCAAAGGCAAGCAGCTCCAGCACCCGATCCACCAGGACTGCGATCAGGTAGCCGCAGCAGGCGATCAGCAGGTGCGAGAAGAATCGTTCGTTGCCACTGATCAGGCGCCCCAGCAAGGCATACAGGCCGCTCCAGATCGCCACGGCAATCGCGCTGCCGGCCAGCAGATTCAGATAGGGCGGCGACTTCTCGCCCAGGTCGCGCAGCCAGACGTCCCAGGCGCTATGCCCGAGCACTGCAAGCAGCGCCAGCAGCGCCCAGGGCCAGATCCACCGGGTTTGCAGCGGCAGCTCCGGCGGCAGCGACCAAGTGCTGCTGCGCACCCGGATCAGCGACTGGCCAATCCGCAGCGGTTGCTCATCCGACACGTCCAGACGCGTCGCCCGTCGCCCCTTCTGGCGCGCCACACCGTTGCGCGTGCCGAGGTCCACGAGCTCCGCCGTCCCGGCCTCGCCCACGATCAGCTCTGCATGATGTGCCGCGACATGTGCATCATCCAGCACCAGATCGTTGTCCAGCGCGCGGCCGATCCGGCAGCGGCTGCCCTGCAGTGGCACGCGGGCGATGACGGTGCCGTCCCGATGCAGATGCTCAATGAACCAGCTCATTGCAGGCGCTCCAGGAACTGGCGCGCGAGGCGTTGTGCGTTCTCGAAGGAAAACCCCTGCAGGCGAAGGCTGCTGGACTGCCGCTCGCGCGCATCGTCCACCTGAGTGGCCAGCACGGTGTAGTCGTAGAGGCCCTCAAACTTGCGGTAGGCCCGTACGCACACGGCCACCCGGTAGACGTGCTTTGCAGCCCTGACATAATCGTCTCGGCACTCGGCCGGCGTCAGTTCGCCGCGGCCGAAGCGGAAGGCACCGCTGCCCAGGCCTCCCTGTCCCAGATTCAGGAATTGAGGCAGCGCAAGCCTGTCATTGCGCAGCAGCGTGTGCTGCAGACTCAGGGTACCGGTGAACAGACGGTCGCTGACGAAGAGGTCGGCGCGCAAGTCACAGTCCAGGGTGTCGCGCTGGTAGCGCAGCTTCTCTCCCTCCAGACCCCGTGCCCAGCATCGGGTCAGGCTGCCATCCAAGGTCGGCACCGGACGGCCGGCCAGGGTCTGACTCGCGAAGCCTGCACGCGCTCGCTCTGGAGCGGCTGCACCCGCCGGTGCCACCACCGGCGGCGCGCTTGCGGACTTCTCGTCCGCAAGCAGCTTGCTGGCCACAAAGTCCTGATGCACCAGCAGCTGGCGTGCGATCTCCGTGCGCCATTCCTTGCGCGGCTTGCCGGTCCACGCGCGTTCCAGCAGCTCGCGGGCATAGCGTACGGGCACCAGAAAGCTGAGCTGCTCGCCATCCCGGCGCGTCGCCACATTCACGCCTACCACGCGCCCGGCCTCGTCGATCGCGGGGCCGCCGCTCATGCCGGAGTTCAAGGAGCCTGAAAACAGCATTTGTTCATAGATGCGCGACTCCACCGGCCCGTTGTAGATGCCTTCGGAGATCACGAAGCCCAGTTCCAGCGGGTTGCCCATGGCAAAGACCTTGCTGCCCTGAACGAGCGCCGTGTCACGCAGTGCAAACACATTCCAGGGCGCGGGAGTGGCATCCGCGGCCGTGGCTTCCGTGCGCAGAACGGCGAGGTCGTGGATGACATCCACGGCCATGAGCTGTGCACGTATCTTGCGCTCATTCGTGCCCCGCAACTCGATGCGGTACTTCTCCGGGTGGATGGCCAGCGCGCTGATGACGTGATAGTTGGTGAGCACCCAGGCGCCCTGTGCGCCGTCGTCACGCACCAGAAACCCGGACCCCAGGGACGACTGCTCGCTTGCGCTGGAAAGCAGGACGCGCACCTGCACGATCCGATCCTTGGTCCGGGAAAACAGCTCGCGTGCAGAGGCCGATGGCTCGGGCAGCGCCCTGTCTTGCTGCGCGGCTGCGCGCCCATTGCGATCGCCGCTGCCGATCTGGGCGCTCAGGTTGCCAGCCGCGCACAGACCGAGCAGCACGAGACCGAAGTGGCAGAGCAGGCGCAGATGCATGAGGGTGTGTGCAGAGGTGGGGCGACGCGCTTGCGTGCGCTTGTGCGAGTTTGACAGCAGTCCGGGGCGTCGTTGATCTGTAGAGCATCCACCCGCGGCATCGGGTCCGAGTCTATGTGATCCATCGCCCAGCTGCGCAAGCGGACTGTCGCACTGCTGTAATCAGGCGATGAATGCTCACGTACCCGGCGGCCAGCCCGCCACTTGCCCGCTGTGTGCCGCGGATGGCGGCCGCTTGATCCTGCGCAGCTCGCGCTGGCGCGTCGTCTTTGCGGACGAGCCTGACTACCCCTGTTTCGTGCGCGTGATCTGGAATACCCACGTGCGCGAGATGAGCGATCTGCCCGAGAGCGAGCAGCACCTGCTGATGCAGGCCGTGTTCGCCGTTGAGCGTGCCATGCGCGCCGTGCTCAACCCGCACAAGATCAATCTCGCGAGCTTCGGCAACATGGCGCCGCATGTGCACTGGCACGTCATCCCGCGCTGGCCGGACGACGCACACTTCCCCCAGCCGACCTGGGCGTCGAAACAGCGCGAAGGCGTGGCCCACGGCGCCGATCTGCGCGATCCGCTGGCGCAAGCCATCTGCGCGGCGCTCGCGCCGCTTGACGCCTAGGGCGATTCGAAACCGGGGCCGCGCCGGATGCGGATGGCGCCGAGCAGCGGTTCGTCCGGCGAGCGCTCGATTGCGCCTTGGGTGATCCGCACCCGCCCCACACGAGCCTGGGTCACGGCCGTCTCACGGGCGGCTGGCATCCACCGGCGCCAGGCTTGCGGCTCGCCCGCCTGCTCCGCTAGCACCCGGGCCAGCTCGGACGGGCAGATGCTGGCCTCAGGCCGGCGCGCTGCGAGCAAGGCCGCAAGCAGCGCAGGCGCGTTCGGCGGCAGCGGAACCTGATCCATCGGCTGGTCTTTCATGTGCGACCCATCCATCTATGGGCCAATCCCGAAGCACATTACTCCCCAAAACGGTGAACACCGCCTGAGAGCCGCTCAATAGAATCCCGGGGCTCATGAACAAAAGCAGCGCCCTGAAGTTCCAGCCACGCGCCCTATCCCGCGCCGGGGTGCTGCGCCTGCTTGGCGCCTTTGCGGGCATCGCGTTAGCGGCATGGCTGTCACGCAGCCTGTCGCCGGGCGAGCACTTTTCGCTGCTCTGGCTCCCTGCAGGACTCGCCTTTGCGCTGACGTGGAAGTACGGTTTTGTGATGCTGCTGCCGATCATGGGCGGCATGCTGGCATGGGGCGCCCTCGCGCAGCCGCACAACCCCTGGGTCGGGCTGACCGCGGCCGCTGCAGAAGCGATTGCCGTGGTGGCCGCAGTGTCTGCATTGCGCTGGCTGCTGAAGGTGCGGCGCTGGCGCGGCATCGGCTCCGAGAACGGGCGCCTGCGCTGGCTGCTCAACTTCTATGTCGCCACGCTGCTGATCGGCGCGCTGCTTCCGGCTCTGCTGGGCGCGCTGATCTTCAAGCTGTCAGGGCAGTTCGGTTCGCTGGCCTTTGGCGAACTCGCCTTCGTGTACTGGGTCATCCAGGCCCTGGGCACCCTGCTGTTCGCACCGCTGATCCTGAGCCTGCTCGGCGCAAGCGACGACGACGCAAACCCCATCCCCTTCCCGCCGGGCTTTTCGGAGCTGCGCATCACGGTGATTGACGCGCTAGCAGGTCTGGCCGTGATCGCGCTGGCGGCGGTCATCTTCTGGCTGCGCCGCAGCGGCAACGACGGCTATGTGACCATCGTCGCGCTGGCCTATCTGCCGCTGGTCGCCTTCAGCGCCATGACTCAGGGGGCCCGATTCAACTACCTGATCCTGACCCTGGCCGCGGTGCTCATGTCGCTGGCGCTGGTGCTGACGAGCGACCCGATCGGCAGCGGCCGGCCCACCGAGCCGGCACTGCGCAAGGAGGTGTTCGAGACCCTGGTGCTGATCTTCTGCGGCACCCTGCTTGCGCAAATCCTGCAGGCGATCTCCAGCGACCGCGCACGTGCACTTGCGCGCCTGGAGGACCAGGCCATGCGCGAGCCCGTGACAGGTCTGTACAACGAGTTCGGCTTCGGTCGCTGGCTGGACGCGCGCGACAGCCAGCGCGCCTGGCTGCTGGTCGCCGTGTGGTTCGGCTCGCAGGAGCGCATCGGGTTTCTGCTCGGTCCGGCCAACATCCTGTCGGCGCGCCGTCAGCTGGCGCGGCAGCTCGACGCCTACCAGCCCAAGATGCTGGCCACCACCGAGCCAGGCCGCTACCTGCTGGCCTTCTCGGACGACGCCCGGGGCCACGACACGGTGGATGCCCTCTTCCTTGCGCTCAAGCGCCATCAGGTGCCCAGGGAGAACGGCGACATGATCGACATGCCGGGCCGCGTGACCGTGGTTCGCCTGCCGCCCGGCGGCGGCGGCAGCGCCACGCTGATGACCTCCACGCTCATGGCCCTGGAGGCGCAGACCGCCCCGGTCAATGCGCAGCGACCGCCCCGGCACGATCTCACGGACGACCTGCTCTACCGCCTGGCCGACATTGCCAGCCGCAGCGAACGGGTGCGCACCTGGATCAACGAGGGGCGCATCGTGCTCTTTGCCCAGCAGATCGCGCCGGCGCAGCCTGCTTCGGCCGAGGATCCGCTGCTGGCGTTTGAAATCCTGGCCCGCCTTCGCGATGACCAGGAACAGCTTCTGCCACCCGGTGTGTTCCTGTCGATCGCCGCCGAGCTGGGCATGATGGCGCAGATCGACCGTGTCGTCGTCTCAGCGGTGTTCGACTACTTCCGCAAGCGCCCGGAGCAGCTGGCACGTGTCCGCAAGTGCGCCATCAACATGAGCTCGGCGAGCCTGGCCGACCCGGGCTTCGTGAGCTTCGTGAAGACCGCACTGGCCGAGCGCGGCCTGTCGGCGCGGCACTTCGGCTTCGAGATCACCGAATCACAGGCCATTGCCAGCCCGCAGCTTGCGCAGAGCACGGTGTCTCTGTTGCGCTCGGCGGGCTTTGCAGTGTCGATTGACGACTTCGGCACCGGCTTTGCCACCTATGACTATCTCAAGCGCTTCGCAGTCGACGAGATCAAGATCGACGGCTCCTTCATCACCGGCCTGACCAACCCCAACGCCACCAACTACAGCGTCACCAGCCTGGGGTTGGACGAGGAGATCGTCGCCTCGATCGTGCGCATTGCACACCGCCTGAACATCCGTACGGTGGCCGAGTGCGTGGGCGACGAGGCGGTCCGCAAGCAGGTCGCGGCGCTTGGCGTGGACTATGTGCAGGGCTGGTGCGTCGGCCGGCCCGTGCCGCTGGGGCAGCTGTTCGAGTGACTCGACCGAGCCCGGCTACTGCGGCACCGGCAGCGCCGTGGTGTCCTTCACACGCTCCAGCGCAAAGCTGCTCTTGACGTCCATCACCTCCGGCCGAGTCATCAGGCGCTCCATCACCAGATGGGTGAAGTGCTCCAGATCGCGGCAATGCACGCGCAGCAGGTAGTCCATCTCGCCGGTCATGGCCAGGCAGGTCACCACTTCGGGCCAGGTCTGCACCGCAGCACGAAAGTTCTCCAGCGGCTTGGCGCCGCGCTTTTCGAGCTTCACGCTGACGTAGGCGAGCAGCCCCAGGCCGAGTTTCTGCGGGTCCAGCAGGGCCACGTAGCGCTTGATGATGCCGGCCTCCTCCAGGCGCTTGATGCGCCGCAGGCAGGGGCTGGCTGAGAGGTTCACCCTCTCTGCAATCTGCTGATAGGTGAGGTGCGCGTCGTCCTGCAAAAGGTCCAGGATCTGACGGTCGATGCGGTCGAGCTCGATGGCAGGCATGAAGATGCTCGCTGTTTGAACTGAGCGCAATTTTATTGCGCCTCGGGCGATATGAGAGGCAAACAACGCACATCCATTGCGTGTTTGGAGGCGTACGATTTCGCCCATTGTCCACGGCCTGGCGCAGCCCGGGCCGCAGCGTCCCAGCCATCGAGGTGCCTTCCATGTCGTCCAGCAAGCCCGTCGCCAAATTCACGCCCTGGGAGAACCCCATGGGCACCGCCGGTTTCGAGTTCATCGAGTACGCCGCGCCGGACCCCGCCGCCATGGGCAAGCTCTTTGAAAGCATGGGCTTTAAGGCGATTGCCAAGCACCGCACCAAAAACGTGCTGCTGTATCGCCAGGGCGGCATCAACTTCATCGTCAACGCCGAGCCAGACTCCTTCGCCCAGCGCTTTGCGCGCCTGCATGGCCCCTCCATCTGCGCGATTGCCTTCCGCGTGCAGGACGCCGCCGCGGCCTTCAAGCGCGCCATTGACCTGGGCGCCTGGGGGTTCGATTCCAAGAGCGGCCCGATGGAGCTGAACATCCCGGCCATCAAGGGCATCGGTGATTCGCTGATCTACTTCGTGGACCGCTGGAAGGGCAAGGACGGCGCGGCCGCCGGCACGATCGGCGACATCGACATCTACGACGTCGACTTCATCCCGCTGAACCCGGCCACGGCCCACGCCGACGTGAGCCACCGGGGTGTGGGCCTGCAGTTCGTGGACCACCTCACCCACAACGTGCACCGCGGCCGCATGAAGGAATGGGCGGACTTCTACGAGCGCCTGTTCAACTTCCGCGAGATCCGCTACTTCGACATCGAGGGCCAGGTCACCGGCGTGAAGTCCAAAGCCATGACCAGCCCCTGCGGCAACATCCGTATCCCGATCAACGAGGAGGGTGGCGAGAAGGCCGGCCAGATCCAGGAATACCTGGACGATTACCACGGCGAGGGCATCCAGCACATTGCCCTCTCCAGCAACAACATCTATGAGACCGTGGAGGCGCTGCGCGCCAGCGGTGTGGTGTTCCTGGACACGCCGGATACTTACTACGAGCTGGTGGAGAAGCGCCTGCCCGGCACCGGCGAAGACATCGCCCGCCTGCACAAGAACTTCATCCTGATGGACGGCGCCCCTGGCGGCGGCCGCCTGCTGCAGATCTTCACCAAGACGGTTATCGGCCCGATCTTCTTCGAGATCATCCAGCGCAAGGGCGACGAAGGCTTCGGCGAAGGCAACTTCAAGGCCCTGTTCGAATCGATCGAGCTGGATCAGATTCGGCGGGGTGTGGTCACCACAGCCTGAGCCGTCATACATCGCGAGAGCTGGTCGCCGCGCCACAAGCGCAGCGGCCGCGAGGAGACCCGCCATGAAGATCGACGACCTGCCCGCCGCCTACAGCTTTGGTGCCACCGACAACCCGCCGCGCGGCGACTACGCCAGCGCCCGGGCAGACTTCACCTGCGAGCAGGACTGGGCGGCCTACACGCCTGAAATGCACGAGCGCTACCGGCGCCTGTATGCAGACCGAATCGCCAAGCTGCCGGGCCTGGCCTGCGACGAGTTCATGGATGGTCTGACGCACATGGACTCGGCCGAGGCGATTCCGCGCTTCGAGCAGGTGAATGTCTCTTTGCGCCGCGCCACCGGCTGGGAGATCGCCGCGGTGCCCGGCATCATCCCGGAGACGGCGTTCTTCTCGCTGCTGGCGCAGCGGCGCTTTCCGGTCACGACCTGGCTGCGCGAGGAGCACGAGTTCAACTACATCGTGGAACCCGATGTGTTCCACGACTTCTTCGGCCACGTGCCCCTGCTCTACAACCCGGTGTTTGCCGACTACATGCAGGCCTATGGCGAAGGCGGCCTGAAGGCGCAGGCCCTGGGCGGGCTGGAGTACCTCGCACGCCTGTATTGGTACACGGTGGAATTCGGGCTGATCAACACACCGAGCGGGCTGCGCATCTACGGCGCGGGCATCCTGTCCTCAGGCAGCGAGCCGCAGCACAGCCTGTTCTCGCCCAAGCCCAACCGCGTGGGCTTCGACCTGCTGCGCGTGATGGCAAGCAAGTACCGCATTGATGACTTCCAGGACACCTACTACGTCATCGACAGCTACAAGCAGCTCTTCGATGCCACGGCGCCGGACTTCACGCCCTACTACACCCAGCTGCGCGGCATGCCGACCTATGCGGCCAATCAGGTGCTGGCGAGTGATCGGCTGTTCAAGGCCGCCACAAAATAGATCAAATTCGGACTGATTTTAGTTCGCGATCATTAGGCCGTTTTCCGCAACTGGCATGCGGATCTCGGCACGTTGACACCGAAAATATCCATCGATTTCGGTCAAAAATACTAAACAGGGCGCCATGGCGCCCTGTTTTGCTTCTTGAGAGGCCTTACGGCCCTCGGTGCGCCTACGCCGCCTCGCGATACGCCGCGCCAAAGCCCTTGCCAAATCCGACCCACGGCCGCGGCTTGTGCTGCGCCACGGCCTTCGCGATGGCGGCGATGTGCTCCGGCGTGGTGCCGCAGCAGCCGCCAGCGATGTTCAGAAAGCCCGCCTGCGCAAACTCGCCCACCAGGCGCGAGGTGTCGGCCGGGGTTTCGTCAAAGCCGGTGTCGCTCATCGGGTTGGGCAGGCCGGCATTGGGGTAGCAGCTGATCGCGGTTTCGCCCGCTTTCTTGGCCAGCTCCTCGATGTAGGGGCGCATCAGTGCTGCGCCCAGGGCACAGTTCAGGCCAATCGTGATCGGCTTGATGTGGCGCACGCTCGCCCAGAAAGCTTCCACGGTCTGGCCCGAGAGCACGCGGCCGGAGGCGTCCGTGACCGTGCCGGAGATCATTACCGGCAGGCGCAGGCCATGGGTCTCGAAGTACTCGTCGATGGCGAAGATGGCCGCCTTGGCGTTCAGGGTGTCGAAGATCGTCTCGACCAGGATGATGTCCACGCCGCCGTCCACCAGCGCCTCGATCTGCTCGGTGTAGGCCACCTTGAGCTCGTCGAAGGTGATATTTCGCGCGCCGGGGTCGTTCACATCCGGGCTGATGCTGGCCGTCTTGGGCTGGGGGCCGAGCGCGCCGGCCACAAAGCGCGGCCTGTCCGGCGTCGAATACTTGTCCCGTGCATCGCAGGCCAGCCTGGCGGCGGCCAGGTTCAGCTCGCGCACGATGCCCGGGTAGTGCTGCGGCAGCTCATAGTCGCCCTGGGCCACGCTCGTGGCGCCAAAGGTGTTGGTCTCCACGATGTCTGCACCCGCGGCGAAGTACTGCTCGTGGATCTCGCTGATGATTTCCGGCCGCGTGATGCACAGCAGCTCGTTGTCACCCTTGAGGTCCTTGGGGTGCTCGGTGAAGCGGTCGCCGCGGAAATCGGCCTCGGCCAGCTTGTAGCGCTGGATCATGGTGCCCATGGCGCCATCCAGGATCAGGATGCGCTCGCGCATGAGGGCTTGCAGTTGTTCGGTGCAGTCGGGCCGGGCCATGGAGTGCTCGCAGGCAGATTCTTGGAGGAGGCTGTGCAGTTTAGGCGCGGCGGCGCGCTTTCCGCCTCTGAAGCATCCCGTGGAAAAAGCTCATGCGTGGCACACGCCGCAGCCCTGCACTTGTCTACCTCCACGCCCCGAAAACAGGGGTCAGACCCGCTCTGGGTGCGGCACACCACGCCAAAGTGCCTGAAGAACCGCACCAGACAAGCGGAATGGCAGGCTCAATCCGCAGGCCCCATGCGGCTTTCCAAGGCATTCGCGCAGACTCAGCGCGCCTTCCACGCCCGCTGCACCACAAGGGCCAGCACACCCGCCACCACGCCCCAGAAGGCCGAGCCCACGCCCAGGATGCTCACGCCGGAGAGCGTGACGAGGAAGGTGATCAGCGCCGCCTCGCGGTCGGCCTCGTCCTTGAGGGCCGTCGCCAGCCCGGCACCAATCGTGCCCAACAGCGCCAGCCCGGCAATGGCCGAGATGAAGGCCTTCGGAAAGGCAATCAGCAGCCCGGCGATCGCCCCGCCGAACAGACCCAGCAGCGTGTAGAGCAGACCCGACGTCATGGCCGCCACGTAGCGGCGCTTGGGGTCTTCGTGCGCTTCCGGGCCCATGCAAATCGCTGCCGTGATGGCCGAGAGGTTCAGCGCAAAGGCGCCGAACGGCGCGAGTACTAGGGTGGCGATACCGGTGAGCGAGATGATCTTGCTGATCGGCATGTCGTAACCCGCCGCGCGGATGGCTGCCACGCCCGGCAGGTTCTGCGAGGCCATGGTCACAATGAACAGCGGCACCCCCAGGCTGATGATGGCCGCCAGATCGAACACCGGCATCGTGAACACCGGCACGGCCAGCGACCAGCTCACGCTCTCCATGCGCATCTGCCCCGCGGCCACGCACCAGAGCACGCCCACCACCAGCACCGCCATGACGGCATAGCGCGGCGCCAGCCTGCGGCCGAGCAGATAGGTCACGAGCATGGTGGCCACGAGCCCGAACTCACTGCCGGCCGCGGTGAAGGCCTGCAGGCCGAAGCGCGCCAGCACACCGGCCAGCAGGGCCGCGGCCAGCGCCATGGGCAGGCGGTTCATCACGCGCTCAAACCAGCCAGTGGCACCCGACAGCAGGATCAGCGCGCCACAGAAGATGAAGGCACCCGTCGCCTGGGCCATGTTGAATCCGCCGCTGCCTGCGGCGCCGACCGCCCCCGCCGCGAGCACCGCCGCGCCCGGCGTGGACCAGGCCACCATCACCGGCTGGCGCAGCCACCAGGCAGGCAACAGGCTGGTCAGGCCCATGCCCAGGCCCAGCGCCCACATCCATGAGGTGAGCTGTGCCTGCGTGGCGCCCAGCGCGGTGGCCGCCTGGAACACGATGGCCACTGAGCTCGTGAAGCCCACCAGCACGGCCACGAAGCCTGCCGTGGCGGCGGACAGGGAAAAGTCGCGCAGCAATGAACGGCCGGCGCCGGCGTCTTGTGCGGTGGACGAGGCGGGTTGGGGTGCGCTCATGGCGTCGTTTCGATCACTGAGAGGGACAGTGCAAGAGGAGGCAGGCGGCGTGAGTGCAGCCAGGATGCTTGCGCACTCTAGCGGTCACACGGCAGGCGGCAGACCGTGCGGGTGGACTGACCGGCGCAGTGCAGCCGTCTACACGGGCTCTCGGCCGGCGCGTGAGCCAGATGATGGCAGGGTCGGGGCAGACGAAGCGCGGCTCGGGCCGGCGGCGCTCACGCGCGTCACTTCGGAGCGGCTGAAGGCTCGGACGGTCTGAAACGAACCGGCGCGACAGGTTGGCCGCCCCAGCACTACGCCGCCGCACCGGCTCTTGGCGTGTGCGGGCCGCCGCACTCCGCCCGCGCTGCCGCAAGCAGCGCCTTGCGCTGCGCCGCGCCGCTGACCGGCCAGCGCACGAATGCGCCGTCCTGCTTGAGATCGGCAAACAGCCCCGCGGGGTCTTCGTGAAAATGCAGAAACGCGCTGCCGCCCCGGTAGAAGATGCCGGGCCTGCGTTCAGTCAGCCCCGGCAGGCTGCGCAGCTGGGCAAGCAGCGAAGCCAGGGCAGCAAGTGCCTCGGCCCCGGCGTGCTTCATCTTCCGCGCTCAGCCGCTCAGCTCTTGACTTCGACGCGGCGGTTCTTGGCGCGGCCTTCGGCCGTTGCGTTGTCAGCCACCGGCTGGTCCGCACCGAAGGACTCGACCTTGATCGCGTCCGCCTTGGCACCGAGGCTCACCAGGCGCTGCTTGACGGCCTCCGCACGGGCCTGAGCCAGACGCTTGTTGGTTTCGGCATCGCCCGTGTTGTCGGTGTGGCCCGTGACCGTCAGGCTGTACCCGGCCTGCTGGGACGCCTGTGCAAGCGCGCGCAAGGCATCCCGTTGCGCGGCCGCCATGGCCGGCGTGGCCGAGCCGGTGGCAAAGCTCAGCACGACCGGGCTGGTCACCACGGGCGTTCCGGCCGGCGGCGTCATCTTGCTGCCGGCTGCCGGGGCGGCCGGTTTGGCGGCGGGTGCGGCTGCTACGGACGCCGGGGCAGGCGCGGGCGTGGCGACGGGCGCTGGCGCTGCCGCCACCGGAGCAGGCGCAGGTGCTGCGGCAACAGGTGCAGGGACAGGCGCAGGGGCAGGAAGGGCTGCTGCGGGGGCAGGCGCGGCGGCGGGCGCTGCAGCCACGGCGGTGGCCGGCGCGTCGATCCACTTGAACTGGATGGCGTCGAAGCGCTCGGCCGGCGCATTGGTGAGCTGCGGCGCGCTCACGAGCTTGATGCGCTCATTGGGCAGCTTGTCCATGAACAGGATGCTGGCGGTCTCGGCGCGGGCCAGGCCGAGGTCCGGGGTACTGGCGGGCTTTTCGTTGGCATAGGCCATGCCGGTGATCTGCAGCACCTGGCCAGGTTTGCCTTCAGCGAGCAGCGCCGTGACCTTGGCGTCAAAGTCCGGGCGGGTAAGTGCCACGGTTTCGTTGGTCATGAACTCTACGCCGCTGGGCTGGGCCGTGGCTGCGGCAGGCGCCGCAGCGGGCGCTGCCGGCTGGGCGGGGGCGGTCTGCTTTTCGCCGCAGGCCACGAGCAGCGTGGCGGCCACGGCGAGTGCCAACGGGCGCAAGGCAAGGGGGGCAGCGGCACGAATTTGGGCAGTCGCCATGACGGTTCCTCCGGCAGCGGCCGCCTCTTGGGGCGGCCTGTCTAGATGGGCTTCAGATGGGTTGCGCCTGCCCGCAGGCTCGCAGGGCAGGCGGCGGCAAGGTTAGTCCTGCATGCCGCGCCTGCCCACCCCGGAGCGGCCGCGGTGCATCCGCGGCCCGCCGCGCTCACTGCTTTGCGGTAGGTGCCGCCGCGCTCGCGGCGGCCTGCGGCAGGGCAAGCCCCCACTGCGAGAGCATGAAGGTGAACACGCGCGCCCGCTCGCGCAGCGCATCGAAGCGCCCGGACGCACCACCGTGACCCACACCCATGTTGATGTTGAACAGCAGCGGCGTGTTGTCCGTCTTCAAGGTGCGCAGGCGGGCCGCATACTTGGCCGGTTCCCAGTAGGGCACCTGGCTGTCGTTGAAGCCGGTGCGCAGGTAGATGGCCGGATAGGCGCCGCGCTTGAGGTTGTCGTAGGGGCTATAGGCGCGTATGACCTTGTAGTCCTCAAGGTTCTTGGGGTTGCCCCACTCGATGAACTCGCCGGTGGTCAATGGCAGGGTCTCGTCAAGCATGGTGTTGATCACATCCACGAACGGGACCTCGCTGACCACCGCTTTGAACAGATCCGGGCGCAGATTGGTGACCGCGCCCATCAACAGGCCGCCGGCGCTGCCGCCCTGGATGATCAGCTGGGAGGGTTCGGTGTAGCCCTGGGCGATCAGGGTCTCGGCACTGGCGATGAAGTCGGTGAAGGTGTTCATCTTCTTGCCGAGCTTGCCGTCGAGATACCACTGGCGGCCCAGATCGCCGCCACCGCGGATGTGCGCAATGGCAAAGATCACGCCGCGATCCAGCAACGAAACGCGCGACAACGAAAAGCCCGGATCACTCGGGAAGCCGTAGCTTCCGTAGCCGTAGAGCAGCAGGGGCTGCGGCCCGGTCTTACGCAGGTCGGTTCGCCAGATCAGCGAGATCGGCACTTCGGTGCCGTCCTTGGCGCGGGCCATAACCTGCCGCTCGGTGTAGCGCTTGGGGTCGTAACCGCCCAGCACGGGCTGGACCTTGCGCAGTTCGCGCTTCTTGCTGGCCATGTCGTAGTCGAACACGGAGTTCGGCGTGGCCAGCGAGGTGTAGGCAAAGCGGTAGGTACTGGTGTCGTACTCGCTGTTATCCATGCCGCGGGCGCTGTAGACCGCTGCGTCCATGGCGATGTAGTGCGAGCGCGCGGCATCGAAACCCTTGGCCAGATCAAACACGCGCAGCTTCTGTGCACCCTTGTCGCGCTCGCGCAGGACCATGAAGCCACGGAACAGGTCGGCCGACTCGAGCATCACGTCCTTGCGGTGGGCGATCAGCTCTTTCCATGCGCCCGTTTCCGTGTTCTTGCTGGCCGCAGCAACGCGGACGAGGCGATTGTTCGGGCCGGTGTCGTTGACCAGCAGGTAGAAGTCGCCGCCTTTTGCGCCAGCATGGTGGGAGAGATACACCTCGCGGCCCGTCTTGCGCGCCACGATGCGGCGCAGGCTGCTCGCCGGCTTGCGGGCGTCGATCACGCGGATATCACTGGTGTCCTTGCTGCGCGAGGTCAGCACGATCCAGTCACCGGAGCGGGTACGCCCCAGGTCGAGATCGAACATCTCGTCTTTTTCCTCCGCCAGCAGCTGGTCCTTGCCCTTGCTGCCCAGCACATGCTTCCAAAGGCGATAGGTGCGTTTGGCGGCATCGACCGTCGTGTAGAACAGGGTGCGGCTGTCTGCGGCCCAGGCGATCTCGGAGATGTCCTTGATGGACTTGTCAAGGTACTTGCCGGTCTGCAGGTCTTTGATGTGCAGGGTGTAGTCGCGCCCTCCGGTTTCGTCGGTGGTGTAGGCCAGCAGACGGTTGTTGTCGGACACATCGAAGGCGCCCAGCGCGAGGAACTTCTTGCCCTCGGCCAGCTTGTTCAAGTCCAGCAGGACTTCCTCCGGCGCGTCCACGCTGCCCTTGCGGCGGGTGAGGATCGGATACTGCTTGCCTTCTTCGGTGCGGGTCACGTACCAGTAGCCGCGCTCCAGACGGGGCACGGCCTGGTCGCGCTGCTGCACACGGCCCAGGATCTCCTTGTAAAGGGATTCCTCGAAGGCTGCGTAGGGCGCGAAGTAGCGGTCGGCCCAGGCGTTCTCCGCCTTGAGATGCTCGATGACCTCCGGGTTGTTTCTTTCACGCAACCAGAAGAACTCGTCGATGCGCTTGTCGCCATGAACGGTGACGTCCTTGGGCTTCTGGGCAGCCATGGGCGGCCGGGCGGCATCGGTGGTGGCAACCGTCTGTGCACCAAGCGGCGCGATCAGTGCGCAGAGAACAGTGAGAAGAAGGAGACGCTTCATGGGCTTCCTTGGATGGGGATGCATGAGGAACCCCGCCGGGTAGTCGGGGCAGCCTTGCGGGGCAGACCCGCATCATGGCACGCGAAAGACGCGCCCATCAGGGAAGTCCCGCACTCGAATGCACTACAGAGCAAACTGTTTGCAGCAGTGCAACACGGCCGCTAACATGGTTTGTAAGTGTCTTCAAGAGCGGCGATACGGTCTGACTTATCCGGCCAGTCTGGCTTTCCGGCTTGAAGACGCGTTGCGCAAGGCACCCGGTCAGGCAAGAGATTCATCCCGCGACAGCCCAGACTCCCAAGCGTGTGCATCAACCCGCAGCCGCAAACTCCCTTCTTGATGTTTCCGCGGCCGCACAACGTCCTCCGCTAGTCAGTTAGAGATAGAGAAAGAGAAAGGCAAACGCAATGCCGACCGGTGTAGTCAAGTGGTTCAACGAGTCCAAGGGCTTTGGCTTCGTCACCCCCGATGAGGGCGGCAACGACATCTTTGCCCACTTCTCCGACATTCAGGGCGGCGGCTTCCGCACGCTGCGCGAAGGCCAGCGCATCGAGTACGACCTGAAGGACGGCCCCAAGGGCCCGCAGGCCGCCAACATCCGGTCCCTGGACCCCGTGCCTGAAGGTGGTGGTGGCGGCGGTGGCAGGCCCTTCGGTGATCGCCCGCCGCGTCAGTTTGGTGACCGCCCTCCGCGCCCCTGGGGTGATCGTCCGCCCCGTGAAGGTGGTGGTGGCGGTGGCTTTGGCGACCGTCCTCCGCGCCCCTGGGGTGATCGTCCGCCCCGCGAAGGTGGTGGTGGTGGTGGCGGTGGCGGCTTCGGTGACCGCCCCCCGCGTCAATTTGGTGACCGTCCTCCGCGCCCGTTCGGCGATCGCCCGCCCCGCCGTGAAGGCGGATTTGGTGGTGGTGGTGGCGAGGGTGGCGGTGGCTTTGGCGATCGTCCGCCCCGCACGCCCTGGGGCGCCCCATTGCGCGGTGAAGGTGGCGGCGGCGGTTTTGGTGCTCCCCCTGGTGGCGCACCGGCGGACCGCAAGCCGCGCCGCTTCAACGAGCGCCCGCGCAAGGACTACCGCGACCGTTCAGGCGACGACGAGGAGTGATCCCGGTTCGGGCCAGTTCAGCCGGCCCGAAGCGTGCAGAAAGTCGCGCTGTCTCAATATGCAACAACGCCCGCTTCTGCGGGCGTTGTTCTTTGGGCTCGGCGGCGCGCGCCGCGCGAACGACGCTCAGACGCGCTTGCGGGGCCGGGACGGCGCAGCGGACGCACCGGCCGCCAAGGCGACATCTCGCGTGGCAACAGGCGGCAGACGCGCAATCATGCGCAGCACGTCCTGGATGCCCGCCGTGCCAGTCTTGGTGCAAAGCGCCTTGACGTGCGTGCGGACGGTGGATTCGGCCACCTGCTCACGCTCGGCGATGTCCTTGGGGCGGAAGCCGGCGCAGAGCGCATCGAGTACACGCGCCTCGGTCGGCGTGAGGCCGAAGTGGCGGGCAAACATGACGATCTCCGGGCGGCTGGCGATGTCGGTACGACCGGATACCAGCGCGACCGCATAGGGCTCGCCGCTGTTGGCGCGGGCCGCCAGCGGCAAGACGGCAACGGTGGTCGGTTCACCTTGCGTCGGCAGCACGATCAGGCTGCGCTTGCCCAAGCGGGCCGCTTTCAACGCGTAATCGAGGCGGTCATTCACGGCCTGCTGGGACAGGCGCAGGGTGCCACCCTGAAGATCGATCACGCCGGGGACGAGCAGTTCCTTGTGGGCGCGGGAGTTTGAAAACAGAGCGTGGCCATCAAGTGTCACGATCAGGATGGCGCAATCCACCAGTTCAAGCAGGGCAGCAAGCGATTCAAAGGCCTGCGGCAGTGCGGCCGGTGCAGGGGCTTCAGCCGCGCGAGCTGGGGCACTGAACGCGGCTCCCAGCGCATTGCCAAGGGCGCTCAGATCGACGCCACTACTTGTAGACCCCGTTCCCGGGCCGGTATTCAGATTCGTGAGCATGTCCATCCCCAACGCTCGGCAACTTCACCAGATCGGACGATTACGCCCTGCGGAGTTACATCCTGTTGCCGAACGTGAAGCGTAACGAACCTTGCACTGTTCATCCAGACCCGAAACTGAATTTCGCCTCCAGACAACAGCCCCTCGGACAGACGGCGGCGAAACACCGCCGCGCGGCGCCTAGAAGGGGAGGAGAGTGTTTCAGCGTCGACGAACCGTCAACGCCTCAGGATTGGCGAGCCCGGTGGGCTGGCCGGCAGCAAAGGCCGCCACATGGGCGAAGGCCTCGCTGAAGTAGTGCTCATAGTGCGTCAGTTCCACATAGCCCAGGTGCGGTGTGCACAAGGCATTCTCCAAACGCAGCAGGGGATGCCCTTGAAGAATCGGTTCCGATTCGAATACATCGACTGCCGCAAAACCGGGCCGCCCCCGGTTCAGTGCGCCCACCAGGGCATCGGCGGCGACCAGCTCCGCGCGTGCGGTGTTGACCAGAAGCGCGTCCGGTTTCATCCGCTGGAGATCAGCCGCACTCACAATGCCCCGGGTCTCGTCGTTCAGGCGCAGGTGCAGGCATACAACGTCGCTGTCGCTGAACAACGCCTCTCTGCTTGCCGCCACTTCAAAGCCGGCCGAACGCGCCCGCTCGAGCGAGCCCTCGCGGCCCCAGACCAGCACGCGCATGCCGAAGGCCTGGCCGAATTGCGCCACGCGCTGACCGATCCGGCCGAAGCCCCAGACCCCCAGGGTGCTGCCTGCGAGACGGCGCCCGAGGCCGAAGTTGGCGGGCATGCTGTTGGCCTTCAGGCCGCTTTGCTGCCACGCACCATGCTTGAGCGCCGTGGCGTACTGCGGAATCCGGCGCATCGCAGTCATCAGCAGCGCCCAGGTGAACTCCGCGGCCGCAACGGCGTCGCTCGTACCTTCGGCCACGGCGATGCCACGCTTGGTGCAGGCTTCGACATCGACATGCATGCCCAGCTTGCCCGTCTGCACGATCAGGCGCAGATTCGGTAGCTTCTCGATCAGTTGCTGCGTGATGGCGGTGCGCTCGCGGATCAGCACCAGCCCTTCGGTATCGCGCAGCCGCACCGACAATTGACCGATGCCCTTCACAGTGTTGTTGAAGACCTTGACTTCGTGGCCGGCAAGCAGGTTGAAGCAGTTCAGCTTCCGAACAGCGTCCTGGTAGTCATCGAGGATGGCGATCTTCATGGCGCGAGGCGTGGTGCGGTGCGGAATCATCGGCGGCGCGTCGGATCGCCGCCTCGATTACCACTACTTTCGTCAATGTAGTTACAAGCGCCGATGTAAGGGCTGCGTGCTACAGTTTTCACTTCAGATCACGCTGCACCTGTGCAGGCGTTGTCCAAGCCGGACATCGGGCAGACCCCGCCTCCGGCTAGCGCCCGAGACGGGCTGCTCAAGCACCCAAAAACGATTGGCAAGCCCGCCAGCAAGGCCGCTCATACGCGGCCGCCTTCGACGGACTGGCGAGCTTACCAATCGTTTTTTGTCATCCAAGAGGTCTGCATGAACGCCGTTTTGAAACCCGCTGTAAGCGCACCCGACTGGGTTCGCAACGCCAAGCTGATCGAGTGGGTTCACTCGATCGCGGCCCACACTCAGCCTGACCGCATTTACTGGTGCGACGGCAGCCAGGCTGAGTATGACCGCCTGTGCGGCGAACTGGTCGCCGCAGGCACGATGCGCAAGCTCAACGACGCCAAGCGCCCCAACAGCTACCTGGCGTGGAGCGACCCCAGCGACGTGGCACGCGTCGAAGACCGCACCTTCATCTGCAGCGAGAAGAAGGAAGACGCCGGTCCGACCAACAACTGGATGGCCCCCTCCGAGATGCGCGCTACGCTGGACGGCCTGTTCGCTGGTTGCATGCGCGGACGCACGATGTACGTGGTTCCGTTCTCGATGGGCCCGCTGGGCTCGCCGATCGCCCACATCGGCGTCGAATTGTCCGACAGCCCCTATGTGGCAGTGAACATGCGCATCATGACGCGCATGGGCCGAGCCGTGTACGACGTGCTCGGCACGGACGGCGACTTCGTGCCCTGTGTCCACACCGTCGGCAAGCCCCTGGCAGCGGGCGAAAAGGATGTGCCCTGGCCCTGCAACCCGACCAAGTACATCGTGCACTTCCCGCAATCGCGGGAGATCTGGAGCTACGGCTCGGGCTACGGCGGCAACGCCCTGCTGGGCAAGAAGTGTTTCGCGCTGCGCATCGCCTCCACCATGGGCCGCCAAGCCGCCCAAGGGCCCTCCGGCAGCCCGGGCTGGCTGGCTGAGCACATGCTGATCCTCGGCGTCACCTCGCCGGCGGGCAAGAAGTACCACGTGGCTGCTGCTTTCCCCTCGGCCTGCGGCAAGACCAACTTCGCGATGCTCATCCCGCCGGCCGGCTTCGAAGGCTGGAAGGTCACGACCATCGGTGACGACATTGCCTGGATCAAGCCGGGTGCTGATGGCCGCCTGTACGCCATCAACCCCGAGGCCGGCTACTTCGGCGTGGCGCCTGGCACCAACACGCTGACCAACCCGAACTGCATGGCCAGCTTGAAGCGCGACGTGATCTTCACCAATGTAGCGCTGACCGGCGACGGTGACGTCTGGTGGGAAGGCATGGAGAAGGAGACGGGCGGCGCGCCCGCGCACCTGATCGACTGGCAGGGCAAGGACTGGACGCCCGAAGACGGCAAGGCCGGCCGCAAGGCGGCGCACCCCAATGCGCGCTTCACCGTAGCTGCGACCAACAACCCGGCGCTGGATGCGCAGTGGGATGATCCGGCCGGCGTGCCGATAGACGCCTTCATCTTCGGCGGCCGCCGCTCCACGGTGGTGCCGCTGGTGACTGAAGCCCGCAACTGGGTCGAAGGCGTCTACATGGCCGCCACCATGGGCAGCGAGACCACCGCAGCGCAAGCCGGTGCCACCGGCGTGGTGCGCCGCGATCCCTTCGCCATGCTGCCCTTTGCCGGCTACAACATGGCCGACTACTTCCAGCACTGGCTGAATCTCGGCGAAAAGCTCCACGCCTCCGGCGCCAAGCTGCCCAGGATCTTCACCACCAACTGGTTCCGCAAGGGCGAGGATGGCAAGTTTGTCTGGCCGGGCTACGGCGAGAACATGCGCGTGCTGAAGTGGATGATCGACCGCATTGAAGGCTCGGGCGGCGGTGCGGAGCATGTGTTCGGCATTTCGCCACGCTACGAAGACCTGAACTGGACCGGGCTGCCCTTCAGCGCGCAGGACTTCGACAAGGTCACCTCGATCGATCGTGCCGCCTGGCAAGCCGAGCTCAAGCTGCACGAGGAACTGTTTGCGCAACTTGCACACAGACTGCCCGCGCAATTGCCTGAAGTGAAGGCGCAGATCGAGGCGAGATTGGCCGCCTGACGAGCGCGTGATCGCGGTCTGATCCGCGGATCGCTCCCTCCACGCCAACGGCGCACCGGTCTGATCGGTGCGCCGTTTTCTCTTTCAGGCGGACTATCCCTTGGGCTGCGCGCCCGCTGCATCCGTAGGGCGGAACGCGATCGGCCCAGCCAGCGCCGGTTTGCAGCCCACGGCGCTCGCGTAGTAGGCGCGAATGCGCGGCAGGTCCTGCTCTGCGTCGCTCGTGAGGCCGATGAATTGCGTGACCCGCACTTCCTTGCGCGAGAAGTCCAGCGCAGCCAGACCCAGCGGTACGCCCGCGGCCACCGCCAGGTGATAAAAGCCGCTCTTCCAGAAGGGCTTGAGGCTGCGCGTTCCCTCCGGCGCCAGCGCGAGCCAGAAGAAAGGGCTGGCCTTCATCTGCTGTGCCGTGCTTGCGATCAGACCCTGTGAGGCTGCGCGATTGACAGGTACCCCGCCCCACCACCGCATCAAGGGCCCGAGGGTGTAGCGCGTGAGCGGATGCATAAAGAGCGTGTCCTTGCCCCACCAGCGCACAGGAAAGCCGATGGCCCACTTGGCCAGGATGCCCACCAGAAAGTCCCAGTTGCTGGTATGCGGATAGACGATGAACACGCCGTGCGGGCCGGGTACACCATCGAAGTACACGCGCCAGCCGAACAGGCGAAGCAGCGCACGGGCCAGTCGCGAGCCGCGAAACCGGACGAGCGGCCGCTCGGCCAGCACGCCGTCGGCTGCAGTAACGGGTAGATGAGGGACTTCGGAGACGATCGGAGCGGCAGGCGCCGGAAGCAGGGCAGGCATGTACAGCGGGCGGGGACGATGGGCGGCGGGTGCGCTGGAGCGCAACTTGGAATGGTTTCAGCTGCCTGTCTCGTGCAACGAGGCGTGAACTGCAGCATCCGCACCATAGCGGTGGCGACGAATCTGCACACGCTGCATCGCCGCAATCCGTGCGCCGTACACTCGGTCGCATGCTGGCTGATTCACGCACCCAACCCGCGCACGCGCCCGGGGCAAGCAATGACCCGCTGATCCTGCGCGAGGCACGCGCTGACGACATGCCCGCCGTGCTGGATATCTACAACGCCGAGGTGCGCACCAGCACCTCGACCTACCAGTACGCCGAGCGCACCCTGGACGAGCAGCTGGCCCTGCTCAGCTCCAAGCAGACCGCCGGCGACCCCTTCGTGCTGGCCGAGCTCGCGGACGGCTCCGTGGGCGGCTACGCCACCTATGGACCCTTCCGCCCGCGCGAAGGCTGGCGCTTCACGGTGGAGCACTCGGTGTATCTGCGCGAGGACTGCCGCGGCAAGGGTATCGCCCGGCCGCTGATGCGCCACATCATGGGCCATGCCAAGGCCCGCGGCTTTCACAGCATGGTGGGCGTGGTGGATGCAAGCAATGCCGCTTCGATCCGCATGCACCAGGCCATGGGCTTTCAGGTGGCCGGCGTGATGCGCGAAGGCGGCTACAAGTTCGATCGCTGGCTCGACTGCGCCTTTCTGCAGGCTCTCCTATGAACAGCAGCACACTGGACCCCAAGAATCAGCCGCAACCTGGCAGCACCACGGACCCCTGCGCGGTGGCCACCACGCAGATGCACCGCAACGAGGCGCTGATCAAGCGCTTCTACTGCGCCTTCTCGCGGCGTGACGCGGCCACCATGGCCGCGTGCTACGCGCCGGATGCCGTCTTTCGCGACCCGGCCTTCGAGCTGCGCGGCGAGCGCATCGGCCAGATGTGGAGCATGCTGACCTCGCAGGCCGGGCCGGACTTCAAGATCGAGTTCGAGGGCGTGCAGGCCGACGAGCAGCAGGGCCGCGCCCACTGGGAGGCGGACTACACCTTCTCGACCTCCGGGCGGCCGGTGCACAACATCATCGAAGCGCGCTTCACCTTCGAGAATGGCCTGATCAAGACCCACGTCGATGACTTCAACTTCTGGCGCTGGAGCCAGCAGGCCCTCGGTCTGCCCGGCCTGCTGCTGGGCTGGACGCCGCTCCTGCAGAACAAGGTGCGCGAGCAGGCTGCCAAGCGGCTGGAACGCTTCGCGGCGCGAAAACCCGCCTAGATCAACGGCCGATTTTCATCTTTTTTGCGAATCAAAAAAGTGGCTTTCCGCATATCAGTCGCTAATCTTGGCCGATTTCTGCACACCGCAAAACACGGCCGAAACTGACTTAATCGAGCGCTGGACTGGCTCTCCAGGTACCTACACCGCACGTGGCTTGACCCGGCGCGCCGCATGCTTGGCATGGATGCGCGCCACGTCCACGTCGCTGTCGAAGGCCAGGGCCACGCCCATGCGGCGCTTGGCAAAACTCTCCGGCTTGCCGAACAGGCGCAATTCGGAATTGGGCACCCGCAGCGCCTGCTCCACGCCCTCGAACACAATGCCCGCAGCCTCCACGCCGCCGTAGATCACGGCACTGGCCCCCGGGCTCTTGAGCGCGGTGTTCACCGGCAGACCAAGGATGGCGCGAGCGTGCAGCTCGAACTCGTTCTGCCATTGCGTGATCATCGTGACCATGCCGGTGTCGTGCGGGCGCGGACTGACCTCGCTGAACCAGACCTGATCGCCCTTGACGAACAGCTCCACGCCGTACAGCCCGAGGCCGGCGGGATGGCCGTCTGCGCCAGTGCCCAGATCATCCGTGATGCGTTTGGCAATCTCGCGCGCCGCCGCAAGCGCGCGGGCGCTCATCTCGTGGGGCTGCCAGCTCTCGACATAGTCGCCACTGACCTGGATGTGGCCGATCGGCTCGCAGAAATGCGTCTGCACCTGGCCGTCGTCGCCGCGTGCGCGCACCGTGAGCTGCGTGATCTCGTAGTCGAAGTCGATGAAGCCTTCGACGATGACGCGCCCGGCGTTCACGCGGCCACCGGCCATGGCGTAGTCCCAGGCGGGCCTCACGTCGTCCGGGCCGTCGATCTTGCTCTGCCCCTTGCCCGATGAACTCATCACCGGCTTGACGATGCAGGGGTAGCCGATCGCAGGCTGGCCGTCGGTGCCGTCGATGGCGGCCTGAAGCTGCTCGATGGAGTCCGCAAAACGATACGGCGAGGTCGGCAAGCCCAGCGTCTCGGCCGCCAGGCGGCGGATACCCTCGCGGTCCATCGTGAGCCGCGCGGCGCGCGCTGTGGGCACCACACGCACCACCCCGGCGGCTTCCAGCTCCTGCAGCACCGGCGTGGCAATCGCTTCGATCTCGGGCACGACGAGCATCGGCCTCTCGCGCAGGATCAGTTCGCGCAGCGCATCCGGGTCGCTCATGGCAATGGTGTGGGCATGGTGGGCGACCTGGTGCCCCGGCGCGTTGTCGTAGCGATCCACGGCGATCGTCTCGATGCCCAGGCGCTGCAACGCGATCAGCACTTCCTTGCCCAGCTCACCGGCGCCCAGCAGCATCACCCGCGTGGCGCTGGGCGAAAGTGGCGTACCCAATGTGGTCATGCGTGTCCCCTTGTGTTTTGCGGCCGAACGCTGCAGGCCATTCTGTCTTTTCGGCCGCTCACGCAGCGCGCTTGAACGTCGCCAGCCAGGCGCCCGCCAGGATGAACAGGCTGCCGAAGAAGCGGTTGATCCAGGCTGTCTGCCGCGGCGAGTTCATGACCGCCAGCACGCGCGCGGCCAGCGCGGTGTACACACCCATCACGACGAGGTCTGTGAAGCCGAGCGTCAGCGCAATGATCAGGTACTGCGGCACCAGCGGCGCATGCGGATCAAGGAACTGCGGCATCACGGCGAGCAGAAACACCGTGCCCTTGGGGTTCATGGCGTTGACCACGAAGCCTTTGAGCACCAGCGAGCGCCGCGTGGCCGTGCCGCCCTGCTCGACCTGAATCGCACCGCCCGAGGGGTGCAAGGAGTCCTTCCACACACGCAGGCCGAGATACACGAGGTAGGCCACGCCCAGCCACTTCACGATCAGAAAGGCCGTGCTGGAGGCCGCAATCAGTGCGCCCAGGCCCACGGCGACAAGCAAGACCTGCAGCCAGATTCCGGAGATCAACCCGGCGGTCGTCCAGTAGCCCCGGCGAAACCCGTAGGCAGCGCCACTGCTCATGGCTGCCACGGCGCCTGCGCCCGGCGAAATGCTGATCGCCCAGGAGGCGGCGAAAAAAGCGAGCCAGGTCGTCCACTGCATGATTCAAGTTCTTCCGTCGGGATCAGAATCGAGGCTAGCCGAAGCCGGCAGCCGGTGGAACGGCTGCGGCGGCTCGCGCCGCGAGCGTCAACCCGCGCGGCGGCTACGCCAGGCTTCGCGCACCTCGTCCACATCGGCCTGGAACTTCACGAACACCTCCGAACCGCGCGACTGCCGCAGCGGCAGACCCACTGCACCGCGGCTGGCGCCCACGTACAGCACGGTGCCCGCGCTCTGGCGCCAGGCGTAGGTGAGCGACTGCGCGCTGCTGCGAGAGCGATCCGCCAGCACGTTGAGCGCGGGTTCGGCCTTGCGGTCGAAGCTCGTGTACTGCAGGATCAGACGCAGGGTCTGGCGGGGCGCAAGGTGCACGATCGACAACAGACGCGCCGCCGTCTCGGTGTAGGTCCGCTCGCCGTCGTTGCGCAGCACGAGCTGGTCCACGCGCGGCTCCAGCTCCAGACGTGCAAACGGACGCAGGCGCGTATAGACATACCAGCGCAGGCCGGGGCGCACGCGGTTGGCCGTCACATCGGCCAGCTCGCCAGCGTCGATCGAGCCCTCAAGCAGCGGCATCCAGCGCGCCGGCGTGGTCATGGCCCAGATGTGTCCGAAACGCTCGGTCAGCACCGGCGCGCCCGGCGCCACCCGCTGCTTGGTGGCGGGTTCGTACTCGATGTTGATTTCGGTGTTGCGCGCCGCCGTCATGTAGACGCCGGGAAACCAGTACTGGGACACCATCTCACCGGAGTCGAGCGCCTCAGTCCGGCCAGCATTCACGAATACCGACACCTTGTTGAAGGGGCCGACGCGCTGCCACTCGTAGTTCTGGTTGGCGTCGATCTTGCGCACGCCGGACTGGGCCACGAAGCCCGCGTCATTGCGGAAGTCCGCGCTCGTGCGCTGCACCGTCAGGCCGGTCTCGGTCCGATCGGTCCGGCCATAGAGACTCGCATAGAGCTTGCTGCCGGTTTCAGCGCGGGCGGCGTCCAGCTCGCCGTTTGCATCCGTCAATGCCGTGGTGCGCGAGCCCATCCACTGGGAATTGACGCGCCAGTTGGGCGTGAGGCTCCAGGTGCTGTCGGCACCCACCACTGCGTTCTCGCCACGGCCGTCCTCGTAACGGCGGTCAATCGCAATCGCCCCGAGACTCAGCGCGCCGAAGTCACTGCGAACGCGGCTCATGAGCGTGGCGTTGCCGGGCTGCAGCGCGGCGCTGGTCCCGTAGGTCCCGGGCAGCAGGGTGAGGCCCCCGCCCTTGTCCTTGGCCAGCAGTGCGGTGCCCGCCACCGCGTCACTGCGCCAGCTTGCGCGCAGCCCCCAGCGCGGGTCATTCACGCTGCGCGTGTAAAGCGCATCGGTCGGGCTGGCCAGCAGATCGCTCGACTCGAGGAAGAAGGGCCGCTTCTCGGACAGGAACAGCGCAAAGCGCGTATTGCGCGAGAGCTGCGGCACATCGAGCTCGACCTGAGAGAAATCCGGGTTGAGCGTGGCGTCCACCACCAGTTCGGGGCGCAGGCGCCACTTCACGTCCAGCGATGGCTTGGCTTCGCCATCCGTCCGCGTCGGTCCGCCTGCCGGTTCATCCTCTGTACGACGTACGGTCAAGGTCGGGCGCACGCTGAGGAAGGCATGGTCCTGCGGCGGCGCAAAGCCTTCGAGCGGCTGCATTGCGTCGATGAAGGACAGCGCTTCGCGTGGCAGCGGCACAGACAGCACGAGCGTGAACTGTTCGCGCGGGATCCGCCGGCCGACCTGGATACGCCACTGTGCCTTGGCATCTGCCGTGTAGCGCAGTGATGAGAATGGGATGCGGAACTCCGCAACCCAGCCGCCTTCGCCCTCGCGCGTCAGGGGCGCGGTCACGACGTCGAAGTCGTAGTCGGGTGCGAAGGATTCGTTGTCGTTGTCTGCCGTGTGGATGCCATCAGCCGTACTGCCCGCAGCATTGGCGCGGAAGAACTGCGCCGCTTTCTTGCTGCCCACCGGGTCGACGTAGACCACGACGAAATCCTGCGTGCGGTTCACTTGATCATGGCGTACGAGCGGGCGGCGAATCTGCTCGGGGCGCGGATCAAGGGCAGTCACGGCGACGTACAGCGCACGATCTCCGTATACCACCTGGACGCGGGTCTCGTAGTCCGGGGTTCGTCCACGCACCGGGTCAATCTCGTAGAACGAGCGATACACCGGCGCGCGCTGCCATGCCGGTTCTTCAAGCCGTCCATCGAGGCGAATGGACTCGTCCGAGTTCAGCCGTACGGCGGTGATCGGCGCACTGGTCAGCGCCTGTGTCTGGGCCAGAGGTGCGCCCGCGAGAAGCCAGGACGCGCAAGCGAGGCTGCAAATGCGCAGCAGGGTTCGGGACATGGGGACCATGGAAGACTCTTCAGCCAGAAGATCGTCGACCCGGCGGGCCGACAAGAAATACGCCCGAGGCGTTCGGGCGTGGCGGGGACGAGACGCGGCGCGGATGGACTCCGCGCGACACGCTCAGCGGCTGAAGCGGTAGAACTGAATCATGGGATAAGTGTAGACAGCAAATTGCACGGGCGTCATCACCCCGCGCACAGCAGAAGGTGTCAGCGCCGCCGGAACAGATCGCCCAGCCCCGGCAGCAGCTGCTGAAGCTGAGAAGGCATGTACTTGTGCAACTCGCGCTCGAGCTGGCGCATGGCTTCGTCCTGCAGGGTCTTGAGCGCGTCGTCGAAGCTGCCGGCCTGGAACACTGGCGGCACGCTGCGCAGCAGGCCAAATTCGCGCGCGAGCTTGAGCACGTCCTTCGGTACGTACGCACTCTGCCCCTTGTTGACGACCAGGCGCTGGCCGTCCGCGGCTTCAAGGAAGGTGCTGCCCTCGATCACCCGGTTGTAGGTGCCGGATCGGATCTCGCCATTGTCGGCTTCAACAAGCACGACCTCGAAATCCGTCCCGCGCACGCCGATCGTGGCACTTGAAGTCCGGACCTGCACGCTCGCGGGATTGCGCCGACCCATCACGCCCGTGATCGCACGCAGCGCACCCGTCAGAAGCTGGATGGTGGTGCCATCGGATTTCGCGTCCTTCGGGTCTGGCGTGAAGGTGTACTTGACCAGAGTGATCTGTGAGTTCGGCCGCAATGCGATCAGCGCGCCGTCCACCATGCGCAGCACGACCTCGGAGCCCGCGTCCGTGAGGATGCGCTCGCCTTCATAAACAGGTGACTTGATGGTGGCGGTGCGCTCACCACCTGCACCGCCCAGGCGAACGGTGCCCGCAAGCCGCTCGACGGTGCCGGCCTGCACCAAAGGAACCGGTAGGCTTTGAGCCTGTGCGGTCGGCTGGACAAAACTCAGCCCGGACAGCAGCAACCCAGCAAGACACCATGCCGATGACATCCAGCGCACCATCACTCCTCCGCGCCCGTCGGATTGCGGGCGGCTCCGGGGCGAAAGATACGCGACTGAACTCTCGGCTGCCTGTCAGCTCACGAAAAACACCCCTTCTTCACCCTTGTTCGCGTACGGCACGAAAATTGCGCCAAAATCAACGCACTTTGGCCTACATTTTCGGATCGTCTGCCTCACAATCCCTGCAGGCGTTTTGAGGATTCAATGGCTTTGACCCCCCAGACTCGGCAGCCCCTGCCAGGAGACAGCGCTCGCTTCAAGCAAGCGCGTCTGCTCCTGCGCGGCATGGTGACCCAGTCGATGGACTTTGCCAGCGCCACCTTTGACGACACGATCACGCGCCTGCGCAAGCATCTGTTCGAGCTGGCTGATCACTCGGAGTCCTCTGTCCGCGCTTCGCACTGGCTATCGGCCTACAACCTGCTCGGGCGACAGGGTGAAGTATTCAAGCGCTCCTTCCTGAACAGTCTTCGCGCCACGCTGGACGAGCAAGCCGAGGCGCCGCTGCGCCCGCGCTCTGAAAGCCTGCTTGCCGCAGGCGGCCTGTCACTTGTGGATACCGCCGAGCAGGACCGCGCAGTCCTGCTCGACCGCGTCTCACGCCCGATCAATGCGTTTTACGAGGAAGAAGTTGCGCCGCTGACCCACCGTTGCGGTGTGCTCTTCGGCGATGATGACCCGCAACTCGCTCGCAACCCTGTGCGGCCCGAAGTGTTCCTGCGCGCGTTCATGCAGGGCTGGGAAATGGCAGGCCTCGACTCGCACGCAACCGAAGACCTCCTGCTCTCCATCACCCCGCAGACCTTCTTCCCTCTGGATGTACTGTATGACGCGCTCGACCGCACGCTGGTCAAGGCAGGAGTCGCGCCAAAGCTGCAGCTTCGGGTACGCAAGGCGCGTGACACCGGCGTGATGCCACCTTCCGCGTTCCGTCAGACCCAGGGAGGACCCTCGGATGACGCAAAGACCATGCTTTGGCGCCAGCTGAATGAAGAGCAGCAGGCCAATCTGGACAGCCGCGACTGGGGCGGTGCCGGCTTCCAGGACTCCATCCTTCGCATCGGCCAGTCAGCCAAGGAGTTCCTGGGCAAGCTGTCAAACATGCTTCGTCGTCCGCTGTTCACGGGCGACAGCGAGTCTGCGGCTGCGTTGCTACCCCAACCTGACCCTCAATTCGTAGGCTTCCTGAATTCACTGCAGGCCCGCGCACTTGATGAGCCGCAGCCGATCGTCGTCGGCGACGTTGATGAAGTCCCCGTACCCGAGAACATGCTCCGTGCGATGGCCGAGTCCGATCGCGTCAAGGAAGCGGCAGAGCTTGACCGAGGCACGGTTGAAGTGCTCGCGCAGGTTTTCGACTACGTGTTCTCCGAGATCTCGATTCCTTCGCAGCTGAAGGTTGTGATCTCTCGTCTGCAGATTCCGGTCCTGAAGGCTGCGATGATCGATCGCGAGTTCTTCTTCAAGCAGGAGCATCCCGCGCGCAAGCTTGTGGATTCGCTGGCTCGCGCTTCCGTGGCCTGGGCGCCCGAGAAGGGCGAGGACGACCCGCTCTACGCGCAGATCGAAAAGACTGTTCAGCGCGTGCTGAGCGACTTCCAGGAAGATCTGTCGCTGTTCACGGAGCTGCTCGAAGAATTCGAGCGTTTCCTGTTCGAGTCCGAACAGCAGGTTGCAGCACGTATCGAGCCGCAAGCCAATGATGCGGCGACCAACGAGCAATTCGAGCTCGCGTTGCGTACTGCCGACGAGTGCGTGCACTCGCGCATGGCTGGCCGAGAGATTGACGCGCTGCTGACACCCTTCCTGACCAACCAGTGGCGCGAAGTCCTCGCCCATGCATGGTTGAACCGCGAACGGCGACCGGACGTGTGGGATCGCGCTGTCGAGACGATGGACCAGCTGATCTGGTCAGTAAAGCCCAAGGCCACACCGGAAGATCGCCGCCAGCTGGTTTCCGTGCTGCCCACCATGGTGCGCCACATCAATGTCGCGCTGGACGCCATTCGCTGGACTGGCGACGAGCGCGCCGCGTTCACCCGGCGCCTCATCGAGACCCATACCCGAGTAGTACGCGCCGGCGTGGCCGAGACGCCCGCCGACCCGATGCTGCAGCAGGCCGAAGAGGCTGCAGCGAGCTCTGCACGCGAAGCACTGGAAGCCCGCCGCGCCAACGTGAACGGCTCGCTGGAAGATCAGTACGACGAGCAGGCGCACGGATTGAGTCGCAACACCTGGTTCGACTTCATTGCCGACGACGGCAGCGAACGGCGCTATCGCCTCTCGTGGGTCAGCCCGATGCGCACACGTCTGCTGTTTACCAACCGCGAGGGTTTCGACGCCTTCGTGCATTCCGAACGTGACGTGGCACGCCTGCTGCGCACCGGGCGTCTGCGGCCCGTGGACGTGGAACCGATCGTTGCCCGTGCGCTCGGTGCGCTGCTTGGGGAGGACGCAAGCGACATCCTCAACGGATCAGCACAGGCTGGCGGACCGGCAGCGACACACTGACCCATGGCAGCCGGCATAGAGTCTTCGCCTCCAATTCTCGCGCCCGCCGAGCGAGCGTCTTCCCTGCGGGGCAAGGCCTTGCCGCCACTGCTCGAAAGATTGACGGCGGTCGCGTACGACCATGTTGCCCGCAATCATGGCGAGCTCGTGAGGAGCCTGGCGCTGGCGCTGCGTGCGTACGCCGACAAGGAAGCCGATTCGCGCCTGTCCAGCCGCCAGATGCATCTGTCGATGCTGCTCGAGCAGAAGGAGGCAGCACTGCGCCTGGCGCACCTGGCCGCGCTGCGAGAAGCGCTGGTCAAGGAATGCGCTATCCAGCTGATGCCCGATGCACATCTCGAAGATGAGCCAAAGGCCGCTGAACTGGCGCTAGTCGACACCGCGATTCAGGATCGGCGCGTCAGATCGGACCGGGCGGCGAGCCCCATCCTCAATGCCGTCGAGGAGTCGTCGACCTTCGTGATCCGCCGTATCTGCGCCGGCATGAAGGTGACGATGCGCGAAGGCCTGCTCAATCCATTCCGGCCCTTCACGTTCGTTCAGGCGCTATCGCAAGGCTGGGCAACCTCTGGGCTCGATATCGACGCCGAGGAACTGCTGCTCACCGCGGTGACGCCCAATAGCTTCCTGAAGTTCGAGGCGCTGTACGACGAGCTTCAGGATGCGCTGACGCGGGCTGGGGTACCTCAGGATCCGGGCTATCAGGTGCGCCTTGCCAAGCAGGCTTCGCAGAGAGCGGCCGAGCAGCGCGCCGCCGCAGGGGAGCCCCCTCCTGCAGCGGCGCAGGCGGAAGCGGAAGACGAACATGCCGAGCAACTGCACAGCGAGGTCAGTTCAGCTCAAGACCCGGACAGCGCCTCGGCGCAGCCTGCGCCGAAGACGCGCAGTCGCCTGCGGCCCGAGTACCGCGCCAAGGTGGCACGAGCATTGCAGCAGCTGGTGACTCTCGGCCTGAAAGAAGGCAATGCAGGTCAACAGGGCGCGGTGGATCCGGAGCTGATGGAAACACTGACGCTGACACAGGCGCGCATGCTGATCGAGACGCGTGACAGCGACAAGTACCGGAATGTACTGACTGACCTGTCGCGCAGCTCGGAGTTCAAGCGCGCTCCGGCTGTCGATCGATTGACCGCTGCAGCGCTTGCAGAGGTGTTTGACGAGGTCTTCGACGACCGGGTGATCCCCTCGCCTTTGAAGCCCCTGATCGGTCAAGCCCAGATTCCGGTGCTCAAGAGCGCGATGCTCGATCGGCGCTTCTTCTCGCACAAGGAGCATCCGGGCAGACAGTTGCTGGAGAATATGGTCTCGGTTGCGGCCGGCTGGCGACCCGAGTTCGGCAAGCAGGATGCGTCGTACCTGTTTCTGAAGGCGGTGGGCAAGGATCTGCTCTCCGGCGTGATCGACAACCTACTGACCTTCGAAACCATCAATGAAAAGTTCACGAAGCTCAAGGCTGCCAAGGAACGGCTGATCGAATACGAGCTCAAGCCCTACCTATCGGAGCTTGAGACCAACGAAAAGCTCGAGCTTGCCTTGCATGCGGCCGACGAGTGCCTGCATGCGCGTTTGAAGTGGCGCGAGCCGGCACCCTTCATGATCCCCTTCCTGCTGACGCGCTGGCGCTTGGCGCTTGCGTTCGCGTTTTCGCGCCGCGGCGAGGATCTGCAGCGCTGGAAGGACATGGTCGCCATCACAGAAGGCTTGATCTGGTCGGTCGAACCCAAGCACAAGGAAGAAGAGCGCGCCAAGCTCGTTGCCAGCCTGCCCAAGCTGGCTGCGTCGGTGTCGGCTGTGCTGGATCAGGTCGGCTGGAAAGGCACGGACCGCGATGCGTTCATGCAGCGCCTGATGCGCACACACGCAGATCTCGCCTTCGGCGGCAATAAGCTCGCCGAGGACGAGCGCCAGAAGCAGCAGGACATGATCAATGCCCATGCGGAGATCGAAGCGCTGCGCGCGCGCCGGCGCTCAGTCTTCGAGGGTGGCGACAACCCCTATCTTGAAGAAGCGCGCAACTACCGGCCGGGCAATTGGTTCGATTTCGTCGCGGACAACGGGACGAATCACCGCTACCGCGTCAGCCAGATCAGTCCGCGGCGTACGCGTATCGTGTTCTCCTGGCACAATGGCAAGGAAGCGTTCGTCCGCAAGGACCAGGAGATCGCTCGCCAGATCGCACACGGTCAGGTTCAGGGTCTCGATGCAAACCGCATGGTGACCAAGGCCATCTCGCAACTCCTGGGTTCCGAGTCGGCGCAGACCGTCGAAGTCGCACCGCCGGGCGCCGCCGCGGGCACTCGGCCACCTTCACAGGACTTTGCTGACACCGCATCGGGGCCGTTCAGCCAAACGATGCCCGCGCCAGATCCTAAGCAGTAGCTGGCGCCATGCGGCGCAGGCGCCTCAGGCGCGAACAGGCCGCTTCGCAAGCTTTCTCTGCAGGGTTCGGCGGTGCATCTTCAGCGCACGTGCGGTCGCCGAAATGTTGCCTTGGTGTTCGGCCAGCACACGCTGGATGTGCTCCCACTCCAGCCGATCCACGCTCATCGGCTCGGATGGCACCGGCGCAGGCGTTTCGCTGGGCGACACCTCAAACGCCTTCAGGATCGCACCGACTTCGACGGGCTTGGTCAGGTAGTTGATTGCGCCCAGCTTGATCGCATCCACGGCCGTGGCAATGCTCGCGTAGCCCGTGAGGATCACGATCTTCGCGGTCGGCACAGCCTCCAATAACCGGGGCAGCACCACCAGCCCGCTTTCGCCAGGCATCGACAGATCCAGCAGGATGCGCCGCGGCTGCAGCTTGCGCGCCAGCCCGGCTGCCGTCATGCCGCTTTCGGCCGTAGCCACGCTGAAGCCGCGCCGATCAAGCATACGCGCCAGCACGCCGCGAAACGCTTCATCGTCATCCACAAGCAGAAAGTCGATCGGACCGTCAATCAATGCCGGATCTGGGTTGGAGGAAGTCGAAGTGCTCATCGTTGAAGCGCTCCTGAGGAGGCAAGAGGAAGAATCATGCTCACGACCGCGCCGCCAGCGGCGTGATTGCGTGCAAGCAGCTGACCGCCCAGAGACTCCAGCGCAGTGCTCGCGAGGAACAGGCCCAGGCCGCGACCACCGACCCGCTCGGTCACCAATGGCTCAGCAAAGTGCGAGAGTGCCTCGGCGGAAAAGCCCGGGCCGTCATCATGGACGGCGATCACTACAGTATCCCGGTGCAGGCTGAGCTTCACTTCGATGCTCGCACGCGCCAGCGCCCGTGCGTTGTCCAGGATGGTCACCAATGCTTGCGTGAAGAGTGGCTCAGGTGCGATGCGAGCCTTGCCTGTTGCCGGCTCAAGCCGCACGCGGCGTGCGGGAAACAACAACTGGTAGTCCGTCACCACCTGCTCGGCCCATGCATTCGCATCCACGGGTTCTAGCGAGGACGCATTCAACGCGCCCCCCGCGGTATCTGTCAGGCGAGCGAGGATGGACTTGCAGCGTGCGAGCTGAGCGGCCAGCAGCTCGACGTCTTCGCGGTCTGTTGCTCGCGTGAGGCGGCTGCCCAGCTCTTCGACAAGCAGGCTCATCGTCTGAAGAGGCGTCCCCAGCTCATGCGCAGCACCGGCGGCAAGCGCTCCCAATGCGATCACCCGTTCGCGCCGCAGCAGGGACTCACGCGTGCTGACGAGCTTGGTGGCGCGAGCGCGAACGGCACCGGAGAGTTCGAGCAGAAACCCGGTCACCATGGCCAGGCAGAGCACAAGCGCAACAAGGATGCCCAGCCGCTGCCAGAACGCCACGTCCAGACCTGCAGGCCACTCCATGGGCACGGCGAACATCGCGTTGAACAGCAGGCCCAGCAACCCGAGCACCGTAATCATGATCGCGCCGGATCCCTCGAGCAGCACGGCCGCCACCGACACCACGAGGCAGTAGAACAGCACAAAGGGGTTGGACAGCCCGTCAGAAAACATGAGCTGCAGTGTCAACGCACCGACGTCGATGGAGAGCTGCGCGGCGAGCTCCTGCTGACTGATCGGCCGGCGGCTGGGCGCAGTACGCAGGCGCCAGAACGTGTAGATGTTCGCCAGCGCCAGCACGGTCCACGCAATCGCCATGGGCGGCCACTGCAGCTTCACGCCGAGCAGGAACATCGCGCCCAATACCGCGCCAGCCTGGCCAGCCAGGGCAAAGCAGCGCAAGATGAAGATCATCCGCAGGGCTTCACGGGCCTCGGTCAGCGATGCGGTGATGTTGAGCGGGCTGCGCATGGGTCGTCCATTGTGGCAGGCCGTCCAGTAGCGCGTGGCACCGGTGCCGCGGCAGGCCGGCGCAGGGTCTACCCTGAGATCAAAGCTGCGCTAGTGCAAGCGCGGCTGGGCAGTCAACAGCTGGCGCAGCCGAGTTCGATCTGCAGCGAACCGCTCGTTGACACGCCGGATGTCCTCGGCCTTGTTGCCGATATTGCGCTGCTCGGCTTCGATCCCGGCCTGGATTTCGGTGATTTTCGAACGCAGCGCAATCGGCCAGATCTTGCCTTCGTAGAACTCGCCTTCCTTGCGAACTGCGGCGAGCGCCTTCATGAGATCGTCAATTCGGGCACGCGAAGCCTTCAGTGCCTCCACGGGCACTTCCAGCGCACGGACATACGCCTGATCGAGCTCGGCTTCGGTCTTGTAGTTGGACACCAGCATGAGATCGCGGCGGCGCTCTTCCTGGCGTCGCGCCTCGGCCAGCCTCTCTGCGGCCTGGCGCTGCTCAAGCTCCGCCCGCTGCTCGCGGGTCAACGGCGCCGGAATGATCTTGCGCACCGAGCCGTCCGGGTTGAGGATGCGCTGCTCCCGCCCAAGGCACTCGGGAAGCGGGCGATCCGAGGTCAGTGTGCGGCCCTTGTCGTCCTTGCAGGTATGAATCTCGCGCGGGGAATCTGTCTGCGCGACTGCCGCGGCACTACAGATCGCCACACCCAACAGCGTCAACCGCACATGCAGTTTCATGCTGCAGCCCTCAGATCCCGTAGCGAGAGCGATAGGCCTGCACGGCGGGCAGGTGGGCCTGCAGGTCGGGGGCCGATGACGAGGCCGCCAGATAGCCCATCAGATCGTCGAGCGTTGCAACGGCGATCACCGGAACACCCGTCTCGGCAGTGAACTGCTGCACGGCAGAGGTCGCCTGCAGTGCGCCTTCGGCACCAGGGCGTTCCATGCGGTCCAGCGCAATCAGCACCGCAGCGGGCTCGGCGCCTGCCGCGCGGATCATGGCGACGCTCTCGCGCTTGGCGGCACCATCGGTGATGACGTCGTCCACGATTACCACACGGCCTTTGAGCGGTGCGCCGACCATCAGCCCGCCCTCACCGTGGTCCTTGGCTTCCTTTCGGTTGAAGCAGAAGGGCACGTCGCGCCCGCGCGAGGCCAGCGCCATGGCCGTTCCGGCCGCCAGCGTGATGCCCTTGTAGGCGGGGCCGAACAGCATGTCGAAGTGCAGCCCGCTGGCCAGCAGGGCCTGGGCGTAGAAGTCGGACAGGCGTGCCATCCGAGCGCCGGAATCAAAGAGGCCAGAGTTGAAGAAGTAGGGCGATTGGCGGCCGGACTTCGTTGTGAACTGGCCAAAGCGCAGCACACCGACTTCCAGGGCGAAGGCGACGAACTGCGCCCGAAAATTGTCATTCATGTACAGGTCTTGTCCGCGGGATCGTTGGTAGGTTGACATTCCCGCACATTCGCCGAAGTTCTGCAACCCGCGTGCCAGCGCGCAAAACGCTGGACGTTGAGATACCCGCCCCGGACAATCCCGGCTATCGGCCTGAATCGCCCGACCCATGCACCAACCCGACCCGAGTTTTCCAGATCGCCTGTATCGCCTGGCCATTGAAGGGCTGGGTGACGGTTTGTGGTGCTGGACAGTCGGTACCGGGAAGGTGGAGTACAGCGAGTCCTACGGTCGACTGCTGGGCTACGAAGACGCCGACCAGTTTCGCCGGGAGTTCGAGTTCGAACGAGCGATTCACCCGGACGACCACCACGCATTGATTGATGCGATCCGCGGCAGTGTGCAGGGCAGGGGGCCGGTCAACGCCGAGTTCCGCCTGCGCAGCCGCGACGGCAGCTATCACTGGTACCTGGGGCGCGGTCACACCCTGCCGCCCGACGAGACCTGTGCCGTGCCCAGATTTCTCGGCGTGATCAAGAACATCGATGCCCGCAAGCACGCCGAGCTCGCCCTACGCGCCAGCGAAGCACGCTGGATGCTGATGGACGACACGGATGACGAAGCCAGCTGGAGCTGGGACGCCGAATCCGGCCGCCGTGTGTTCAGCGAAACCTGGTATCGAATGATGGGCTACGCGCCGGGTTCCATGGACGGCGACCTGTACAAGACCTACGACCTCGTGCACCCCGACGATCGCGACCGGGTGACCGAACGCGGCCATGCCGTCCAGGGCGGTGCACGCCCGCCAGGCCTCGTCGAAACCCGGGTTCGACATGCCGACGGCAGCTACCGCTGGATCGCAGCGCGCAGTCGCACGATCGAACGCGACGCGGACGGCAAGCCGCTGCGCATGGTCGGCGTGCACCGGGACGTGACCGCCTTCAGGCAGACCGAAGACCGGCTCGCTGCGGCGCTGGTTCGCCTGAACATGGCCGTGCAGGCCGCGGGCCTGGGTGTTTGGGAGGTGGACTACCTGTCCCAGACCTCGCACTGGGACGCACGCACGCAGGAGATCTACGGCGCCGACGAGGAAAGCTATCCGCGGCGCATGGACGAGTGGGTCAAGCACGTACACGAGGAAGACATCGCACGCCTGAGCGACACCATCAAACGCGCGCGGGCAGAGCCCGACCGCCCGGGCTACGAGGTGGACTTCCGCATCCTCAACCGCAAGCAGGAGCTGCGGTGGGTGCGCCTGTTCGTGCGCTTCCGACGCAATGCTGCCGGCGAAGCCATCGGCGCCTATGGAGTCGCGATGGACACCACGGAGCTGCGCCGCCTGCGCGACAACGAAGAAGAGCGTCTGCGCCTGCTGGCCGCCAGCCAGGCCAAGACCGATCTGCTCGCGCGCGTCAGTCACGAGCTGCGCACCCCGCTCAACGCCATGCTGGGCATGGCCCAGATCCTCCAGGAGCAGCTGGGGACGCGGCTCACGCCGCAGCAATTCGAATACATCGAGCATCTACAGACAGCCGGCTGGCACCTCACATCGCTGGTCGATGACCTCCTGGATATCGCCGGCATCGAACAAGGGCAGGCCCGTGTCAGTCTGCGCCCGGTCGCACTGACGGGCGCCATCGCGGAGCTGGGGATGCTGCAGGGCGCGGCACGCAAGGCCGGTCTGCACCTTCAGCTGCCTGCCGCTGCGGGCATTGAGGGCCTGTCGGTCCAGGCAGATCCCCGACGCCTGCGGCAAATCCTCCTGAACCTGCTGTCGAACTCGCTCAAGTACACGCCGGCGGGTGGGCGGGTCGAGCTTGAGGTGGACGGCCCGGACGAAGCCGGGATGATCCACATGACTGTCATCGACAACGGTCCTGGCATGACAAGCGATCAGCTCACCGGGGCGTTCGAGCCGTTCAACCGGCTCGGCATGGAATCCAGCAGCATTCCTGGCGCAGGGCTCGGCCTGCCGCTGGCAAGAACGCTGGCCAGCGAGATGGGTGGCGATCTGATTGCGCGGAGCCAGCCGGGCGAGGGCAGCCGCTTCAGTCTTGTTCTCGCCGCGACAGTGCCGGAGCGCAGCGCAGGGCTGCATGACCAGGCCACGCACGCGCGCCCGTTGCAGCCCGCATGGCGCAGCGCCCTGCTGGTCGAGGACAACAGTGTCAATCAGATCGTCATCAGCGAACTCCTGCGCCTGTGCGGCGTGCAGACCGTGCTGACGGCCTCCAGCGGCACCCAGGCGCTGGCCTTGCTGCGCGAGCAAACGGTCGACATCGCACTGCTCGACATGAACCTCCCCGACATGACCGGTCTGGATGTCTTCGTGGCGATCCAGGCCGACGAGCGTCTGGCCCATCTGCCCAGCCTCATGATCACTGCGGACGCCGCGCCCGCGCTGCGCGAGCATGCGCTGCGCAAGGGTGTGTCGGGCTTTCTGACCAAACCCGTCGCGCTGGATGCACTCAAAACGGAGCTGTCGCGCCTGCGTACCGCATGATCCCAGCCACTTGGCGGGCTACAGTGCCTCAATGCGAATCATCACCCTCAATCTGAACGGCATCCGCTCGGCCGCCAACAAGGGCTTCGTCGATTGGCTAGGCGCCAGCGGCGCAGATGTGCTCTGCGTGCAGGAGGTCAAGGCCCAGGCCGACGTGCTCAACGAAGCGCTCGCCCGGCCCGCCGGCTACCACGGCTACTTCCACTTTGCGCAGAAGCCGGGCTATTCCGGCTGCGCCGTCTTCACGCGCGAGCAGCCGGACTTCACGCAGCAGGGCTTCGGCAGCGCCGAGTTCGATGCCGAGGGGCGCTACGTGCGCTGCGACTTCGGCAAGCTCACCGTCATCAGCGTCTACTTCCCCAGCGGCTCGTCCAGCGAGGAGCGGCAGCAGGCCAAGTTCCGCTTCCTGGCTGAGTTTGCGCCGCATATGGCGATGCTCAAGGCCAGCGGCCGTGAGGTGGTGTTGTGTGGCGACGTGAACATCGCCCACAAGGAAATCGACCTGAAGAACTGGAAGGGCAACCAGAAGAACTCCGGCTTCCTGCCCGAGGAGCGGGCCTGGATGACCGAGCGCATCGAGCGCGAAGGCTGGCGCGATGTCCACCGCGAGCTGCTTGGCGATCAGGTGGCCTACACCTGGTGGAGCCAGCGCGGCGCGGCGTATGAGAAAGACGTCGGCTGGCGCCTGGACTACCACCTCGCAACGGGTGGTCTGGCCGACACAGCCCACACCGCGCAGGTCTACAAGACCCAGAAGTTCAGTGATCATGCGCCGCTGGTGATCGACTACGAGTTTCGCCCCTGACCTGACCCGCCCCTGAGGCCGAAATCGATCTTATTTGACGGATTGAAAACTCACTCTCCGCATGATTGAAGCGGACTTTGGCTTGATCATCTTCGGATCTGTTTCTGGCTGACTTTGACTTATTCATCGCATGATGCCAGCCGCGACGCCTCGGCCTTTGGCGATCCTGGCGCAGCGCTTGGCGCAGGCGCAGCAGATTCACCGGCAGCAGCAATGCATGCAGCGCCAGAACCGGCCAGATCTGTGCCAGCCAGCCGTAGCTGATGAAGGCCGCGTTGGCTCCCAGTGCAAGCAGCCGCAGGCGACGCATGTCCGCCGACGCAAAAGTCAGCAGGGTCAGTCCTGCGGCCAGCCACCCAAGCAGCTCGGTGAGCGGAGCGCTCATGCGGCACGGCGCCAGTTGCAGGGCACCACGCGCCGCCCGCTCACCGCCCCACCCCGCCCCGGAAGCACAGAATCAGCGCCAAGGTCAGTGCGCACATCAGTGCGTTGGCACAGTTCACCAGCACGGCGCGCGAGCGGGGCACATCGTGCACGCTGAGCCACGCGGCCATGCTCAGGTTGGCCCCCAGCCAGATGGCCCAGGTCAGCGTCGAGTGCTGACTGGCGTCGCGGTCTGCCCAGATCGCCCACATCGTCGGCAGGTAGGCTAGCAGGCGCGCCACACTGAAGACAGCGAAGAGGCCAGCGAACATCCCGACCAGGCGCGGCGGTGAGCACCGGGCGGTGCGCGGCGGCGGCGCGGGCCGCGAGGGCAGCACGCTGGGCACAACACGCGACGCGCTGGAGAGCGAGATCTGCATGGCCGTCTCACTGCGCCAGCACATAGCTGTGCACCCACCCAGCATCGATCAGCGCGGCAGCCCAGCGCGCAGCCACAGCCGGCTCGCCGCGCACGATGAAGATCGGTGGTTCCCCCGCGTCGGCGAGAAACGGGTGCGCGTCGATCAAGGCCCGCGCCTGGGCCACTGGATGACCGGCGTCCACGGCATCCAGTGCGATCAGCCGCCAGCCCCATTCGGTCTCGCGCTTGCGCAGATCCGCCGCCGTCAGCTGCGGCACGCTGGCCGCTGGCGCGGCTGCGACGGCCAAGGCCGGGGCCGGGGGCGTGAGCTCGGCGCCACAGGCGCTCAGCAGGCTGAGGCCTGCACTCAGGCCCACGGCGGCAAGGGTGTATCTGAGCAGCCTGCGCGGCGCACGCCGGACGTTGCCGTCGAAGGCACGGAGGATGGGGGCGGATCGGTTCATGGCGGTCTCCTGTTGCAGCGCTGGACCTCAGCGTCTGATCAGGAGTACGAGCACTGAGCGCGCAAGCGGCCACCCTGTCCGGCGAAAACGCGGTATGCGCCGCCGAGCCGCGCATGTCCGGTCGCGGCTGCGCATGACGTAATGCACCTCCATGACCGCTGCCTGGATCCCTCACCACCCTCCGCCTGTGCGTGGCGCCGCGCATACCCGATTCGTCCAACCCCTGTCCATCGTGACTTCAGCCACGCCGCGTCGCTACCATGGGGCGACAGCCGCAGCCGGCGAGCAACGCACGCGCGCGGCCAACTCAGGGGGCGTTTGGATGGGCGACATCACCCAGCTGATCGTGCGTGCGCAATCCGGCGAGCGGCCGGCCATCGACGCCCTGTTCGAGGCCCTGTATCCCGAGCTGCGGCGCATCGCGCATGCCCGCCTGTCGCGCCACCAGCGCGACACCCTGCTCGACACCACCGTGCTCCTGCATGAGTGCTACCTCAAGCTGCTGCGTTCGGAACGCCTGGGTGCCACGGACCGCGCACACTTCATCGCCTATGCGGCGACGATGATGCGCTCGCTGATCGTGGATGCTGCGCGCGCCAGGCACAGCGAACGGCGCGGCGCAGGCGCCGTTCACCTCGCGCTGGACACCGAGCTGTCCGAGCAGCTGGCGCGCGAGCTTGCCGAGCCTGCCGAGGAGATCCTTGATGTGGACCGCGCCCTGACCGAGCTGGCAGCGCTGGAGCCCCGGCTGGCCCAGGTGGTGGAAATGCGCTATTTCGCCGGCATGAGCGAGGCGGATGTCGCGGCCACCCTGGGCGTGAGCGACCGGACCGTGCGGCGCGACTGGGAAAAGGCGCGCCTGCTGCTCGCCCATGCCCTGCGCGCAAACTGAGGCAAAGCACCATGCAGGCGATCAGCGCGCTGCAGGCAGACTGGCCGCGCATCAGCCGCCTTCTGGACGAGGCACTGGCGCTGCCGGCCGCGCAGCGATCTGTGTGGCTTGATCAGCTGAGTCCGCCGGACGTTGCGCTGCGCGCGACGCTTGTGCAACTGCTCGCGGCCGACGCGCAGGCCAGCGCGGCCCGCTTCCTGGAGCACCTGCCCCCGCTGGAGGCGCCGTTGCAGGCCGACGCGCCCACACAGGTTGGCCCCTACAGCTTGCTGCGTCCACTGGGTCGTGGCGGCATGGCCAGCGTCTGGCTGGCCGAGCGGCAGGACGGTCAACTCAAGCGGCAGATCGCCCTGAAGCTGCCTCACGCATCCGGGCTGCCGGGCAGTGCCGAGCGAGTGGCGCGATGGGTCGCTCGCGAACGCGACATCCTCGCCCAGCTCGAGCACCCGAACATCGCCCGGCTGTATGACGCCGGTGTGGACCGCGGCGCCGACAACACGCCACGCCCCTGGCTGGCCATGGAGTTTGTCGATGGCGAGCCGATCGACCGCTGGTGCGCGCAGCGCAAGAGCAGTCTGCCCGACCGCATCGGCCTGCTGCTTCAGGCGGCCAGCGCGGTCGCATGGGCGCACGGCCGGCTGGTGGTGCACCGCGACCTGAAGCCATCCAACATCCTGGTCAATGCCGTCGGTCAGGTCCGGCTGGTGGACTTCGGTATCGCGCGCATGCTGGAGGAGCAAGCAGCAGGCGAGCTGACGCAGATCGGCATGCCCTTCACGCCCAACTACGCCAGCCCCGAGCAACTACGCGGCGCGCCGCTGACCACCGCCACGGACGTGTTCTCCCTCGGCGTGGTCGCCTACGAGCTGCTCAGCGGCCAGCGGCCCTGGTCGACCCCATCCGCCAGTGGGTCAGCCCGTGCCGCAACGCGCGAAGATGCCCCCGCGGAACGTGCCAGCCGACGTGCCCTGAGCGGTGAACTGGCCGCGGAGCGCGCCGCCGAGCGCGGCCAGACCCCGGCCAGCCTCTCGCGCCTGCTGGCCGGAGACCTGGATGCGGTGCTGGCCAAGGCCACCGCGCCGGACGCAGCCGAACGCTACGCCAGCATGGATGCTCTGGGCGCCGACCTGCAGCGCTGGCTGGACGGCCGCCCGGTTCGGGCGCGCCAGCAGGCGCCGCTGACAGTGCTGAGCAAGTTTGTGCGCCGCCATCGGCTGGGGGTCAGCGCAGGCGCACTGGCCGTGACTGCCCTGCTCGCTACAACCACGGTCGCCATCTGGCAGGCCGGCGAAGCGCGCAAGCAGGCGGGCGAAGCGCAGCGCCAGGAAGCAAGCGCCCGTGCGTCGAGCGAGTTTCTGCTGGCGCTGTTTCGCGACGCAGACCCCTACCTGCGCGGTGGGCGCCAGGCCACACTGACCGAGCTGTTGGAGCCTGCCGAGCGGTCCCTGGCCAGCCTGCCTGAGGGTGCCCGGCAGGACACGCAGCAACTGGTGGCGACGCTCTGGACTCATCTCGGTGAGGTGCAGCGCGCTGCACGCGCACAGGCTGCGCTGAGCGCAGAGCTGGAGACCGCCGTGAATTCAGGCGCCGGCACAGCGGCGCGGGCTGCACTGGCGGCATCCCTCGTCAAGGAGGCCGTGCTTGCCGATCGCCGTGCGGACGGGGCAGCTGCACAGGCCCTGCTGGCGCGCGCCGAGGCCGCCTTGCCACGCGCCCAGTGGCCGGCGGCGAGCCGCGGCCGGGCTGAGGAGATCGAGGGTTTCGTACGCCTGCGTGCCGGGCAGGCCATACAGGCCCGCGAGCACCTGCAGCGCGCGGCGGCGCTGGCCCGAGAGGCGGGCGCGCGCACGCAGGAAGCCTACGCACTGCGCGGATTGATCACGGCCTACCAGCAGCTTGGCCAGACGGCCGAGGCCGATGCCGCGATCACGAGCCTGCGCCAGACCCTGGCGCTGCCGGGCGGCTTGAGTCCGCTGGAGCGCGTCAGCCTGCTCGACACCCTGGCAAGCAGCATGGCGCAGGCGGGACGGTGGGCCGAAGGCTGGCCGGTGGTGCAGGATCTGATGGCCGCGGCGGATGCGCTGTACGGAACCGAACGGCCCTCGTCGCAGCTGCGCCACCGCCTGCTCTGGCTGCGCTACGGCATGCAACTCGATCGGGACGCGCTGCTGACAGCCTGGGTCGCACGGCTGGACCCTGCTGACCCGGCCCTGATGGGCTACGCCGCGCAGGATCGCGCTGAGCTGCATGCGCTGCAGGCTCGCCTGATGGCGCGCAGCGCGCAGCCCGACCGGCTGCTGCAAGCGCGCAGGCACATGACGCTCTCGCGTGCGGCCCTGCAAGGCCTGCCCGCCGATCAATCATCGGCCTGGGCACTGCGCCTGAGCTTGATTGACGCGGTGGTGAGCCTGAACCTTGCCGACCCGGCGGCCGCACTGGCCGCAGTGGCGCCGCTGGCCCAAGACCCGGCGCTGGCGGCCTCGCCGGTGCGGCCCTTCGCTGAATCCCTTGCTGCCGTCGCATCGGCCCGTCTGGGGCGCCGCCCAGACGCCCGCCGGCTGATGCAGCAGGCCGAACAGCGCCTGAGCGTGCGCGGCCCGCCGGCCGACCGCGGCCTGGCGCGCATCAATCTCGCCCTGCTTCTGCTCGATCGTCCCGACGATCCGGAGGCGGCACGCATTCCAGGTCTGATCACGCAGGGTGTGACCGACCTGCGTCTGGCCTTCGGCCTTGAACACCGCCACACGCGTGCCGCCGAGCAGCTGGCTCAGACCCTCGCCACGTCGTCGGCCGACCGCATTCGTCTACGGCAAGCTGCCGCAGACGTGCATCAGCAACTGCTGTTCTGAAGGAGAGCACCATGCCGCAATCGATCGTCGAAGTCATCATCGAGCTCAAGCACAAGGCGACGAGCACGAGCGTCGTCACGCCCGTGCCTCCGCCGCCGCCGAACCCATGGACGCATCTGCTGCGGCTGGTGCGCGAGTTGGTCGACGGGGAGCCCGGCGCGTCCCGCCTGCAATTGCACAGCGTGGGCGGCTCGCTGCCCCTGGCCGCGCTGCGCCAGCAGTTGCTCGCCACGGTGGCGCAAATCGACGACGCCAGCCGACGCCCCAACGAACCCGCGCAGATCACGCTTGACCTGACATCGGTCATCGAGGCGTTGCCACGGGAGTAGTCTCGGACCGGCCGATCACTTTACGTCCGAAATCAATGCATTTTCTGGCATTGATTTCGGCTTTCCGCTTGTCAGAAGCGTTTCACCCGAGAATCTGCTTCAAGTTTGTTTTGTCTGAAAACGACGCCTATTGAATTGGATACGCAATGCCCCGCTGTTCGGACGCTATTGGGCGCACGTCCGTCTGGCCGTTCTGCTGCGCCGCACACTACAATCCGCGTCACGCAATCAGCCCTCAGTCGTTGATTGCTGCGCATCCTGCGCCTGCGTCGGCACCGTTCGACGCAACCGATTCCCCAGCGCCGGGGAAGGGCTGCAAGGCCGCCGGGCTCGTCCCGCCGCCCGCACCGCCCGATCCTTCAAGCGCCCAAGATCGAGAAAGCAACCCGATCTCTCCCTGCGACTGACCTTCTCCTGAAGGCAGGACGATCAAATCAGCCCCGCGGCGACTTCACGCCGGCTGCGGCTGCAAGAAAGAAATCATGTCATTCAAAGAACTCGGCCTCGCCGAGCCGATCCTGCGTGCGATTGCTGCCAAGGGATACGAGAACCCCACACCGATTCAGGCGCAAGCCATTCCGGCCGTACTGTCCGAAGGCGACGTGCTCGCCGCCGCGCAGACCGGCACCGGCAAGACCGCCGGCTTCACCCTGCCCATGCTGCACCTGCTCGAGCAGCGCCGCGTGGCGCGCAAGCCGGCCAGCCCCATCGACGAAGTCGTCGCCAAAGGCACCAAGGGCGCACGATTTCCGATCCGCGCCCTGATCCTCACCCCCACACGCGAACTGGCCGCCCAGGTGGCCGAGAGCGTCAGCACCTACGGCGCCAACCTGCCGCTGAAAGCCGCCGTGGTGTTCGGCGGCGTGGGCATCAACCCGCAGATCGACAAGCTGCGCCGCGGCGTGGACATCCTGATCGCCACCCCGGGCCGCCTGCTTGATCTCGTCAACCAGCGCGCCTGCGATCTGTCGCAGGTGGAACTGCTGGTGCTGGACGAGGCCGACCGCATGCTCGACATGGGCTTCATTCCGGACGTGCGCCGCATCCTGAAGCTGCTGCCCGAGAAGATCGACGGTCGGCGTCGCCAGAACCTGCTGTTCTCGGCCACCTTCAGCCCCGAGATCAAGAGCCTGGCTGGTACCTTTCTGCACGAGCCGCAGACCATCGAGGTCTCGCGCAACACCACGGCCACCCTGGTCACGCACACCGTGCACCCGGTGACCAAGGACGCCAAGCGTCAGATGCTCAGCCATCTGATCAAGATGCACAGCTGGTTCCAGGTGCTGGTGTTCACGCGCATGAAGCACGGCGCCGACCGCCTGGTGAAGGCGCTGGCCGAAGACGGCATCGAAGCCATGGCCCTGCACGGCAACAAGAGCCAGAACCAGCGCACCCGCGCGCTGGCCGCCTTCAAGAGCGGCGAGCTGCAGGTGCTGGTGGCCACCGACATCGCCGCGCGCGGTATCGACATTGCCGAGTTGCCCGTGGTCATCAACTACGACCTGCCGCAGGTGGCCGAGGACTACGTGCACCGCATCGGCCGCACTGGCCGTGCCGGCGCCGAAGGCCTGGCGGTTTCGCTGGTGGAGCCCGAAGACGGCGCGATGCTGCGCGAGATCGAGCGACTGATCAATCAGCCCATCCCGCGTGCCGCGGTGGAGGGCTTCGAAGCCCCCGAACTGCCCGCCAACGGCCGCCCGCCGGCGCGCGAGCAGCGCGGCCGTGGCCAGCGCCCGCAGCGTGAGCCGCGCGAAGCCCGCCCGGCGCGGGGTGACGTGAATGCGCCACGTGCGCCCCGCCCCCCGCGCGAGGCCAAGAGCAACGAGCAGCCCGCCCGACCGCGCAACGAACCGCGCCGCCCACGGCAGCCCGATACCGGTGCTCCAGTGGCCGACTGGCGTGATGACCGCGAACAGGTGGCCGCGCCGCGCCCCGTGAACACCGACGGCGAAGGCCAGCGCGAGCAGGCGCCGCGTCGCGAGCGCCCGGCCCGCAACAAGGGTCAAGGCGGTCAAGGGCAGCAGCAGGCTCGCGGGCAGAGCCAGCAAGGCCAAGGTGGCCAGCAGAACCAGGGCCGCGGCCAGCGCACCGAGCGCAATGAACGCCAGCCCGGCGCCAACGCCTGGCAGCCGAAGGTGGGCGACACGCGCAAGCGCGGCAAGCCCGAAGAGATCGGCACCTCCACGGCCACCGGCTTCGTGGTCGGCACCGGCTTTGGCAGCACCCGCGGCACCGACAACGGTGGCGGCGGACGCGGCCGGGGCGGCAGCTGGGGCGGCGGTCGTCGCGACGAGCGCCGTGAATCCACCGGTAACCACTGGGCCGATCGCGCCGGCTTCAAGCGCGCGTGATCAGCGCCGCCTGCCGAGACCGCTCCGTCGATGATGCTGGGCGACGTTGATCTCGGCAGTGCGCTGCGCACGCTGGCGCTGTTCACCGCCACCGCGGTGGCCGAGATCGTCGGCTGCTACCTGCCCTGGCTCTGGCTCAAGAAGAACGGCAGCGTCTGGCTGCTGCTGCCTGCAGCGGCCAGCCTCGCGCTCTTTGTGTGGCTGCTCACCCTCCACCCGCAGGCTTCCGGCCGCGTGTATGCCGCGTACGGCGGCGTCTACGTGTCGGTGGCCATCCTGTGGCTGTGGGCGGTGGACGCCATCAAGCCCGCACCGGCCGACTGGATCGGCATGGGACTGTGCCTGGCGGGAATGGCGGTGATCATGTTTGGGCCGCGCTCGGTCTGAGCCGGCGGGCGCGCACATGATCACTAACTAGGGCTGAGCCGCCGGGTTCGCAGACTCGGATTCGGTCGTGTTCTTGTAGCGGCTGTGCCAGACAAAGGTCGCGCGCATCGCCGTGAAGTAGAAGAGAAAGAACACGAGCGCAAGAAAGACGCCTTTGGGCGCGCCCGCGTCGTACCAGGTCGTTGCCTTGGAAAACACGAAGTAGGCGAACGTGAGCGTCGCGGCCGTACGGCTCTTGCGGAAGATGAAGTACGCGAGCACCAGCAGGATGGCAGCATCCACAAACAACCACGGATTCAGATACATCCGCATGCTCGGATCATCCGAGGTCGTGGACAGTCCGATCACTGCGAAGACGGCCGTGAGACCGGCCGAGATCAGCGCTGCAATGCCGCCATTGCGAATCGCCTTCTCGCACGACGCCTGATCATCGAAGGTAAATGCGGAGAACAAGCCCATCCGCAACTTGGTTTCTGCCATTGTTGGATTCCTCCCATCGACACCTGATCGTGCAGGTGCCGACGGATTGTGGGTGGCGAACTCGCCGCTTGTCATGCACTGCAGCGCCAGCGCGCATTGCCCGTCGCTGATCCGCGACAAAGTGCGCCAACTCGCACGGCTTACACTGCGCGCCATGTTCCGCCGCTGGCTGATTCCCCTCCTCGCCCTGGTGCTGGCCACAGCGCCCATGGTGTCGCTCGCCGCCAAGGCGCAGCGCGGGACGATGCTGCAGGAGCTCTGCGCGCCCTCGGGGGCCAAGATCCTGATTGCGGTGGACCTGGGCATCCAGGCGCCGGATGCCTCGCATGACCAGCACGACTGCTGTGGCGCCTGCGGCCCGGCCGGTGCGCCGGGTTTGGCGCATGCGCTCGCGACGCTGCCGCTGCCGGTGGGTCAGGACGCGACCCGCTACCCGCTTGAATCTCCCGTCTGGGGTGCCACGGCGCGCTTGAGCGACGCCGCACCGCGCGCCCCGCCCGCCTCACTCTGACCCTGTGCTGAACCCGTGCCCTCGCCTGCTGCGCGAGGTGTACGCCCGCATTTTTGCGGCTCGATCCAGCATTGGCGCGCCTCTTCAAGCCAAAGAGCCTGAAGACCCGCGCCAGATAAGCGGACAGCCGCCTGCAGAGTGAATCTTTCCAATGTTTCAACGCTCCACCCTGAGCGCTGCGCTGGCCGCCGCCGGCCTGACGCTGTGCACGACCCTGCCCGCCCATGCCTGTGACTGCGGCATGGATGACGAACCCACGCCGACAACGCCTTCCGCCACCCAGCCCCAACCGGCCCGCGCAGCTGCCGTCCTGGCAGCCGCCCCAGCGGGCGCCGGGCTGAACACCGCCGCTCAGGCCGCCCCCTCCGCGCCCACTTCAGGCACGCCCGCCGCCGCGCCGGCAAGCACCCAGCTCGGCCGCGTGGAAGTCACCTCCCGCCGCGACAAGGACAAGTCCACCCTCACCCAGCCGGATGTACGCACGGCGCGTGATCGCATCAACACCACGCCGGGCGGCGTGAGCGTGATCGACGCCGACAGCTACCGCGACGGCCGCGTGGCCAACCTGGCCGACGCCCTGGCCTTTGCGCCCGGCGTGCTGGCGCAGCCCCGGTTTGGGGCGGAAGAGACGCGCCTGTCGATTCGCGGCAGCGGCCTGCAGCGCACTTTCCATGGTCGCGGCCTGAAGCTCATGCAGGACGGCGTGCCGATGAATCTGGCCGACGGTGGCTTCGACTTCCAGGCGATCGACGCGCTCTCGGCGCGCTACATCGAGGTCTGGCGCGGCGCCAACGCCCTGCAGTACGGCGCGGCCACGCTCGGTGGCGCGATCAACTTCGTCAGCCCCAACGGCTTCAACAGCGACGCGCTGGACGCGCGCCAGGAACTTGGCAGCTTCGGCTACCGGCGCACGCTGGTGTCGGGCGGCTATGCCGGTGAACACTTCGATGCCTATCTGGCTGCCAATCTGTTTGCGCAGGACGGTTTCCGCCGCCATGCCGTGCAAGACACCAGGCGCCTGTTTGCCAATCTGGGCTGGATGATCGACCGGAAGCTGGAAACGCGGCTCTACATCGGCTGGGCGGACAGTGACTCCGAGCTGCCCGGCTCCATTACCAAAGCGCAGCTCAACGCCGACCCGCGCGCCGCCAACCCGGCCAACATCACCGGCGACCAGAAGCGCGACATCCGCTGGACGCGCGTGTCCAACAAGACCGTGTGGGCGCCGGATGCCGAGCAGCGCATCGAGGTGTTCTGGAGCGCGTCAGACAAAAGTCTGTTCCACCCGATCTTCCAGGTGATCGACCAGAAGAACCGCGACACCACGGCGGAGCTGCGCTACGTGAACAGCGCACCCGTGCTCGGCCTGCAGCAGCGCCTGACCCTGGGCTACAACCCGGCGCGCGGCACCACCGATGAAGACCGCTGGCTGAACGTAGGCGGCCAGCGCGGCGCGCGCACCAACGCCAGCCGGCAACTGGCTCGCACGGATGTGCTCTATGCCGAAAGCCAGCTGAGTGTCTTGCCAGCGCTGCAGCTGAGCGCCGGCGCGGCCCGCGTCACGGCGCGCCGGCAGCTGGAAGACCGCTTCATCGCCGGGACGCCAGCGGATCCGGTGAGCGAAAGCTTCAACGTGCGCTACAGCGGCACGGTGCCCAAGCTGGGCGCCATCTACGCCATAGGCAAGGACATCCAGCTCTTCGGCAACTGGTCAGCCAGCTACGAGCCGCCCAGCTTTGGCGAACTCGCCGGCGGCCTGCGGCCGGTGATCACGCGGGCGCAGCGCGGCAAGACCCTGGAGGTGGGCACGCGCGGCACATCGAAGCTCGCCAGCGGCGCGCTGCAGTGGGACGTGGCCGCCTATGAGGCGCGCATCACCGACGAACTGCTGCAGATCGCAACCAACGTGGTCGGCGCCAGCATCACGGTGAATGCACCGCGCACCCTGCGCCGCGGCCTTGAGATCGGTGTGGGCGGGCAGCATGGGGCGCTGGACTGGCGCGCCGTGGCCAAGCTGTCGCGCAACACCTTTGATGGCGACCCCACCTACGGCAACCGCCCCCTGCCCGGTCTGCCGGAACGCACGGCGCGGCTGGAGGCCGGCTGGCGCTTCAGCTCCGCGCTGCGCCTGAGCGTGAACGCCCAGCACGCCAGCGGCCATGCAGTGGACTTTGCACGCAGCTGGTTTGCCGATGCCTACACGGTGTACGGCCTGCGCGTCGGCGGCGAACCCGAGAAGCACTGGAAGTGGTTCATCGAGGGCCGCAACCTGGCCAACACGAAGTACGCCAGCACCACCGGCGTGGTGCGCGACGCTGCAGGCCGCGACACCGCGCAGTTCCTGCCGGGCGATGGCAGAGCGGTGTATGCCGGCATCGAGTTCAAGTTCAACTGATTCAAGAGAAGGACACCGCATCATGAAGACCTCATTCATCCTCGCCGCCGGCCTGCTCGCCGCCCTCAACGCCCAGGCCCACATCGTGCTCGAGCAGCGCACGGCCGAGGCCGGCAGCTACTACAAGGCCACCTTCATGCTCACGCATGGCTGCGATGGCTCGCCCACCCGAGAGGTCAAGGTCACGCTGCCCGAGGGCTTTCAGCGCGCCCGCCCGCAACCCAAGCCAGGCTGGACGCTCGAAACCCAGAGCGAAAAGCTGGCCAAACCCTACGAGACCCACGGCAAGACCATCACCGAAGACGTGCGCGTGGTCACCTGGCGCGGCGGTCCCTTGCTCGACGCCCACTACGACGAACTGATCATCATGGGCCGCCTGCCGGCCACGCCGGGCAAGATCTACTTCAAGGTCGAGCAGGTCTGCGAAAAGGGCCGGCACGACTGGGTGGCGATTCCCGAGCCGGGCAAGACCATCCGCGACTACAAGGAGCCGGCGGCCGAGCTGACACTGACGCCGCGGGCGGAACCCGCTGCAGCGCCGGCGACGGTGCACAAGCACGAGTAGGTGCAGTCTCAATGGCCGAATAGAAATTATTTTTATTCGGCCAAATGCGACTTTCCGCTTTATTGGCGGACTTCTTGAGGCTTATTGGCGATGCGATTTTTCTGGCCGAAATTGTGACTACGGCACCTTGACCGGATCCACGTGCGTCATCACATTGAGCACCGGCAGCGCGTCCATCACAGCCTTGCGCGCCGCCAGCGCGATGTCGTGGCCAGTGCGCACGTTCAGCGTGTCGGCCACCTCGATGTGCACATCCACCAGAATCATGTCGCCCACCCGGCGCGTGCGCAGGTCGTGCAGACCATGCACGCCCGGCGTGGCGCGGATGATGGCGTCAATGCGGCGGTTGTCCTCCTCGCTGGCGGAGCGGTCCATGAGGTCATGCAGCGCGTCCCAGGTGAAGCGCCAGCCCATGCGCAGGATCATCAGACCGACAATCAGCGCCGCGATCGGGTCCAGGACCGGATAGCCGAGCAGGCTGCCGCCGATGCCCGCCAGCACCACGAGGCTCGAGGCGGCATCCGACCGCGCATGCCAGGCATTAGCCACCAGCAGCGACGAGCGCACCCGCTTTGCCACGGCCAGCATGTAGCGAAACAGCCCCTCCTTGGCCAGCAGGGCGATGCCGGCCACCCACAGCGCCAGCGGCTGAACGGTGGCGATCGTGTGCGGCGCCGCCAGCTTGTTCACGCCGGCCCAGAGCATGCCCGCCGCCACGCCCAGCAGCAGCGCGCCGATGACCAGCGAAGCTGCGTTCTCGTAGCGGTGGTGGCCATAGTGGTGGTCCTCGTCAGCCGCCTTGCCGCTGTGCCGGTTGGCAATCAGGACCACAAAGTCCGACAGCAGATCGGACAGCGAGTGCAGCGCATCGGCCACCAGCGCCTGCGAATGGGCCACCAACCCGGCGGCCAGCTGCCCGGCCGACAGCAGCAGATTCACGCCCACGCTCACCCAGGTGCTGCGCTGCGCGGCGGCCTGCCTCGCGCTGGGGTCGATTTCCGGATCGTCGTCGGGCAGGGCGGGCAGGGGCATGGGCGTCGGTTCAGCGGTCCACGTCGCCCACAGCGGCGGCGCGCTTGCGTCCGTCAATCATTGCACGCACCAGATTCTCGCCGTGCTGCCAGCTCGACAGGATGACGCCAGCCACATGCAGCCCGGCCAGGATCAGCAGCCCGCTGGCGGCAGCCTCGTGCACCTCCTCAAGCCACTCCTCGCCGAAGAAGCGGTCCAAGGTCATGAGCCAGCCGGTGCCGGCCGTGACCGCCAGTGCCAGCAGCAGGGTCATGATCATCCATGCGCCCAGCGGGTTGTGGCCCACGTAGCGCCGTGCTCGCCCCTGCAGCACCTGCGTGCCGTATTGCAGGGTAGTACGCGGTCCGCGCAGAAACTGCGTGAACCGCGCATAGCGCGAGCCGATCAGACCCCAGATCAGGCGCAGGCCCACAGCGGCCGCAATGACATAGCCGATCGGCTCGTGCAGCGGCCGCCCGGCCTCGCTCGTGATCCACGCGGCCGCCACGCCGGCCACCAGCGCCCAGTGAATGACTCGAACCAGCGGGTCCCAGACCCGGTGCTGGCGATTTGCGTCTGCGGATGCTGTGTCCATGAGGATGCTCCTGAATTGGGGATGGACCGGCCGATCAGCCTCTGGGCTTGACCACATCGAGCGTCTTGGGGTGGTAGTACTGCTCGATGTGCTTGCCCTTGGCATCGGTGCCGTAGACCTCGTAGCAGCCGTCCTCGACCTTGATGCGCTTGACCTTGATGCCCTCGGCGCCGAGCTTCTTCTCCAGGGCCTCCTTGGGTTGCCATTGGTCCTTGGGGCCGGCCTGACATTTGTCAGAGGCCGATGCGGCAAAGCTCGCACACAATGCAAGGGCCATAGCAGACAGGGTGACGATGCGCTTCATGATGGATGTCCTTTCGTGAGGGGTGTTGAAGGCAGATGCAGTGTGGGCGCCGCGACTGAACCGAAGCTGAATCGCGAACGGATTGCGTGGCGTTGTTCATCCTCTGTTCAGACTCCACGGACGCGAGGCGCAAGAATCCAACCATGCAGATTCTTCTCATCGAAGACGACATCGACCTGGGCCAGGCCGTGGCCGAGCACCTGGAGGACGCCGGCCATGGCGTGCACTGGGTCAAGCGCCTCGCGCATGCAAGCGACTGGCTGGCCGCACATGTGCCGGACCTGCTGCTGCTCGACCTTGGCCTGCCCGATGGCGACGGACTGGCGGCGCTCACGCGCTGGCGCCAGGCCGGGATGCATCTACCGGCGCTGGTGCTCACGGCGCGCGTGCAGGTAGCAGACCGCATTGCCGGATTGCGCTCGGGTGCGGATGACTATCTCGTCAAACCCTTCGACCTCGACGAGCTGCTGGCCCGCATCGACGCCGTGATGCGGCGTACCACGGCTTCTGCCCCCGCTGCCGATGGTCTGCGCCTGGATGCGGCGCGGCGCTGCGCCCTGCGCGGCAGCGAGACCATCGAGCTCACTGCCATGGAGTGGGCCGTACTCGAGCGCATGGCCCGACACCCGGGGCACGTGTTCAGCCGCACGGATCTCGAAGACGGCCTGATCGATGCGGGCCTGTCGGATTCGCACAGCAACTCGCTCGAGGTGATCATCAGCCGCCTGCGCAAGAAGCTCGGCGCACAGGCCATCCACACGCAGCGCGGACTGGGCTACCGCTATGCGCCGGACGACGAAGCGCCGACGTGACGAGCGGCAGCATCGAGCGGGCCATCCGCTGGCGCCTGCTGGGTGCACTGGCTGCGCTCTGGCTGTCGGCCAGCGCGCTGGCAGCCCTTGCGCTCTGGCATGAGACTGGCGAAGTGCTGGACAGCGCCCTGACCGAGACGGCGCAGCGCCTGCTGGTGTTGCCGATGCAGCACAACAGCGAAGAAGACGACGTGCTGGTTGCGGAGGTCGGCGAGCATGAGGAGTACGTGATCTATCAGCTTTTCGATGCCCGTGGCCGCTTGCGTCTGCGCTCGCATCAGGCGCCAGACACCCCACTGGCCGCAGGGCTCGCTGATGGCATGCACGAAGCGGGCGGGCGCCGCCTGGCCGTGGTGACGCGTGACGATGGCCGCCGCCGGGCGGTGGTAGCCGAGCCCGTCAGCCACCGCTATGCCACGCTGCGCAGCAGCGTGCTTGCGCTGGTGCTGCCCCTGCTGGTGCTGCTGCCGATTGCAGCGACGCTGCTCAGTCTCGGCTTGCGCCGCGGGCTTGCGCCGCTGCGTGCGCTGGGTGCGGAGCTTGATGCGCGCGAGCCCCATCAGCTGACGCCGCTCACCCTCATCGACGCCGGCAGCGAGCTTGAGCCGGTCCGCCGATCGATCAATGCACTGTTCGATCGCGTCGGCCGCCTGCTTCAGGCGGAGCAGGCCTTCGCTGCCCAGGCTGCCCATGAACTGCGTACACCACTAGCCGCGGCACGCGCCCAGGCGCAGCGTCTGGGCGCCCTGCTGCAGCCGGGCAGCGCCGAACGTGACAAGCTTGCGCGCCTGCAGAGCCAGCTTGATCGCCTGGAACGTCTGGCGCTGCGCCTGCTCGACACTGCCCGCGTCCGCGGAGCGGGCAGCCTGCGCCGCGAACCGGTCGATCTTGTTGAGCTGGCACGCCTCGCCGCCGACGAACTCGGCACACAGGCCGAGCCGGTGCATCTGGATCTGCATGCAGCGCACGCGCCCATCGAGGGCGATCCCGACATGATCCTGATCGCGCTGCGCAACCTCATCGACAACGCACGGCGCCATGGCCGTCCACCCGTCAGTCTGCACGTCACCGATCGCTCCATCGGCGTTCGCGACCATGGCGAGGGCATCCGCCCCGACGACCTCCAGCGCCTGATGCAGCCCTTCGTGCGCGATGGCGCGCCCGATGCCGGGCACGGACTGGGGTTGAGCCTTGTGGCGGAAATCGCCCGCGCGCATGGCGCAGAACTCGACGCAACCCGACTGGGCAGTGAGCGCGAGGTCCGGCTCGTCTGGCCGCCCGCCTGAAGGCCGCTGAATACCGTGCTGCCCGGCATCCGGTGCGTCGGGGTCGATCAACTACACCCACGCATGTAGTTCAGGCGCGGCGCACACCCCCGGGCAATCGAGAGTTGGGTTGAGCGTCGGATCCCACCTACCATCGGCGCCGGCTGATGTCGCTCGATACCCAGCCCCCTGCTCTTCCATTCAACTGTTCATCCATGCGCCCATCGTCTCTGCCTGCTTTCCTTCACTTGATCCTTGTGCTGTTGCTCGTCTGGGGCACGGCACAGGCACAGCCTGCGCCTGCACCGGCGGCGGCACAGCCTCCCAGCCTGCAAGCCCTGTTCCGCGAGCCGGCGCTGAAGTCCGCGACCCTGTCACCGACGGGTGCCCATGTGGCGCTCGTCCTCGGTGAAAGCGCAGAGAGCGATCGACTCGTGGTGATCGATCTGGCGAGCATGAAGCCCACGCTCTCCCTGCTGTCCGAAGGCTCGTACCTGAGCTACGTGAACTGGGTCAATGAGCGGCGCATTGTCTACATCATGAATCCGCCGATCACCGCGGCTTCGGACATGCAGCTCAGTGGCAAGGTTGCTGCCATCGACTTTGACGGCAGCAACCGGCGCGACAACTTCCAGCGCGCGTATGTTCAGGCGCTACTGGCCCGCCCCGGCCCGCGCCCCAACGAGATCTTCGGCACGGTAGATGTGTCCACCGGCCGGGGTGACACGGACTACACCGATCTCTTCGCCGTCGACACGGTCACCGGACACCGGCGCGACATCGACACACCACGCCGCAGCACCGACTGGGTGTTCGACAGCACGGGCGACATCCTCGCCGCCACGCGGCGCGACGGGACCGATACCGTCGTGATGGTGCGTACGCCTGGCGGCGCCTGGCGCGATGTGCACCGCAACGGCCTGCTCAACGAGAACGCGATCTACCCGCGCCACATCACGCCGACGGGCGAGCTGATCGTCGTGAGCAATGTGGGCCGTGAACACTTCGGCTTGTTCACCTTCGATATCGCCAGCGGCAAGTTGGCCGACAAGCCCATCCTGTCCAGCGACCGCTTTGACGTGGGCGCAAGCTTTGTGGAGTCCCGTGGCGAGCTGGTGGGTGTCCACTATGTGGCCGAACGCCCCACCACGCTGTGGCTCAAGCCGGAGCTGCAGCAGCTGCAGGCGCGTGTAGATGCAGCGCTGCCGGGCCTCATCAATCGCCTGCATGTACCGCGTACGCCTACTACGGACTTCATGCTCGTGAGCAGCAGCTCCAGCACGCAGCCCGATCAGTGGTTCGTGCTGGATGCCAAGACCGGCAAGATCACCGCACGACTGGGCAATGCCCTGCCCGAGGTGAGCGCCCGCGCGCTGGCGCCCACGCGCCTGATGCAGTTCAAGGCGCGCGACGGCATGAACATCCCCGTCTGGCTGACCCTGCCGCGCGAGCTGCCCGCAGGCGGCCCACCGCCACTGGTGGTGCTGGTGCACGGCGGCCCCTGGGTGCGCGGCAGCACAGGAGACTGGGATAGCGAGGTGCAATTCCTCGCATCGCGCGGTTACGCCGTGCTGCAGCCCGAGTTCCGCGGCAGTGCAGGCTTTGGCCGCAAGCACTTCGCGGCAGGCGTGAAGCAATGGGGCCTGGCCATGCAGGCCGATCTTCAGGACGCTGCGCGCTGGGCCGCTGAGCAGGGTCATGCGGACGGCAAGCGCGTTTGCATCGCCGGCGCGAGCTACGGCGGCTACGCCGCACTGATGGGTGTGGCCACGCAGGGCGACACCTTCCGCTGCGCGGTGAGCTGGGTCGGCCCCACGGATTTGCCCTACATGTTCGTCAAGGGTGTGGGCGATACCTCCGAGGTGGCCCGCCGCTTCGGCCTGCCGCGCCTGCTGGGCGACCCGAAGGCCGATGCCGAGCAGCTGCGCCGGACCTCGCCCGTGAACCTCGCCGGCCAGATCAAGCGGCCGGTGCTGCTGGCCTACGGCAAGCACGACTGGCGCGTGCCGCTGGAGCATGGCGAACGCATGCGCGACGCGCTGGAGCGCGCCGGCAACCCGGCCCAGTGGATCATGTACATGGACGAAGGCCACGGCTGGAGCAAGGCCGCCAACCGCATCGACTTCTGGACCAAGGTCGAGCGATTCCTGGATGTGAACCTGAAGAACGCACGCTGAGCCAGAGCAAGGCAGCGTCGGCCGTGGCGTAAGACAATCACGCCATGACTGTTGCGCAGTTTCTTCAGCCCGCGGGGCTGCCGGAGGGCAGCCTGATCGGCCTGGCCACCGCACTAGGCATCGGCCTGCTCATTGGCCTGGAGCGCGAGCGGCGCAAGGATCGCGCGCGTGCAGAGGGCGGCGGCCACGGCTTTGCGGGCATTCGCTCCTTTGCGATGGCTGCGCTGGCCGGTGCGGTGGCGCAGTTGCTGGGGGTGGCGCTGGCTGTGGTGGGTGCGCTGCTAGTGGGCGCGCTGGTGGTCGCGGCCTACGTGCGCTCCACGGACACCGATCCTGGCGTGACCACCGAGATCGCGCTTTTCGCGACCTACCTGCTGGGCCTGCTGGCGGTGCCGCATCCGGCCCTGGCAGCGGGTCTGGGCGTGGCCGTCGCACTGCTGCTGGCCTCGCGCGAGATGCTGCACCGCTTCACCACGCGCACACTGGCCGCGCACGAGGTGCGGGATGGATTGCTGCTCGCGGCGGCGGTGCTGATCGTGCTGCCACTCACGCCGGATGCGCCGATCGCGGCGCTCGGCGGCATCAATCCGCGTTCGCTATGGCGGCTTGCGGTGCTGCTGATGCTGCTGCAGGCCGCGGGCTATGTGGCGCTGCGTCTGATGGGTGCGCAGCGCGGGCTGGCACTGGCCGGGCTGGCCTCGGGCTTCGTGTCGTCCACGGCCACGGTGGCGTCCATGGGCCGCAAGGCGCGCGATGCGGCGCAGGCCGGCAGCGCGGCAGCCGAACCACTGGAACGCGCGGCGCTGGCCGGAGCGCTCGCCTCCTGCGTGGCCACGCCGCTGCAGCTGCTGGCACTGACGCTGGCTGTGGCTCCGGCGCTGTTCTCAAGCTATCTACCAGTGGCGGCGGCGGGCGCCGTGGCCGCCGCGCTGCTGGCTGCCTGGGCGGTGCGTGGGGCGGCCACGTCGGCAGCCGGCGCGATGGACGGGACGCAGGCTGTGGAGCCAGAGGTGTTCAACGCGCGCCACGCGGTGCTGTTTGCGCTGCTGCTGGCCGGGATCACGGTGCTGGTGGGTCTGGCCAGCCGCCATCTGGGCAGCACCGGTACGGCACTGGCCAGTCTGCTGGCCGGCTTTGCGGACTTTCATGCCGCCGCGGGCGGCGTGATGTCCCTGCAGCAAAGCGGGGCGATCCCGGCGCATCAGGCGCATGTGGCGGTGTGGCTCGCCTTCACGGCCAATGCGCTGGCCAAGGTGGGCGTCGCCTGGGTCGCCGGGTCACGGCGCTACGGGCAGGCCATGACGATAGCCATGGGCGCGACGCTCGTCGTGGTCTGGGTGGCGGTAATTCTGACCTGATAATCCGGCCGAAATTGATATTTTCTAAAGGATAAATATCCGGTTTTCCGCTTTTCCGGTGGTCATCTTCATCACTTTGTGGCTCGATACAGATATGGCCGATTTGGTAATCAGCGGTTGGGCAGCTTGAAGCCCACGCGCAGCACGCGCCCCTCGCGCATCTCGCGCACAGTGAGGGTGATGCCGCCGAGCCTGAGCACATCGCCTTCCACGGCACGCGGCACGCGGCTGCGGATCACGGCGTCCAGCGAGGCGCGCTCTTTCAGGGCGCTGTCCGGCAGCGCGTCGGGCAGGGGCAGGCCGTAGAGCTCGAGCACGTCCACGAGCGCCACGTCGCCATCGAGCACGAAGTCGCCAAACACTGGTTGTGCCGCGGGGGCGGCCACCGGGGCGCGCTTCGGTGAGGGCGCCGCTGGGTCGAAGCAGTGGGCGGCCGCTTCCAGCGCGTCGTTGGCCACGAGCAGCACGATCGCGTCGCCGACCGCGAGCGCGCCAGCTTCCTGCGCGTCGATCCAGCGCAGCGCGCTGCCGCCCGTGCTGAGGTGCTCCACACGCCGCACGGCGAGGGCCTGCACGCCGCGCGGCCAGTCGTAGTCCTGGGCCGTCGTGCCCACCGGCGGCATGCCTTCGGCCAGGCGGAACTCCATCATGTGGCTGGCGCGCCCCCAGCGCGCCTGGCGCGTGGGCTCGGGCAGCGGCGGCAGGCCCACCGCCGTCACGCGCGCCGCCAGCCGTACGCTGGCGCCCTGGATCAGCAGCGAGGCCAGCACCAGCACGAAGGCAATGTTGAACAAGGTGCGCGCCTCCGGCACGCCGGCCATCAGCGGGAAGATCGCCAGCACGATGGGTACCGCGCCACGCAGGCCCATCCAGCTCATGAAGCCCACTTCGCGCAGTGGAAAGCGGAAGGGCAGCAGGGTCAGCCACACACCCAGCGGCCGGGCCACGAGCATCAGCACACCGGCCAGCGCGGCCGCCGGCAGCAGCAGGGGCCAGACCTCGCGCGGGGTGACCAGCAGGCCGAGCATCAGGAACATGCCGCTCTGGGCCAGCCAGGCCAGACCGTCGAGCGCGCGCATGGCGTCCTCGCTCATGCCGCCCTTCCAGTTGCCCACCACCAGACCGGCCAGATACACCGCCAGGAAACCGGAACCGCCCCAGAGGTTGGTCAGTGCAAACAGGCTCACCCCACCCGCCGTGGCCAGGATGGCCTGCAGGCCTTCGAAGTTGCCGCCGAGCTTGCGCATGCGCGCCAGCAGCCCGGCCAGCGCAAAACCCAGCACCAGCCCCATCAAGGTGCCCAGACCGAACTGCTTGGTCAGCGCCCCGGCGAGCGCCCAGCCCGTCAATTCGGCCGGGCGCATGACCCATTCAATCAACATCAGCGTGAGGAACACCGCCATCGGGTCATTCACGCCGCTTTCGATCTCCAGGGTGCTGGCCACGCGATCGTTCAGCCGGACCCCGCTGCCCTTGAGCAGGGAGAACACCGCAGCAGCATCCGTGGAGGCGACGATGGCGCCGAGCAGCAGGGCAACCGGCCAGCCAAAGCCAAACAGCAGCTTGGCCGCCGCGGCCACGATGCCCGCTGTGAGCGCGACCCCCAGAGTGGCCAGCGCCAGCGAGGGTGCCAGCGCCACGCGGAAGGTGCGGTACTGGGTCCGCAGCCCGCCATCGAACAGGATGACGCCCAGCGCCAGGTTGCCCACCAGCAGGGCGACACTGAAGTCATTGAAGGCAATCCCGCCCGGGCCATCCTCGCCGGCCAGCATGCCCACCACCAGAAAGACCAGCAGGAAGGGCACGCCAAAGCGCGAAGACAGACCGCCCAGCACGATGCCGGCGGCCAGCAGCAGCGCGCCAATCAGCAGAATGAGGTTCGGATCCAGGGTGCCCATGGCACGAATACTCGCACGAAGTGCGCCAGATGCATTCGGGTGCATTTGCGGCTTGGGGTTTCACCGGAGCCCCGCCGGAAGAACGCCTCAACTTGCTTTTTCGGACGATCGTGCTAAATTGAAGCCATGGAAGCACGTACCGAAAAGTCCGAGCTCACGCGCGCCGCCATCGTGGATGCCGCGCTGGAGCTGGCCGCGGACAACGGCCTGGATGCGCTGTCGATCAATGACGTGGCCCAGAAACTGGGCATGTCCAAGAGCGGCGTGTTCTCGCGCGTGGGCTCGCGCGAGGCCTTGCAGCTGGCCGTGCTCCAGGAATATGCAGACCGCGTGACGCGTGAGGTCTTCGTGCCGGGCATGCGGGAGCCGCGCGGCCTGCCCCGTCTCGATGCCTTCCTGCGCAACTGGCAGGCCTTCATCCAGCGCTCCGCCCAGGGCTGCGGCTGCCTGTTCGTGTCCGGCGCCTTCGAGTTCGACGACCGGCCCGACAGCCCGCTCAAGGAAGCCATCCGCGAGGGCACGCTGCGCCTGCGCGCTGCCCTGCGCCGCACCATCATTCAGGCGGCCGACGAAGGCCAGCTGCAGGCCGGCACCGACCCCGAGCAGCTGGTCTTCGAGATCCACAGCCTGATGATCGGCGTGATGCATGACCTGCGTTTCCTGCGCGAGCAGCGTGCCGCAAGCCGCATCGCGACCGCCTACCACCGGCTGATCGACAGCTACCGCGCCGCGGGCACGGCGCAGACCGCGGGCCAGAGACACTGAGCCGCGCCCCGCGGACCCTCGTTCCGGAGACACTATTTCCATCTAGCAGCGCCAGACTGCCTCCCTTCTCCTCGTCAACCTCAATTCGCACAAACGTGCGAAAAAGGAGTTCAAGCCATGTATGCCTTTGTTGCCAGCCTCTTCGCCCTTGTGGGCGGCCGCATCCTGATCAACGCTGCGAGCACCATCGTGCAAGTACCAAGCAGCAACGACGACCTCGCCTGGTGGTAAGCGCATGAGCAGCACGCAAGATCTGCCGCTGGCGCTGCGCCTGTCGGTGCAGGGCATCCGCAGCGTGGGCCATCTGGACCGCGAGCTTGCCGCCCGCTGGGCCATGCAGCTGTTCTGCACGCCCATGCCGCCCAAGTGGGCGGTGAACACCCGCCTGGCCCGAGCGCCCTGGCCAAGCGCCATGCAGCGCGGTGATCTGGCCTTTCAGGGCCGGCGCCTGCGCACCTACCGCCTGCCCGCGGCCGACAGCGCAGCGCCTCGCGTGCTGCTCACCCATGGCTGGGCCGGCGCCGCGCGGCAGTTCGTGAAGATGGCCGGTGCGCTGCATCAGGCCGGCTTCGAGGTGCATGCGCTGGACCACGTAGCGCATGGCCGCTCGACCGGGTTGTCCACGCATCTGCCGCAATTCATGCAGGCGCTGGACTACATGGGCCAGGTGCACGGCCCCTTCGATCTCGTGATCGGCCACTCGATGGGCGCCGGTGCGGCCGCGATGGCGCTGACCCGTGGCTTGCAGGCGCGCGGCTTCGTTTCGATTGCCTCACCCACCAGCCTGCAGACCGTGCTGCGCGAATTCGCGCGCGGCGTGCATCTGCCTGAAGCACTGTTGGCGCCCATGCAGGCCGCGCTGGAAGCCCGCGCAGGCATGCGCCTGGCCAGCCTGGAGGCCGCACACAACGCGCAGCGCCTGAACCTGCCCACGCTGCTGGTCCACGATCTCGAAGATCGCGTGGTACGGCCGGAGAATCTGGAGCGGCTCAAGGCGCTGATCCCGCATGCCGAGCTGCTGACGACGCGCGGGCATGGCCACAACCGCATTCTGGCGGCTGACGAAGTGATTGATGCCGTGCGCGGGTTCGCCGGGCAGCTGGGGCTCGTGCCCGCGCGCGCTGGCGCCTGAGCAGTGCTCAGCCTCGGCGCGCGCGCTTCAGTGCCGCGTGGATCTGCTGCATGCTGAAGGGCTTGGCGAGGTAGTCGTCCATGCCCGCGGCGATGCAACTCTCGCGGTCCGACACCATGGCATTGGCTGTCAGGCCGATGATCCACAGCTGCCGACCGCCCTGCTGGGCCTCGCGCGCGCGAATCAGGCTCGTAGCGGTAAGGCCATCCATCACCGGCATCTGCCAGTCCATCAGCACGACGTCGAAGTCCTGCTCGGCGCTGATCTCAACGGCTTCGCGGCCGTTGCCGGCCACCACGACCTGGTGGCCGCTTTCGTTGAGCATGGCGCTGGCCACCATCTGGTTCACGGCGTTGTCTTCCACCAGCAGCACGCGCAGCCCGTCCGGTGAGGGGGACTGGGTATCAGCGAAGGGGCTCTCCGGCGCCGGGGCACGCGCCACATGCACCGCCGCCAGGGGCAGCTCGAAACTGAATTCGCAACCCTCGCCCGGCTGGCTCTTGAGTTGCATGTCGCCACCCATGCGCTGCACCAGCTCGCGCGCGATCGACAAGCCCAGGCCCGTGCCGCCATAGCGTCGCGTGGCGCTGGCATCGGCCTGCCGGAAGGGCTCGAAGATCTCGCGCTGTGCGGCCGGTGCAATGCCCGGCCCGGTGTCCCGCACCGCAAAGCGCACCCTGCCCGGCCCGGCACCGGGCGTCACGCGCAGCTGCACGCTGCCACGCTCGGTGAACTTGATGGCGTTGCCCAGCAGGTTGCCCAGCACCTGGCTGATGCGCACCGAATCGCCCAGCACGACCGCGGGCAGCGTGACATCGACGAGGGTGCCGAGATCGATGTCCTTTTCATGCGCCGAAGCCGCGAACAGCTCGCCGACTTCGGAGATCGTGCGTGCAAGCTCGAAGGGCTCCAGATCGAGCACGATCTTGTCGGCCTCGATCTTGGAGAAGTCCAGAATGTCGTTGAGCACCTTGAGCAGCACGCGCCCGGAGCCGGCCAGCACCTGCACCAGATCGCGCTGTTGCGGCGCGAGTTCGCTCTTGAGCAGCAGGTCCGCCACGCCCAGCACGCCATTGAGCGGCGTGCGAATTTCGTGACTCATGTTGGCCAGGAAGCGCGAGCGGGCTTCGAGTGCGGCCTCGGCGGTCTGCTTGGCGCGGGTCAGCTCGGCCGTACGCTCGGCCACACGCTGCTCCAGCGAGCTGCGCGCCTCCTCCAATGCAACATTCAGTTCTTCCAGCCGGGCGCGGTCGCTTTCTGCCTGGGCCTGACGCGCCTGCGCGACCTCCTGGGCGAGGCGCGACTGTTCGAGCTGATGGTCCATCTCCAGCAGCGCGCGCTGCGAGCGCAGGCTGCGGCTGACGAGTTGGTCGCGCATCTGGTAGGCATCGCGCTGCGCGAACAGCGCCGTGCGGTAGTCCTGCAGCGCCTCCGATGCGCCGCCGACCACGCCATACATCTGCATCAGGTCGTATGGAAGATCGAACTCCTGCTGGCTGCGCAGCAGATCGATGCGGCGCTGACACAGCTCGCGCGCCTCCTCGAAGCGGCCACGCGCCATCAGCAGGCGGCCCTTCACCCAGGTCCAGAGCGCTGCGTTCGGCCCGGCGGCCGAATCACTGACCACGCCCTTGCTCAGCCAGGACTCGGCCTCGTCCAGCTGCCCCACCGCCAGATAGGTCATTGCAATCTCGGTGTTCAGTTCGGGCAGTCGCTTCGGATCGACCTTGGACGCGTCGAACATGTAGGTCTGAAGGACCTCCATGGCCTTGCCGTGCTCGCCCTTCTGGTAGTAGGCGCTGAGCAGATTGGCCACCGAGGTGCCGATGGCCAGGCGCGAACCGACACGGTTGGCAAGATCCAGGCCGCGCACCATGAAGGGCAGTGCCTCCTCGGTGTTGTAGAGGTCAAAGAGCACGCTGCCGAGGTTGCCCACCGCCACGGACTCCAGCGACAGGTCCTGGTGCTGCTCGGCCAGCTCCACGCCGCCGTAGTACGCGCGCAGTGCGACCTCGAAGCGGCCCAGAAGGCGCGAATTGATGGAATGCGAGACGTGGGTGCAGAAGGGGTCGGGCCAGCCGCGCTCCGAATGCGGGATGCGCATGAGTCGGTCGCTGACAGCCCATGCCTCCTCGAAGTTGCCTGCGCGGCGCAGGCGAATGCTGTCCGCTTCTTCACACATCCACAGCCCGCGCTGGTCACCCAGGGTGTTGAAGCGCGCGCGAACATCCTCAAGCTTGGGCAGGGCAAGCGCACGGTCACCGTAGCGAATGTGGCCGAAGGCATCGTGGAACAAGCCCCAGGCCTCGCGCGATGCGTCGTTCTGCGCCGCTGCCAACTCCGCGGCGCGCGCGCCCAGCCGTGCAGCGCCCAGCGGCTCCAGATAGATCCAGAGCCAGGCCTGATCGATCAGCGCTTGCGGGTCTGTAAGCGTCTGCAGCGCCTGCTGCAGGTCGAGCCTCTCCATGCTGCTACCCCAGTGCGCGGCCAGGGTGTGGCCCCTGTGCGGCATAGGCCGAGTGTATGGGTCATGCGCCGACACGCACAGCCTGAGAAGCACCGCATTGCCGCGGTTTCACCGGGTTTTCTTCTTGTTTGTGCGCGGCGCCGGCCTCGATCGCCCGAGGATGCGGGGCGCGTTTCGTCTGCAGCCGATCAGTCGCCGACAGGCCACGCGTGCTGGCGCCGCTCAGGCAAACGGCCCGGTGATGGCCACCGTGTAGCCCGGCCGATAGACATTGGCGAACAGGGTCTTGCCGTCAGGGCTGAAGCAGGCGCCGGCCCACTCTGCGCCCTTGAAGCTGCCGATGAAGCCCATCTCGCCGGCCAGCTCGGTGTTGTTGCGCGCCAGCTCGAACAGTTCGCCCTGGCGCGTCAGGCCATAGAGGCGCTGTACCGGCGCGCCTGAGTCCTCGCAGATGACGATGCTGCCTGTCGGGCTCAGGCAAATGTTGTCCGGGTAGTCCAGCACGCGGGCGCCCGGGCTTTCGTAGAACAGCTCCAGCCGCTGCTGCGAGGGCACGAAGCGGAACACCTGCCCGGCCTTGGCATCGCCGCCATCCGTGGAGGTGAAAAAGATCTCATCCGGCCTGACGAAGACGCCCTCCAGCCGCGTGAACAGGCTCGCGCCCTGGGCGCGGCCCTGGCGCAGCACACCCAGGGTGCCGCCGGCATTCGATCCGTCTGCAGCAGCCTCCCAGCCCTGATCCGGGCGCTCGATGTCGACCCAATCCACATCAAAGCGCTGGCCGGGCTTCAGGCCGGTGCGCAGATCCGGATGGGTCTTCACCCGCAGGGCCTGCAGGCGGCCGCCTGCGCCCAGCTGGCCGCGCTGCCTGGGCAGGAAGCGGTAGAAACCGGCAGGGCGGTTGTCTTCGGTGAGGTAGACGGTGCCGTCGCTTGCGTCCACCACCGCAGCCTCGTGGATGAACTGGCCCATGTCGGTGATCGGCCGGGCGTCCGACACACCCTCGGCCGGCACCTCGAACACAAAGCCATGTGCGCGCTCCAGCCGAAAGGTCCGCCCGCGCCGAAAGCCACCGTGCCCCGCGGGCGAGACGGTCTCCTCGCAACTCAGCCAGCTGTTCCAGGGCGTGGTGCCGCCGGCGCAGTTGACCAGCGTGCCCGACAGCGAGCCGCGCGCCTCCAGCAGCTTGCCGGCGCGCCGGTCGTAGCGCAGCGTGACCGTGCCGCCGCCGCAAGGCGCGTCGTAGTGGCTGGCCGCCGGGCCGAAGCTGCCGTCCTGGCCAAAGATCTCGTGATTGCGCACCAGCGTGAACACCTCGCCGTCCACCTTCACGATGCCCATGCCGTCGGCCGCACCGGGCATCGGCTCCCCCGTGCCCGCCAGCCGCTCGCCGGCCCAGGCAAAGCTGCGGTAGCTGAAGCCCTCGGGCAGCATCAGCAGCGGCAACCCGGTGGTCTCGTCCTTGACGGGAAACAGCTGACCGTAGCCGGACGCGCCGAGCGTGCGTTGACCGACCGCCTTGGGCGTGGCGGCCAGGGCAAAGGCCGCGGCCAAGGGGCTGGCCGCCAGCGCGGCGCTCCCTTGGAGCAGGCGGCGGCGAGCGTGGGACAGGGCAGGATCAGTCATGGGCGGTTGAGGACACAGGAGGCGGTGGAAGCAGCGAATGAAACGACATCGGGCCGATCAAGCCGGGGGCAGCATGCCCGGGGGACCCGCCAGGCAGCAAGTCTCGGGGATCACGCATGTCATTTTTGTCCGTTACTGATGCTTACTGGAAGGAATAAATGCGGTATTCCGCTTTTCTGCAGGACTTCTTCGGCACTCTCACGTCCATATCACTTGTGTCCGAATTTGCAATCCATCCCATACACCCGCCGCGGTCGTGCAGCCGCTACGCTGCCTGCCTGACCGGGCCCCGGGGCCCGCGCCGCACTGCCATCTGCCGATCGGAGCCACCATGCCCAGCCGCGCACCTTCGTCCTCACCCGCCACCCGCACGGAGCGCGACAGCTTCGGCGAGATCGCCGTCCCGGCCCACCGCCTCTGGGGCGCGCAGACCCAGCGCTCCCTGCACCACTTCGCCATCAGCACCGAGACGCAAAGCCCCGAGCTGATCGCCGCGCTGGTCAGGGTGAAGCGCGCCGCCGCCCGCGTGAACCAGCGCCTGGGCGTGCTGGATGCGCAGAAGGCCGACGGCATCGTCGCCGCCTGCGATGAAGTGCTGACTGGCCTGCACGCAGACGAGTTCCCGCTCTCGGTCTGGCAAACCGGCAGCGGCACCCAGACCAACATGAACGTCAATGAAGTGCTGGCCAACCGCGCCAGCGAGCTGCTTGGCGGCATGCGCGGCGAGGCGCGCAAAGTGCACCCGAATGACGACGTGAATCGCGGCCAAAGCAGCAACGACGTGTTCCCCACCGCCATGCACATGGCCGCGGCCCAGGGCATCAGCCAGCGCCTGCTGCCCGCGGTGCAGCGCCTGCGCGACACGCTCGCCGCCAAGCGCGACGCCTTTGCCGACATCGTCAAGATCGGCCGCACCCACTTGCAGGACGCCACGCCACTGACGCTTGGCCAGGAGTTCTCCGGCTACGTGGCCCAGCTGGACCAGGGCATCAAGCATCTGCGCGCAGCGCTACCCCATCTATATGAACTTGCGCTGGGCGGCACTGCCGTGGGCACCGGCCTGAACGCCCACCCGCAGTTTGCGCAGGCCGCAGCTGAAGAGATTGCCCGCGCCACCGGCCTGCCCTTCGTCACCGCGCCCAACAAGTTCGAGGTGATGGCCGCGGCCGATGCGCTCGTGGCCGCTCACGGCGCGCTCAAGACCCTGGCGGCGAGCCTGATGAAGATTGCGAATGACGTGCGCTGGCTCGCCAGCGGCCCGCGCTGCGGCATCGGCGAGATCACGATCCCCGAGAACGAGCCCGGCAGCTCCATCATGCCCGGCAAGGTCAACCCCACCCAGTGCGAAGCACTCACCATGCTCTGCGCCCAGGTCTTCGGCAACGACGTGGCCGTGAACATCGGCGGGGCGAGCGGCAACTTCGAGCTCAACGTCTTCCGGCCCATGATCGCCCACAACGTCCTGCAGAGCATCCGTCTGCTGGCCGACGGGTGCACCAGCTTCGAGGAACACTGTGCGCGAGGCATCGAGCCGAACCGCGCGCGCATCGCCCAACTGCTCGATCAGTCGCTGATGCTCGTCACCGCACTCAATCCGCATATCGGCTATGACAAGGCTGCGCAGATTGCCAAGACGGCGCACCAGGAGGGCACGACTCTGAAGGCGGCGGCGTTGGGGTTGGGGTATGTAACAGAGGAGGAGTTTGAGGCTTGGGTGCGGCCGGGGGAGATGGTCTAGCCGATATGAATCGCAGCCAAGAAACTCCCAGAAGAATCCAGTCGTTTCGGCGGCTTAACATTACAGTTACGAATCAATTTTTGGCCTAACGCCTAGGCGCAGCGAAGTGAACCCTGAGGTTTTTCAATGGGCTAGAGAGTCTTCCGGCTTGTCTGTAGACGAAGCCGCGCATGCACTCGAACTCGGCTCAGCTGAGAAACTCATAAAGATCGAACGGGGGGAAGAGGTACCGACTCGATCAGTGCTTCTCAGGATGGCGAAGCGCTACAGGCGGCCACTATTGACGTTCTACCTCCCGCGCCCACCACGAGCGGGATTCCGAGGACAAGACTTCCGGACGTTGCCAGCAAAGCCGCCAGTGTCGGATGAGGCGCTGTTAGATGCTCTGATTCGGGATGTCAACGCTCGCCATCAATTGCTGAAGTCAGCGCTGGAAGATGAGGGAGCGCTAGAACCGCTGCCGTACGTTGGATCAAAGACGCTAGCGAGTGACCCAGCACGCGTCGCCGAATCAATTGCACTTCGACTTGGTGTCAACAGAGATGCATTCAGAGCGCAAAAGACCACCGAAGCGGCATTCAGTTACCTACGCGCGGGCGCCGAGCAAGCTGGTGTGTTCGTTCTCTTGGTAGGCGATCTTGGTAACTATCACAGCGCTCTGCCTGTTGAAACATACAGAGGGTTTTCCATAGCCGATCCTATTGCGCCGTTCATAGTTCTGAATGATCAGGATGCTCGCTCTGCTTGGTCATTCACGCTGTTGCATGAGCTAGCGCACATCTGGCTTGGTCAGTCTGGAATCAGCGGCGGACGAGATGATCAGGAAGTTGAAAAGTTCTGCAATGAGGTTGCGGCGGCATTCCTAATGGATGCGGTCGAGCTGGACCCTCTAGCTGATGCGCTCCAGGGCGAGGACCTAGGCTTGGTTGACGAACTATCCGAGTTCGCCGGCAGAAGAAACTTGAGCCGAAAAATGGTCGCGTACGCGCTGCTGAAGGCCGGATTGGTCAGCCACGCTCGGTGGGCGCGTCTCGACGCCGAACTGACTAATCGTTGGCTTAAGGAAAAGCAAAAGCGTAAAGCTGATGCCAAGACTAAAGACGGCGCGCCCGACTACTACACCGTGCGGAGACACCGCCTCGGCAGTGCGATGCTAAGTGCTGTTCGGCGAAATCTTTCGAATGGCAACTTAACCGTCACGAAGGCAGCGAAGGTTCTCGGTGTCAAGCCACGCTCAGTGACTTCGCTTCTATCGAAGCCACCTGCATTAGGTTGAAGGCGGAGGCCTAGGTGCTCTATCTGCTTGATGCCAGCGTGCTGATCACGGCAAAAGACAACTACTACCCGCTTGACGCCGTTCCAGAGTACTGGGACTGGCTCCAACACTTAGGAGAAAGCGGGCAAGTGAAGATTCCTTTGGAAATCTGGGAAGAGATCAAGGAAGGTCCCAAAGACGCCGAGAAGGATCTCTTGTACGAGTGGATTCAACGCCCGCACGTAAAGGCAGCGCTACTGCTAGACGAGGAAGTCGATCCGAAATTAGTGCAGCGAGTTACCGAAGAGGGTTACGCCACAGACTTGACTGAAGATGAGATTGAGCAGCTCGGACGAGACCCATTTCTCATCGCGTACGGACTTGCGAAGCCGAATGATCGAGTAATCGTGACATCGGAAAACTCCGCACCTGGCAAAAAGCGTGCAAATCGTAAAGTCCCGGACGTTTGTCTCGCACTGGGGGTTCAGTCCAAAGGCCCCTTTGAGCTAAACCGCGAACTCAAATTCTCCACCCGCTGGCGTGAAGCCGCGGCTAGATAAAGCACAGGTTGTTGCCCCGATTTCAGAAGACCGTCCGCCCGGGCCAACAAACATGCATACGCAACTCTGATAATGCTCCCCCACCAATCCCAAGCCCTCCTCGACGCCATCACCCGCACCCTGGCCCCGCTGGCCGGTGAGGTGCCGCTGCCCGCCATCACGCTTGAGCAGCCCAAGGACCCCTCGCATGGCGATGTGGCCTGCACGGCGGCGCTGGCCTGCGCCAAGGCCTTGAAGAAGAACCCGCGCGAAGTGGCGCAGGCAGTGGTGGACGGCCTGAAGGCCGACGCGGCCGTGGCGGGACTCATCGCGAGTATGGACATCGCCGGCCCGGGCTTCATCAACTTCCGCATTGCGCCCGCAGCACGGCAGGCGGTGGTGCGCGAGGTGCTGGACAACGCCACGTTTGGCAGCGGCCGGATGCACGCCGGCAAGCACGTGATGGTGGAGTTCGTCAGCGCCAACCCCACCGGCCCGCTGCACGTGGGCCACACGCGCCAGGCGGCCATCGGTGATGTGCTGTGCAACCTGCTGGCCAACCAGGGCGCACAGGTCACGCGCGAGTTCTATTACAACGACGCGGGCAACCAGATCGCCAACCTGGCTCTGAGTGTGCAGGCGCGCCTGAAGGGGCTGACGCCGGAGTCGCCCGGTTGGCCGGCCGACGGCTATGCCGGCGGCTACATCATTGACATCGCCAACGACTTCAGCGCGAAGAAGACCGTGAGCGCAAGCGACGGCGAGGCGGTGACGGCCTCCGGTGACATCGAGGACCTCGAAGGCATCCGCCGCTTTGCCGTGACCTATCTGCGCCGCGAGCAGGATGGCGACCTGCAGGCCTTCGGCCTGAAGTTTGACGTGTTCTACCTGGAAAGCTCGCTGTACAACGACGGCCGGGTGGAGGAGACCGTGGCCAGGCTCAAAGCCGGCGGCATGACCTACGAGCAGGACGGCGCCCTGTTCCTGCGCACCACAGGCATTGATGCCGGCGAGCGCCAGGACGACAAGGACCGCGTGATGAAGAAGCGCGAGGGCGGCTACACCTACTTCGTGCCGGACGTGGCCTACCACTGGCGCAAGTGGGAGCGCGGCTTCGCCAAGGTCATCAATGTGCAGGGTACGGACCACTTCGGCACCATCCCGCGAGTGCGTGCCGGCCTGCAGGGCCTGGATGTGGGCATCCCGAAAAACTACCCGGACTACGTGCTGCACAGCATGGTCAAAGTGATGCGCGGCGGCGAGGAGGTGAAGGTCTCCAAGCGCAAGGGCGGCTACGTGACCATGAGCGACCTGATCGAGTGGGTCGGCCGCGACGCAGTGCGCTACTTCATGGTCAGCCGCAAGGCCGACAGCGAATTTGTCTTCGACCTCGACCTGGCCCTGGCCAAGAGCGACGAGAACCCGGTCTATTACATCCAGTACGCGCACGCGCGCATCTGCTCGGTGGCCGCCAAGGTGCTGGCCGAAAAGGGCATTGGCGAAGCCGACGTGCTGCACACCGACCTGAGCCCCCTCACCGCGCCCAAGGAACTGCAGCTCATGGCCAAGCTGGCCGAGTTCGGCCCCATGCTGGAAAGCGCTGCTGCCAACCACGCGCCGCACACGCTGGCACACTGGCTCAAGGACTGCGCCGCGGCATTTCACGGTGCCTACAATGCTGAGCGGGTGCTGGTGGACGACGAGCCCACAATGCGCGCCCGGCTGGCCCTGTATGCCGCCACGCGCCGCGTGCTGGCCCGCGGCCTGGGCATCCTGGGCATGAGCGCCCCGGACCGCATGGACCGTGAAGAGACCGAACCCGCCGCGGCTGCCGCGGTCTGATCCACCCTGGGATCCAATGAACGCACCCCAAACACACACCACCGAACCGCACTGCGCCGCCTGCCTGCGCATCCGCCACGCACTGGGTCTGAAGTCGCGACTGCGCAGCCAGCAGGGCGGCACGCTGCTGGGCATCATCATCGGCCTGGTGATCGGCCTGGCGATTGCGCTGGCGGTGTCGCTCTACATGCGCAGCGGCGATCTGTCTTTCCTCAAGCGCGACTCGCATGACAAGCCCAGCCGCGTCGAAGTACCCAAGGACGCCGCGAAGATTCCGGACCCGAACGAAGCGCTGTATGGCAAGGGCAGCCGCGAGCAGAAGCCAGCCGCCGCCGACGTGGTGCCCGGCAAGCCTGGCGACCCTGCCGGCACCCAGAGCGGCGCGGCACGCGGCTTGGGCATCGACGCAGGCAAGGCACCCACAGACGCCGCTGCGGCCGCCAGCAAGACCGCCGATCCGATCGGCAAGCTGGCCGAGGCCGTGGCCAAGACCCCGCCGCCACCCGCGCCCAAGGCCAGCGATGTGCCGGTGGATGACGACGGCAGCCGCTACCTGATTCAGGTCGGCGCGTTCAAGAGCCCGGAAGAGGCTGAATCCATGCGCGCCAAGGTCGCGATGATGGGCTTCGAGGCCCGCGTGAGTCAGCGCGAGACTGATACCGGCACCATGCACCGCGTGCGCATCGGCCCGCTCACAAGCCTGGACGCAAGCAACCAGGCCCGCCGCAAGCTGAGCGAAGCCGGCATGGAAGCCTCCATCATCAAGATCAAATAGGCCAGCGCAGCGTTCTGTTGCAATTCAGCGGTGGCTGCAGGCTGATGGACGGTGGAAACCCCGTGCACGGCAAGCCGGTCAGAGTCGTTGAGGTGCAAGAACGCCAAGTGCGCCTGTGCCAGAGTCTGCCCAAACACCTAGCCAAAGATTCATTCCCCGAGAGGTTGATGCCATGAACGCCGCGAGCGCCCAGTCCGCTTCCGCCCACCCCGCTACCCTGCTGCGCCTGTTCGGCGCGTTGTTCCTGTTGCTGGCCGCGAGCCTGCTGGCGCTGCTCAGCCCCGCCGCGCAGGCCCAGGGCCGGCCTGAATACCGCACGCTCAGCCCGGCGCAGCCCACGAGCACGCCGGGCAAGATCGAGGTGCTGGAGTTCTTCCAGTACGGCTGCCCGCACTGCCATGCGCTGCAGCCGCTGCTAGCGCAGTGGAAGCAGAAGCTGCCCAAGGACGTGGCGTTCCGCTCCGTGCCGCTGGCCTTCAGCGACCAGACCATCCCGCACAGCCGGATGTTCTACACGCTTGAGGCGCTTGGCCGTCTGGACGATCTGCACCAGCGTGCCTTCAACGCCTTCCACCTTGAGCGCAAGCGTCTGCTGAGCGTGGACGATCAGGCCGAGTTCTTCAAGCAGTTCGGCATCGACCCGAAGAAGTACACCGACACCTACAACTCCTTCGGCGTGAACACCAAGGTACGTGCCGCGCAGCAGCTCTACCAGAACTACAAGATCGATGCGACGCCCACGATGGCGGTGGACGGGCGCTTTGTGGCCACGGTGGGTGCGGGCCAGGGCGGACAGGTGAGCATGCTCATGACCGTGGACAGCCTGATTGCCGAGGCGCGCAAGACCCGCAAGTAAGCCGCTGCGAGGCGACCGCCCCTGCAAGGCCGCGTACGATCTGCGCGGCCTTGTTCATTTGCAGGACTCGATTCATGAATGTCTTCATCACCGGCGCATCCAGCGGCATTGGCGCCGATCTGGCGCGTGAATTCGCTGCGCGCGGCGCCACGCTGGGGCTGGTGGCGCGGCGCCGTGAGGTGCTGGAAGAACTCGTCGCCACGCTGCCGGGCAAGCACCACATCTACGCGGCAGATGTGACCGACAAGGTGGCCATGCGCGACGCGGGTGCCGCCTTCGACGCAGCCACGGGCGGTGCGGACATCGTGATCGCCAACGCGGGCATCAGTGTGGGCGTGCTCACGGAGTACTTCGAGGACTTGGACGCCTTTGCCGACGTGTTCAACACCAACGTCATGGCCATGGCGCACACCTTCCACCCCTTCATCACGCCCATGCGCGAACGCAAGCGCGGCACGCTGGTGGGCATTGCGAGTGTGGCGGGCATTCGCGGCCTGCCGGGCAGCGAGGCCTATTGCGCGAGCAAGGCCGCGGCCATCAGCTACTGCGAGAGCCTGCGCGTGGAACTCAAGAAGACCGGCGTCAAGGTGAGCACGATCTGCCCGGGCTTCATCAAGACGCCGCTCACGGCCAAGAACCCCTACTCCATGCCCTTCCTGATGGAAAGCCGCGACTTTGCGCGCCAGTGCGCCGACGCCGTCCTCGCGGGCACGAGCTACACGGTCATCCCCTGGCAGATGGGCGTGGTGGCCAAGCTGCTGCGCCTGCTGCCCAACTGGCTCTTCGACAAGGCCTTCGGCAACAGACCGTACAAACCTCGGCGCAACGCCTAGGTTTGTGCGGTCTTTGACCTGCTGATCGTCCGCCCGCCAACCCCACTTCCGGGGGGATGAACAATCGACAGCCTGGGCGAGCCTCGCCAAAACCCACAAAGAGCACACTGGGGCGCGGTCGCCCTGGATAGTGCAGCGAGCATGCAAGGCGTGGGGCGGATCACGCAACGCGCAGCGGGCAAGCAAGTCGCAGTTCGTACTTGACTGTGCCCTTCCGCTTGTCTGGTGCGGCTTTCCAGCCATTTTGGTCTGGAAAGCCTTACCCAGAGCCGATCTTGGCCGCCTAGTCCGGGCTGCGCTGCGTCTTGATGCGAGCGCGCAGGGCCTGCAGCAGGGCGCGGGTTTCGGCGTCCGGCCGGGCCGGCTCTTTCCAGTATTCGGAGCAGTCGCTCTTGCGGCCGAGCAGGCGCATGTTGATCAGCTCGCGGCGCAGGGTGGCGTGATCACCGTAGCTGTGCCAGGCCTTCAGGAGGTCATTGACCTCGCGCTCGGTATAGCGGCGCTTGGCATCGAAGTGCAGCCACAGGCCCCAAAGCGCAAGGCGCTGCACGCTGAACTTGTTGGGCCAGCGCACGAGCACGCCCTTCGCGTCAAACTGCATCGCCGCCTTGGTGGCTGCGGGCGTCAGCGGCAGGGGCGCCTGCGGCTCGCGCGCGGCGAGTGCGTCGACGGGCATACGTTCAGCGCGGGCCTTGAGTGCCTGCACATTCGGATGGCCCGCAGCGCGCGCCAGCATGTTGAGCAGCTGCACGTGGCCGGGCACCGGATCATCGCTTCCGGCCTGCGCGGCCAAGTGCTCGCGCAGCTGCGTACGCAAGGCCTTGGCAAAAGCCGACAGATCCGGCGCAAGCAGGGCCGTGGGTTGCCGGGTGGGGGAGGTGCGCGAGCGGGCAGACTGCGCCGCGCTGGAGAGGGCAGATGAGGACATGGTCGCTTTCCTGAACGCGCATCACCCATGAACCGGCCCGGATGGCACACGGACCGCACTGCGGTTGCCGACTTGCAGCCAGGGCGCGCGCGTGATGAAAAAGGCGCCAGGACATGCGAAACACGTGAAGGGCAGGTTTAGCTCGCGGACCATGCCGCGCGGCAACGCCTGGGTGAACTGCCGACCGAGTGCAAAGTGTACGGCCGCTAGCATGCGCGCATGCAAGACGCACCGCGCATCGTTAGCCTCGTCCCCTCGATCACCGAGCTGCTGATCGATCTAGGCCTGCGCGAGCACCTCGTGGCCCGCACCGGCTTCTGCATTCATCCGGCAGAAGCGGTGCGCGACATCCCCAAGGTGGGTGGCACGAAGGATGTGAACCTCGCGAAGATCCGACGGCTGGCGCCCACGCATGTGATCGTGAACGTGGACGAGAACCGGCTGCCGGACGTGGAAGCGCTGCGCGAGTTTGTGCCGCAGGTGCTGGTGACGCATCCGCAGGCGCCACAGGACAACCCGGTGCTTTACCGCGAGATGGCAACAGCATTTGCAGGCGTGCCGGGTGTTGCGCAGCAAGCTGAGGCGCTGTGTGCGCGCTTTGACGCAGCACTGGCCGCACTCATGGCGCAGCGCTTTGCACCGCGCCGCGTGCTCTACATCATCTGGCAGGACCCCTGGATGACGGTGGCACGTGATACGTACATCAGCCGCATGCTCGCGCTGGTGAACTGGCACACGGTGCCGGACGTACTGGGCGGAGAGCAGGGCGCCGCGCGCTACCCGACCGTCAAGTTCTCTGATGCGCTGATGGCGCAGGTGGACGCGGTGCTGCTGTCCAGCGAGCCCTACCGCTTTGGCGAGAACCACGCGGACGCGCTGGAGCGGCAGATCGGCAAGCCGGTGCTACTGATCGATGGCGAAATGACCAGCTGGTACGGCAGCCGCGCGATTGCAGGGCTGGACTATCTGGGGCGCTTTGCGCGCGAGGCGGCGCTGTAGCGCCGCGCCATCGCCCCCGGCGATCAAGATCGCGTGTGCTGGCCGAAGCACCGCGCCGCCTGCGTTGATCCCTCCCGGCCAGCCGCCGCGCGAGCCAATGCGTACTAGGCTGCAAGCTCCCTCAAGCTGGAGTCGGCCATGCCCCTCGTCACGCTCACCGTTCGCAAGCCCACGTCCGCCGCGCGCAAGAGCGCGCTCTTCGACGCCGTGCACCAGGCCCTGGTGGCCAGCGGTGTGCCAGCCACCGATCTGTTCCAGCGCTGCATCGAGCTCTCCGACGAGGACTTCCGCTTCGACCCGAGCTACCCGGACGCCGCAAGCCCACGCACTGCGGACTTTGCGCTGATCGAGATCCTGCTCTCCGTGGGCCGCAGTGTGAAGATCAAGCGAAAGATCCTCGCGGACCTCATGGCCGCTGCGCAGGCCGCAGGGTTGAACCCGGAACACATGATGGTGGTGTTCAAGGAGACCCAGTGGGAGAACTGGGCCTTTGCCGGCGGGCGGCAGATTCACGCCTGACTGGGTTTGAAACGGCTTTCCGCTTGTCTGATGCGGCTTTCCAGCCATTTGGGCCTGGAAAGCCGCATGAATGCTGGATCTAGGTTCTTGGGTCAGGGTATGGAACCCGGCCCCGAGCTCAGGCCGCGTGCGCCATGGCCTGCTGCTTGTCGGCCACGAATTGCGGCACGAGGCTTCCGACGATCATGCCCACGAAGGCCATGATCAGGCCGGGCAGTTGCGGCGGGTAGCTCTCGCCCAGGGGCTTGAAGGCCATGAAGGCGATCCAGGTGCCGATGCCCAGCACGATGGAGACGATCGCGCCCTGCGTGGTGGCACGCTTCCAGTACAGGCCGAACACCAGCGGAATGAAGGCGCCCACGAGCGTCACCTGATAGGCACTCGACACGAGGTCGTAGATCGAGGTGCCCTTCATCATGATCGCGTAGGTCAGCACCAGGCAGGCAAACACCACCAGCGTAGTGCGCATGGCAAACAGCTGCTGCTTGTCACTCAGGCCAGGGTGGATGTTGTTGAGGATGTTCTCCACGAAGCTCGTGGAGGGCGCGAGCAGCGTGGCACTCGATGTGCTCTTGATGGCCGAGAGCAGCGCGCCGAAGAAGAGGATCTGCATGGCCAGCGGCATGTGGGTCATGATGAAGCTGGGCAAGAGCTTCTGGTAGTCGTTCTTGGCCAGTTCCAGCGCCTTGTCGCCCATCACCACCACCGCACAGGCCACGATGAACATGGGCACGAAGGCAAACAGCAGATAGCTCACACCGCCGATCACCGCACCGCTGCGCGCCGTGCTGGCGTCCTTGGCGCTCATCACGCGCTGGAACACGTCCTGCTGCGGAATAGAGCCGAGCATCATGGTCACTGCTGCGGCAAGAAAGATGGAGATCTCGGTAAAGCTGGGCGCCGGCAGGATCTGCGCCCAGTTGTTCTGCGCGGCCAGATTCACCACCTTGTCCACCCCGGCGATGTTGCCGGCGAAGATGGCGATCACCGCCAGGCCGATCACCAGCACGATCATCTGGATGAAGTCGGTCCAGGCCACGGCGAGAAAGCCGCCGATCACCACATAGATCAGCACGGCCAGCGTCCCGATGATCATGCCCGTGGTCTCGCTCATCGCGCCGTTGGTGAGGATGCTGAACACCAGGCCCAGGGCCGTGATCTGCGCCGCCACCCAGCCCAGATAGCTCAGGATGATCGCCACGGAGCAGAAGACCTCGACGAATCGCCCGTAGCGATGGCGGTAGTAGTCGCCGATCGTCAGCAGCGTCATCTTGTAGAGCTTGAAGGCGAAGAACAGACCGACCAGCACCAGGCACATGGATGCGCCGAAGGGGTCTTCCACCACAGCCGCCAAGCCGCCCTGCACGAACTTGGCCGGAATGCCCATCACCGTCTCGGCACCGAACCAGGTGGCAAAGGTCGTGGTCACGACCATGATCAGCGGCAGCGAGCGGCCGGCAATGGCGAAGTCGGTAGTGGTCTTGATCCGGCTGCCCGCCCAGACACCGACCGCAAGTGTGCCCAGCAGATAGATGACGACGAACAGGATCAGCGTGGTGTTGATCTCGTTGGACATGCTCGGAAGGCCCCTCCAGCCTGAGCCGCCGCGCGCGCGCGGGCAGCGTGTTGTTCGCGCTTGCGCGCCTTGAATGTCGCAAGCCTTGCAATTCCTGCACCAGGCATTTGGGCTGCCCGGCGTTCCCCACGGCGGATTATCGAGCAGCCCGCTGGCAGCGAGCTGTCAGGGGCCGCCTCATCGATGGCGAAATTTCAACGCGCGATCGCTGCACGCGGCTGACGCAGCCAGCGCATCCAGCGCTCGTGCCCGCCAAAGACGGGCAGCGCGTCCGGGCTGGGCTCCTCCTCCACGAGCGTGAAGTAGGGCGACAGCAGCGCATCCAGCAGGGCACGGTCGTAGACGAAGGGCGGGCCGCGCGGGCGCTCTGGTGCGTCCGCCATGGCATAGAAGTAGCCCAGCAGCTCGCCGCCGGGTTCGACCAGCTGGGCCACGCGCCAGGCCCAGTCAGCCCGCTGCTCCGGCGGTAGCGCGCAGGCAAAGGTGCGCTCATAGATGAAGCGGTAGGGGCCGGGCACCGCGGCGGAATCGAAGAAATCCGCCTGGCGCAGCAGTGGCGCAACTGCGGGCGCCAGCCGCGCCTGGCCAGCCCGCACGGCCGCATCGGCGTAGTCGATCGCGTCAACCCGCAGGCCTGATGCGACCAGTTCGGGCAACTCGGGCCCGGCACCGGCGCCGGGCACCAGCAGCTTGGTACCGGCCAATTCGCTTGCGCGCTCGCTCAGCCAGCGCGCCAGTCGCTGCGGCATGGCGGGCAGCTGCCAGGGCGTGAAGCCGGCGGAAAAACGCTCGTTCCAGAAAGCGGGTTCGGCGGCGTTGCGCGCCGAGAAGGCTGGCGTGTCGCTCAATTCAGATCGTGCAGGTCAAGAGGCAGTGGCGGCGCGCCACCTACATGAAGTCACCGCCGTCATGCAGCAGTACCCAGAGAATGTAGAAGGCGTAGCCCAGCATCACGGATACGACCACCAGCGCACCCGCCAGCAGGCTGATGAGCAGATGCAGGCGGGACTGCCCCTTGCGGATGCTGCGCAGATGCTCGATCAGCAGCGCATCGTCGCGCTGCTGCGGCGGGGCAGACAGGCGGGCATGGATCAGGCGCGGCAGCTCGGGCAGGAACTGCGCCCACTGGGTGGCTTCCTGCTCGAGGCGCTTGCGGAAGCCCTCCGGCCCGACCTGCTGGTTCATCCACTTCTCGAGAATCGGCTTGGCCGTGGTCCAGAGATCCAGGTCGGGGTCGAGCTGGCGGCCCAGGCCCTCCACATTGAGCAGGGTCTTCTGCAGCAGCACCAGTTGCGGCTGGATGCTGACCTTGAAGCGGCGGCTGGCATCGAACAGGCGCAGCAGCACCATGCCCAGGGAGATTTCCTTCAGCGGCCGGTCGAAGTAGGGCTCACAGCAGGCGCGCACGGCCGCTTCAAGCTCCTCGACGCGTGTGTCCTTGGGCACCCAGCCGCTCTCCACATGCAGCGCCGCCACGCGGCGGTAGTCGCGCTTGAAGAAAGCCAGGAAGTTCTGCGCAAGGTAGTGCTTGTCGTACTCGGACAGCGCACCCATGATGCCGAAGTCCAGCGCGATGTAGCGGTTGCGGTCCGACTCGCCGAAGCCCACGAGGATGTTGCCCGGGTGCATGTCGGCATGGAAGTAGCCATCGACAAACACCTGCGTGAAGAAGATCTCCACGCCGTCGCGCGAGAGCTTCTTCAGATCGATGCCCTTGGCCTGCAGGCGCTCGGCATCCGCGATCGGGACGCCGTCCATCCACTCCATGGTGAAGACCGTGTCGCGCGTGTAGTCCCAGAACACCTCGGGCACCGCAAGCAGCTGGCCGCGGCGCGAGCCCGGCGGGAAGTTGCGGCGCAGCAGGGCGCAGTTGGAGGCCTCGCGCAGCAGATCGAGCTCGTCGTTCAGGATGCGGTCGAACTCATCGACCACATCGTCCGGTCGCAGGCGGCGGCCATCTTCGCTGGCGCGCTTGATCAGCGCGGCGGCAGCGTGCATGAGCGCCAGATCCTTCTGGATCACATCGCGCATGCCCGGGCGCAGCACCTTCACGGCCACCTGCCGGCCGGCTTCCTCGGGCCGCCGGTCGCCTTTGAGCGTGGCACGATGCACCTGCGCAATCGAGGCGCTCGCAATCGGCGTCGGATCGAAGGACGCAAACAGCGCCGAGGGCGCCGCACCGAGCGCGCGCTCGATCGTGCGCTCGGCTGTGCCGGGTGCCTCCGGCGGCACCCGGTCCTGCAGCAGCGCCAGCTCGTTGGCGATGTCCTCGGGCAGCATGTCGCGCCGCGTCGAGAGCAGCTGGCCGAACTTGACGAAGATCGGGCCCAGTTCGGTGAAGGCCTCGCGCAGGCGCTGGCCGCGCGGCTGGGTGGGCTCGGCCGCCAGCTTGAGGGGCGACAGCAGCAGGCGTGCGTACCAGGGCAGATGCTGGGCGGGCACAAGCGTGTCGAGCCGGTACTTCCATACGACGCCGAGGATCTTTGCAGTGCGGGCGAGTTTCATGCCTCGGTGGCACCCTTCTTCGGGGACATCTTCTCGACAAGTTCGATGCGCTTGGCCAGACGCTCAAGCTGGTCTCGCAGGGCGCGGGTTTCGGCACTGAGCGCAGCGAAGGGCTCGCGGGCCAGAATGATCGGATCCTTGTAGGCGGCGCGGTCCACGGCGAGCTCCGCACCTTGCCGCGCAAAGTTGCGTGCGGCCTCGAAGGACGTTCGCATGGCTTCTGCAATGCGCCGCGCGGCGATGTCGCCGACCAGCCCGGAAAGCGCATGTTCGAAGTCCGGTCGCAACTGGCTGGCGAGTTCGCCCAGACTGTGTGCGAGTGCGGCATCTCCCTCGATGCGGACATGCTTGAGCCGCTCAGGGCCGGCGCTCATCAAGGCCGCAGGCGTGAGCTCGATGCGCACGTTCGCTGGAGCCAGCGGCGCATCCGGCTCGCCCGCGTCTAGACGCCCGTCGGGCTGGATGGCAAAGCTCAGCGCGAAGGGCACGAGCTTGACCGCGAAGCGTTGGCCCGCATGCGGGCGCAGCTGCGCCAGGGCCCAGGGTTCGGAGGCGATCATGGAATTGGCCGCGCGGGCAGCCAGGGCAGAAAGCGCTTGATCGATCGACATGCAGGAGAGGATTCGCATGGGCCCGTGGCGGGCGCATCGCGCGCTGTGAGTGTATTCGCCACCTGCGAGCCCGAGCCGCGGGCCGGTGCTGCCGCTAGATCGGCTGGATCTCGATCACGCGCAGGCCGTCGTCGCTGCGCTGAAAGCTCCAGACCGTGTCGAAACGACGGGCGGCCGAGGCCAGCGCCGTGCGGTACAGGCCGGAGAAGCGCACGTGCACGGCGTCTGCGTCGCCTGCCGCGGCCACCACCGAACTCGCGGGCCGATCCACCGCTTCGGCCGTCAGCGTGATGATGTCCGTCGGCGCCCCCTCACGCGGCGCGAGCTTGGCGGCATCCACCAGCCGGTCGTATGCATCGGCACCCAGGGTCGCGCGCAGTTCGTCGGTATTGGCGTTGTCCCACGCGGCAATCAGCCGCATGAAGGTGAGCTTGGCATCGCGCAGCACCTGCTCCTGCTCGACCTGCAGCTGGGCCCGCATGTCCGGCGGGATCGTCGTGGCCTGGGTCAGCGCGACTGTTGCCTGACCGGCTACGGAGGCACGCCGCATCAGATCGGCGCTGAGTGCTTCGATGCTTGGCGCAGCGCGCTCCTGCGGCGCACCCACGGGCGCTTCCGCAGGCACAGGGGCGGCTGCGGGCCCGACAAAGCCCTGCAGACCCACATAGGTGCGCTCATAGCTGCGCATGAGCGCATCACGGTTGCGCTGCAGCTGGGCACGGTAGCGGGAGACCCAGGCGGCGCCTGCAATCAGGCCCGTCAGAACCAACCCGCCAAGAAACAACATCCACTCCATGCCTGCAAGCTATCCAATGTGCAATACCCGCTCAAGCCCATATTCGCGGGAGTCAGATCTCACGCGCTGAGCGATCGCAGGTCCAAGCGCCTTATTCCATGCGGGTTCCGACGTGCAGGGCCACAACGCCCAGGGTCAGATTGAAATGGTGAACCCTTGCAAAACCGGTGTCCCGCATCATGCCGGCCAGGGTGTCCTGGTCGGGGTGCATGCGAATGGATTCGGCAAGGTACTTGTAGCTCTCGGCATCGCCCGCGACCTTCTGGCCCAGCCAGGGCAGCACCTTGAAGGAGTAGACGTCGTAGGCCTTGGCCAGGGGTGGTGCGACCTTGCTGAACTCGAGCACGAGCAGCTGCCCGCCGGGCGCAAGAACGCGCCGCATTTCCGCAAGTGCCCGATCCTTGTGCGTCATGTTGCGCAAACCGAAGGCGACGGTTACGCGATCGAAGTGGCCGTCGGGGAAGGGCAATTGCTCGGCGTCGGCCTGCGCCACCGGCAGGACCTGGCCGCGATCGAGCAGGCGGTCGCGCCCCACCGCAAGCATCGAGGCATTGATGTCGGTGAGCCAGACCTCGCCGGTCGGGCCGACGCGCGCGGCGAAGGCGCTGGCAAGGTCGCCCGTCCCGCCGGCGATATCGAGCACCTTCATCCCCGGACGGATGCCAGCCACCTCAATGGTGAATTTCTTCCAGACGCGATGCAGACCCGCAGACATCAGATCGTTCATGACGTCGTATTTGCTCGCCACGGAATGGAAGACCCCGGCGACCTTGCCTGCCTTCTCGGTCTCTTCGACCTGTTCGAACCCGAAATGCGTCTTCAACCGCAGCCTCCGCGTGAAACAGCCTTGAACGCGCTCTCGTCCGCAAGGGGTTCGCGCGAGGCGCCGGCCAGTTCGAGCCGGTTCAGGTACTCATGCCACAAGACATCGCGATGTGCGCCCAGTTCGTACAGATACGCCCACGAGAAAATGCCGCTTTCGTGGCCGTCCGAGAAACGGGGTTTGATGGCGTAGTGGCCGACCGGTTCAATGCCGACCACGTCGACATCGCGCTTGCCCACCTGCAGCACTTCTTGCCCCGGGCCATGCCCGCGGACTTCAGCCGAAGGCGAATGGACGCGCAGGAATTCGAAGCTCAGTTCGAAGCGCTGTCCATCGGCGAAACACACCTCGAGCACCTTGGAGGTGCCGTGCAGCGTGATCGCGGTCGGTGCGGGAGTTGTGGAGTCAAGACCAGCCATGGCGGGATTGTAGGTGGGCACCCACAACGCCGCCGGGCCGGATTCCGTTAGAAGCGAACCTGCAAGGCCGCATGCAGGCGGCCGCTGTTGCGTTCGATCAGTGGCACCTGGCTGCCGTCGATCACCCAGCCATAGTCGATCTGGGTGGCGAGCCAGTTGCCCCAGGTCCAGCGCATACCCACACCAGCCGTCGCGATCGACTCGCGCGCGCTCAGGCCAGGCTGGACGTTGAGCCGATCGACCTGCGCAGCATCGACGAAGGCCAGCAGCTTGAAGCCGCTAACGAAGACCGAGCGGCTCAATTCAAGACTGCCGGCCACGCCACGATCCCCTGTGAGCGCGCGCTCTTCCAGGCCGCGCACGAGGCTCGCGCCACCAAATCCGAACTGTTCGCCGGCAATCAGCGGATCGGCGCTGTACTGCAGCCTGAGTTGCCCGGCCAGATCGAAACCAGCGCCCACCGCATGGCGACCCTCGACGCTGGCGCGTACAGCCTTCCAGCCGCGGGGCGCGCCAAGCCGGTTGGCGGCGTAGGCTGCAGCGGTGTTGCTCGCACCGCCCGAGAGATTGGCAGCGAGATCGATCGTCGCGCCGATCTCGCCGGCGCTGAAGTTCTGCTTGAGCGCGTATCCGAGACTGATCGGCCGACTGCGGACATCAGGGCTCAGCTGGCCCGCCCCGCGAAGCTGAGTCCCTTCGAAGAGCTTGTCTTCAAGGGCCAGCGTCAGGTTGTGCTTGACCTCACCCAAAGGGGGCAGGCTCTGAGTCCAGCTCAGCCCCGCAGACTGCCCTTTGCCCGTGATGTCCAGACCAGGGCCCAACGCCCCGGAGCTGGCCGAGGAGTCGGTGTAGTACAGGGCCGCGGTACCGCCCAGTCCGTAGAACGGCTTGCGAGCCTGCAGGCCGAACTGGCGCACATCGGTGCGCTCGGGTGCCACGGAGCCCGAAAGCACGAGGCTCTCGTCGCCACCGAGCAGGTTGTAGTGCGCGAGCGCGACGGTGACACGCGGCCGGGTGGAATCTTCAGTGCCGGCGTTCGACGCCGCCAGCACCGCGCTCCAGGGACGGACATCTTCCGCACGGAGATTGGCATCCACGGTGTCCGGTGCCTTGCCCTCGCGGAAGCCGACAACCACGCGCTTGGCGGGGTTTTCATTGGCAACCGAGATCTCGCGGGCAAGATTCTGCAAGTTCGGAGTCTGCCCGGGCTGAAGCGCCGGCAGGCTGGCGCGGATGTTGGACTCCGCAAAGTGCTTGTTGCCTTGGACCATTACCTGCCCCACCGAGAAGCGCACCACTTGCAGGCGAACGGTGGACTGCAGGGTCTGCACCGGCAGCACCACGCGGTGCAGGCCCCAGCCGGCCTCCTGCAGCGCAGCCTCCAGGGCCTTGGCGGCACCCTGCAGCCGTTCAAGCACCTGTGCGTCGCCGCTCACCTCGCCGGTAAACGGCTGCAGCAAGCGTTGGGTTCGTGCCTCGCCCAGCGGGTTGCTGCCTTCGATCTTGAACTCGCTGATCGTGATGCTGGCCGGTGCGGCAGCCTGTGCATGAGCCGCCTGGTGGGTGCCCGCGCCAAGCAGGCCGGCCAGCGCAAGCGCGACTGCGAGCGCGCGCGGCCGAAGTGTGATCGCAATCGTCATGGTGTGCAGACGTTCCGGTTGTCCAGGCCACTGTTGAAGAACAGCGAACCGATGTCATTGGGCAGGCTGTCGCCAGGCAGTGGGGTGCCATCAAAGGCAATGCCCGGCGGCACCACCGCAGGGCGCACAACGATGCGCCCGTCGGTGAAGCCCACCTCGCCTGCGCCCAGGTCGATGAATCGATCGCCGACCTGAATGCGGATGTGACCGTCGCGCACCTGCACATACAGGCCCGCGGCATCAGCATCCTGCTCAGCCGTGCCAAACAGTGTGTCGAAGTCCACTTGAACGCCATCGGGTCGCGTGAGTTCGTCCGGCACGATCCGGCACTGGGTGGTCTTGTCTTCAAGCGTGCATACACCGACACCCACTTCGATCTGCCGATCGCCGATCTGCACGACGACGATGCCGTCCCAGGTCTGCACACGTGTGCCGCCCGGTTCAACGAAGATGTCCATGCCGGTGCCGCGCACACCGATGGTTGCGGTCGCCGTCCGGAAGCTGACGTTGGCGGGCTGGGCCTTGCCCACCAGCCCCGTGAAGGCGCGCAGGCCGCCCTGCAGCAGGTTGGCCACGAAGCGGCCCTCGCTCGGCTGCTTCGGATCGAAGACAAAGTCCGTCACGCGGAACTGCGTGTTCGACGCCAGCGTGACCTTGGACTCATCGCGAAACGCCAGAACGGCAATGCTGCGATCTGCCGTAGCGACTGTGTCTCCTGGGTAGACCGGTCCGCCCTCGGCAAGGAGGCGCACACGGCCGTTGGCGTCGCGGGCGGTCAGGTCTCCGCGCATGCGCACGACACGCGCCGCCGCCAGCACCCGGTTGCGCGGAGCGGCGCGTTGCGGCGCGCTCGCTGCCGGTGCGGAAGCCGGCCTCGCACTGGCGCAGTCTTTCTCGCAAAGACGCGCATCAAACTCGGTGCCACGGATCCCGAGCGTCGCGGTTGCCGTGCGAACCTGAGAGGTGCCCGGCCCGGCCTTGGCAATCAGTCCGGTCACCGCGCGAAAGCCGCCCTTGAGCAGACCCAGCACCATGCTGGACTCGGCGGGGCGCGCGGCCACATAGCGCACGGTCTCGAGCACCAACTGGCTGTTCGGCCGCATGGTCATGCGCGTGCCGTCATTCAGCAGGATCAGTGCGATGCCATCCGTGCCCGTGCTGATGCGATCGCCCTCGTTGAGCTGCAGGCCGCGTCCGCCGATCTGGACCGGCCCGCGCACGGGCTGGACGGTGACCACGCCGCGTGCACCATCGATCCGGCCGGCGCCGCCGACACCCTGGGGCTGCGCAGATGCGATCGGCCCGGCCAGCGCAGCCATGAACGCGCAGAGCAGCGCCAGCATGCGCACGCTCAACGCGTACAGCATCACGGTGCGCACCTTCAGGGCCAAAGCCTTACTTGGGGCAAACATCGTAGGTCTCCGTAGGTGCGTTGCCGGGCAGGTTCGTGCCAAAGCCGGTGGGCAGGAAAGGCGATCCGCCCTGGCCCAGCGACACCAGCAGGTTCTGGATGACCGAGGGGTCCAGCGGCGGGCGGTTCAGAGTGGCGATGCCAGCGTCGGTGCGGCCGTTGGTCAGGGAATCCGTCGGCGCCTGACCGCCGCGGAAGCCGGCGGGCAGAACCGGCCGGTTGACGCTCACGATCACCGCATCTGCGTTCGTACCGGTGCCCGGGCTCAGCTGGAGGCTGCCAGCCGCGCCGACCCGGACCGTCACGGTCTGCCCCAACGCAGCGGCATAGCTGCCATTGCCTTGGCCGCTGAGCCGGACGCTGCCGCCATCTGCGATCAGCTGTGTTGAGTTGCTGTTCAGGCTGCCGACCTGCGCGAAGGCATCGGTTCCGGTGCCCGCAAGGATCGCAATGTCTCCGGCCGTGGTGGTCAGTGACACACTGCTGCCGTCCGCGTTCGGAGCGGTCGCCGCGATGTCGGGCTGGTCCCCAGGCTGCTTCGTGACAGATGCCCCGTTGACGGCAGTGATCGACGCGATGGCATTGGCGCCGGACCCTGCGCTCACCGTGATGCCACTGCCTGCCAGCAGGCTGACCGAGGCCGGATTACCCGCCGTGCCGACAGCGTTGATGCGGGTACTTGCACCGGCCGCATTGCCGCCGAGCACGTCGATCGTCGTACCGGCGCGCAGGCTGATCGCACCCGCAGTGCTCGACACGCTGGTCGCGAACGCTCCGGCGCTGTTGCCCACGCTCAGGGCGCCGCGCGTTGCGATCGCGTTGATCGAAGAGGCACTGACCGTCAGCGCGCCCGTACCGCTCGCATCGCCGATGACCAATGCACCGTCGGCGCGCAGGTCCATCGCGCCTGCGGCAGAGATGGCGTTGCCGTTCCCACGCAGCGTCAGGCTTCCCGCGCTCGATTCGATGCGCGCAGCGCCGGTGCGCGCCTGCGTTCCACCCAGCACAAGCACATCGCCGGTCGACGCCAAGTCGAGACTCGCACCGCGCAGAGTCACCAGATTGCCCGCCGCATCCAGCGCGCCGACGGTGAAGGCGCCGGTCGACCTCGCCAGCACGCCGCCGCCTGCGTTGCCGCCGAGCGAGCCCAGGCGGTTATCGGCGCGGCTCAGATCAATACTGCCCCCTGCGGTGGCAATGACGCGCTGCGCAGTGACCGCCGCAGATTGCGTGATCGAGCCGCCTGCGTTGAGCCCCACGCGATCGGCCGCCGTGATCGCCACACGCAGATCGTTTGCATCGGCCAGATCGACATTCGACCCGCTGGCGCTGACCGCACCGACAAAGTCATTGGCCGCATTACTGAGCGTCACGGCATTGGTCCCGGCACTGACAGTGGTGTTGCCAGTCACTCGGATCGCGCCAGTCTGGGTGACCGCGCCGGTGCTGCTTACCGTCAGATCGGTGCCGACAGTGGTCGCGTCCAGAATCAGACCCGCGGAGCTTGTGCTCAGCGCCCCGCTGGTGCTCCCCGAGACCGCGAGTGCCCCGCCCGCGCTCAGCGTCGCACTGGCGGCGCTCAGGCTCACGTTCAGTGCGTTGACATCCGCAATCTGCACGGCACCGCCGGTGGCTGAGACCGCCCCCACGAAATTGTTCGCGGCGTTGCTCAGGGTCACGGCGTTACCCCCAGCGTTCAAGGTCGTCGCGCCATTGACAGTCAGTGCGCCCGTCTGCGTGACCGCGCCGCTGCTGACCACGTTGAGATCCGTCCCGACCGTGGTGGCGCCCAGGCTCAGACCGGCCGAGCTGGTGTTCAGCGCACCGCTGGTGCTGCCCGTGACACCGAGCGCTCCGCCCGCATTGAGCGTGCCGCTGGCTGCCGTGAGGTTCACGTTGAGCGCGTTGGCGTCCGTGATCTGGACCGCGCCGCCGGTGGCCGTGACGGTGCCGCCAAAGTCGTTACCCGCGTTGGCCAACGTGATCGCGTTGCTGCCGGCGTTCAGCACACTGGTCCCGCCGACGCTCAAGGCGGCGGTCTGCGTCAGCGGACCGGCGGCCGTTGCCGCAAGGTTGCCGCTGACGGCACCCGCCAGACTGAGTGCACCGCCCGCGTTGACGGTGGCATTGGCCGCGTTGATCACCGCGGCCAGCGCGTTCGCGTCCGTGACCTGGACGGTGCCGCCAGTCAGCGTGGTGGCACCGGCAAAGTTGTTGGCGGCGTTGGCCAGCGTGATGTTGTTGGCGCCAGCATTCACGTTGGCTGTGCCACCCACGCTCAGCGCGCCCGTCTGCGTGACTGCGCCGGTTGCCGTGCTGCCAAGGGTCGTGCCTACGTTCAGAGTGCCGAAGCTCAGGGCCGCGGAACTGCTGGCGAAGCTGCCGGTGGTCGATCCGGTGACCGTGAGTGCGCCGCCCGCTGTGAGCGAGGCGCTCGCCGCGTTCAGCGTCGCGCTGAGCGCATTCGCATCCGCCAGCTGGACTGCTCCACCGGTCACTGAAACCGCACCGACAAAGTTGTTCGCAGCGTTGGTCAGGGTGACCGCATTGGCGGCGGCATTGAGTGTGGTGACGCCGTTCACTGTGAGCGCGCCGGTTTGCGTCACCGCGCCGCTGGCGGTGGTGTTGAGGGCGCCGCCGACCGTGGTCGCCCCGAAGCTCGTCGCCCCGGCTGTGGTGGTCAGGCCGGCGGACGTGCTGCCGCTGACGGCCAGGCTGCCGGCTGAAGTGAGCGTGGCGGCGGCTGCACTTAACGCAGCGCTGAGCGCGTTGGCGTCGCGCAGCTGTACGTTCCCACCGGTTGCGCTGACCAGACCACCGAAGTCGTTCGTGGCGTTGGCAAGCGTGATTGCGGCCGTACCCGCGTTCAGCTGGGTGCTGCCCGTGACGCTCAGGGTCGTTGCTGCCTGCTGAGCGATGGCCGCACCACCGCTGACGGCTTGCAGGCTGCCGGCAGACAGATTGCCGAACGTCAGCGCGCCGCTGGATTGCGCGGTGAGCGCGCCCGTCAAGGTGCCGTCGATGTTCAACGCGCCGCCCGTGGTGACGTTGGCGTCGACATTGGCCCGCTCGATGCTGGCGCTCAAGTTTGGTTGCGTGGTGTTGGTGTAGCGCACCCGCTCACCCGCCAGGATCACGCTGCCTGCGCGGTTGGCAGCGTTCTGCAACAGTACGTCGCCGCCGTTGCTGCGCGCCTGCAACTGGCCGGCACCCAAGTCGAGAGCGGCCGACTGCGTGATCGATCCGCCGACAGCCGTGAGCGCCAAGGTGCTGAACGGCGTGCTGCCAAGCGACACCGTGGCTGGCCCTGCGACGACGACATTGGAGCCACTGAGCCGCAGCGTCTCCCCGCGCATGCGCGACCACTCGTCGGCGTGCAGGATCATGCCGGTCGTGGCGTCTTCGGCACCGCCGTACACGGAGGTGTCGCTGCTCAGCGTCGCACGCACGGTGGGCGCGTAGCTGGCACCGAAGGCGCGCAGCGGATCCGTGGAGAACGCGCTGTCTGATGTGCCGATGTCGATCAGGCCGGTCGCTCCGCGCGCATCAAGGATGATCGACTGCTGGCTTGAGGCGCCGAAGCGGTCCGCACGAAGGGTGATCGAATCGCCGAGCACGGCTTCACCGATGTCGATGCCCGTGCCCGGTGCAGCGGCAACCCGGACCGCCCCGGTCGCATCCAGATTGCTGCCGCCATAGAAGTTCTGCCAGCCCAGCACCATGCGCCGGTCGCCGTCGAACCAAACAAAGCCGCTGGCGGCCAGGTCCAGATTGCCCAGCACGGTCCCGCGCACCACCCCCAGGGCATTCGCGGCACTTGCGAGACTCACGGAGCCCGCCGAATCAAGGTTGAGTTGCGGCGTGACCAGGGTAGCTCCGGTCTGCTGCGTGACGCCGGCTGCGCCGGCCCGCAGGCTGACTTGGCCGAGGAACGACGCCCCGGGGCTCGAATCCGAGACGGTGCTCAGGTCGCTCGAGCCTTGCACGCGCAGGATCGATGTACCGCCCAGCAGAATGCCGGTGGCCGGCGGTCCGCCAACGCGACCACCGTAGTAGGACAGGTCGATGGATCCGCCGCCGCCGCGCAGGCTGTTGTAGACCGTCGTGCGGAGCACCGGATCGGTCTGTCCGCCACCACTCGCGTCCAACGTGCCATCAATGCGGATGTCATCCGCGGTCACGGTGATGAAGCCGCCACCGCCGGCCTGCGTGCCGCTCGCGGTCGCCCCTTGGCCCACGGCACCGCCGCGTGCCGACAGCGTGCCGCCCTGCAGCACCGTGAAGGCGGTACCCGTGAAGCTGGAGATATTGATGCCCCCGCCACCGCCGCCGAAGCCGGATTCGCTCGCGCCGCCTTCGACAAGGATGGATCCGGTGCTGCCAATCGTGCTCACGCTGCCCAGGCTCGCACTGAAGCTTCCTCCGGTACCGCCTGATCCGGTCCGCACCGCATTCGGGTTGGTGCCCGGTGCACCGCTGCGCAGATTGCCCGCGGCACCGGCAGCGCCACCCGCGCCGCCATCCGCACGAATGCTGCCATCGAGCGTGAAGTTGCCGCTGGTGCTGACCGACACGAATCCGCCGGTGCCCCCCGCGCCGCCGTTGCCACCGGCGCCCGGGGTCAGTGCCGACACAGCCAGCGGGTTGACGTTGCCGCCCTGCCCGCCCGTGCCGCCGTTGCCACCCGATGCATTGATGTTGAACACATTCGCGATGCTCGCGTCACGGGCGCCGATGGAGAGGTTGCCCCCCAGGCCACCCGCCTGCCCTTGCGCGCCATTGGTCGGCGCAGACTCCGGCGCCGGAAACGCCACAAAGGAGATCGTGCCGTTGTTTCCGGCTGAGCCCGTGCCGCCGTCACCGCCCTGCAGATTGATCGATCCGCGCACCAGATTCACGCTGCCGCTGAAGGCCTGCAGCGACAGGGCGCCGCCATGACCACCCGCCTCGTCGGTCGCGCCTGCCTGGCCGCGTGCATACACATCGGCTTCGAGGCTGATCGATCCACTGCTGGAGCTCAGCGAGAGGCTGCCGCCGTTGGCCGGGTTGTTGAGCTGCTGACCGACATCAATGCGCGTCAGCCCGCTGAAGGCGCCGCGCTCGATCTTGATGTCGCCCTGCGCCGACCAGCTGTTGCTCTCACCGGTCAGGATCCGGCTTGCGCCACTGACCAGAAGCCCGCCGTAGCTCACCCAGTCTGCGCCGGAGCTGCGGGCGTCGATGGTGGCGCCGTTGCTGCGGATCTCGAGGCCGCCTGTGCCCGCGCTCAGCAGGCCGGTGGTGATGGACACGCCCGCCGTGCTCGCACCCGAGGTATGGGTCTGTAGGCTGATGCGGCCGGTACCGCTCGTGTAGATGGCCACTGGCCCGCCGTAGGCCAGCAGATTGATGCCGTCCACGCCGCCATACACGCTCGTGGTGGTGGCGTTGGCCGTGCGGATCGTGAAGTCGAGGTTGCTCGGCAAGCGGATGTCGTTGTTGAAGAACGCACCGCTGGTGCGCACGCCGTAGTCCGCCTCGATCAGCACATTGGCCGTGGCGCTCTCGATCGTGTTTTCGCAGATGATGTTGACGCCGCCATAGCAGCCGAAGGCATTGCCCTGGATGGTCATCTCGGCCGGGTCGATCAGCCAGGTGCCGGCGCGACCGCGCGCGGCACCCGCATCCACCCGCCCGGTCATGTACAGGTTCTTCTTGCCCGAGGTCTCGATGAAGCCGCCGTTGCCGCCCTGGGCACCGCCGCGGGCGATCAGGTCGCCGTGGATCGTGGCCAGATCAGTGGCATAGATGACGGCCGTGCCGCCGTTGCCGCGGCCCGTGGCCGAGACATCGACCACCGCGCCGGCTTCCACCGTGGTGTTGCGCGCGTTCGGGATGCTCGCGTCCTGCCCACGCAGGCCGCCGCCCACGTTCACCGTGCCGCCGCCCAGCTCGCCGGTGGCACGGGTGCTCGACCCGCTGGCCAGGGTGATGTCCTGCGCGACCAGCCGCACTTCGCCGCCCACCCGCTGCAGGGTGGTGGCCTCGATCGCGCCGCTGTGGCGCAGGCTGCCGGCAAACACGCCCACGGCCGAGCCTTCGATGCGGCCCAGGTTGCGCGCCTCGCCGCCCGCGCCCACTTCGAAGCGGATGCCCTCCAGCCCCCGGCCGGCCAGCTCCACACTCTGGCCAGCGGCCAGCACCACCGTGCCGTTGGGCGCCTGGATCAGGCCTTCATTGCTGACGTTGCCGCCGATGATGTAGACGTCGCCATTCTGGGCGCGCATCACACCGTCGACCTTTATTTCGCCTGAGGGCGCGCCGGGCAAGCCGGCAAAGCGCAGGCGCCCGGCCTTGAAGTCTTCATTGGAGATGTCGAGCGTGGAGACCACCAGCCCGGCGGTGTCCACCATCGCACCCTGGCCGAACACCACACCGTTGGGGTTGACCAGGAACACCCGGCCGTTCGAGCCTAGGGTGCCCAGGATCTGCGAGGGGTCCACACCGGTCACGCGGTTGAGCACCGCGGACTGCGCGTTCTGCTGGTTGAACCAGGTGACGTTGCCGGCGCCGACGTTGAACTGCTGCCAGTTGATGATGGTGCCCGGCGTATTGGTGACCGTCAGGCGGTTGCCTTGCTGGGCAAAGCTGGCCTGGCCGTTCACCACCGTGGCGCCCTGCGGAAGTGCGCTGGGCAGATTGCGTGTGGGGTTGGCCACGCCCAGCGGGGTGTTGGATGCGTTGGGTGCGATGACCGCCGCCGGCAGCGCGCCCCGCTGCAGCAGGGCGGGCAGACCGCCGCGCAAGGCGTCCGGCGTGATGCCCAGCGGCAGCGCGCGGCCGGGCGCCACTGCGGGCGCGGTCTGCGCCAGCGCCACGCCACTCACGCTGATCAGGAAGGCGCCCGCCAATGCGGTGCTCAGTCGGGTGGGGGTGGCATTGAGCGCAGCGGCGGCCTGCGCGAGATTCGGCTGGCGGCTGGCGCTTCGATTGGGCGCTGCGCCATGCTGCGCGGGCACCTGCCGATGGGTTTTCCGAACGGAAACGGAGCCGGGCGCGGATGCGCGCCCCGAAGGCGTGGACATTCTGATTCCTCCCGGGCGCTGCGGCCACGGCCCGGTCGGCCGGGCATGTGCCCTGCTGTGCGCGCGTCACCGCCAAAGCGGGCGGGCACGTCCGGCGACTGTAGACCTGCGTTGCCCGATCTTCACTCCCGCATGGGCGGGATGGAACCGGCGCAGGCTGCCTGATTTTTGGCTGAATTCAGTGTTTTTTGACTATCTAGAAATCGACTTTCCGCATGTCAGTAAACACTCTTGAGCCATATTGACTTGTATACAAAGATGGCTGATTTTGATATTCAACCCAGCTACCGAGCGCCGGGCTGACCTGGCTCGCAACGTCGGCGCAGCGCAACGCCGGGTGCCCTCCCTTACCAGCGCGCCGGGTCGCTGCCCAGCGGCATGCTCGGCCGGGCGCTGGCCGGCCAGGCGGGCGTGGTGTGAGCGGCATGGCGCACCACGGTGAGGCGGCCGAAGCCCGAGCCCTCCTCCATCAGGCAGTCCGCCACATCCCCCTGGCCGGGATCTGGGGCCGCAAACCCTGCGGGCTGCCGGCCGAGGCCGCGCAGCCACTGCGCCGTCTGCGCCAGCGACACCTCCACCCGCCAGCTGCCGCCCTCGCGCTCGCGGCGCGCCAGCGCGGCGGCGATTCCGGCGGCCAGCAGGTAGCCGGAGGCATGGTCCAGCACCTGTGCCGGCAGCGGGCGCGGGTCCGGCTGGCCGGCTGAATCGTTGTGTGGGCGGCCCTGCCAAGCCAAGTGAGCGCGTGCTTCGGCATCGTTCATGCCGCAGGCGGTCTGCACCAGCGAATCAAAGCCGCGTCGGTTCGCCCAAGGTCCGGTGCGGCCGTAGGCAGAAAGACTCGCGACCACGATGCCCGGCGCGTCCGGCCCGCGCAATTCCGCCAACCCGGTGGCCAGCTGCTCCGGCCCGAAGCCACGCGCCGCCAGCCCGCCGGGGCGGTAGCCCTGGAGAAACACATCGGACTGCGCGGCGAGCTGCTGCAGCGTGGCGTGCGCGGCTGGGTCATCGAGGTCCAGCGCGACGCTGCGCTTGCCGCGGCCGGTGTCGATCACCAGCGGCGCAATGCTCGGCAGTCCGGGGCTGGTGATTAGCATCACATACGCGCCATAGGTGGCGAGCGTCCGCCCCGCCACCGGGCCTGCGATCACGCGGGTCAGGTCCAGCACCCTCGCGCCCGCTAGCGGTGCCGCGCCCGCGGGCAATCGCCCAAGCGGCGCCGCTCGGCCGGGGCCGATGCGCGTGATCTCCAGCAGGGGCAGTGCGGCCACCGCCTGAGCCTGTGGGTGGGCGTCCCACTGCGCAAAGCTGCGCATCGCGGCCACCACCAAGCCGCGCTCAGCCGCGGCGGTTTCGAACTGCTCGGCCGACCAGCGCAGCAGAGCGGCGGCGACCGCGGCCTTCTCGTACTCGCAGCCAAGCAGGGCGAGCACGCCGTCCCGGTGGTGCGGGAAGTTGGTGTGGATGCGCACCCAGCGGCCGTCGCCGCAGGTGTATGCACCGGCGATCTTGTCCCACAGGTCCGGCGGCGGCGCGCCGTCCACGCGCAGGTAGCGCTCGCTGCGGAACTCGATGGCTGCCGCGCGCATGTCCACCGCCACCTGCGCGGGTTCCGCACCCCGGGCCTGCCCAAGGGCGTCGGCCGCCAAGGCGGCTGCAGCGATGCTGGCCTGCGCCGCGGCGCCGCAGGCGAACGAGGAGGGCAGCGCCGGCTCGGCGCCCGTGAGTTGCACCTGGGCGCTGCCGGCCGCAGGCAGATGAAGGGCTTCCAGAATCTGCAGCAGCGCGGCGCGCGGGCTCATCAGGGCTTCGGCAGGCTGGGGCATGGCGCACTCCGCAAGGCGAGAACCCGATTGTGCTGCGGGCGCGGGCGGGATCAGCTGGTCGGCACCGCCGTGCCGCTTGCGGATGGGCAGGCTTCGTGCCGCCTAAGATCGCCCGCCAAAGCAACACATATCTATTGGAGGGAGTCTGCGCATGACCTGGTTGATCACCGGCGCAAGCCGCGGCCTGGGCCGCCATCTGGCGCTGCAGCTGGCGCAGCGCGGCCACCGCGTGCTGGCCTGCGCGCGCGATGCCGATCGCCTGCAGACGCTGGCGGCCGAATCCGGCGGCGCCGTCGTGCCGGTGGTGATTGATCTGGCGGATGCCACGCAGATCGGCCCGCGCCTTGGGGAGGCCCTTGCGCGCGAGGCGCACATCAGCGGCGTGGTGAACAACGCCGGCTTTGGTGCCTACAAGCCCTTTCTGGAGCACAGCGAAGCGGAATCCATCCAGCTGGTACAGGTGAACCTGACCGCGGCCATCCAGGTCTGCCACGCCGTGCTGCCGCGCCTGCTGGCTCAGCGCAGCGGGCACATCGTGAACGTCGGGTCCGATCTGGCGCGCCGCCCGCTGGCCAACATGGCGGTCTACGCGGCGGCCAAGCATGGCCTGGCCGGCTTCTCGCATTCATTGCTGCGCGAAGTGAAGCAGGCGGGCGTCAAGGTCAGCCTGGTCAATTCGGGGATCGTGGATACCGACTTCGGCGGCGCGGCCGAGGGCAGCCGGGATGCCCACTGGAGCCTGCGGCCGGCGCAACTGGCGCAGCTGATCATTCAGCTCATCGAGCAGCCGGGCAATGTGGTGGTGGATGAGCTGAGCGTGCACCCGCTGGGGCAGGATTTCTAGCTCTGGCGCGCGACGGGAGGGTGCGCAGATGGCGCGCCCGGCTGGGATCGAACCAGCAACCCCTGCCTTCGGAGGGCAGTACTCTATCCATTGAGCTACGGGCGCGAGAGTGTGCATTCTAGCCCGCGCACTCCTGCACACAGCGGCAAGGTGCCGCGCCAACCGGGCCAGGAACCCCCCGCCGCTATACTTTGGGGTTGTTCAGGGGATGCTTTTCTGGCTCGTCCAGCACCCTCTGAGGCCGCCCGGAACACGGTGGCCAGCCTGTGCACAGGCCCGCAGGGAGGGCAAGCGCACCGGATCCACAGGGCAGGACCCAGAGCACCTCAAACGCGCACCCAAACCAAGAACCGACATGAGCGATTCTCACGACACCCCGATCAAGACCCCCAAGCAGCTCACGTATGTGGTCATCGCCGCCTTTCTGGTGCCGATCCTGATCATCGTGCTGCTGGTCATCAACGTCACCGGCAAGAAGAAGGAAGCTGCAGGCTCCGATGCCTTTGGCGACCGGGCCGTGGCCGAGCGCATCGCCCCCGTGGCGCGCGCCGTCTACACCGACCCGAATGCCCCCAAGGTACTGAAGACCGGTGAAGAGGTCTACAAGGCCGTCTGCACGGGCTGCCACGCTGCGGGTGCCGCCGGCGCCCCCAAGAGCGGTGACGCAGCCTCGTGGGCGCCGCGCCTCAAGCTGGGGCTGGACACGCTCGTCAAGTCGGTCATCGTCGGCAAGGGCGCCATGCCCGCCAAGGGCGGTGGTTCGGACCTGGACGACATCGAGATCGCCCGCGCCGTGGTCTACATGGCCAACGCTGCCGGCGGCAACTTCAAGGAACCCGCAGTCCCGGCCGCCCCGGCCGCGGCCGCACCGGCCGCAGATGCCGCACCCGCTGCGGCTGCCGCGCCGGCCGCCGCGATGGCTGCGCCCGCTGTTGCTGCCGCGACGGCTGCACCCGCAGTGCAGACCGTGGCCGCCGGCTCGGGCGAGAAGCTCTACAAGGCTGTGTGCACCGCCTGCCACGCCGCAGGTGTGGCTGGCGCACCCAAGAGCGGCGACAAGGCCGCCTGGGGCGCACGTGCCACCAAGGGCGTGGACGCTCTGACCCAGACTGTGATCTCCGGCAAGGGCGCGATGCCCGCGCGCGGTGGTGCCGGTGCCGCGTCGGACGCCGAACTGAAGGCCGCGGTGCAGTACATGCTGGCGCAGCTGAAGTAATTCAGCCAGATCCAACGCAAACGGGGCGCTCAGGCGCCCCGTATTGTTTTGGTGCGCGGTAAGTCGAGAACGCCCCCGCGTCCCGATACCGCTACGCGACTACTTTGCAGCCTTCCCGGCCGTGCCTGTCTTCTTGGCGGCGGTCTTCTGCGCTGCAGCCTTCTTGGCCGGCGCCTTCGGCTTGGGCAGCAGCAGCATGGTGTGGCGGCAGTTACGAGCGCCGCAGCGGCATTCGTAGTTGAGCTTGTCCTGCTTGGTGGGACGGCCATCCAGGCCCAGGCGGTAGTCGTAGTTCAGCTCTTCGCCGGCCTTGATGTTGCGCTTGGCGTAGATGTAGACGTGCGGCTTGCCGCGCGCGTCGTCCACCTCCTCGGTCTCGCAGTTGGGCGCGCAGCAGTGGTTGATCCAGCGCGCCGGGTTGCCGCGCACGCCGGCATCGATCACGTGCAGGCCGTCATCGAGCGCGAAGAAGAAGGTGTGAAAGGGATCGTCCGGGTTGGTGGGGTGGCGATCATCGGCTTCGTCGTGCGTGATCAGCTCGCCCTTGTATTCGATGATGCGGGTGCCCTTTGGGATGTCGGTGGCGGCAAAGACGCCGTTGCCGTGCACGGGGCTCTTGCGGACGATATACAGGCGCGTGGGCGCGGACATGGATCTGGCACTCCCCTGAGGGCCCGCCGCGCGATGCTGCGTGGTCTGGGCAAAAGAACGAAGCGCGGATTGTTGCAGAAGCGTTGGCGCATTCGCCTCAATATCGCCGCGCCGCAGCGCGCGTTCAGTACGTCGGCCGCAGGCTCACTGCGCCGGCTTGGCCTCGCCGCGCTCCACGCTCGTGGCCCACTGCACGCGCTTGAGGTCAAAGCCCAGCTGCGTCAGGCGCGCGATCACGGTCTCGCGGTCGGCGGCAGACAGCAGCGGCGTGCGCGAGAGCACCCAGAGGTATTCGCGGCTGGGCTCGGAGACGATGGCCCAGCGGTAGTCCGCATCCAGCGCCACCACCCAGTAGTTGCCCTCGGCAAAGCGGATCCAGCGCAGCCAGCTCGGCAGAAAGCTCACGGCCAGGCGCGCATTGGTCTTGGTATCCACCACGCGGGCCACGCCGTCCACGCTGATCGGCTTGCCTTCGGCATCCGTGCAGACATTGCGCACGCCCACGCGACGCACGCCGCCTTCTTCGGGCAGGGCGGTGTAGGTGGCGGTGGTGTCGCGCGCGCACTTGCGCTGAAAGAAGTTGGGGTATTTGGCGGTCTCGTACCAGGTGCCGGCGTAGCGGGCCAGATCCACGCTTGCCACGGCTTCCAGGGGCGGCGGGGCGTTCTGCGCGGCATCAGAAGACTGCGCCTGGGCCACTGCGCACAGCAACAGTGCAGCAGCGGCGGCAAGCCCGCGACGCGCGGCGGGCAGGATATGGAGGAACAGATTCAGGCGCATGGGCAGGCTCATTGGGGGCAGTGGGGGTCGGCACGCGGGCTGCGCGCGCAGGGTTTGCAGGTGCGCGGGCAGCATGCAGGGCGCGGACGCACCACACATGTTGCCATCAGTAAGCGCGCGTTTCGTGGCGTGAGCGGATTGCTTTGATGGAATCACGCGCCGCCGGTCCCGCGGCCGCTGCTGCCTAAGCTCGCGCCGCGAGTGCATGCATGCTGGCCCGCACGCCTGCATCACGTCACACCCGCCGAAGCACGCTGCCTGTCGATCCAAGGCACGCAGCGGCCGCAACGGCTCAAGGCCAACAAGAAACGAGGGATTCGGATGATCGATGTTCAGAACACGCAGACGAGCAATACGCCGCCCGCACGCCGCAGCGCCCTGCTGCTGGCCGCCACGGCCCTTGCAGCCAGCACGCTGGCGGGCTGCGCCACGCAGGACTTCGTGCGCAACACCGTCGCGCCCGTGGAAAGCCGCGTGAGCAGCCTGAGCACCCGCACCGAAGGCACCGAGGCCGCCGTGCGCGCACTCGATGGCCGCGTGAAGGGCACCGAAGACCGCCTGAATGCCTTGCAAGCGAACATGCAGCAAACCCAGGCCGACGCCCTGGCCCGCGCCAACGCGGCCGGCAAGCTCAGTGAAGGCCGCTTCCTGATGCAGACCGTGCTCACGGACGACAAGATCAAGTTCGCCAGCGGCCGCGCCCTGCTCACCCCCGCCGCGCAAGGCGAGCTCAACCAGCTGCTGGCCAAGCTCAAGGCCGACAACGCGCCGGTGTATCTGGAGATCCAGGGCCACACCGACACCACTGGGCCGGCCGATCTCAACCAGCGCCTGGGCCTGGCCCGCGCCGATGCCGTGCGTCAGTACCTGGCCACACAGGGCATGCCCCTGCACCGCATGGCCACCATCAGCTACGGCGAGGCCATGCCGATTGCCGACAACACGAGTGCGGCGGGCCGCAGCGCCAACCGCCGCGTGCAGCTGATCGTGCTGCGCTGAGCCGGTTGCAGGGTGGCTCCCGGCGGAAGGCCGGGGCCGCCTTGCGCGGTGTTACCCGGCGGGCCGGCGCCGACGCGCCCGAGCCCACCCGCCAGTCACCCGGGCAGCGCAGCTGCAAACTGAAGGCTTACGGCGTGACATGCGCCGCGAAAACTTGATCGCAAAACAGGCCGAGATCCGCGCCCCACATGCGATAAGCGGCCCATTGGCATCTTCAACGCTTGTTTGAAAAAGTCACATTCATCGCTCACTTTTCAAGCATCGTTTGAAACTGAACGCCCCGGCTCAGACCCCCAGCCGGTCCGCCAGCTGCGCCATGTCCGTCACGCGCAGCTGCGGCGCAAAGCCTTCCGGCGCGCGGTGCAGGCCGCGGTCCACCCAGGCGGCGGGCTGGCCGGCGGCCTGCGCGCCCAGCACGTCCAGGTGCGGGTCGTCGCCCACGTGCAGCACCTCGTCCGGTGCAAAGCCCGCGCGTTCACAAGCGTGCAGAAAGATCGCCGCGTCCGGCTTGCCCACGCCGAATTCCCGCGCAGACACCGCCGCCACAAAGTGATAGTCCAGGCCGATGGTGCGCAGATCCGCGTTGCCGTTACTCAGCGCCACCACCGGCAGGCGCGCGGCAATGCGCGCCAGCGCCGGCCGCGCATCCTCATACAGCTCCACGCGCTGGCGCTCGGCAAAGAAGTGGTCGAACGCCGGCTCGGCCAGTGCGGGGTCCTCGCCGCTCACCAGCAGTGCCCGGCGGATGCTCTCGCGCCGGAGCGCAGAGAGGTCATGCGCCAGATCGGGCCGCTCTGCACCCAGCTGCTCGCGCAGGCGGCGCAGGTCTGAAATGGTGTGCGCCTGCGCCGTGGCCGGCGCATGCTCGGCCAGCCAGACGTGCAGCAGGGTCTCGGCGCGGATGATCGTGGGATAGATCGGCCAGAGCGTGTCATCGAGATCGAGCGTGACAGCGCGGATGGGCTTTGAGAACGGCATCCAGGCAGTGTAGGTTTGGTAACCACCAACTTATCTGGGGCTTCGTGCCGCCGTAGCGAGCGGGCCAAGTTGTGGGTGAGGATGCGCAAGGCGCGCCGTAGAGCGCAGACAGTACGAACAGTACGGTGACGAGCTTGCGTAAATCCGGGAACCCGCAAATTGGGCCGCGCAGTAGGCGGCGCGAAGCCCCCCGCACCCCATGCAATACGTTCGTCTTGGAAGGACCGGCCTCGAAGTCTCCCGCATCGCCCTGGGCATGATGACCTACGGCACCTCGCAGTGGCGCCCCTGGGTGCTGGATGGCGATGCCGGCAAGCCCGTGTTCCAGCGCGCCGTGGAGCTGGGTGTGAACTTCTTTGATACCGCCGACATGTATTCCGCCGGCGAGAGCGAGGTGCTCACCGGCCGCTGGGTGCGCGAGTTCTGCCGGCGCGAGGAGGTGGTGATCGCCACCAAGGTCTATTTCCCGGTGGACCTGGCCTTCAAGGGCGGCGCCAGCAGCGCGCCCAAGCCCGCGCATGTGCCCAACAGCAGCGGCCTGTCGCGCAAGCGCATCTTTCATGCGGTGGACGCCAGCCTCAAGCGCCTGGGCACGGACTACATCGACCTCTATCAGATCCACCGCTGGGACGAGCACACGCCCATCGAGGAAACCATGGAGGCCCTGCACGACGTGGTCAAGGCCGGCAAGGCGCGCTATATCGGCGCAAGCTCCATGTGGGCCTGGCAGTTTGCGCGCGCCCAGAACGTGGCCAAGGCGCATGGCTGGACGCCCTTTGTGAGCATGCAGAACCACTACAACCTGGCATACCGCGAAGAAGAGCGCGAAATGATCCCCCTGTGCCGCCACCAGGGCGTGGCCCTGCTGCCCTGGAGCCCACTGGCGCGCGGGTTTCTGGCGGGCAATCGGACCGCGGCCGACAAGCAGGCCGCCGCGAGCTCAAACTCCCGCGCCGCCACCGACGACATCGCCCAGAGCTACTACTACCGCGAGGCCGACTTCAAGGTTGTGGACGCCGTGAGCAACGTCGCCGCCAAGCGAAGGGAGAAAGGCAGCGAGGTCAGCAACGCCGAAATCGCCTACGCCTGGCTCCTGCACCAGGCCGGCGTCGCCGCACCGATCGTCGGCGCCAGCAAGGTGGCGCAGATCGAAGCCGCCGTGCGCGCCTGCGAACTGCAGCTCACCCCCCAGGAACTGCAACAGCTCGCCGCGCCGTATGAGCAGCATCCGGTGCTGGGGCACAAGTAGGTGGCTGACGCCCGGGTAGAGAGAGTGAGATTGGCTTCTGGTGCGGGTTTTGAGGGCAAAGTGGCTGGAAAGCCGCATAGCACCTGCGGAAGTGCCTTCATGCGTCTAGAGGGCCGACTTCGCAATCCGCATCACTGCGCCAACGAGCTTGAGCAGAAATTCATGCCTTTGGCCGCATTAGCGGCAATTCAGGACTTCGAGCTATGGAAACTCAACTGCGGAACCCAAACACACTCCGAAGACTGGCGCTAGCGTGGGCCGCCATCAGCTTGGTCGCATGCGGAGACCCAAACTCGAAACCTGCGTATGGCCGAGACACTGGCCTTCCGGCGAACTGCCGCGCTTACGTTCAAGGTGCAATCGACGGCTATCGCGCCAAGAAGTACACGGCCGACGAAGTGATGGACGGCCTTGAGCGCAACTGCGGCGCCAACGGATATCTCTGGGTTCGGTAGCGAGTCTTTTTCCATCTGCGAGGTGCGTGAAAGTGCGTCCCAAATCGTGCGTTAGCCCGGCTCAAGAGAGACCAGTTGAAGGCGATGTACTTCAGGCGACCGAATCAAAAGCGAACCCTGAGCAGCCATCAGCGTTTGGGCGAGCCTGGGACGTACTCTTTTGGATTGCGATAGCGGCATTTCTGCTGGGATTCGTTCTGCCGCCTGAGATTGGCGACAGTAAGGTGTACTTTTGGATCACTTTCGCGCTGTTCGTGGCTGCTCTCGCGCGAATCGCTTTCGTGGTGCTCAATCAACTCAAATCACTGACTAAGCGCAATTCGTAACGTTCGGAGCTTCCAAGGTCGAGACATATCAAGCGCGGCTTTCTCGTTTGTCCTAGCCAGAGCTTGTGGCCAGCAAAACAATCTGCGTTGCCCAAAACCCTCTTTCGACCTGCGCGCATGCTTGTCTATCACGGCACCTCTCGGGAACACGCTGACCGCTTCATTCGGGACGGCATCGACGCCGATCGTCTGCACACTCGTGCAATCCATGGCCCGCAAGACTTCGAACCCGGCCTTTTTGTTACCCCAAGATTTGACGTAGCGCGGCGCTTCGGGCTGTGTGTGCTTCAAATCGAGGTCGAGTTAGACGAGTTGGTCGTTCCTCCTGCCCTGAGGATCGCAGGCGCGACCCTTAAAGGCGTGCTAACTCATCCCTTTGAGCCACAAGCACTCCTTGTTACCCGCGTGAGTCCGTGCCGAGTGACGCTCATCGAGTCGCATTCAAACGAGTACCCGTTCAATCCGTTTGACGAAACGATTCCTCCACAAGGCGTGCAGCGTTGAAGACAGTCGGGCAGAGCGGCGTTCGGCGGATGCGTATACCGAGCGCATGTTCTCATCTCTTGAACTGATCGCGCATTGAACGCAAAGGGCGCTCGGCTCTCGAGCTTGATGGCTAGCTCCCCCTACCGAACCACCTCCACCCCCGTCACAAACACCAGCTCGCAGGCGCCGTTGCCGGTGTCTTCTCGGGTGCGGCTGGAGTTCCAGGTGAAGCCGTTGGGGCCGCGCACGTCCACCAACTGGCCGCGCAGGCGGACTCGACTGCCCTTTTGCACGGCGAATAACTGCCGCTCGATCTGCGCGTCGGCCGGGATCAGGTGCATGTTGGAGGCGCTGCGGATGATCTCCTCGGGTGGGATGGGCGGGCTGTCTTCCCAGCGGTAGGTGAAGAAGCGCACGTCCTGCTTGATGGTGAGTTGCTTGAGCACCTGCTCGTCGCTCATGCGGTTCCAGCCCAGGGCAAAGTCGATGGGCGCGAGCTTGGCGCCGGCGTCCCAGTTGTATTCCTCGGCCGAGAGCAGGCGGGCCTGCACCTCGAAGTCGGCCACGGCAGTGAGCTGGTGGCCCTTGAACTCGAAGGTGCGCGGCGTGGCCAGATTGACCTGCACGGGCTCGGCCATGACGGGCGGAGCCACCACGCGCTGCTCGCGCTGGCAGGCGCGTACGCTCAGGGCGACGCTGACGATGAGAACGAGGGCGGCAATCCATTGCATGGCGGCGATGCTAGGCGGCCGGCCCGCACGCACCGGGTGGCGTGCGATGCGCCCGGCGCTTTGGCGGATGAAACAGGTGTTACACGGCGTAAGCGATTGCGGTGCGCCCGTGCAATGACCGTAGCCCGGCGCTGCACCGGGGCCGAGGCCCGCGGAATGCAGTGAAGACGCCCATCTGGCGCGGCTTTCCAGACCAAAAAGCCTCAAGACCCGCACCAGACAAGCGAGAAGCCTCGCGCCGACTGCGCCTGAACAGCCGCAGCGGCGCCGCACATGCACCGGAAAACATGATTGCGTTGCCACGCCGCGCGGCAGCGCGATCATTGGCGGCGACTTGTCGCAGCCGCTAGAACGGCAGCGCTGCATGTGCAGTGACTGGTGAGACGAACGATGCTCCGACGTGAAGTGTTCAAGTTCTTTGGTGCGGGTGGTGCGGTGCTGGCCAGCGGTTGCGGTACGCCGCAGCCCAGCGGCCCGCCTTCGGCTGCGCTGGCCAAGCTGCCGCCGGATGTGCAGCCCTACCGCACCGCGCCGGCCACGCCGCCGCGCACCTTGCCGCACCCGCCGGGCACGGTGTTCTTTGCACCCAAGGCGCCGGTGTTTCCCTACTACACGGACCGCGATGCGGTGCTGCGCGACGCGCAGGGCATCTCCGATGCGCTGGAGCGCTACATCAACGCCTGGCTGGCCGGCCGCGTGCCTGCGGAGATTCCCAAGGAGTTTCTGCCGCCCGGCGTGAACCTGACGGACTTCCCGCGCTTTCGGCTGGTGCGCGCGGCCGATCTGCGGCCCGAGGACGTGTGGGCGGCGCGCTGGGCGCGGCCGATCACGCGGGCCGGCTATGTGGGCTTCTTCCCGGACCCGAACGTGACCTATCTGGTCATTCCGGCCATGCTGCTGCCCTTCGGGCACAAGGTCGTGGTCGAGGGCGAGTTTCCGCGCGCCCGGTTCTTTGACCTGCAGGTGACGCCGGCCTTCCGGCCCGAGGACTACCGCTACGACGGCGGCATCGGCGTGGCGGAGGTACCGATCGTGGATGCCGACATCGACCCGCTGCCGGGCCACGGCAACCCCTTCCGCCTGGGCGCCAACCGCAACATCGACAAGCGCAGCTGGCGCGTGGAGTTTCCGATGGTGATTGGCGACGCCATGGCGCTGAACCCGGCGTTCCGGCCGCCCTTCTTCCGCGGCCAGGGCAATGTGCGCTACGGCACCGGCATCATGTTCCAGGGCGCCTGGGGCGCGCCGGGCTCCAACGGCCACGGCCGCGGCCTCTGGGACACCGGCCAGCTCTGGGCGCGCTACTACCTGCCCGACCGCCGCGCCGACGGAGGCGTGGACCCGCTGGCCGGCGTGCCCCTGCCGCGCGCCTGGTACGAGACCCCCAAGGGCGAGCGCTACTTCATTGCGGTGGATCTGGAGCCCTACACCCGCCGCGCCAACCGCGTGGTGCAGATTCCCGAGGGCGCGCCCACCATCGAGCCCAGCGACAAGCGCCTGTCCAGCGCGCGCTACGGCTGGAACAAGCAGACGGGCATCTTCCGCGCCGTGGTGGCCGGCATTGCACTGAACACCGGCTGGGCACCCAAGGAATACGTGCGCAACCTGGACAAGGGCGTGGCCGGCCGCGGCAGTGACCTGGACGGCCCGGCCGTGCTGGAACAGTCCGCCACCTCGGCCACCTACATCGACTACCTGGTGCGCGGCATGGAACTGGGCCGCGGCAAGGTGGTGGTGCTCACCGGCCGGCTGCCCAGCTTCCCCAAGACCCTGCGCGGCGACGCGCGCTTTGGCGGTGGCGAGATGCGCTACTGGTCACTGACCGGCTACCAGGTGCCCGCCGGGCTGGACTTTGCCAAGGCCTTCGACAAGAACGCCGTGATCGGCGTGGCGGTGCATTGCGTGTGCGACGAGGAGATGGTGCTGGACGCGCAGCGCCGCTACGTGATCTGCCTGTCCCGCCCGCAGGACCGGCCGGCCAACGCTACCGCCGCCGCCGGCGTGACCTGGGTGGACTGGGGCCCCTCGCCAGAGGTGAGCTGGACCCTGCGCTGGCTGACCGTGGGCCCGGAGTGGCAGGGCAGCAATGCCCCCACACCGCAGAAGATCGGCCGCAAGGCCGATTGGCCCGAACGCGAGTGGGACCCCAGCGCCATCGGCACCAACAGCCACAACGGCGCCCTGGGCGAATACCTGCCGCGCATCCACTATCTGGATGCCAGCGAATTTGCCAAGCTGGGCATGAACGTGACGATGGATCGCGTACCGCTGTGGCGGGCCTAGCCGGCGAACTGAGGACCGGCTTACACCCGGACTTCAAGGGCTAGACGTCCGTTTCATGCGCCTCTCCAGGGCAAAGTGGCTGGAGAGGCGCATGGGACAAGCGGAAACATCGCGGGACACCTTCGGGTATCTCCGGGCGTGCGTCGGGACGCTGATTTCGTAGAGTGCTGCGTTCGAAGCAGGAAGCACCCATGAGCGACAGCACGCCACACAACCGTCTCAAAGTCTTCGCCTGGAAGGGATACGCAGGCGTCGTTGTGCTGCTGGTGTTGATCGACATGGTCGTGGCGATGTCCAAGGGCGACGGCCACTGGATGCTGCTTGCGCTCAAGGGTTTCTGGACGCTCGGGCTTTGTGTTCCCTTAGTCGGTTGGGCTTGGCAGCGTCTCTTTGCTCCAAGGTCGCTCGGAAAGCTGTCGTTCTTCCTCTGTGTCGTGGTGGGCGTGCTGGTTGTCCTCGGCGCGCCAATGACCCTCTTGCCCGACAGCGCGCTCACGCTCACCCAAGTGTCGATCGCAGTGCTTGCGTGCGTGCTTCTCAGCCCGTTCGCATATGCATCCTTCATGTACGGCTGGCGCTCCCCGCACTTGAGCGAAGCCTAAGCGCCGACGTGCCCACGCCAGTCGCTGACGTAAAGCGAGACGTCCATTCCATCCGGGTCTTCAGGGCAAAGTGGCTGGAGAGGCGCATGGGACAAGCGATCTGTGGCGCAATGGTCTTGCGATTGGGGCGCTCCCTGAGCCTCGCGCTCGCGGCATGCTCGTCGTTCCGCCGGGGCCAAGCAGTGCTTGCTGAAGCCCTGCCTTCAGGAGGGGTCGCGCGGGAAGCGGACTGCAGACTTACCTTAGGAACTGCAGCCAGTAGTCACGCAGAGCGCGCTCGCACAGCTTGACCTCTTCACCCTCAAGTTGGACGAGGTCAGGCGCATGGTGCAGAAAGAGCGCTATCGCATGGCGCTGCGCCGGACTGAGCAGCGCGTACTGATTCATGTGGTGCGTCCAGGCACGCTCCTTGGGATACAGCCCGCTCATCGTGCCGATCACCCGCATGGATGAACTGTCGTAGTTCCGAATGACGCTGAGCGCCAGGGGCGCGATGTAGTAGCGGAAGGCCTCGGCATCAAAAAACGCCACCTGCGCACGCTCAAGTTCGCTCGACGGGATGCGCGACCAATCGTCGGTGATCTCGTCTGCGGGCAACGCGCGGTACCAGACTTCATCGCACGGCTCAGGCGGCCGATCCACCGCCTCCGATTGTCGAATGCTCATGCCGCCGCCGAGCACCACGCCAGCGAAGGCGCTCGCAAACGCCTTCTCTACAAAGGCGAGCTTGTCGCCGGTCGGCGCCATCAAGCCGCCACCGCCTCCGCCCGCGTCCCGCACTGCTTCATCTTCTCGGCCTGGTAGGCGAGGAACAGCTTCTGCCACACCGGCCCGGGCTTGCCGCCGCGCACGGGCTGCTCGTCGCAGGTGGTGATGGGCAGGACCTCCTTGGTGGCGCTGCTCATGAGCATTTCGTCGGCGGCGAGGAACTCGGCCTTGGTGACGGGGCGCACTTCGTAGGGGACGCCGGAGGCATCGCACAGGCGGGCCATGAGGCCGTAGCGGATGCCGGCGAGGATCTTGTTGTCGCGCGGCGGGGCGATGACTTTGCCGCCGATGACGGCGTAGATGTTGGTGGCGCTGCCTTCAGTCAGCATGCCGTCGCGGAACATGATCACTTCGATCACGCCGGCCTCCACGGCCTCCTGGCGCTTGAGCACGTTGCCCAGCAGGGCGACGCTCTTGATCTCGCAGCGCAGCCAGCGGTTGTCGATGGTGGTGATGACGCTCACGCCCTTCTCGAGCGTCTCGCCTGCGGGCGGCGCAAAGGGCGAGGTCATGGCAAAGAGTGTGGGCTTCACGTCCTTGGGGAAGGCGTGGTCGCGCTTGGCCACGCCGCGGGTGACCTGGAAGTACACAAACTGGTCATTGGCCGGATGCTGCTCAATCAGCCTGAGGATGATGCGCTTCCACTCCTCATCGCTGTGCGGGTTGGTGATGGACAGGGCGTCGAGCGAGCGCTTCAGGCGCGCCAGGTGCTCTTCCATGCAGAAGGGCTTGCGGTTGTAGGCGGGCACCACTTCGTAGACGCCGTCACCAAAGATGAAGCCGCGGTCGAGCACGCTGATCTTGGCGTCGCCCAGGGGCAGATACTCGCCATTGAGGTAGCAGATGGAATCCCACATGGTGTCTGGTCTCGCTGAAGGGTCGTTCGGGTCGGATCGGAAGGCTGGCGTGATTATCCTGCCGCGCTGCAGCACGACGCCATGCCGAATGCGCATGGCACATGCGTGATGGGCCCGCAGCAATGAAAACGGCGGCCGACGCCGCTGCAAATCAAAACGGCGGCCGCAACCGCTGGCAATGAAAACGGCGGCCGCAACCGCTGGCAATGAAAACGGCGGCCGCAACCGCTGGCAATGAAAACGGCGGCCGCAGCCGCCGTGTGCTCACCCCGAACTGCGGGGCTTACTTGAACATCAGCCGCACGGAGTCCCAGGCGCGGCCAATGATGCCGGCCTGCTCCACGGTCTCGAGCACCTGCACGGGCTTCTCGGCCACGATGCGGCCGTCGGCACTCACGCGCAGGCTGCCGATGGTCTGGCCGGCCTGCACAGGCGCCACGAGCGGCTGCGGGCGCGTAACTTCGCTCTTGAGCTTGTCGCCCATGCCGCGCGGCACGGAGATCCAGGCGTCCTGCATGAAGCCGAGCTTGGCGGTGGCCGCCTTGCCCTTCCAGATCTCGGGCGTGATCAGCGGGGTGTTGGCCTGGGCCACCCGCACGTTCTCGAAGTTCTGGAAGCCCCAGTTCAGCAGCTTGACGCTCTCCTGCGCGCGGGCGTCCATGCTTGCGGTGCCCATGACGACGCTGATCAGGCGGCGGGTGCTGCCGTGCGCGCCCGGGCGGCGCGCCGAGGACACGAGGCAGTAGCCGGCGGCGGCGGTGTAGCCGGTCTTCATGCCGTCCACGGTGGGGTCGAGCCAGAGCAGGCGGTTGCGGTTTTCCTGGGTGATCTTGTTGTAGGTGTAGTTGCGCTGGCTGTAGTACTTGGCGTACTGCTCGGGGAAGTCGCGGATCAGGGCCTGCGCCAGACGGGCCATGTCGGCCGCGGTGGTGATGTGGCCGGGCTCGGTGATGCCAGCGGCGTTGGTGAAGCGCGTGCCCTTCAGGCCCAGCCGCGCGGCTTCCTTGTTCATCAGGTCGGCAAAGCCGGCCTCGCTGCCGCCCACGAGCTCGGCGAGCATGTAGGAGGCGTCATTCGCGCTGACGATGATCATGCCGTGCAGCATCTCTTCCACGGTGACGGGCACACGCAGATCGATCCACATGTTGGACTGCTCGTTCCTGCCTTTGCCGGCGCGCTCCCAGGCCGACTGCGAGAGGTTTACGCGCTGATCCAGGGTGATGCGCTTTTCCGCCAGCGCCTTGAAGACGACATAGGCGGTCATGATCTTGGTGAGCGAGGCGGGCTCCACGGGCTGGTCCGGGTTGCTGGCGGTGAGCACCTGGCCGCTCTGGATGTCGAGCAGCACAAAGCTGCGCGCGGCGATGACGGGCGGGGCCACTTGCAGCGCAAGTGCGGTTGCGGGTGCAGCAGGTGCGGCCTGGGCCAGAACGGTGGCGCTCAGCGGTGCAAGCAGGGCGGCCAGCAGCGGCGCGGCAAGGCGGCGCACGGCGGCGCGGACGATCGAAAACTGCATGTGGACGGACTTCCTCGAAATGAAGCCCGCAAGTTTAGGCGCGCGCTATGGGCATTCCGGCCGCTACGCCCGGTGGTGTGTAAGCAGAGTTGGCGCGCGGCGATCGGTCTTGGAACGCGAAAGCGCCGCTGCCGCGCGCTCAGCCAGCGATCTCGCGCAGCTTGGCGGCGACTTCGCGGCCCTTGATGCCGGCAATCACATCTGCCGCACGGGTAAGTGCGGCAGCGAGCTGCTCGGGGGTCTTGGCGGCCTCCAGCTTGAGGGCCAGCGGTTCGCCGTCCATGGGGCCGAGCTGCTCGATGACGAAGCGCGCAGCCTTCATCCCGCGGTCGCCCACCGGCCGGTTGCTGCCCGCAGGCGGCGCGGGCGGGGGTGGCGGCGGTGAGGGCGCGGCGCCCGGCGCCTTGGCGTGCAGATTCACCGCGGCGCGCGGCGGGCCGGCAGGCTCGATCAAGCCGCGATCGAGCAGCATCTGGGTCATGGCCAGCGTTTCGTCGGCGCTCTTGAAGAACTCCACGAGCTCCGTGGGCGTGCGCTTGCCATCGCACATGATCAGCAGCCGCCGTTCCGCGGAGCCGAGCCCCAGCTCGCGCGCGGTCATCTCCTTGGTGCCTGCTGCGGTCTTCTTGTAAGGGGTGTCTTTCATGCGCAGTGCGTAAGGCTTGCGTAAGGTTTGGTCAGGGGTGAGTGTGCTCGCGCAAGGTGCACAAAGCAATCCTCAATGTCCGTGGGTATACCCGCGCTGTGGCTCTGATCGTGACTCGGCGTTGTAAACAAGGCATCGGCCACCCGGCGTTGAACGCATCTGCCCTGCACTACAGGAGCGGCTGTACTAGGCGCTTGACCACGGTGAGCTTGCGATCGAAGTAGTGCGTGCTGCCAGGCACGACGATCACAGGCAGGTCCTGCGGCCGCGCCCAATCGAGCACGCTGGCCAGAGGCACCACGTCGTCCTGCTCGCCGTGGATGACGAGGGTCTCGGCCGGCACCTCAGGGATCTTGAAGCGGCTGGTCGCAGGGCCAAGCAGAACCAGCTGGTCCGGGGCTGTGTTTGCAGCCTGCAGGCGCGCGAAGGCGCTGGCGGCCACAAAGCCGCCAAATGAGAAGCCAGCCAGCACCAGGCGCTGCGGCGCGCGGGCGCGGACGTGCTCCACCACCTGCAGGAAGTCATCCGTCTCGCCAGCGCCCTGATCGAACTCGCCGCCACTGGCGCCGATGCCGCGAAAGTTCAGGCGCACGGCCACGCGCCCGGCCGCCACCGCAGCACGCGCCACGGTGGTGACGACCTTGTTGTTCATGGTGCCGCCAAACAGCGGATGCGGGTGTGCCACCACCACCACGCCGCTGGCGGGTTCGGGCGGCGTGTCGATGGCGACTTCGATTGGCCCGGCGGCGCCGGGCAGCAGGAGGGTCTCGGTGCCCGGACTCATGCCTTGGATGGCGCCGCAGCGACGGGCGCGGTATCTGGCAGACGCAGGCGCTCCACGACTTCACCCTTCACGATGTGCCGATCGATGATCTCGTCCACGTCGGCTTGATCCACATAGGTGTACCAGACGCCTTCCGGGTAGACGACGGCGACCGGGCCTTCCTCGCAGCGGTCCAGGCAGCCCGCCTTGTTGATGCGGCAGCCGCCTGCGCCGGCCAGACCGAGGGCCTTTACGCGCTTCTTGGCGTGCTCCTGCATGGCCTGGGCGTCGCGGTGGGCGCAGCAGGGTCGGCCTTCGTCGCGCACATTCAGGCAGAAGAACACGTGGTGCTTGTAGTAGCTCATGGGAGGTGGAGTCGATAGGGGATGAAGGTGCGCAGTCGCCTCAGGCCTCGCGCCAGCGGCGGCCGAGCACGGCGACCAGCGCGGCCAGCGGCCAGAGGGCTGCAACCCACTGCGTGACGCCGAAGAAGCCGATGAAGACCCCATGTTGCCAGCGCGTATGGGTCGCCGCAAAGTACGGGTTCTCCGGCACGATGTTCACGAAGATCATCTGCAGCAGCAGGGCCAGCACGCACAGGCTGCCGGCAACCCAGCCGGGCAGGAATGCAATCACCACCGCAGCGACGCAGGCCGCGAGCAGGGCCTTCTGCGTGGCGGTGCCCCACCAGCCAAAGGCCTCGTCCGGCCCGAACTGCAGGCCGGTGGCCACGGTCTTGCACAGCACAGCGACGGCCAGCAACGTGAGCAGCAGTACGACGCGCGGTGCCACGCGAGTCAGGCTCAGGCGCGCGAGCAGCAGCAGCGTCACCAGGCCGAGCGCGGCCGCGAGCGTGTCCACTGCAGCGAACTGGTCTGCGGACAGGGCACGGGTGACATCAAGGGGCGAACTGCGCAGGGGAATCTCCAGCCACTGCTGCAGCAGCGCAGCCACGAGCGGCACGAACTGGCCGTTGATGAAGGGCAGCGCGCTCGGATGCAGCTGGCTGACGAGCCACAGCGCCACCAGCGCGACCAACAGCCCGGGGTGGGCCACGAAGGACTGGCGCTGCCAACTGGCCGCCGCAGGCGAGTTGAGCCAGGCCCGAGCCATCGGGAGTGCGATCAGCGCCCCGAGCAAGGTGCCTGCGCTGTTCGCCAGCCAGTCTGTCCAAGTGGCGTGGCGCATGGGCAGGTAGGTCTGGGTAGCCTCCATGGCGAAGCTCAGCAGCACGCCGGGCAGCAGGGCAAGCAGCAGCACCAGCGCCCGGTGCCGCTGGGCGGGTTGCGCAAACACCGCCAGAAAGCCGAAGGGGAGATAGGTCAGCACGTTGGCGACCAGGTCGAACTGCGTGAGGTAGCGCGGCAGCGGATCGTCGATGAAGGCCCAGAAGGGCACGCCAGGGTCGCGCCAGCCTGAGAACGGATGCAGGCTCGCGAGCACGGCAAGCAAGGCATAGGCGGCCAGCGCCCAGCGAGCGATCTGGGCGGTCGTGTCGGAACCGGCGGCGAGCCGCACACGGCTCAGGCCCCGGCTGGCGGGCATCGACTTGGGCATGACAAGAATGCGCTGCCGTACTGGGCGGGCGCCAGGCGCCGCGTGTGGCAACTGGCGCAGAGTGTAGGAGGCGCGGGCCGCCGGGCAGCGCCGGGAGGGCTGAACCCGCCCCTCGCCGATAATCAGCAGCCTCTCTGTCCTGCTCCCTACCCAGCCAACGCCTCATGCACTTCCGGTTCGACAGCGCCAGCCTGCAGGCGAGCCTGCGCCTTGCACCGCATGTGCGGCTGGAGCTGAGCTGCGTCGAAGAAACCGGCTCCACGAACGCGGACCTGCTTGAACGCGCCCGCCACGGGCGTCTGCCGGATGGCGACGCGGGCGCGCTGAGCGTGCTGATCGCCAGGCAGCAGCGTGCCGGCCGCGGCCGTGCCGGCCGCACCTGGCAAGCCGACCCCGGCGCCGCGCTGCTGATGTCGCTGGGGACGACGCGGCGCCTGCACGCCGGCCTGATTGGCGCACTGCCGCTGGCGGTGGGCGCGGTGGCCGCGTCTGCCCTGCAGCAGCTGGGCGCAAACGTGATGCTCAAGTGGCCCAATGATCTGCTGCTGGTGCCGGCCGCGCCAGAGCACGCCGAGCGCGTCGGAAAGCTCGGCGGTGTGCTCGTGGAGACGCACGCGCTAGCGGGAGACCAACTCGGCATCGTGGTCGGGATCGGCGTGAACGGCAGCCTGCCTCAAACTGCGCTGACCCCGGGCGGCTTGCCGCCAGCGGCGCTCTGCGAGGCTGCAGCCTGCACCGCACCGGCTGCGGCAGTGACCGCCGCATTGGTCGAGGCGCTGGCCGATCTGCTGGTACAGCCGGACCTGCCGGGCACGATCCACACACTGGTGCTGCAGCGCTATCCGGCGCTGGACTATGCGCGCGGGCGGCCAGTGCAGATGATTCAGGGCGGCGCGGTGGTGCTGGATGGCATCGCGGATGGCATCGACTCCGATGGCGCGCTGCGGGTGCGCAGCGCGCATGGCATGCGGCGCTTTGTTCAGGGCGACTGCTCACTGCGATTCGGTGGTCAGACATGACGCGCGCCGCAAGCCTGCTGGTGGACATCGGCAACAGCCGTGTGAAGCTCGGCCTGTGGCGCGAGGGCCAGCTTGCGGCGACGCTGGCCTGCACGCACGCGCAGATGATGGACGCGGCAGCAGGCCAGTTCGACCCGCTGACCGCATTGGGCACGGCCGCCGGACGTCTGGATGCAGCGTGGGCGGTCTCGGTCGGCCACGCCCGCTTGAACGAGGCGCTTCAAGCATGGTGCTCGGCACAGGGTCTTGCGCTGCATTGGTGGCTCAAGGACGAATTGCCGGCCGGATTCGTGAACGCCTATCGCGCGCCCACGCTGGGTGCCGACCGGCTGCTCGCGGCGATCGCGGCCTGGGCGATCGCAGGTCGCGGCAATGAGGCGCTCGTGATCGCGAGCTTCGGCACCGCCACCACGGTCGATACCGTTGCAGCCGGGCGCTATGAGGGCGGCATGATTGCGCCGGGCATCGCGCTGATGCTGGACTCGCTCTCCGCAGGCACGGCGCATTTGCCGCGCGTGCCGGCGGAGTCCCTGCAGCTCGATGCCCGCGCCAAGACCACGCCCGAGGCGATCGCTGCGGGCGTGGCCGCCGCACAGCGCGGGCTGATCGACCAGGCGCTGCAGGCCGCGCGCAGCGCCACCGGCTGCGAACCGAATCTGTACGTCAGTGGCGGGGCCGCAGTGGGTGCCGCTGGCATACTGCCCGCGCACACGCTGCTGCCTCACGCCGTGCTTCAGGGTCTGGGCGTGGTACGTGACAGCGCGCAGCGCTGATCCTCTGATCTCTCATGCGAATCCTCTTCGTCCTGCTTCTCGCGCTCAATCTGCTGGTGCTCGCAGCCTGGAAGGGCTGGCTAGGCCCGGTGCTGCCCGGCCAGTCCCGCGAGCCGGCGCGCCTGGATGCCCAGGTGCAGGCAGAGCGATTCAAGGTGTTGTCTGAGGTGGAGCTCGAGAAAGCTGTGAGCGGAGCCGCGAGCAAGGTGCGCGCTCAGGACGCGGCAACTGAACGCGCCGCCTGCCTGGAGTGGGGCGGCTTCGACACGGACGCGCTCGCACGCGCACGCGCTGCGCTGCCTGGCGATGAACTGAACGCTGCCGGTGCGAAGATCGACACCGCCGAGCGCACCGTGGGCGCGGAGTACGCCGTGATCATGGGCCCCTACGTGGACCGCCCGACCACCGAGCGCAAGATGGTGGAACTGCGTGGCCTGAAAGTCACAGACATGGCCATGACCGAAGACGTGCGCGGACGGTGGATTTCGCTGGGCCTGTTCGATGTCGAGGCCAATGCGAAGCGGCGTCTGGATGTGCTCAGCACACAGGGCGTCCGCACGGCGCGCATCGAACGCCGTACCGGCCAGACGCGCAGCTATCTGCAGGTGCGCGATGCACCCGCGCCGCTGGCCGAGAAGCTGCGGCAGATCAGCCTGCCGGCGAGCACAGCCGCTTGGGGCGCCTGCCGCTAAGATCCACAGGCTGCCGGCGCACCGCCGGCGCCGCCCGGCTCAGGCAGCCTGAAGCTTGAAGACGGCGCGCCGCTCACCCACCACGTTGCCGCGAATGTTTCGGATTTCTCGGGCACGCCAGGGCTCCAGCGCCTCGGCCTGCGCTGCATCCAGCCAGCCGCGTTGAGCCATGGCCTCCACCGCTGCGGCATACAGCGCAATCTTGCTGCCGTCGCCGATCTTGATGGCGATCGCCTCGCCGCGCGAGCGACTGCCCAGCGCCTGCACGCCATCTGCGCCCACCTTGGTCACCCAGTCGCCACGGCCGATGCGCATGAAGGCTTCATCGTTGCGGCCGGTGCCTGACACCAGCAGCGGGTGCGCCGACATCGCCTGCCCGAGCGCCTCGAAGGCCTCGCCGAACTCGCCATCCGCCGCGCCGTGCGCCAAGCGCGCGTAGCCTGTCGCCAACGCGGACAGGGGCATGGCGTAGTTGGGTGCGGAGCAGCCGTCGATGCCCATCCTGAGCTGCGATTCCTCCATGCGAACGGCCCGCGCCACATCCCGGCGGATGGCGCGCTGAAGCGGAGAATCCGGCTCGATGTAGAGCCCGGGATCTGCGCCATTGACGGCACACCACGCGAGCATGCCCGCATGCTTGCCCGAGCAGTTGTGGTGCCGCTCGTCATACGCAAAACCCGCAGGTGCCGGCTGGTCATTGAAGCGGTAGGGCACATGACAGCCGCACTGCAATTGGCGCACCTGCATGCCGGCGGACTGAAGCATGCGATCGACCACCGCCACATGCGCATCCTCGCCGTTGTGGCTGGCGCACATGAGCGCCAGTTCCTCATCCCCCCAGCCCAGCTTTCGCACACCCCCCGCGGCCACGAAGGGCAGGGCCTGCAGTGCCTTAAGCGTCGAGCGCGTGAAGGTGACGAAGTACGGATCTCCTGACGACGCGAGTACCTGGCCGGTCGAGTCCGTGACAGCGACTGCACCGAAGAAGGCGCACTCCGGCGTGCCACCGCGATGGGTCTGGATCAGGGGCGTCAGCGACATTCGCGTGTTCTCAAGAATCATTGGACAGGCGCGAGTATGCGCGCCTGCGCATGCCGACTGAACCGCTGCCTAAAGCGTATCGCGCTGGTCGTCGTCGAAGTACCAGATGATCACGCCGTGGGTGCGGCTTTGGATATCGGGCATGGGTTTGCCCATTTCGACGTAGCGCCGCTCGCCCAGACGGGCGGCTGTGCGCCACCAGCCAGTGCGTGGGCAAGGTTGGCCAGCGTAGGCTTCCATGCGCTTTGCCGCCTCAGAAGCGGTTGAGTCGTCAACCCTTGTGGACGCTTGTTCGTCGGGATCACTCTCAAGCAACTCCACGAATATCCATTCGCTGGGTCTGGCCTCAAACGCCTGCATGGCAACCAATGATCCAGCCACATCAGCGTCGCTGACGTCTTGCGCCTCAAACGGGGGTGGGACGCTCATCAAGCCATTTGCGACCGCGTTCGCGGCGAACTTCGCCATTTGAGCCTTGTTGACCCAGAGTGCCGGCCGACCGACGTGCTGCAACGCGGCGTCACCTGTTGAGTTGAACGTCCACGCTGGGCCTGGCGCGCCGAACTCGTCGCCCGACCACAGAAATTGAGGGGATGCAGCGGGCAGCTCCGCGGGTACATACACACCGGTGCGCGATGGCCGTTGACCCGACTTGATACGGATCTCCGGATGCAGCTTCAAGCGCGCGCCAGTCGTGAGGTGCTCAGAGAGGTCACTGACCAACCCGGTCAACTCGAAGTCATTCAATTGACACGGGCGCGCAAAGACTGCGTCCAAGGGCGCAGCAAGACGTTCGACGCTGCGGATCCGTGCTTGAAAGTCATGTTCCTCGTCCGGAGTCATCCACTCCAGAGACAGCTCCTGCAGCCCTCGGATGCAGCCATTCAGGCCGGTCATCCGGTAAATCTCGGCCTCGCGCAGGGCGAGCGCCTCAACGGTGCTCTTGCGGAAGTCCAGAAGCAGTCCGTAGCCATAGCTCGACCAATTCGACGGCGTATCTCGGACGCCCCAACGCGGGTCACTGAATGCTCGATCCCGGCCCTGGTCCAGCGCGCGATCCAGCGTCGTACCGGACGCCTCAATCCAGGAGTCCAGCGCCGCGATGAGTTCAACCAGGCGCTCAGGCGCTGCGAGGTGATACAGGACCATGACTTGCAATTGCTGCCATGGCGGAAGCGTGGGTGGGTTGTCGTTTTGCATCTTCGCCGCTCCGCAGCTGATCAGTTGCTTGAAACCTGTCCGGCCAGGGACGGCAGACCAATTCGACCATCGGCCGCATGCTCGGCGAAGTCTGTGTAGCCCCAGCCGGTCTCGAAGGGTCCGCTGATGTTCGGGTGATTGATTCGATCCCGCAGCGCGATGTACTGCGCCTTGGCCTCAGCAGGCAATGCATCGAACTCCGCTTGCGTCTTGACGCCCTGCAAGCGGTTTCCGCTGCCACCGCCCACACGGTAGTAGCGCATGGTGTCGTTGTACTGATGCCCTCGCGGAACATTGAAGACGACCTGCTCCCACCCCCCTTGGAGGTGCTTGCCGGGCAAAACGTCCTTGGTCTGGCTTGATGCTTCGCCGCGCCACACCTTGAGTGTCTGACCCTCTTTCACGTCATACACAACGAACTGCCCGTTGACGTTCCAGTCCGGCCAGACAGCCAGATGCTTGCGCCAGGCTTCCCGCGGATTCGGCGCGCTCATCAACGCCTTGAAGACGTCTTCGCTGACCCAGCAATCGCTCATCGCGCGGCTGTTGGGGGCCAGAATGCGGTACAGCTTTGCCGGCCCCTTGATCTCATCGGCGACGAGTCGATGAAATGACTTGATGTTCTGGTCTGACAAGCTTGGCCAGCCCTGCGCAACACGCTTGTCGACGATGGGTCGATAGAGTCTCGGGCTGGCTTCGGACACCGTGGGTGCGCCACTGCTGAGCCAACGCGGTGGCGGATGCGTCGTCCTCATGAGACTGACCGCCCGTGCTTCAGGCAAGGCGCCGCGATAGTGGATGTTGCGAGCATCAACGATCGCGCTGCGCTTCAACAGGGCCTCGTGCTCCAGCCTGTAGATGATGCGGTCCAGGATCTTTTGTACAGGCTCGAGAGCCCTGGCCAGATACGTGTCCGCCATGCGCCTGACACTGAGCACCGTATCGACCGCCGCCTTGGCCTTGGCGCCAGCGCCCGGGATCCAGGTGACTTTGTCCATGAGGTCTCTCATGACCTTGATCGCATCGTCAAATCGCGCCAGAAGCGCTGAGGTACTGACCTGCGCTTTGGCAGTCTTTATCTTGTTCGCCAGGTACTGGAAGACATCATCAATCTTGTGCACTCTCAGATACCTCTGCACCTCCCTCTTGCGCAGATAGGTGATCACCCACTGCATGGCATCGTCCACCACCTTGACCAGCTGGTTGAGCCCGGCGCGGCGGATGAAGGCAAAGAAGATCTTCAACACGCCCTTGACCAGAGAGCCCAGACTTGGGAACAGGCCAATCAGCGTAAGCACGATCGCCACCCAGCTCCAAGTGTTGCTGGGGTCCTGGTTGATCTTGCGGCAGTTCGCGATGAGATCGCGCACATCGCAGATCTGATCCACCACGGGGATCATGGACACCCCCGCGTCAAACGCAATCTGGCCGGTGGATCGGTTGTCGTTGAAGTCGCCCTGAATCGCCTCCCAAAGCCACTCCCAGACATTTTTGTCCTCCGGCGCCGGCTGATCGTTGTGCAGCCAGGTGAGTGCGTCGCGAATCTGGTTCTCGGTGGCCATGGGGAAAGTGCTTCGAACTTTCAGGTCAGGATGGGTCGGCGCTCGGTGGCGAGCCTCGATCCTTGAGGTGATCGGGGTTGTGGGGCTTGTGCAGGAGCATCAGCCCGTCAGATCGCTCAAAGGTGCGTGCGGCTTTTCGTCGTCGGGCGTACGCGGCTCGTAGATGACTTCCTTGACGACCTTGTTGTCGACGTTCTCGTGTCGACCCTTCCCCTGCCCGTCGGTCTTGCCAGCAATGCTGCTTCCGTCATCGAACAGAATCTTGTAGGCGACTCCGGTGATGCCCAGACCGCTTGCTGGCCCCATCGGGTCTAGATAGTTCACGCCAATCCAGTGCTTGGTGTCGGGAAAGTCGACGGGCTTCATCGCCATCTTGGCAGCGCCCTGCCACGCATGCTTGCTCGCCTTGGGCGTGAACGCTCCCGGCAGCCCGATCTCGACGTTCCCGCCTTTGAGTGTGATGTATCCGCCGCCCTCGGTGGCCAAGGTGATGTGCTCCTTGGCCTCCAGCAGGATGTGCTTCTGTGATGCGCTGAGGTGGATGGCCTGTTCGGCATTGATGACGGTGTCATCGTGCTGGCTCTGGATCAGCACCTTGCCCTGGTGAGCGATCTGATGGATGCCGCCTGAGTGGGTGTATTGCCGGATGCCCGTGCCCGCGTGGACGTGCGTCTGCTGCCCGCTGGTGAGTTGGACGTGCTTTGCGGCCACCTGATCCAGCGTCTGGCCCGCCGCCAGGGTCACGCTGTGCGGGCTGGCCATCGCAATGCCTGCCGGGCTGTGCAGGGCCAGGTGGTTGGCGCTGGGGTCGGTGTTGTCTGGTTCGTTGTTGGCGCCAGCCGCAAGCCCCTTCACCTCCTTGAGCTGGGTCTCCTGCGGGGCGTGGTCCGGGCCCTTGGCGTCCTTCTCGTCCTTGGCGGTGGCCGCACCGGCCTGGCTGGCGTTCTCGGTGAGGCTTTGTGCGAGGGTCAGGGCTTCTTGCAGCACGGCAATCAGCTCATTGCGATCCAGCGCCCCGCCCACGGCTTGCGCGCGCCCGTCGGTGGTGATGAGCAGGCCCTTGGCCGCGCGGATGGCGCCCCAGTGGTCGGTGCGCAGCTCGAAGCCTTCGCCGCGCGGTTCGGCGCTGGGCTTGTCCACGGCACCAGCCTCTTCGGCCTGATCGGCTCTGGGGTGCATCAGATACCCCAGGTTGAGCTGGCTGGCGCCGTGGGTTGTGGCCAGCTGCAGGCGCACTTGCCCGGCGGTGTCATCGAACAGCAGCTGGTTGTAGCCCGATCCGTTGAGCTCCTTGCTCTTGAACCCCGCCAGGGCCTGGTTGCCCGGCAGGCTGCCCGCATCGCTGAAGGCGGCGGCTCGCTGCTCGGCGTTGTACAGGCGGCCGGTGGCGATCGGCGCGTCGGGGTCGCCCTCGACGAAGCTGACGATCACCTCCTGGCCCACACGGGGCAGGAACTGCGCGCCCCAGTTGGCCCCGGCCCAGGGCTGGGCAACCCGCAGCCAGCAGCTGTCTTGCCCGTTCCTTTGACCGTAGCGATCCCAGTGGAAGTGCACCTTGATGCGGCCGTGGGCGTCGGTGTGGATCTCGCCGGCACCGCTGCCGACCACGGTGGCGGTCTGGATGCTGTGGATCTGCGGCCGCGGTGTGGTGCGCGCCGGGCGATGGGGCTGCTCGCTGCGCTGGGCGCTGATCTCGGCGTGGAAGTAGGCGCCGCCGGCACTGAGCACTTCTTCGAGGCTCGGCGACCCACCGCGCCGCGAGTACGCGGCTTGGAGCTCGCTGGCAGAGGAGCGTCCACTGGGACGCTCCTCTGTCCCGCTCACTCCTTCGTAGCTGGCAAACACCACCGTGCAGCGCTCGCCGGTGATGAGGTAGTGGCCGTTCTGCCCGGCCTGGGGGTGTTTGGTGAGGGTGAAGCAGCCACCGGTGCTCAAGCCGCGGGCGCTGGTGGCCCCCGTCCAAGTGCGGGTGCCGGTGGCGATCGATTCGAGCAGCACCTGGGCCTGATGCTCTGCGGTGGACTCCTCGCGGCTTTCCTTGTGGAACTGACCCGGTGCCTCGTAGATCTCGGCATGGGCGCCTTGCAGCTGAGCGCTCAGGCTCGTATCGGCCCGGCCGCCGGTTTGGGGGGCGCCGGGCTTGAGGAAGGCGTAGTCGCTCAAGGTGACGCTGGATGCGGCGATGCTGCGCTGCTCGGTCCAGCTGAGCAGGGCCTGTTCGTCCTCGCGGCGGCTGCCCACCTGGGCGTGGAAGGGGACGGTCTCGTAGCCTGGGCAGTCGGCATGTTTGGCCGCGCTGTCGGTGAAGACGATGCTGTGGCTGCCTGGCCCCGGATTGGCGCCGAGCAGGGCGCCTGCACCTGAGCCGGCGCCTTCGGCCGGATGGTGCACGACGTGGTAGGTGATGCCTTCGAGCTCGCACAGGCGGTTGATGAGGGCCAGATCGCTCTCCCGGTACTGCACGGTGTAGGGCCGCTTGGGGTAGGCGTGGGTGAGCTTGAACTCGCTCTTGGCAATCGCGTGATCGCCCAGCACGGCAGCAAGGATCTCGGGGACGCTTGCGTCCTGGAAGATCTTGCAATCGGTGGTGAGGCTCAGGAACCACAGCCAGGGGCGCAGGGTGACTTCGTAGCGGGTGAAGCGACCCACTTGATCGAGCTGCCGCGCGGACTGCACGATGCCGTCGAAGGGGCGGGTCTTCGCTTCAGCCAGGTTCAGGCGCAGGTAGGTGGTGAAGTGCTCGCCCAAGAGGCCATGCAGGTCGATGCCGGCGTCCAGCGAGAGGAACTGCAGGGTGCTGGGCTCGGTGCTGTTCAAGCGGCTGCGGGATTCGAGCCGGTGAAACAGCAGGGGCGATGCGGCCAGGCCGGCGCGGGTGCCGAGCTGAGCCAGCGGTGTGGCGCCCGCAAGCAGGCTGCGCGCAGCAGCGGCTGCGCCTGAGGTGGCTGTGACCATGGAGCGATCCCCGACCGGCTTGCGCGCATCGCACTCAGGCCCCCGGGAGGACGGGGACACGGGCTGCGCGCGCCGGCTGTTCTGCAGGGCAGTCTACGCAGAGCGTGCATCTTGATCATCTACCCACCATCGCGCCGACTGGGTATGAACCGCTGCTCGCAGGACGCTCAGATACCGTGGGTGGGGGATCGCGGCCGGGTTTGGGCGGAACTGCAGGGCACGGGCCACAGTCTCAGTGGCCGAAAAGAAATGATCTTGTGATCGATATAGGGCACTTACCGCATGATCCGTGCGGATCTTGGCCGCCAATTGACATCACCAAATCACGGCCGATTTCGACTCAAATCAACCGGGCTGTGGCGCCCCCGGATCCCGCTCCTTGCCCTCGGGTGCGGGGTTGCTCTGCACAGGCACGAGTTGCGAGGGCACCTGGCTGCCGGGCAGTACGGGCATCACACCGCCGGGCGGCAGAGTCTGCGGCATGGCGCGCGGCGCGGCCGTGTTGATCGCCCCGGCGATCGTGGCCGAAGGCGGCGGCAGGGCCACGCGCACGGGCTGGCCGTTGCGCTCGATCAGCGCCGCACGCGCCTCCAGTTGCTTGAGCACCAAGCCGGGCGCGATGTCCTTGCCCACGGCGTAGGACTTGGGCGGCCCGTCATTCAGGCTGATCAGCGCGCGGCCGCCGCCATCACGTTCGGCAATCAGCCCGAGCAGCTTGATGCTGCTGTCGGTGGCCAGCGCAGCCCCGCCAAACAGGTTGGTCAGATCGCGTGGCGGTGCCTCGGACAGGGAGGTGTCCGGCGTGAGCGTGCGCGCAGCACCCTGCGGCACGCCGGCGGCGAGCTTGGTGAACCAGAACACGCAGATGACCGCGAGCAGCGCGGCCAGCAGCAGGGTCGTAATCCTTGGTAACCAGACGGAGTTCATCAACACGCACAGGAAGAAGTCGCTGGCTATTATTCCCGCAAGTTGCGTTGTTGGCGCATTGCGATGCACTGCGCTCGTTACGAAACTTCTCCGCGCGTGGCCGGCCCAAGCTGGGCTGCACGGCGCAACCGCCTCGCTTCGCCCTCTCCACAAGGCTTCGGAACCGCATGTCGACGTCCATCACTTTCGCCCGCCGCGCGCGCGGCTTCACGCTCATCGAGATCATGGTGGTGATCACCATCATCGCTGTCATTGCAGCGTTTGCAGCACCCCGCATCCTGGGGCGAAGTGACGACGCGAGGCGCAAGGCGGCGGGGATTGAGATCACGACGATGAAGCGGGCGTTGCAGATGTACTACCTAGACAACAACAACTACCCCACCACACAGCAGGGTCTGCAGGCACTTGTAGCGAAGCCGACGGTGGCCCCGATTCCCAACAACTGGAAGGCTGGCGGCTACGTGGAAAAGCTCAACCCAGACCCTTGGGGCAACCCTTATCAATACCTCAAGCCAGGGCTTGGTGGCGCCGAATTCGAAATCTTCAGCTACGGCGCCGACGGCAAGCCCGGCGGAGAGGGCAAGGACGAGGACATCACGTCCTCCAAGCTCTGAGGCTTTGAACGCAGGCGCGAATGCAACCCCGAAGCATCCGGGCCGGCGCGCGCGGCTTCACACTCATCGAGCTGCTGGTGACGATCGGCATCATGGCGCTGATCGTCTCCATGGTGTCGATCTCCGTCTCAACCGATCCCGCACAGATCCTGCGGCGTGACGCGCAGCGTCTGGCGATCTCCCTTCAGGCAGCCACGCAGGACGTCGCCGCCACCGGCAGCCCGATGCGCCTGGTGGCCAATGCCCGAGGCTGGCACTTCGAACGCCGCACCCGAACCAGCGACGACCCCGCCGAACTGACCCGTACGCGCTGGACCGAGGTCAACCCAGCGGACGGGGGCGCACTCGCGCCCTACGAACTGAAGGCCGAGGAAGCACGCCTGCTGGTGCCCGGCGGCGCACTGCTGCTGTCCGGCGAGCCGTACGCGCAACGCATCGAGGCACGGCTGGAAAGCCCCTCGGCACGGATCACGGTCGTGCAGGAAGGCACGCGCGTGCCGGCCCGCATCGAGTCGATTCAATGATGCTGCTCGGTTCAAGCCGCACCGTACGCGGCTTCACCTTGATCGAAGTGCTGGTGGCCCTGGCGATCGTCGCGCTTGCCTTGCTGGCCGGCCTGCGCGCAGCCGGGCAACTGGGCGAGAACACGCGCGCCCTGAACATCCGCACCATGGCCCTGTGGTCTGCTGACAACCGTCTCGCCGAAATTCGCCTCAGTGGTGCGCAGCCCGTGGTGGGCACGCGCAACTTCCCCTGCCCGCAGGCCGATCAGGTCTTCGAGTGCGAAGAGCGCGTGACCCAGACGCCCAACCCCTTCTTCGTGCGCGTGGAAGTGAGCGTGTTCGACAACGCCGCACGCAATCAGGAACTGGCGATGCTCTCCACTGTCGTTGGGCGGGCGCGGCAATGAACCTCGTTCAGCGCACGCGTGGCTTCACGCTCATCGAGCTGCTGGTGGCGCTCACCATCCTCGCGATGATGTCGCTCATGGCCTGGTACGGGCTGGACGGCGTGATTCGCTCGCGGGCGCAGTCCCAGTCCGACGCGGATCGGCTGGCGCGCATGGCGGCGGCGCTCGACCAGCTGGCCGCAGACGCCCGCGCCGCAAGCGACCTGGGCACCGAGGGCGTCTTCATGCTGGCCGACGGCCTGCAGATCACGCGCAACACCACCCTGGCCGATGGCCGTAGCGAGACCGTCATCGCCCGCTGGGAAGTGCTGGACGGCGCACTCATTCGCACCCTGCTGCCTCTACCCAGCAACGCCGCGGGCGCTGCAGCCAGCACAAGCGTCGCAACGGGCGGCAACTCGACGCCGCAGCCGATTTCCGTAGAGAGTGCCGGCCCCACCATTGTGCGCCTGGAAGCCATGACCGGCCTGCAGGCCTTTGATGTCCGCGTGTTTGCCGCCGGGCGCTGGTGGTCTCGCCAGGACTGGGCCCAGGCCCGGCTGGAGAACCGGCTGCCCGCGCCGCTTCAAGGGCTGGGCGTGAAGCTGCAGTTGCCGCAGGGCGAAGTGCAACGCACCCTTGTGCTGGCCGGGCAGTAGACGGGCCCACCCTTAACCGCGAACCTTGCACCCATGGCCAACGCCCCTGCCCGCATCTCGCGCCGCACGCTGCTGCAGGGCGCGAGCTGGGCCGCGCTGGCCGCGGTGCTCGGCCTGACCTTTGCCGCCTACTTCAACCCTGCTCTGCGCGTGGAACTGTCCAACTTCTGGGCAATGTGCGTAAGCGCCTTGAAGTAGCACTGCACGCCGCCCGAATGCCAACCCCTTGCCGGAGACGCCATGGCCCAGGCCGCTGCCACGCCCGCACTCACGCTCGTCTCGCACGACCTGTGCCCCTACGTGCAGCGCGCGGCCATCGTGCTGCTGGAGAAGAAACAGATCTTCGAGCGCCGCTGGATCGATCCGGCTAACAAACCCGAATGGTTCCGCGCCATCTCGCCGCTGGGCAAGACGCCGGTGCTGCTGGTGGGGAACACGCCGCTGTTCGAGAGCACGGTGATCTGCGAGTACCTTGACGACACGCTCACGCCGCGCCTGCATCCGGCCGATGCGCTCGCTCGCGCGCAGCATCGCGCATGGATGGAGTTCGGCAGCGCGCTTTTGAACAGCATTGCCGGCTTCTACAGCGCGCATGATCAGGAGGCGCTGGAGAAGAAGCGCACCGAGATCGCCGAGCGCCTCACGCAGCTGGAGGTGGAACTGGGTCAGCGGGCGTCCGTCGGCGCGCACGGGCCCTTCTTTGCCGGTGGCGGCTTCTCGATCGTGGACGCTGTGTTCGGTCCGATCTTTCGCTATTTCGAGGTGTTCGATCAGTTCTCGAACTTTGGCTGGACGGCGGGGCTGCCGCGCACCGACGCCTGGCGCCGTGCCCTGGCCGCGCGGCCCTCGGTGCAGCAGGCGGTGGTGCCGGACTATGCGCAGCGTCTGCTGGCCTTCATCGAGCGCAAGAACTCGGCGCTGACGACCGTGCTGCGTGCCCGGGCTGCGGCCCAGACCGCGGACGCACCGGCGCCCTGATCACGCCGCATTCGCAGCTGTGGAGCCGAAGCGGGCGCCTGGGCCCACGCCGGCGGCGCGTGCCCATTCACCTGCATCCTGCCGCTTGCCGCCCGCCCGCTGAACTTCAAGCACTTCGATGGCACCCTCGCCACAGGCCACCACAAAGCTGTGCTTGCCGCAGGCGAGGAGCTCTCCGGGTGCGCCGGACAGGGGTACGACGCTCGCGCGCCAGAGCTTGATTTCCTGATCGGAAAAACGCGCGATGCAGCCGGGAAAGGGGTCGAAGGCGCGCATGCGGCGCTCGATGGCGGCGGCGCTCTGGGTCCAGTCGATCGGCGCTTCATCCTTGCGGATCTTTTCGGCGTAGGTCACGCCTTCGGTGGGTTGCGCCACCGGGGTGATGCGCCCCGCGACGATACCCGGCAGGTCGCGCACGATCATGAAGGCGCCCAGGTCGGCCAGCCGATCATGCAGGCTGCTGGTGGTGTCCGTGGGCGTGATGGCGGTGCGTTCGATCGTGAGCATGGCGCCGGTGTCCAGGCCCGCATCCATCTGCATGAGCGTGATGCCGGTTTCGGCATCGCCCGCCTCGATCGCCCGGTGGATCGGCGCGGCGCCGCGCCAGCGCGGCAGCAGGCTGCCGTGCAGGTTCACGCAGCCGGCGCGCGGCAGATCCAGCACCCACTGCGGCAGGATCAGCCCGTAGGCCGCCACCACCATCACGTCGGGCGCGGCATCGAGGAGGGCCGCATGTGCGGTGGCGGCCTCATCTGGGTACTTGCCGTCCAGACGCAGACTGCGCGGCTGGGCCACGGCCACGCCGGCGGCGAGCGCGACCTCCTTGACCGGGCTGGCCGTGAGCTTCATGCCGCGCCCGGCGGGGCGATCCGGCTGGGTGAGTACCAGCGGCACCTGCGCCCCGGCCGCGAGCAGGGCCTTGAGCGCCGCAGCGGCGAACTCCGGCGTGCCGGCAAAGGCCACGCGCAGGCCGGACAGTTCGGGCAGGGCGAGCGTCTTGGGCCCTGGGTCGGAAGATGCGGCTGAAGAGGCGGCGGACATGGATTCAGGGGCGGGCGGCTGCCCAAGCCGGGGCGGCTGAAGGCGAGTGCGTGGGAGGGATTCTGTCACGCGGCGCAGAAGGCACGCCGAGGAGCGCGGAGCGTGGGTGCCCGGAGAGGTGCATCCACGCTTTATTCATTCATTTTCGGACTGAATTTTTTGTTTAATTGATATGCCACTTCTCGCGCATCAGACATGCGGAAAGCCGGGTTTAAATGATTGAAAATAAATCAATTTTGGCCAGATGATCGTAACCGCTAGCGTGCCAAGACCCGCTCGACAATGACCTCGGCCTCGCCCTGATTGATGAAGCCGAGCTGCGCAGCGGCGGTCCAGGTCAGGTCGATCACGCGGCCGGCTTTGAAGGGACCGCGATCATTCACCCGCACGATCACGCTGCGCCCGTTAGCGACGTTCGTCACGCGCGCATAGCTGGGCAGCGGCAGGGTGCGGTGCGCGGCGGTCATGCCGTACATGTCGTAGATCTCCCCGCTGGCGGTGCGATTGCCGTGGAACTTGCGGCCGTACCAGCTGGCCAGCCCGCGCTCGCGGAAGGGTGCGTCGCCCACGCGGGGGGTGTAACGCTGGCCGAGGACTTCGTAGGGCTTGTTCGGGCCGCGGGCCTCGCGGGCGGCGGGTTCGTCGCGCGGCACGGCACTCGGGATGCTGGCCCAGTTGGCGGGCGGCTTATCGCCGGGGCCGTCGGTGGCGGGGCGCTTGGGTGCGCTGCTGCAGGCCGCCAGGGTGAGCGCCAGCGCGGCGAGACTCAGGGCACGCGCGAAGCGCGCGGCGGCGGGCTGGCGCAGCGGCCGTGGCAAGAGCAGGGGCATGGCTGCGGATTATCGCGGCGCGGTTGCCGAACTCGCACCCGGGCGCACCCTAGCGGCCCGTGGGAGCGACGCGCACGCACGCGGCCGGGATGCCCCAAGTTGGCCGGGGCTTCGGCCGTCGCTCAGGCCGCGCCTTGGGCCGCTGCTTCGGTCGCCTCTTCGGCCACCTATTCGGCTGCCGCTTCGGCCGAAAGTGAACAAGCCCGCAGACCGCGCAGCACCGCCGCCACGGGCTGGGCCGCCGCTGTGCGCCCTGAGTCGCCCTTTCTGCAGTCTGTCGCAGGTCGCGCGCCAGCCGGGAACAGCTGGGGAACAATGCGTCCATGAACTTCATTTCCAGACTCTTCACGGCGGTGCGGGACTTCTGGCGCAAATTCGGCGCCGGTTACGCCAGCCGGCAGACCTTTGCGCTGGGCCGCGGCTACAACCGCCTGGCGCTGTGGCTCACGGCCGTCACCTGGAAGCGCCTGTTTGTCATCGGCATCCTGTTCCTGATCCTGTCCAGCCTGATGTCCAGCGTACTGGACGACCTCTTCAGCGGCCGACCCATCCGCCCGCTGGTGGAAGTGAATAACCCGCAGAAGAAGCCGATGACCATCGTCATCGAGGCCGATCCGACCGGCGTGCGCGTGCGCTCCAGTGAAGACCCGCCCATGCCCAAGCCCCCCAAGGCACCGCAGGCCCCTAAGCCGCCGATGCCTCCGGTGGTGATCACCAAGGACGGCGTAAGCATTCCTGCCGACCCGAGTGCGCCGAATCGCCCACCGATCGTCATCAACAAGGACGGCATCAAGGTCGGCAAGGATGGCGAGATCGTCAAGATCGACCGTGAGGGCATCGTTATCCAGCCTGAAAACGCGGAAAAGCTCGCCGAGCTGGACCGCGTAGGCCACGCCTCCATGGACGAGGTTACGAAGATCCTTGAAGAGCCCGCGAAGCACAGCGAGGCCGTGCTGGGCCGCGCCGCCGAGCGCCTGGCCGAGCTGGCCACCATCGAGGCCATGGAGAGCCTGCCTCTCGAGGAACGCGGCGAGGTGGTGCTCGAGAAAGATGGCCTGACAGTGCGCGTGGACAAGCGCGGCGAGCTGCCCGCCGACTTTGACTCGATCATCAAGGACATCACCCAGGGCATCGAGGAGGGCTTCTCGGGCAAGAACCCCAACATCAAGATCAACAACCAGGAGCCGCGCAAGTTCTGGCTGGCCCGCTCGCTGACCGACATCGTGATCATCCTGATCGCGGCGCTGATCACGCTCAAGGTCATCCTCAACACCCAGCGCAAGGCCGAAGTGAAGGTCGCCGCTGCGCAGAGCGTGGCCCAGGCCGCACAGGAAGAGAGCGAGCGCGAGGCGCTGAAGCGCCAGCTCGTTGAAGCCAAGCTGGTCACCCTGCAGGCCCAGGTCGAACCGCACTTCCTGTTCAACACCTTGGCCAGCGTGGACCACCTCATCGAGGTGGATCCCAAGCGCGCCAGCCAGATGCAGAAGAACCTGATCCAGTACCTGCGCGCCGCCATGCCCCACATGCGCGACACCACCAGCAACATGGGTCGCGAGGCCGTGCTCGTGGAGAGCTACCTGAAGATCCTGCAGTTCCGCATGGAAGAACGCCTGACCTACACGGTGGACATCCCCGCCGGCCTGCGTACTGCAGAAGTCCCTCCGATGATGCTGCTTTCCCTGGTGGAGAACTGCATCAAGCACGGCCTGGAGCCCAAGCCCGAAGGCGGCCACATTGACGTGAAGGGCGAGATTGCCGACGGCAAGCTGCGCGTGACTGTGAGCGACACCGGCCTGGGCTTCAAGGAGGGCATGGTGCCCACGAGCGGCACGGGCGTGGGCCTGTCCAACATCCGCGAGCGCCTGGCCATGCTGTACGGCGGCGGTGCGAGCTTCACCATCGGCACGGGTGAGATCAATGGCCAGCCCGGCGGCACGCGTGCCGTGATCGAGATCCCCTACCGGCTGGCGGACGTACGCAGCAACGCCAGTGCCGTCTGAACACCGTCTCACCACCACACAAGAACCCACCTACCTTCAGGGAGCCCGCCATGAAACGGATCGCCAAGTTCAGTCTCATCACCTTTCTTGTGCTCATCGGTCTGACCTTCGTCAGCGCCGTGCTGACCATGAGCTTTGCATCGATGTTGCCCGCGGATGTCACCATCACCACCCTGGGTGACGGCGTCAGCGTGTCGGAGATTCCCAGCCTGGGCGTCCTCGCCTGGGTCTTCGCACTGCTTGCAGTGTGGTTCGCCTATTTCGTCGCCCTGTGTGCCGTGGGTTTTGCGATGTTCGTGACTGCCGGCATCCTCGTGTTCACTGCCTTCATCATGCTCTCGCCCTTCATCCTGATCGGGCTGATCGTGTGGTTCATCATGCGCCGCAAGCCGGCGGCACCCGCGCCGCCGGCTCCGGCCATCGATACACCTCCCGCCGGCGCCGGGGCCTGATCCGTGACTGACAGGGAGCAGCCTGCGGGCAGCAAGCTCACGCGCATCCTGCTGATGCTGATCGGCGCAACCGTCGCGTTGATGGTGATCCAGAACGTGGAGTTGCTGATCAACGGCGTGCGCTACTTCACGGAATCCGGCGTCAAGCTGGTATTCAGCGTGATCAAGGTACCCTTCGTGGGCGCGGCCGGTCTGCTGGAGCTGGCGCTGGAGGTCCTGCTGTTCGGGCTGGTGATGCTGATCCTGTTCGCCCCCGTATGGGTCGTCATGCTCGTCATGCGCCGCCGCAAGCGCCTGCACGCGCGCGCAGACCTGCCCAAGGAGACCCAATGAGCGCCATGAAGCGCTGGCGCGGCCGGGCTGCGGCCGCTACAAGTCTGGCTGCCACCGCGGCGCTTGCGCTGACCCTGCTGCTGGTGGGTGGCACCGTTCTGTTCAAGCCCTGGCTGCCGGAGCAACTGTGCATCGGCGCGATGATCAGCACTGGCGCGCAGCCCGCTGCTGCGGGATCGGCTGGGCCCGCTGACCCGGGTCGAGGCACCATGCTGCACCTTGAGATTGGCGGCGCGAACCGCGCAGTCGATACCCTCAGCCTGGGTGCCTTCTGGATCGAAGACCTGCGCCGGCAGACCTGCCTGCCGCTGACGCAGATCATGAGCACCCAGCCGCTGCTGTTCGCGGCCATGCTGGGCCTGTACTTCGGCAGCTTCTTTCTGCTGCTCTGGATCTTCATGGTGGTGATGCCAGGGGTGCTGGCGCTCGGACTGGCCCTGGGCCTCGCCGGCATTCTGATCGGCGCGGTGGCGCTTGTGGGTGTGGTGGCCCTGCCTGCCGCTCCGCTGCTGATCTTGCTATGGTGGCTGTTGCGCAAGCCGGCGCAAGCTGCCCCGCCACCCGCACCCTGACGAAAAAAGGAGCCCCGATTGCCCACCGCCATCATTGCGGATGACGAGCGCCTGATGCGCGACCAGATCCGCCTGCGTCTGTCTGAAGTCTGGCCTGAGCTCGAGGTGCTGGCCGAGGCCAAGAACGGCATGGAAGCCGTGGAGCTGGTCAACGAGCACGCACCGCAGATCGCATTTCTCGACATCCGTATGCCGGGCATGACTGGCATCGAAGCTGCGAGCCTGATTCAGCAAGCGCGCCCGGACTGCCACCTCGTATTCGTCACGGCCTATGACGAATACGCCGTCAGCGCCTTTGAGCGCGGCGCGGTGGACTATGTGCTCAAGCCGGCGGAAGCAGCGCGTCTGGCCACCACCGTGGAGCGTCTCAAGCAGCGCCTGGGTGGCGCGGGCCAACCTCCTGCGCTCAACGATCTGCTCAGCCAGCTCAAGCTCGCAATGAGCGGCGGCAAGAAGGAGTACCTCAAGTGGATCCAGGCCACGGTGGGCGCGCAGCTGCGCCTGATTCCCGTGGAAGACGTGCTCTTCTGCATCAGCGACGAGAAGTACACCCGCGTGCAGACCGAGAAGTTCGAGGCGCTGATCCGCAAGCCCATCAAGGAACTGGTCGACGAGCTCGACCCGGACCTGTTCTGGCAGATCCATCGCTCCACACTCGTGAACGCCCGCAAGATCGCCGGTGTGGTGAATGACGACCGCGGCCACAAGATTGTCAGCGTCGTCGGTCACCCGGAAAAGCTGGAGGTAAGCCGCAGCTATCTCGGCCTGTTCAAGCAGATGTGAGGCGCATGGCATCGCGCCCATTGAAAAGGCCCGGATGATCCGGGCCCTTTTGTTTGCTGCCCCGCGCAGTGCGAGGCAATTCCTGAGGCTTAGCTGCCGCGTGCAGCGCCCGCTGGCGCGCCACCAAAGGGCAGCGGCACCGGCTGGCCATTGAGCGTGGCCTTGCCGGCTGCGAAGTTGAAGTCCGCCTTGAGCAGCTCACCTTCGCGCTTCACGAGACCCTGGGCAGAGAGCTGGTCCAGCATCATCGGCAGCTGCTGCGCCTGTGCCGGCGCCACGCTGGCAGCAATCTCTTCCACCCAGGCCAGCGGCAGGCTGGCGCTGGCCTTGACCACGCCCTTGCCCATGAAGACCATCATCGGCGGCGCCTTGAGATCTTCATCCGTCACGCCCTGCGTGGAGACGGAATAGCTGATCACGCCTTCCTTGCCCTTGTACGTGGCTGCCATCTTGTCCACGGCGTATTCCGGGTTATGCGGCAGCAGGCCCTTGAGCAGGTCGATCATCGGTGCCAGCACGGCCTGCGGGTCCTGCGCTTCGCCCGGTTTCGGGCAGGCGTAGGCCTGCTTCATGAAGGCCTGCATGCCCTTCTCGTAGCTGGGCGCGTGCAGGCGCCGCATGCCGCCGGCGAACTCGATCTTGTCGATCTTCACGTCATTGACCTGCATCGCACCGCTCATGCTCACGATGCTGGCGGCCAGATCCTTGTCCAGCGAGGCGTCGGACTTGAACTTGAGTGCAGTCATGCTCACGCTCACCGGCTGGCCCGGGCGCGGCATGCCAGCGGCGGCGCGCGCCATCGAGGGTGCGGCCTTGAAGCTGATGCTGTCGATGCCGCCTTCGGTCGTGCCGACGGAAAGGAACATGTAGTCGCCCGGGCGCTGTGTCTTGCCGGCCATGCGCAAGCCGCTCATCGTGAGCTCGCCACCGTCCTTGGGGCTCTTCACGCTCAGGCTGGGAGCCCTGGCTTCAAAGGTGGTGCTGCGCCCGGTGAAGTCGCTGCCGCTGAAGGTTCCGGCGAGACCGTCCCAGGCCACCACGCTGCCATCCGGGGCAGTGAAACCGGCCTTGGGGCTTTCGAAGCTGCCCTTGGTGCCCCCGCCATAACTGACAACGGTGCTGCTCTTGAGCAGCGGCTGCCCGCCAAAGGCCTTCTCGACCTCGGCCTTGCCCTCGCTCGCCAGGCGCACTTCGGTCTGGACACGGGCCAGAGCTGCAGCTGAGAAGCCGGGCAGCGGGCCGTGCTGGATGGTGTCGGTCACCGTGAAGCGGATCGGCTTGCTGCCGCCCTGACCGTCCGGACCAGCCGGCGTCTCGCAGCCGACCTCGATAGTGGCGGTATGTGTGGCCGACATCCAACCCTTGTCGTAGCGCTGCTCCACCAGACGGATGAAGGGCAGCTGCTGGAACACGCGGGCATACGCGCCCTGCACCTCGCCCTGCACCTTGCCGCCAATGATTGCCGGCCCTCCGGCCAGCGCAGCCACCACCACAGCGGCCACGCCGCCCCCGATCACGATCCCTTTGTTCACGTCAGCTCCCTGATGCAGGCCTTCCGGGCCATCAAACGCATCAGTCTAGGTGCCACGGTCTCGCTGATCGATGCGCACGCCTCCCGCATGCAAGGGATGCGGGCCGATCCTCGGACGCCGGGCGAAAAAAAGGCGCCACGGGTTGCGTGGCGCCTTGAAAAGACTGCGTCCCGGGTTCCGGGCGCTCGCAGGATCGGAGTGAGGGCTGCGAGCCGGCAGTCGAGGGGACGGGTTGACCCTGCTCAGCCGGGCGTGCGCGCCTGGCTGCGAAGCGCATCATGGCGCTCGGCTTCGGCAAGCATGGCCTTGCGAGACACCACGACTTCAACGCGGTCGAGCTTCACGACTGCGTCCGTTCGGGGCGGCTCTGCGGGGCGGCTAGGCATCAGGGCCGTGGCCAGGCTGAAGGCCGCGACGGCCAGCAGCACCGGGACGGTGTAGTACTTGAATGTGGTCGATTTCATAGTTCACTCCTTGGTCTTTTATGTTTTGCCGGTTGCGCTGATTCGCTCCCGGCAGATGACGCGATGTAGCGTCGATGGATTGCATTGTGGGCAGTGTCGGTGCAGCTCGCCTCCGGTTTGCGATGAAGCGACGGATTGGGCGCGTGAACTGCCTGCAGCGCGCACAAACCTGCTGGGCTTCATCGCCACCCTGGGTCTACAGCCGCGTGGTTTCACGCAACACGGCAACAATCTCGCCGTCCTCGTAGACCACGCCGACCTCGCGTCCTTCAAGCCGGGCGACGCCGAACTCGCGGCGCGCAGCTGCGCCATGCTCGGTACGCGGCGCGTGGATCACCGCAATGCGTGCGAGCACTCGGGCGGCGCCGTGCAGGAGCACGGCCACAACGAGCACGAGCGGCCGCGTGCGGCTACCGACGGGGATGGAATGGATTCTGGACATGGCGCTTCTCCTTGCGGGCTGTGCACCTGCGGCGCTTCGCGGTGCACTCGTTCGAACAAACCGGGTGTTGGGTCTTCATGGCTGGGCCTGGGTTGATCTACGGCAGTGGCTCATGACTGATTGATCAGTGCGCACAGCTGGCGCTTGGCGGCCTGGCGCTCGCCGCCACCGGAGCGCCCATGGGCGCCGGCTTTGCGGACCAACGCTGCAGCAACCAGCGGATTGCGCGGCGCCTGAACGGGGAGCGCAATCGAAAAGCTGCGTGCAGACGCGGACGAGCGCGGGGCAGAGGTCTGGGTGGTCTTCATGGCCGTTCTTTCCTTCAATTCGGTCGGGCACAGAAACAAAAAGGGCCCGGTCTTTTCAGCACCGGGCCCCGGATGGGAAGCGGATGGGACGCGTTCAGCTGCGTCTGCATTCCGGCTTGCGCCATGGCCCGGGGCTCGGGCGAGTGATGTCTTGACTGACGACTGCCAGCACAAAGGCACGGCCGCCGGCTTGATTCAGGGTCTTGCCCAGCGCAGCTGCACCACGCGACGTCCGCATTGCGAACCGCAGCGCGCCGGATGCGTTGGCAGGCGCGACGCAGGCGTCCGCCGCAAACGCGGGTGTGGGCTTGGCATACAGGCGCATCAGCACGGGCACGGACTCCTTGTGGCTAGGGGTTAAGGGGCAAACGGAAAATCGTTGGTGTGGGCGGGAGGCAACTTCACCTCAAGGGCTGGAACTTCAGCCTGCTGTGGGCCGCGCTGCGCCTCAAGGCACTACGCAGCGCACGACACCGCACACCATGCCTCGCATGATAAACGTTTATTTATCTTGCGCAAGAACTTTTTATCGTCTGCGCTTAAGCGGCGTGATGCCTTGTTGGCTTTTTGCAAAGTCCAGGTCCGCGCTGGGCGGCCCGGACGGGAGTGTTGCAACCGGCGGCCGCGACGCGCTGCCCAGGTTTGGCAGAGGTGGTTGCGGCGGCGTGGCCCGCTCCCCGTGCGGCATTTCCGCGTCCGGGCTGACGAGCACCTCGGACAAGAGTTCCAGCAGGCGGGTCTTGGCCCGCTGCGGGTTCCGGCGGTAGTAGGTGATCACGAGCCCGAGGATGAACCGCTCGTCATCGTCGCGGGCGGCATAGGCGTCCTGGGGCGGCGGGGCGGCGGCCGGCTTAGTCGCCACCACGTTGGATGCAGGCTCCGGGCGCACCAGGCCGTGCGGCGTATCCATCCAGCCGAAGGGCTTGCCGGCCAGCTGCTCGAACTGTCTCGCCAGGCGCTCGCCGATCTGGCGCGAGCGGCTCTTGATCTGGCTCCAGTAGCTCGGCTGGATCTGCATGCGCTCGGCGAAGCGTCGCTCCAGCCCGCGCAGGGTGGTGGCGTCCGGATGGCTGACGGTCTTGGCGACGAACTCGTCAAACAAGCGCAGGGCGTTGTCCAGACGGACTTGCGCCAGGTCGAAGGGGCGGACGCTCAAGATGGCAGGCCGGGTGAAAGCAAAACGCCCGCGCTGAGCGGAAATGCGACGCGGGCTTATGCGAATGATAAAGGTTCAAGCATCAGCTGGGGGCACACGCTTGACCGTCAAGGACAGAAACGTTTGCTGACCAGGCGGCATGTTTCAGCTTGAAAAGCCGGAAACCTTGCGGCCGACCAGCCATCCAATTGCACCGGTGGCGCGTCAGGCTGCGGCATCATGAGCTTGAAGCGCTGCTTCATTTCCACCGAAGACTTCACCACCCACAACAACGATGACGCACATGCACGCACTCACACAACACGCCTCCGCCCCGATCCGGACCACGCCCCGCTTGCGCCTGCTGGTGCTGGCGGCCCTGAGTACCACGCTCGCGTTCACAGGCTGCGCGAACATGAGCGACCAGCAGCGCTCGGCCGCCACGGGCGCGGCCATCGGCACGGCCGCAGGCGCCCTACTGGGTCGCGCCACGGCCGGCGGCGATCGTGCTGGCAGCACGAGGACGGGTGCCGTGATCGGCGGCATCGCTGGTGCGGCCGGCGGCTACATCTGGAGCCAGCGCATGGCCAAGCAGAAGGCCGACATGGAGCGCGCGACGCAGGGCACAGGCGTGGGCGTGACGCAGACGCCGGACAACCAGCTCAAGCTGGACATTCCCAGCGACATCTCCTTCGCAGTGAACCGTGCGGACGTGGAAAGCAACTTCCGCCCGATCCTGGACCGCTTTGCCGCGTCGCTCAAGGAGCACCCGGACACCGAGATCCGCATCGTCGGCCATACCGACAACACCGGGTCCGATGCGATCAACAACCCGCTGTCGCAGCGCCGCGCGGACAGCACGCGCGACTACCTTGTGGATCGTGGCGTGGCCCCGCGCCGCATCCAGACTGCCGGGCGTGGCGAGCGCGAGCCGATTGCCGACAACAGCACCGATGCGGGCCGCGCCAAGAACCGCCGCGTGGAGATCTATATCGCCGAGCCGGCCCAGGCCGCGGCTGCACCGGCGCGCTGAATTCGGCACGCGCCAAAGCAAAGGGGCTGGATCGACCAGCCCCTTTTTCATGCGCCCTGCATCTGCCTCAGGCCTGAAGCGATGCGCCGAGCAGGCTCACGGGTGGAATATTCGGGAAGTTGGACGTATAGGGCGGCAGCTTGTCGGGCGTGGTGTTGCGCGTCTGGGCATACAGCGGCATCACCTGCGGCAGGCGGCGCTTGATCTCGGCTATGCGGTTTTCGCCGGCCGGGTGAGTGGACAGCCACTGCGGTGGCGAGCCCCCGGCCGCCAGAGCCATCTTCTGCCAGAGCACCACGCCCGCGCGCGGGTCGAAACCCGCGCGCGATGCGAGGTCCAGCCCAACCACATCGGCTTCCGTTTCGTCCTCGCGCGAGTTCCTGTTCGCAAGCAGGTTGGCGCCGACATCGACGCCCAGACGGCCGAGATCACCTAGCCCGAAGATGCTCGTGATCGCTGAGGCACCTAACGACATCCCGGCCTGCTTGGCCAGGCGCTCTCGCGCATGCTCACGCAACGCGTGCGCCACCTCGTGGCCCATGATGATGCCCACCTCGTCGTCCGTGAGCTTGAGTTTGTCCAGAATCCCCGTGTAGAAGCCGATCTTGCCGCCGGGCATGCAGAAGGCATTGATCTGCGGCGAGTTGAACACCTGCACCTCCCATGGCCATTGACGAGCCCGGTCATTCCAGCGCGGCGCGAAGGGCAGCATGCGCTTTGCAATCGCATCGAGCCGTTGGGTCTGGGGGTGATCGCGCGGCAGAAGGGCGCCCTGGGTGCGTGCAGCATTCGTCATCTGCGCGAACTGCTGCGCGCCCATCTTTTCCACCTGCGCAGCCGAGACGAGCTTGGTCCACCTAGAGCGCTCGCCCACACCCTGCACGCCGTCACCCTGGGCAGGTGCATTCTGCTGGGCAAAGGCGCCCGTGCAGAACAGGCCTGCGCAGCCCAGGCAGAAGGCGCGGCGATTCATTCCGTACTTGTCCATGGATGCGATCAGTCTGAGGAGTGAGTTCTTGCGGGAATAATAGGACCGCATGGCTTGCGTGTCGGTTCCAGCGCGGCCCGAGTTCGATTTCACCCCTCACCTCACCGACAGCGCATGCCCCCTGAAGCGCCCGCAACCTCCCCTGCCCCCTCGGCGCCCCGCTCCTGGCTCGCCACACTCAAGGTCTACACCGAGCCGGTGGTGCTGCGCATGCTCCTGCTGGGCTTCTCCGCCGGGCTGCCGCTGCTGCTGGTGCTCGGTACTCTGGGTTTCTGGCTGCGTGAAGCGGGCATCGATCGCAAGACCATCGGCTACCTGAGCTGGGTGGGCCTGGCCTATGGCCTGAAGTGGGCCTGGGCGCCCCTGGTGGACCGGCTGCCTCTGCCCATCCTGACGCGCGTGCTGGGGCAGCGGCGCAGCTGGCTGCTGTTCGCGCAGCTTGCGATCATGGGCGGGCTGATCGGCATGGCGATGAGTGACCCCACCGTCGCGCTGCGCCCGATCGTGATCTGCGCGCTGATGGTGGCCTTTGCCTCGGCCACGCAGGACATTGCATTGGATGCCTTCCGTATCGAGTCTGCCGAGACCGACAAGCAGGCGGCATTGGCGGCCGCCTACCAGACGGGTTATCGCCTCGCGATGATCTGGGCCGGTGCCGGCGTGCTCTGGATTGCCGCCGGCATCACCGAAGGCGCCAAGGGCTACATCTACGCCGGCTGGCAGGGCGCCTACGTGGTGATGGCCGCAAGCATGCTGGTGGGCGTGATCATCACCCTGGCCAGCCGCGAGCCGGCGCCGCGGGATCTGGAAGCCGAGCGGGCGGAGCGCCAGACCGTGGCACAGACCTTCAGCACGCAAGGCATCGTGTTCAGCTGGCCGCTGCTGCTGGCGATGATCGGCGTGGGCGGCCTGCTCGTGACCATGGCGCGCGTGACCCTGGGCAGCGCCACGATGGCCGAGTTTCTGGTGTTTGCCGGCTGCGCGGCGGTGGGCTTCGTCGGGCTGGACCGCCGCTGGGGCACCGGTGCGCCGCTGCGTCTGCCGGCGCCAGGTGCGATCACGCCGCTGCTGGCACACATGAACCTGTCGGCCTACCGGCCCTTTGCGGACTTCATCGTGCGCAATGGCCGCCATGCGCTGCTGATCCTCGCGCTCATTGCGATCTACCGCATCAGCGACGTGGTCATGGGCATCATGGCCAACCCCTTCTATGTGGACATGGGCTACACCAAGGAGGAAGTGGCTGCGGTCTCCAAGGTGTACGGGCTCATCATGACGCTGGTGGGCGGCTTCGTGGGCGGCGCGCTGGCCCTGCGCTTTGGCGTGCTGCGCGTGCTGTTTCTCGGCGCGGTGCTCTCGGCGCTGACCAATCTGCTGTTCAGCTGGCTGGCCACGCGTGGCCATGACGTGACTGCGCTGATCTGGGTGATCTCGGCGGACAACCTGGCCAGCGGCATGGCCGGCGCGGCCTTCATCGCTTATCTGTCCAGCCTGACCAACCTGCAGTACTCCGCCACGCAGTACGCGCTGTTCTCCAGCATCATGCTGCTGCTGCCCAAGTACGTGGCCGGCTTCTCCGGCGCCTTCGTGGACGCCTACGGCTACGTGACCTTCTTCAACAGCACGGCGGCGCTGGGCGTGCCGGTGCTGATCCTGATCCTGCTGGCCATGCGCTATCACCCGAACAAGGCTGCAGACCCGCGCACCGACACCCCCAAGGAGACCTGACATGCCGACCATCACCAAGGGATTCCGTCAGCTGGTGGACGAAGCCAACGCGCAGATCAAGACCTACCCCACGCCCGAGGCCATCAACCTGCACGGCAGCGACCGCGTGCTCTTCGTCGATCTGCGCGATGTGCGTGAACTGGAGCGCGAAGGCGTGATCCCCGGCGCCTTTCATGCGCCGCGCGGCATGCTCGAGTTCTGGGTGGATCCGGAATCTCCGTACCACAAGCCCTTCTTCACGCAGGACGACAAGGAGTACGTGCTGTTCTGTGGCGGCGGCTGGCGCAGCGCCCTGGCCACCAAGGCCCTGAAGGACATGGGCATGACGAACGTGGCGCACTTCGACGGCGGCTTTGCGGCCTGGAAAAAGGCGGGCGGGCCGGTGGGTGACAAGGAACAGAAGGCCTGACCATGGCGCCCCGCGCACCCGGCGCAAACACCTGCCCCTGCGGCAGCGGCAAGACGCTCGCCGCCTGTTGCGGCCGCTTCATCTCGGGCGGCGAGCTGCCCGCCACGGCCGAGCAGCTCATGCGCAGCCGCTACACCGCGTATGTATTAGGCGACCGCGCCTATCTGGCGCAGACCTGGCACCCGGATCACTTCGACCCCGCGCTGTCCATCGAACCCGACACCCAATGGCTGGGGCTGGACGTGAAGCGGCATGTGCAGCAGGACGTCGACCACGCCACAGTGGAATTCGTGGCGCGCTACCGCCTGGGCGGGCGCGGACACCGGCTGCACGAGCTCAGCCGCTTTGTGCGCGAAGGCGGGCGCTGGCTGTATCTGGATGGCGTTGATCAGGGCAAGTCGGATCGATAAATCATTTTCGGCCACCTTAGTTGAAAGCCGATAAAATCGGGCTTTCCGCTTGTCATTAGCGACTCTTGACACAGCTTTACATAGTCGAATTGATAAATATCAATCATATTTGGCCAAATTTTGGTGTTTTCAGGCGGATTTTCGCGCCAAAACGGCGCCCGAGGGTCTGGTCCGCGCCTGCAGGCTGCGCAATCTGGCCCGCGGCCCCTACACTTTACGTTTACGTAAAGTAGCGATCCGTCGCGGTCTGGCGCATCGTTGCAGCCTTTGCGGCGTTCGTTGAGCCGGCAGAGTCGGGTTGCGTCTTCCGCACCTCGGCGCATTTCGGCCTCCTTCGCTTTTCGACGTCTTTCCACCCGCCTGCGCGCATGCCCGTCTTCGACTCCAAGATCAATCCCCGCTCGGCAGACTTTGCCTCCAACGCCGCCGCCATGCGCAGCCTGGTCGATGACCTGAAGGCCCGGCTCGCGCAGATCCAGAAGGGCGGCAGCGACGATGCCCGCGCCAAGCACACCGCGCGCGGCAAGCTGCTGCCGCGCGACCGCGTGCAGATGCTGCTGGACCCCGGCACGCCGTTCCTGGAAATCGCGCCAATGGCGGCCCTGGGCATGTATCAGGACGCGAACGGGCAGGACGAAGCCCCCTGCGCCGGCATGATCGCGGGCATCGGCCGAGTCTCCGGGGTGGAGTGCGTGATCGTCTGCAACGACGCCACGGTCAAGGGCGGTACCTACTACCCCATGACGGTGAAGAAGCATCTGCGCGCGCAGGAGATCGCCCGCGAGAACCGGCTGCCCTGCATCTATCTGGTGGACTCCGGCGGCGCCAACCTGCCGCGCCAGGACGAGGTCTTTCCGGACCGCGACCATTTCGGCCGGATCTTCTTCAACCAGGCCACGCTCTCGGCCGAAGGCGTGCCGCAGATTGCAGTGGTCATGGGCTCCTGCACCGCAGGCGGCGCCTATGTGCCGGCCATGTCGGATGAGTCCATCATCGTCAAGAACCAGGGCACCATCTTCCTGGGCGGCCCGCCGCTGGTGAAGGCGGCCACCGGCGAAGTGGTCAGCGCCGAGGATCTGGGCGGTGGCGATGTGCACACGCGCCTGTCCGGCGTGGTGGACCACCTGGCGCAGAACGATTTGCACGCGCTGCGTATCGCGCGCGAGATCGTGGCGGACCTGAATTGGAAAAAGCCTGCCCCGCTGCTGCTCAAGGAGCCGGCGGCGCCCAGGTTCGATGCCGACGAGCTGCTCGGTATCATCCCGACCGACACCAAGAAGCCCTTCGATGTGCGCGAGATCATCGCCCGCATCGTGGACGCCAGCGAGTTCGATGAGTGGAAGGCGCGCTTCGGCACTACGCTGGTCACGGGCTTTGCGCACATCCACGGCATGCCGGTGGGCATCATCGCCAACAACGGCATTCTGTTCAGCGAGAGTGCGCAGAAGGGCGCGCACTTCATCGAGCTGTGTTGCCAGCGCAAGATTCCGCTGGTGTTCCTGCAGAACATCACCGGCTTCATGGTGGGCCGCAAGTACGAGAACGAGGGCATTGCCCGCCACGGCGCCAAGATGGTGACGGCGGTGGCCTGCGCCGCGGTGCCCAAGTTCACGGTCATCATCGGCGGCAGCTTCGGCGCCGGCAACTACGGCATGTGCGGCCGCGCCTACAGCCCGCGCTTCATGTGGATGTGGCCCAATGCCCGCATCTCGGTCATGGGTGGCGAGCAGGCCGCCAGCGTGCTGGCCACCGTCAAGCGCGACGGCATCGAGGCCAAGGGCGGTACCTGGGTGGCCGCCGATGAGGAAGCCTTCAAGGCACCGATCCGCGCGCAGTACGAGCGCGAGGGCCACCCCTACTACGCCACCGCGCGGCTGTGGGACGACGGCATCATCGACCCGCGCGACACCCGAACGATGCTGGCCCTGGGCCTTAGTGCGAGCCTGAACGCGCCGATCCCGGACACGAAGTTCGGCATCTTCCGCATGTAGGCGGCGGCGTGGTGTCTGTGCTCAGCCTCCATACCGTATTGCGCCGTGCCGCAGCGGCCGTGCTGCTGCTGGCCGCCGTGGCGCTGCCGGCCTGGGCCGAGACTGCGCCCAACCCGCTGAGCATCGCCGGCCCCCAGGGGCTGGCACTGCAAGTGCACTGGTATCCGCTCAAGGACGCGCGCGGCCCGCAGCCCGTCGTGATCGCCTTTCATGGCTGTGCGGGCCTGTACCGCAGCGACAGTGTCACCTTCGATGAGCGCTACCCGGACTACATCAAGTACCTGCACGAGCGCGGCTACGCCGTGCTGCTGCCCGACAGCTTCACCTCGCGCGGCAGCGGATCGATCTGCGAGATCGCTGCGCGAGACCGGACGATCAATGTCGAAACCCGGCGCGAGGACGTGATCAGCGCCATCGCCTGGCTCAAGTCGCGCAGCGACGTGGATGGCAAGCGCATCGCCTTGCTGGGCTGGTCGCACGGCGCAATGACCGTCCTCAGCGCATTGAACACGCAGCGCGAACCGCATGCACAGGGCATTGCAGGCGCCGCGGTGTTCTACCCGGGCTGCAGCGAGCTGCTGCGCCGCGGCTACGGCCTGCAGGTGCCGCTGCTGATGCAGCTGGGCGCACTCGATGACTGGACCGCACCGGCACCCTGCGAGAAGCTCGTCGCACAGCTGACGGCCCAGCCGGGCAGCGATGTGACCCTGCGCATCTACCCCGACAGCTACCACGGCTTCGACAGCCGCACGCCGGCACGCTTCCGCATGGGTGTGCCGAACGGCACGAACCCGGGCGGTGTGCATGTCGGTGGCAACCGCAAGGCCCGCGCCCAGTCCCTTGATGAACTCGACCGCTTCCTAAAGCGCATCCTCCAATGAGTTACCAGACCCTCGAAGTCTTTGCCGAAGGCCCCGTGGCCCAGGTGTGGATCAACCGGCCCGATCTGCGCAACGCGTTCAACGAGACGGTGATTGCCGAACTCACGCGCGCCTTCACCGAGCTGGGCACGAACGATGAAGTGCGCGCCATCGTGCTCGGCGGCCGCGGCAAGGTGTTCTGCGCAGGCGCCGACCTGAACTGGATGAAGGCCATGGCCGGCTACACGCGCGAGCAGAACCGCGCAGACGCCCTGGGTCTGGCCACCATGCTCAAGGTCATGCACGACTGCCCCAAACCCACCATCGCGCGCATCCACGGCCCCTGCTTTGCCGGCGGCATGGGTCTGGCCGCGGTGTGCGACTTTGCCTTTGCCGCACAGAGCGCGGAGTTCTGTCTGAGCGAGGTGAAGCTGGGTCTGATCCCGGCCACCATCGGGCCGTATGTGGTGCAAGCCATGGGGGCGCGCGCCGCGCAGCGCTACTTCCTGTCGGCCGAGAAGTTCAGCGCCGCAGAGGCCTATCGCATCGGCTTCATCCACGAGATCTGCCCGGACGAGGAGCTGGACGACACCATCGACGCCCTGCTCGGCCTGCTGGTGGACAACTCGCCGAACGCCGTGCGCGCCGCCAAGCGCCTGGTGCACGACCTGACCGATGCGCCGCTGACGGACGCGCTGATTGCGGACACCGCCGAGCGCATCGCCGACATCCGTGCCAGTGATGAAGGCCGCGAGGGCGTGAAGAGCTTCCTCGAAAAGCGCAAACCGTCCTGGATCATCCCGGACCCTACGCCCGATGAGTCCTGATCCGCTGTTTCTCGGCCTCCTGCCCTGGGCGAACTACCTCGCCTATCTGGCCGCAGCCGCTGTGTGCATCGCTGCGCCCGGGCCGGACAGCCTGACCACGCTGTCCGTGGCCGCCAGCCAGGGCCGGCGCGCCGGCAGCCTGTACGGCATCGGCGTGGGGCTGGGGTGTCTCATGCACACGCTCTGGGCCACGCTCGGCATCGCCGCCGTGATCGCGGCCTCCGCCACGCTGTTTGCCGCGCTCAAGTGGCTCGGCATCGCCTACCTCGTCTATCTGGGTGTGCGGGCCTGGCGCGACGGCGGTGCTTCGCTGCCCGAGGGCGCGTCGGCCGCCAGGCAGTCTGCCGTCAAGCTGCTGAGCAGCGGCTTCCTGATGAATGCCCTCAACCCCAAGGTGATGCTGTTCTTCCTCGCCTTCCTGCCGCAGTTCGTCGACCCCGCCCACCCCGTGGCGCCGCAGATGCTGCTGATGGGCCTGTCCTTCGCACTCATCACCGGATGCGCCTATGGCTTGCTGGGCTGGGGCGCGGGCAGTGCCGCGCGGCGCCTGCTGACGAACACGCGCTTTGCGCAGATGATGAACCGCGTGACTGGCAGCCTGTTCCTGAGTCTCGCAGCTGCCATGGCGTTTTCAGACCGTAGATGAAGACGTAGATATCCATTTCATGCGGCTCTTCAGGCCAAAGTGTCTGAAGAATGGCTCCAGACAAGCGGAAAGCCCTTCCAGAACCGTTCCGAGTTGAATCGAATGTTCTCCAAGATCCTGATTGCAAACCGCGGTGAGATTGCTTGCCGCGTGATCACCACTGCCCGCCGCCTCGGCATCAAGACCGTGGCGGTCTACTCCGATGCCGACCGTGACGCCAAGCATGTGGCCATGGCGGACGAAGCCGTGCACATCGGTGGCGCAGCGCCCAAGGACAGCTATCTGCGCGCCGACGCGGTGATTGCCGCCGCCAAGGCCACGGGCGCGCAGGCAGTGCACCCCGGCTACGGCTTCCTGAGCGAGAACGAGGACTTTGCGCAGGCGCTGGCTCGTGAAGGCATCGTCTTCATCGGCCCGCCGGCCTCGGCCATTGCCGCCATGGGCAGCAAGTCCGCCGCCAAGGCCCTGATGGAGAAAGCCGGCGTGCCACTCACACCGGGCTACCACGGCGACAACCAGGACCCCGCGTTCCTGAAGGCCGAGGCCGACAAGATCGGCTACCCGGTCATCATCAAGGCGGCCGCCGGCGGTGGCGGCAAGGGCATGCGCGTGGTGAACGAGGCGGTCTACTTTGCCGACGCGCTGGCCAGCTGCAAGCGCGAAGCCATCAATGCCTTTGGCGATGACAAGGTGCTGGTGGAAAAGTACGTGACCCGCCCGCGCCACATCGAGATCCAGGTCTTTGCCGACACACAGGGCAACGCCGTGTACTGCTTCGAGCGCGACTGTTCGCTGCAGCGCCGCCACCAGAAGGTGCTGGAAGAAGCACCTGCACCGGGCATGACGCCCGAGCGCCGCGCCGCCATGGGCGAGGCCGCCGTGGCCGCCGCCATGGCCGTGGGCTATGTGGGCGCCGGCACGGTGGAGTTCATCGCGGACCAGCAGGGAACGTTCTACTTCATGGAGATGAACACCCGCCTGCAGGTGGAACACCCGGTGACCGAAATGGTGATCGGTCACGACCTCGTCGAGTGGCAGCTGCGCGTGGCGGCCGGTGAGCCGCTGCCCGTGCGCCAGGAGCAGCTGCGCATCACCGGCCACGCCATCGAGGCGCGGGTGTATGCGGAGCATCCGGAAGGCGGCTTCCTGCCCTCCACCGGTACGCTGACCCACCTGCACTTTCCGGCGCACTCAAGCTTCACGCGCAACAGCGCCGTGCGCGTGGACAGCGGTGTGCGCAGCGGCGACACCATCACGCCCTTCTACGACCCGATGATCGCCAAGCTGATCGTCTGGGGCGAGGACCGCGCGCAGGCGCTGGCCCGCCTGGCCGCCGCGCTCGACGCCACGCACATCGTCGGCCCCAAGACCAATGTGGCCTTTCTGGCGCGCTGCGTACGCAATGCGGCATTTGCCAGCGGCGCGGTGCACACCGGGCTGATCGAGCAGGAGCGCGCCGAGCTGCTGCCCGCGGCTACGGCACCCAGCCGCCGCGCCGTGCTGCTGGCGATCGCCAAGCGTCTGGCCGAAGAGGTCGTGCTGGACAGCCACGACCCCTGGAACGCGCGCACGGGCTTCCGCATTGCCGGCAGCACCACACGCAACTTTGTCTTCGAGCACGAGACCGGCACATTCACCGTCCCCGTGCGCTACCCCAGCGCCGACGAGCGCAGCTACAGCGCACTGATCGGAGGTGAATCGATCGCGTTCGAGATCAGCCCCAAGGGCTCGGCGCCTGTGGTGAGCACGGCCACCGAGCGCTTCGGCGGCGAGGTGATTGCACGTGGCGAGGAGCTGCATGTCTTTGAGCACGGCACGCTGACCGTACTGACGCTGGTCGACCCACTCGCCCATGCCGGCGAAGACGCTGGCGAAGGCGGCCGCCTTACGGCACCGATGCCCGGCAAGATCGTCGCCGTGCTCGCGCAGCCCGGCACCGCCGTGCAGAAGGGCGCACCGCTCGTGGTCATGGAGGCCATGAAGATGGAGCACACCATCACCGCGCCGGCCGCCGGCGTGCTTGAGGAAGTGCTGTATGCCGTGGGTGACCAGGTGAACGACGGCGCACAGCTGGTGCGCTTTGCGGCCAAGGGCTGAATGCCGGCTCACTGACCATGGCCGCGCTCCTCGCCCTCGCTTCCGTTGTGCTGCTGCTCGCCGCACTGGCGCCCGTCTTGATGATGGGTGGCGAGATGATTGCGGCCTTCATGGTGCGCCGGCAGATTGGCCGGCATCTGGCAGCCACGCTGCTCGTGCTGGGTGCGCTGCTGGGCGGTGCGTTCTTCGCGGTGCCGCTGATGGCCACCGGGCAGCGTCTGCTGGCGGCGGTGCTGCTGGCCGCCCTGCCCTGGGCGGCGCTGTGGGTGGCACGGCGCTTCATCCTGCCGCGATCGATGCAGAACAACGACTCCACGCCACCCAACGAACCGCCGCAATGAAGATCGCCATCCACATCAATGGCGGCCGGCCGGACAGCTGGCTGGCCGCGCTGCCCGAGGTACTGCGCGCCGCCCGCCTGGACGCCGACGTGTCTGTGTGGGGGCCGGGCGATGCGCAGGCCGACTTCGCGATCAGCTGGTCGCCATCGCCGGCGTTCATGGCCGAGCAGGCTGCCGGGCTGCAGGCGCTGTTCTCGGTGGGCGCGGGTGTGGACCACATTCTGGGGGTGGCCGGTCTGCCAGACTCGCTGCCGATCATCCGCGTGGAAGACGCGGGCATGGGCGCGCAGATGGCGCACTACGTGAGTTGGGCGGCGCTGCGCCACCTGTACGGCTTTGATGCCCTCCAGGCCTCGCAACGTGAACGCCGCTGGACCAGCCGCCTGTTTGCCGAGGCCGACCGCTGCACCGTGGGTGTGCTGGGCATGGGTGTGCTGGGCGAGCAGGTGGCCGCCACACTCGACGGTCTGGGCTTTGCTGTGCGCGGCTTCTCGCGCAGCGTGCGCGACCCGCAGACCTACATCCCCGGCGTGCAGCACATGGACGCCAGCCACGGGCTGGACGCCTTTCTGGACGGCCTGAACATGCTGGTGCTGCTGGCGCCGCTGACGCGCGAGACGCAGGACCTCATCACCCTCGCGGTGTTGCGCAGGATGGCGCGGCCGAGCTACCTGATCAACGTCGCCCGCGGCGCGCTGGTGGTGGACAGCGACCTGCTTGCGGCACTGGATGAAGGCACGCTGGCCGGCGCCACACTCGACGTGTTCCGCACCGAACCCCTGCCCGAATCGCACCCCTTCTGGACGCACCCGAAAATCACCGTCACGCCGCATATCTCGGCCAAGACCGTGGTCAGTACATCGGCCACGCAGATTGCCGGCAAGATCGCGGCGCTCACGCGCGGCGAAGCGGTGAGCGGCGTGGTGGACCGCAGCCGCGGCTATTGAGAGCACACGATGACCCTGCCCAAGCATGTTCACCTGATCGACGTGGGCCCGCGCGATGGCCTGCAGAATGAAAAGACACCGATCGATACCGCGATCAAGATCGAGCTGATCGAGCGCCTCACGGCCGCCGGCATCCGCCATCTGGAGGCGGCCAGCTTCGTCTCGCCCAAGTGGGTGCCGCAGATGGCTGATGGTGCTGAGGTGCTGGCTGGTGTGAAGCGCAAGCCGGGCGCCACCTACGCTGCACTGGCGCCGAACATGAAGGGTCTGGAAGGCGCGCAGGCCGCCAGCGCCGACGAAGTGGTGATCTTCGGCGCCGCCAGCGAAGCCTTCAGCCAGAAGAACATCAACTGCAGCATTGCGGAATCCATCGAGCGTTTCCGCCCGGTGGCTCAGGCGGCGCTGGCTGACCAGCGCAGGCTGCGCGCCGCCATCTCCTGCTGCCTGGGTTGCCCATATCAGGGCGAGGTACCGATCGCCGCCGTGGTGGACGTGGTGCAGCGCCTGAAGGACCTGGGCACACAGGTCTTCTGTATCGCAGACACCATCGGCGTGGGTACGCCGGAGCACACCAAGCGCGTGATCGAAGCGGTGGCGGGCGTGATCGGCATCGAGCGCATCAGCGGCCACTTCCATGACACCTACGGCACGGCCCTGGCCAATGTCTACGCTTGCCTGGAACTGGGCGTGAGCACCTTTGAGTCGAGCGTGTCCGGCCTGGGCGGCTGCCCCTATGCCAAGGGCGCCACCGGCAATGTGGCGACCGAGGACGTGGTCTATCTGATGCACGGGCTGGGCATCGAGACGGGCGTGGATCTGGATGCGCTCATCGACGCCGGCGCATGGATCGCCGAGGCCATCGGCCGGCCCTACGCCGCGCGTGCCGGCCGCGCCCTGCTGGCCAAGCGGCCGCAGCCCACCGCCTGAACCCGGAGCACGCCCTTGATCTCTCCCGACCTCCAACCCGGCCTGAAGTTTGAAGACCGCTTCCGCGTCGAGGACTTCATGACCGTGCCGCGCCTGTATCCCACAGTGGACTTCTGCGCCGACATGCCGGATGTGCTGGCCACCGGCTACATGGTGGGCATCATGGAGCTGGCCTGCACGCGGGCCATCATGCGCTATGTGGACTGGCCGCGCGTGCAGAGCGTGGGCACCATGGTGAACTTCACCCACACCGCCGCCACGCCACCCGGCATGAGCCTGCGCATCGCAGGCGAGGTGCTCGAGGTGGATGGCCGGCGCCTGAGGTTCCGCGTCGAGGCCTGGGACGACCACGACAAGATCTGCGAAGGCACGCATGAGCGTTTCGTGATCGACCCCGCCAAGTTCAACGGCAAGCTGGCCGAGAAGAAGAACAAGGCAGGCCTCTGATGACACCCGAACAGGTCCGCGCCTTGCCTGAAGGCCAGCCCGTCCCGTCGCCCTGCATCAATGTGTGCAGCATGGACGCCGCCACCGGCCTGTGCCGCGGCTGCCTGCGCAATATCGACGAGATCGTCGCCTGGGGCACTGCATCCGACGCCTACAAGCGCCGTGTCTGGGCGCAGATCGAACACCGTCAGGCCGATCAGTTCAAATAGCGACTTTCTTGCCGCAACCCAGCTCATGAGCAACACGCAGGAAGTCCAAGTCAGTCTCGATTCCGCCAAGGCACTGTCGGCCACGGGCTATGCCTACCCGGCTGCGGTGCGCTGGGTGGCTACGGCCCTGGTGCTCGGCACCGTGATCACCGGCTTTCGCGCCTGGGACGCCGCCACCAGCGAGCTGCTGCATCAGGTGAAGTGGGTGCACTGGCTCCTGGCCGCTGCCATTCTTGGCCTGCTGGGCTGGTACTACGCCTGCCTGATGCGTTCGCGCACCACGATCGCGAATGGCGAAGTGCGCCAGACCTGGATGTGGGACAAGCACACCAGCATCGACAACATCCTCAAGGCCCGCTTCATCGGCGTGCCCTATGCGCCCTGGCTCGTGGTGACGCGGCTGGCCGTGCGCACGCGCGACGGCAAGTGGATCGTGTTCTATTCGGGCAGCCGCGAGGTGTCAGCTGCCTTTGCGCACATCGACGTTGCGATCAATCAGGATCTGCGCCGCCAGATGGGACTCTGACCCAGGGTCGACATCCAGGACACCATGGCCCTGCCCGAACATCTGCGCTTCATCGAACGCGGCTGGCTCTCGGCTAACAACGTGGTGTTCGGCGGCGAAGCTCCGGCCATCATCGACACGGGCTACTGCACCCACGCCGCGCAGACCGTGCTGCTGGTGCAGGGCGCGCTTGACGATCTGCGCGCCGGCCCGCTGGCCCGCATCATCAACACCCACCTGCACTCGGATCACTGCGGCGGCAACGCGGCGCTGCTGGCCGCCTGGCCACAGGCGCAGGTGGCCGTGCCGCCGGGCGAAGCGCAGGCCGCGCGCGACTGGGACGAAGCCGCACTCACCTACCGCGCCACGGCGCAGGACTGCCCGCGCTTCGCGGTGCATGCCGTGCTCACGCCCGGCGAGCGTATCCAGCTCGGCCCCCTGTACTGGGAGGTGCTGGCTGCGCCCGGCCATGACCCGCATTCGGTGGTGCTCTACCAGCGCCATCACAAGCTGCTGATCTCGGCTGATGCGCTCTGGGAGAACGGCTTTGGTGTGGTGTTTCCCGAGCTGGAAGGCGAGCAGGCCTTTGATGAAGTGGCCGGCACGCTGGATGTGATCGAAGCGTTGAACATTGACTGCGTGCTGCCCGGCCATGGCGGGCTGTTCCATGATGCGCAGGCCGCCGTGGCCCGCGCCCGCGTGCGGCTCGAAGGCTTTGTACGCGCGCCGAGCAAGCATGCCCGCTACGCAGTGAAGGCGCTGGTCATGTACCGCATGATGGCCGAGCAGCGCATCAGCGAAGACGCGCTCGTGCAGCTGCTGGCGCCGGCGCACTTCTACCGCGTTGTGGCGCAGCGTTGGGCCGCAGGCGACACTGCAGCCCTACTGCACGATGTGATCAACGAACTGGTCGAGCGCGGCCAGCTCGTGCGCCGCACTGACGCAGGCACAGCCAGCCCGACCCTGCTGCTGGCAGCCTAAGATTTCAGCTTTGCAGCGCAGCTGCAGGTCCCGAGCGCACGGCAACGCGCAGCCGCGACAGGCTCGAACTCATTCAAGGACAGAACATGGCTATCGCAATCCGCTCCACCGTCGCCATCGCGGCGCTCCTGCTGTCTGGTGCAGCTTTCGCGCAAAGCGCCAAGCTCGGCGCCATTGAGGTGAGCGACGCCTGGTCTCGCGAAACCCCGCCCACCGCGGCCGTGGGTGGCGGCTTCATGACGCTCAAGAACACCGGCAAGACGGATGATGCGCTGATTGCCATCAAGGCCGACGTCTCCAAGACGGTGGAGCTGCACACCCACATCATGGAAGGCGGCGTGGCCCGCATGCGCGCCGTGCCCAAGATCCCCGTGGCCGCTGGCGGCAGCACGGAGCTGAAGCCCGGCAGCTTTCACGTCATGTTCATCGACCTGAAGGCGCCGCTCAAGCCGGGCACTAAGATCCCGGCCACGCTGGTGTTCGAGAAGGCGGGCGAAGTGAAGGTGGACTTCGTGGTGGAAGCCTTCGGCGCGCGGCGCACTGCACCTGCGCACAAGCACTGACCACAAGCACCCGCACGAGTGCGGCAGTGCGTCTTGGCGCAAATTCTGTCCGATTCAGACCGAATATCCTGAATAGAAACCGGCTTTCCGCTTGCCAGACGGGGTTCTTGGGGCGATCATGTACTGATCAGCAGACAGCCGAAAAGAACGGTTTATTCGACCAGCGTCTTCGCCCCGCGATACCGGTGCAGGTAGGTCTGCAGGCTCTGCAGGATGTCTTCGAGGCGCGCCGCGTAGCTGTTGGGAATGGCGCCTTCAATGCCACTGACCGCGGCAGAGAACTGCCGCCCGGCCGTGGGCGCGCTCAGGTAGTGGATGGCGATCATGCGGCTGCCCTTGATCGACACGATCTCGAAATCGGCAATCTCCGCCCAGGGAATGTGCTGCCGGCGAAAGGGTGATGCGATCAGCAGGCCCCGCGCATCCAGCTGGAGATAGACCGACCTGGGCGCAAGCAGCATCCACAGGCCGGCCAGACCGCAGAAGCCGAAGAACAGGATGCTCGCCCAGCCCACCCAGGGGTGCTCATGGCGCATCCACCAGCCCGCCAGCACAAAGGCCAGCGAGCCCAGCACCACCATCACCGCCTTCCAGGGGCTCACCCGGTAGATCAGGGTGTCCGCCATGTCACTTGCCCCCGAGCCGCTTCTTCACATCCAGGCCGACGCCCTTGTTGACGAACTGCGTGGTGGCCACCTTGCTCAGATCCACCTCGCCGGCCTTGTAGAGCCCGGCCTTGACCATCTTGGCGTAGAAGTCGGCAATGCGCTTCTCATCGATGGCGCCGATGCCGCGGACGAGTGAGTCGCCGGAATCCACCACGCCGTACTTCTTCATCAGCGCCACGCTGCCTTCGAGCTGCTCGTCGGTCGCGTCCGGGTTGGCTTTTCGGATCAGTGCATGGGCGGCCTTGCGGTCGCCGTAGAGGTAGTTGTTCCAGCCGATGATGGAGCCCTCGACAAACTTGCGCACCAGCTCCGGGTTCTTCTGTACGAGCTCGGTGCGGGATTCGATGGTGGTGCTGTAGGTGTTGTAGCCCTGGTCTGCGAGCAGGAAGACCAGTGGATCGAATCCCGCCTGTTTCTTCACCGCCAGGGGCTCCTCGATGCTGTAGCCCTGCTGGATGCTCTGCTTGTTGGCCAGAAAGGGGCCGAGGTTGAAGGTGTAGGGCCGCAGCGCCTCGTCGCGGAAACCGTGCTCGGCCTTCATCCACTGCCAGAAGCTGAACTGCGCGTCCTTGGCGATGAAGGCCACCGGCGCGCGTGTAAGGTCCTTGAAGCTCGCGTAGCCGGCATTCGGGTGCGCAAAAATCGCCTGCGGGTCCTTCTGGAACATGGCAGCCACCACCACCGTGGGCACCTTGTTCTTCACGTTGTCAAAGCTGTGCAGCAGGTTGCCGGTCATCAGGAATTCGATGCGCCCGGCCGGCAGCAACGGCCGGTTGTTCACCTGCGGCCCACCCTGCAGGATCTCCACATCCAGCCCCAGGCGCTTGTAGGTGCCGTCGGCCACCGCCTGATAGAAGCCGCCGTGTGCGGCCTGGGCCTTCCAGTTGGTGGCAAAGCGGACGCGCTCCTGGGCGCTCGCGGCGCCTCCAACGCTCAGCACGAGCGCCGCAAGAAGGATGTTGCGGAAGTTCATCAGGACAGGCCTCTCGTTCAGGTTCGCAATTCAATGACCGCGGACATCGCAGCGGCATTCAGCAGGTTGATGGCGATGTAGTACAGCACCGACCCGATCAGCGTCAGTGTTGCGGCTCGGGCAGCACGCGTTCTGTACAAATACACGGGAAAGAACACGGGCGGGAGCACGGCCGCCCAAAGTGCAAATCTTCCGCTCGGTACCACGCGGCGTTCCGTCGCCTCTGCGCGGCACCACATGTAAACCATGATCGAAGTCAGAACGCCGATGAGCAGATCGGTCGCACCCTGCTCGCGCACCGTGAGCGGCCGCATGGGCATGATGAGACCGACCAGCACGCCGGCAGCGATGAACACGAGTGCCCAGGTCAAGGCGCGTCGCGCATTGGGCGACCGAACCGCCAGCCACGCCGGGCCCTGCATCGCCGGCATGTTCATGCCAGCAGCCCGCGCAGCAGCAGCCGCGCCGCCGCTGGGTTGGTGGCGCAGGGCACATCATGGACGTCACAGGCGCGCACCAGGGCGTTGATGTCCGGCTCGTGCGGCTGCGGGGTCATGGGGTCGCGCAGGAAGATCACGGCGTCCACCTGGCCCACGGCCAGCCGCGCGCCGATCTGCAGGTCGCCACCCAGGGGGCCGGAGAGCAGGCACTCCACGCTCAGGCCGACCTCGCGCTGCAGGCGGCCGCCGGTGGTACCCGTGGCCATGAGCGTGTGCTGCGCCAGACCGGCAGCGAACTCCCGCGCCAGAACCACCATGGCGTCCTTTTTCTTGTCGTGGGCAATCAAGGCGATACGCATCCCGCAAGCGTAACGCGCCGGCCTTGCCCGGGCGCTTAACCCCGTTCGGTACGCGGCGCCGTTCAATGCGAGTGAATGCCGTACCCAGACACCGCATAATGGCCCTCATGAGCTCTGGGCCTACTGATGACTCCATGGGCGACCCCATCGACGATCCGACTGCCAGCCGCGCCCGACCGCAGCCACGGCTGGCGCTCGCCCAGCGGCCCGATGCGAGCGCAGCACCCGGCGCGGGTCTCGCAGCGCCATCGGGCACCTCGGCACTCAGCGACGCCGAGTTGATTGCCGCGTACGTGGCCGGCAACGCCGAAGCCTTTGCCCTGCTCTATGACCGCCACGAGCGCGCGGTGTACCGCTTCATCCTGCGCCAGGTGCAGGACGCAGCGGTGGCCGATGACCTGCTGCAGGACACCTGGCTGGCCGTCGTGCGCGCTGCCCAGACCTACACGCCGCAGGCCAACGCGGCCTTCACCACCTGGCTGCTGACCATTGCGCGCAACCGCGTGCTGGATCACTTTCGCGCCAAACGGCCTGATGTGTCGTTTGATGACAGCGGCGATGACGATGAGGGCCTTGCGCTGGCCGACTGCCTGAAGGCCGACACCGCGGCACAGCCGGAGACGCGCGCCTTGTCACGCCAGCAGGCGCGCGCCTTTGTGGATGCCGTGGAGGCCCTGCCCGCCGCGCAGCGCGAGGCCTTTCTGCTGCATGCGGAAGGTGGGCTGAGTGTGGAAGAGATCGCGCAACACACGGGCGTGGGCTTCGAGACGGCCAAGAGCCGCCTGCGCTATGCCACGAACCGCTTGAAGCAGACCATGCAGCAGCACGGCTTTGGCTTGGCCGGCCTGGCTGCTGACGGAGGCGCCGCATGAGCCGCCAACCCCTGTTTGATGACGACGCCGATCGCGTGCTTGCGCATTACCGCGCAGCCAACGAAGTGCTGTCCGACGAGACCGAAGGCGACGCCCAGCCGGACCCGAGCGTGCGCCGCACCGTGCTGGCTGTGGCCGCACGACAGCTGCGCGAAGTAGCGCCTGCACTGCAGGCCGCGGCCGCGCCGACCCGCGCGACCCAGTCCACTGCCAATGCGGTGGCCGAGTCTGCGCCCAAGTTGCGCCTGTTGCGCTGGCCCAAGATGCCCGTGTGGGGCAATGCGCTTGCGGCCACCCTGATGATCGGCGTGCTGGTGGTTGCCGTGACCCCGCGGGTGCAGGAGGAGGCCGCCATCCAGGCCGCCGCGGGCGACTTGAACGCGCCCGTTGCACCCACACAGCCCGCTGCGGCACGTGCCGCTGGGGCAAACGCGCCTGCCGCAGACCCCACTGCGATGAGCGTGCCGCAGGGTGTGGCTGGCGGGAGCGATCTGGCCGCCGGCGCGCCGGTTACGGAGCGCAGCACACCCGCGCCGTCCAGCTCCGCGCCTGCCACTGCCGCAGCGGCTCCAGTTAAGGCGGCCGCAGAGAAGGCGGCACCGGCGCCTCTCGCAGCAGAGCGTTCGGCTGCTTCGCCACCAGCCGCCGACAGGCCGGATGCCCGCACCGCGCCTGCGCCAACACAGGACCGCGCGCCAGCGATCGCCTTGCAACGGTCGGCGCCCGTGGCCGCAGACGCCGCGCCGCTCGCGGCGGCACCGGCAGCGCCCCAAGCCGCAGCGGCAAGCGCTGCTCCGGCGCGCGCCGAGGCATTCACGGCACCGCAGAGCCCAGCCCCCGCGGTGGCTGCGGCAGCAAGCAGTTCGGCAGAAGCGCGCGCAGCACGCAGCGCCAATGTGGCGCCGGCGGATGCGGCGGCCGGGCAGGTGGCGGCGGGCGCAGACGCAAGCCGCGGCGCACCACAGCGCAGCAAGGCTGCGCCACCGGCCGCAGCGACGGATTCAGCCCGTGAGGCTGCGTCAGCCGCACCAATGGCCCCGTCCAAGCCGGGCGCGAGCACCGCGCCTGTTGGCGAAAGCGTGGTCAGCGAGGTAGCGCGCCGCTCGCCCGCCAGCTGGGCGGAGGCCATTCGCGGGCTGTTGCGTGCAGGCAAGCCGGACGCCGCCCGCGCGGAGCTGCGCCGCCTGCAGGCCGCGTACCCGAGCTGGCCGCTGCCCGAGGATCTGCGCGCGCTGGCGGAGCCGGCGGGCCGCTAGTGGGGGTGAGTTTCCGGCTGCCCTGCCTCAGTCGAAAGACAGAATCGGCCACATTGCGATCCGCAAGCTACTCATCCGAGACGGCTTTCAGATAAGCGGATATATAGATAGCGAACACTCACATGAGGCGATGAATTCGTCGTTATCGGCCATGGCGATTACAGTCGAACACCCCGCATCACTCAGTCGGCCGCGCCCTCATCGCCTGCCGATTTCCCGCTGGCAGCCCGCAGCGCCAGCGCCCGCTCGTAGAGCGCGTTGCGCGGCTCGCCCGTGAGCTCGGCGGCCAGCCGAGCGGCTTCCTTCACCGGCATGAAGGGCACGAGGCGCGCGAGCAGTGTGTCGGTGTCCATGCGCAAGGTGCGCGCGGCATCCGCCTCCTGGGCCTGCGGACCGAGCACGAGGACAAACTCGCCCTGCGCGTGATGCGCGCCCGCCGCCACCCACGCGGGCAGCGCGTCCGCCCGCACGGTCTCGATCTGTTCAAACTGCTTGGTCAGCTCGCGGCACACGCTAACACGGCGCGCACTGGCAGCGGCAAGCTGTGCGGCGCAGTCCGTCATGCGGTGTGGCGCCTCGAAGAACACCTGCGCCTCGGTTGCGCCCAGCAGCGCCGCGAAGAAGCGCTCGCGCTCAGCACCCTTGCTGGGCGCAAAGCCGGCGAAGCGGAAGGGTCCGTCCACCAGGCCGCTGGCGCTCACCGCAGCGGCCACGCTGCTGGCGCCGGGCAGCGGAATCACGCGGTGGCCGGCGGCCCGCGCCGCGTCCACGAGGCGCGCACCGGGGTCGCTGATTGCTGGCGTGCCGGCGTCGCTCACGTAGGCCACTCGCTCGTCTGCAGCGAGCCGCGCGAGCACCTGCGGGATGACCTGCGCCTCGCGGTGGGCATCACAGGCCACAAGGGGTTTCTTCAGGCCCAGGCGTGCGAGCAACTGCCCGGCCACGCGGGTGTCTTCGGCCGCGATCGTGTCGGCCAGCTGCAGGAATGTGAGGCTTCGTAACGTGAGATCAGCCACGTTACCGATGGGAGTGGCCACTACATACAATGCCCCGCGCGGCCAGGACTGCCCGGCGGCATGCTCGGCCAGCTGCTGCAGTCGCTTCGCCAAGCCGGCAGCCTGTGCGGCAGAGTCCTCCGGCGTGTCTTCCGGTGTGGATTGCGCCGAACTCACTGATGCCGCTCCGCTTCCATTGATCCGCCTTCCTCCTGTCATGCACGCCGCGCACCGCACAAACCGCTTCACGCACCGCTTCGCGGCGTGCCGCAGGTCGGCATTGCTTGCTGCGCTGCTGCTCGCACCTGCGCTGGCATTGTGCCAGCCGGGTTCGCAGACGGGTGCGGCGGGTTCGATGCAGCTGGCGCAGGCCTCGGCCCCCGGCCAGACGCCGCCGGCTCCGCAAACGCCCGCAGCGCAAGCGCCCGCGCCCACCCCCGCCGCTGCAGAGGCTCCGCCGGCCGCGCCGGCCCCTCGCCGCGTTGCGCTCGTTCTGCCCACGCTCAATGCCAATCTGGCGGGGTCGGCGCGCGCGGTGGCCGCCGGTGCACAGGCCGCCGCCGCGCGGGCCGGCAATCTGAGCGTGGAGCTGATCGCCACGGACGACAGCGCGGAGGCCAATCTGAACGCGTGGCGGCGTGCACAGGCCGAGTTCGATCTGGTCATCGGCCCGCTGACCCGCGCAGGCGTGGCCACCGCTGCCACCCAGCAGGCGGCGCGGCCCACGGTGCTACTCAACACCCCGCCGACAGCCGATGCGGACCGCCAGACCATTCCCGCCGCCCTGCCCGGGGCGCCGACGGTCTTCTTCAGTCTGGCGCTGGATGCGCAGGCGCGCCTGGTGGCACGTGCAGCGCTGCGTGACATCCGTACCGCAACGCTGAATCGCCGGCCGCGAGCGTGGGTACTGCACACGACCACACCGCTGTCTCGACGCACGGCACAGGGCTTCAATGAAGGCTTCGTTGCGCTGGCTGGCGAAGCCACCGCGTTCGAGATCACCGGCGCCACGGTCGGCGGTCTCGCTGAGCGCCTGCGCGACAGCGGCAACCTGCCCGACGTGATCTTCATCGCCATGGACAACGTGGGCGCGCGGCAGGTGCGAAGCGCCCTGCCGGAAGGTGTGCCGGTCTGGGGCACGGCGCTCACCGCCACAGGCACGCGCCGTGAACTGGCTGAGCTCTCTGGCCTGCGATTTCTTGAAATGCCCTGGATCATCAAGCGTGATCACCCTGCCGTGATGAGCTACGCCCGACCCGCTGCCGGCAGCCCCGGGGCCGATGGCGACGAGGACGCGCGCCTGTATGCCTTCGGCATCGACGCGCTGCGTCTCGTGCTCGCTCTGGCCGAGGGACCCGGTGCGATTCGCCTGGACGGCGTGACCGGCCAGCTCAGCGTCGATCCGCGCGGCGATCCACGGGTGCGTCTGGCGCCCATGGTGGCGCTGATCGCCGAGGACGAAGTCGTCGCCGACCCGGTGCCCCTGGACGGCCCGGCGCGCTGAATCGATGCTCGATCGCGCCGCACAGCTGCTGGGCCGCCTGAGCACCAAGGCGCGCGGCGACGCCGCCGAGGCACGGGCCCGGCGCTTTCTCGAGGCGCGCGGCCTGAAGCATGTCGCCAGCAATTACCGCGTGAAGGGCGGCGAGATCGACCTCGTCATGCGCGAAGGCGAGGAGATCGTCTTCGTCGAAGTACGCGCCCGCAGCCACCGTGGCTACGGCGGCGCGGCGGCCTCCATCTCGGCGCACAAGCAGCAGCGCATCCTGCTCGCTGCGCAGCACTGGTTGCAGCAGCAGCGCAATCCGCAGCCCGCCTGCCGCTTTGACTGCGTGCTGATCGACGGACCCGATGCGGAGCTCACCTGGCTGCGCGCGGCCTTCGGCGCCTGATTGCGCCCCGGTGCAAAGCTGTATCGAACTGCTTCTGCCAGCGCCTGCTGCTGCGGCTGCAGGGAACTCGCGGGCTATGCTTGCTGCCATAAGCTGCGCCCGCAGCGCTCGCCTGCAGCCGACATCCAGATTCACATCCGCCAAGGACGCCCTATGCCCCAGACCCCTGCCCTGCCCGCATCATCCCGCTCGAATTCGCGCCTGGCGCGCCTTGGGTTGGCCGCGGCACTGGCACTCACGGCAGTCACTCAGCTTTCTGGCTGCTTCACGCTGGCCGCGGCCGGTGTGGTGGGCGGCACCCTGGCTGCAGCCGACCGCCGCACCCTGGGCACACAACTGGAAGACCGCCAGATCCAGCTGCGCGCGGAGACTTCGATTGCCTCGTCCATGAAGGGCGAGAACGTCAATCTCACGGTCTACAACCGCCGTGTGCTCATGACCGGCGAAGTCCCCAGCGAGGCGCTGCGCAAGCAGGCTGAAGACACCGCCCGTGGCGTGGCCAATGTGCGCGAAGTCATCAATGAACTGCAGATTGCCGGCGCCGCCGCGCTGACCTCGCGCAGCAATGACGCCCTGATCACCACCAAGGTCAAGACAGCCTTTGTAGATGCCAGAGACATTTCCGCCAATGCCTTCAAGGTCACTACCGAGCGCGGCGTGGTCTATCTGATGGGCCTGGTGACGCCGGCCGAAGGCGATCGCGCCGCGCAGGTGGCCAGCCGCGTGTCTGGTGTGGCCAAGGTAGTGAAGGTGCTGGAGACCCTGTCGGACGAGGATCTGCGCCGCCTTCAGAACACGCCGGACCCCAAGCCGGCTTCGCAGGCGCCTGCACCGATCACGACCAAGTAGCCCGGAAACTCTTCGATTGAACATGGGGTCGCCGCTGCGGCCCCATGTGTTTTTCAGGCGTCTGCACGCAGGCGGTCGATGTCGCGCTGCCAGCCCTGCCAGCGCTGATGCATCTGCTGGCGTTTGGCCTCTCCTGCTGCGCCCTGCATGTTGATGAACTCGACAATCGAGCGCATGACCGCGCTGCGCACCTGCAGGGCGTGATCGCCTTCCGGAGTGGCGATCACCTTGTCCATGCTGGGGCTGCGTTCAAGGCTGCGCAGCAGGGGTGCACGGGCCTGCTCCACCGGCAGATCGCTGCGCGCCAGGGTGCGCAGAGCCTGCTTGATCTCGGTGCGGCGCTGCTCGGCGGCGCGCAGGCTGGCACTGCGGTCAAGCGGCCAGCTGCGCTCCAGTGCGACGATCTGCGGGCGCTGGCTGCGATCCACGTCGCCGATCCAGCGCTCCATTGAGCGCTCAAAGCCCTTGGCGCGCTCGGCGCGCACGCGCTCATCGCTGCCGCTCCAGCGCTTGGCGGCCTGTGCACCCTGCTTGTCGATGGAGCGCTCCAGTTCCTGCCATTGCGCCTCACTCAGGCTCCGCAGCACCGGCGCCAGCTCGGTAGCCGCCACCTGCAGGGTGCGGGCAAGGCTCGCAGACAAGCGGGTATCCAGCGCACGCAGCTCGTCCTCGGACAGGGCATCGCTCGTGGCCCGGCGCGCCTCCGCGATCATTGCCGACCACTCCTGCAGCTCATTGCGGCGGTGCCAGGTGATCAAACGCTGCATGCCGCCGCGCAGCTGGGCCTTCTGCGCGTCGTCCAGGCTCACCATGCGACTGACCCACCACATGGCGAGCGTATCGAGGTTGTTGTAGCCCTCGCGCAGGGCCGAACAGCCGGACAAACCTGCCACGATCAGCAGGGCCGCCAACAAGGCGCGCAGGCGCGAGTGCAGGAGAGCCATGCCCGCATTGTTGTTGCGCCCCGACGCACGGCCCACTGGTGATTTCCAGAGGGCGTAAAGCCCTCAGCGCGATCGCAGCTGCACGCGCAGGCCGGCGGGTGGATGCGCAATCGGCGCAAAGGCCATGCGCGCCTTGACCTGGTCGGCAGGCAGCTGCCAGCGGCTGCGCACCAGCAGGCTGCGCAGGACCAGACGCGCTTGCATCTGCGCGAAGTGCTGGCCCAGACACATGTGGGCGCCACCGCCGAAGGGCACCCAGGCGTAGCGATGGCGCTGTGCATCTGCCCGTTCGGGCGAGAAGCGCTCGGGATCGAAGCGATCCGGCTCCGCCCACCAGCGCGGATCGCGCTGCACGGCCAGTAGAAACAGGGTCACCACCGTACCCGCGGGCAAATGCTGGCCGTCCACCTCCATGTCCGCACGCAGCTGACGCGCGAGCGTTGGAATCGGCGGAAACAGGCGCAGGGCCTCCTTGATGCTCCAGCCCAGCGCCTGCAGACGATTGAGCGCATCGAGATCGGGCAGGGCACGCGCGGCGTCACCCGCGCCGAGCTCGTCGCGCAGGCGCTCCTGCCAGGCTTCGTCGAGCGCAAGGGCACGGGTGGCGGTGGTCAGCGCGCTGCGCGTGGTGTCGTGCGCCGCCATCCACAGGAAGATCATGTGGTCAATGATCTCCTCGTCGTCGAAGGCCAGACCGTCCTCGTCGCGCAGCACGCACAGCTGGGAGAACAGGTCGCCCCCGGGATCGTCACGCCGCGCGGCGATGCGCGAGCGCAGAAAGGCCGACAGACGCGCGCGGGCCGCCAGCCCGCGGCCATAACGGGTGTGGCGGCGCCAGGGCTCAGGCAGCCGCAGGATGGCTGCGGATGCGTCGACCAGCTGCACAAAGTCGTGATGTGCAGCCTCGACGTCTGCAGTCTCGCGTACGCCTAGGAACACATCACTGGCAAGATCAAGCGTCAGGCGGCGGAATGCATCATGCAGGTCTAGCTGGCCGGCCTGCACCCAGCCATCGACCGCTGCGTCCACCCGCGGCGCCATGCGTGCCAGATGCTGGTCCAGCGCATCGCGGCGCAAGGCGGGCAGCATGCGTCGGCGATGCAGGCGGTGATCCTCGCCATCGCGCATGATCAGACCGCGCGGGAACAGTTCGCCCAGGAAGGGCGCCCAGCCTCCCGCTGCAGAGACTCGCCCGCTGGTGTCGGCCAGCACGGTCTCCAGCGCATCGGCCGACATGAGCAGGGCCTGCGGACGGCCCACCAGAATGGCTCGTGAGACCGATCCGGCTCGCTGCTGCACGCGACGTGCAAAGCCAAGGGTGTCGCGCAGCAGCGCAAGATCCACGTGCAGCGGGGCATAGCCGCAGTGCGGCAGATGCGAGAGCGCTCGCCACGCAGAATTGAACGACGGCGCTGCGAACAGAGTGTCAGGTTGAGCGGCCAAGTGGACTGAGCAAAGTGCTGCGCACACCACGCGCGCAAGCCACCCTAGTTGACCTCAAGCGCGCCCAGGCGGCCAGCCCGCCGCACAAGAAGGCTATCGCTGCACGAGCCCCTTCTGCCGTGCGATGCTCATCAGAATGCCGCAAGCCACACCCAGCGTGAGCAGCGCCGTGCCGCCGTAGCTAAGGAAAGGCAGGGGCACCCCCACGACAGGCAGAATGCCGCCGACCATGCCCATGTTCACGAACGCATAGACAAAGAAGATCATGCTCATCGCCCCGGCCAGCAGACGCATGAAGGCGGTTGGGGCCGCCGCAGCGATCGACAGCCCGCGAAAGATCAGCGCGATGTAGCAGGCGATCAGAAGCAGCACGCCGATCAGGCCGAACTCCTCCGAGTACACCGCGAGGATGAAGTCAGACGTGCGCTCCGGAATGAACTCCAGGTGGGTTTGCGTACCCTGCATGTAGCCCTTGCCGATGATGCCGCCCGAGCCGATGGCGATCATCGCCTGAATGGTATGGAAACCCTTGCCCAACGGGTCATTGAAGGGGTCGAGCAGGGTGCATACCCGGTTCTTCTGGTATTCGTGCAGGATGCGCCAGTCGAGGTCCGGGGCACAGAGCTTGTCTTCCATCACCACGATGGTCACCAGCCCGATCACGGCCGCCACCGTGAGGGGAATGATGATGCGCCAGGGAAAGCCCGCGAAAAAGAGCACGAACAAGCCGCTCGATAGAATGAGCAGACCCGTGCCTAGATCCGGCTGCTTGAGAATCAGCGCGAAGGGAATCAGCAGAATGATGCCGGCGACGATGAAGTCCTTGAACTTGAGCATCGACTCATATTTGTTGAAGTACCAGGCCATCATCAAGGGCAAGGCGATCTTCATGAGCTCGCTGGGCTGGATCACGGTCACGCCAACGTTCAGCCAGCGCTGCGCGCCCTTGCGGATGATGCCGAAGGCCTCCACGCCAATCAGCAAAACCACCCCCACCACATAGAGCGGCACAGCCACGCGCAACAGGATCTGGGGGCTGATGTTCGCCATCACGAACATGACGCCCAGCATGATCATGTAGTTTCGGAAGTGGTCCACGAAGCGCCCGGGAAAGTCGAAGGCTGCGGACCACATCACCAGCAACCCTGCACAAGACAGCAGGAACAGGATCAGCAGCATCGGCAGATCGAACACGGCTAGGTGCGGCTTGATGCGCTGCCAGAGTGGCGGGCCTGCGAGCGTGGTCATGCCGGTCTCCGGGTGCGGGGGCTGCGCTGGCGGGGTGCTGGCGCGGTGGCGGACTGGCGCAGCGGTGCGGCTGGCGGGGTCTTGCCGTCGGTGGGGGGCGGCGCAGGTGCAGGAAGCTTGTCTCCGGGTTGCGGCACGCCCTCTGGGACTGCGGGTGGCAGAGTGCGCGGCAATTCCGTCGGGCGATCAGGGTTGTCTTCGGGGATCTTCTGCTCGAAAGGGTTGGACTCCCGGCCTTCAAACAGTTCGGAATCCACGTTCACGGTCTGCATGTAGGCGTCAGGTTTCTCGCCCTCGGGCAACTTGCCCAGCAAGTAATAGTCGAAGACCTTGCGCGCAATCGGTGCAGCACTCGCGGCACCGAAGCCGCCGTTCTCCACGATCACCGCCAGGGCGATCTTCGGGTCCTCGGCCGGGGCAAAGGCGATATACAGAGAGTGATCGCGCAGGCGCTCAGCCACCCGGCTGGCCACATACTTTTCGCCCTGCTTGATGGTGAAGAGCTGCACCGTACCGGTCTTGCCGGCGGCGTTGTATTGCGCGCCGGCAAAGACGCGCGCGCCGGTGCCGCTTTCATTCACGGCCAGCATGCCGCGCTTCACCAGCTCGATGTTCTCGGGCTTGACCGGGATGCGATAACTCTCCTTGGGTACCGTGGGCGTACGCTGGCCGGTCTTGGGATCTTCAACCGCCTTGACGAGATGCGGCTTCATGACGACGCCGCCGTTGGCCAGCGTGGCCGTGGCATGGGCCAGCTGGAGGATTGTGAAGGTGTTGTAGCCCTGACCGATGCCCAGCGAGATGGTCTCGCCGGGGATCCAGCGCTTCTGCTCGGGCTTGCGGAAGGCGCGCTGCTTCCAGTCCTTCGAAGGCAGGATGCCGCGGCGCTCACCCTGCAGATCGATGCCGGTGAGCTGACCGAAGCCCCAGGGCTTCATGAAGTCATGGATGGCATCCACACCCATGTCATTGGCGAGGATGTAGTAGTAGACATCGCTGGACACCGCGATCGACTTCACCAGATCCACCGCGCCCCAGCCACCGGGCTTGCTGTCGCGGAACATGTGGTTGCCGAACATGTAGAAGCCGGGATCGGAGTACAGCTTCTCCGGCGTGCGATATCCGCCTTCCAGCGCCGCAAGGGCCATGAAGGGCTTGTAGGTGGACCCCGGTGGATACAAGCCGGTGAGCGGCCGATTGATCAGGGGCTTGTCGATATTCTCGTTCAGCTCCTTCCACGTATCAGCATCGATGCCCTCGACGAACAGGTTGGGGTCGAAGGTCGGCTTGGAGACGAAGGCCAGCACGTCGCCAGTCTTGGGTTCGATGGCCACGAGGGCGCCGCGCCGATCGCCGAACCAGCCTTCGATGCGCTGCTGCAGGCTGATGTCGACCGACAGGATCAGGTTTTTGCCCGGCGTACCGGCGCTGCGTGCCAGCGTGCGGACCGCGCGGCCGGCGGCGGTCACTTCAACTTCCTCGCTGCCTGGCGTGCCCACCAGCTCTCGCTCGTAGAAGCGCTCCAGGCCTTCCTTACCAATATGCTCAATGCCGCGGTAGGCCTCGTCGAGATCTTCCTGTTCCAGCCGCTCGGCATCCTTCTGGCTGATTCGGCCGATGTAGCCGATCACATGGCTTGCCGTCTCGCCCAGCGGGTACTGGCGGAACAGCCGCGCCTGCAGCTCCACGCCGGGGAAGCGGAAGCGATTGGTGACAAAGCGTGCTACCTCCTCGTCCGTGAGACGCGTACGGATGGGTAGCGACTCAAAGCGCTTGGAATCCTCGCGCAGCTTCTTGAAGCGGCGCCGGTCGCGCGGCGTGATCTCCACGACCTCGGCCAGGGCGTCGATGGTGGCTTCCACATCCTTGACCTTGGCCGGTGTGATCTCCAGTGTGTAGCCTGAGTAGTTGCGCGCCAGCACAACGCCCTTGCGGTCAACGATCAGCCCGCGGTTGGGCGGAATAGGCAGCACGCTGATCCGGTTGCGCTCGGCATCCGTGGAGAAGCGGTCGTGCTGGATCACCTGCAGCCAGACATAGCGCGCCAGTACCAAGCCGAACAGCGTGAGCACGAAGCCTGCTGCCACCAGGAGGCGCAGGCGGAACTCGCGCAGCTCGCGTTCGGCGTTGCGGATCTCAGTCATTCGATGACCACGGTGTTGAATGACCTCGCTTGGACATCGCTAGATCGGCCGGGTTTCGTCCTTGTCGATCGCCCGGCGCTGCGGCGCCAGCAGCAGCGCGGTGGCGATCGGCCAGAGCAGCGCCTGGGAGAGCGACTCAAGGAAGTACAGCACGCCAGGGAAGGGGTCGCCTACGGCCATGCGAACCAGCAGGCTCACGAGCTGCGCCACGAGAAACAGCGGCAGCATGTGCAGAGCCTGCGTACCCACCGTGAACCACAGGACGCGCCTGTGCAGGCTGATTGCACCGTAGGACAGCAGCGCGTAAGCCAGGGCGTGCTGCCCGAGCACGGCAGCCTCGTGTACATCCATGGCGATGCCCAGCAGGAAGGCCACACCGATGCCCACGCGTCGCGGGTGGTGAATGTTCCAGAACACCAGCACCAGTGCGACGAAATCCGGCACAGCCACCCAACGCCCCCAGGGCAGCAGGTTGAGCAGGAAGGCCAGGGCGAGCGTGATCGCAATGAACCAGGGCTGCACGGGCAGCAGGATGCGCGTGGGCCGGGTCGGGGACTGGCGCGGCGTGATCATTGCGTGGCTCCACTCTTGGACTCTTCGCTTCGGCCGGGCCCGGCGGGTGCGAGCTTGCGGCCAGCCTTGGTCGGAACCTCTGCCTCAACGGGCGGCGGGGGCGGCGGCAGGCCATTCTTGTGCTGCAGCACCATCAAGAAGCGGTGCCGGTACACGCCTGCCAGCGGCGTGCAGAGAATGCGTGCAAAGCCGGTGACGCCAGTGCGATCCACGCGCACCACCTTGGCCACGGGCAGCCCTGGGGGATAGGTGCCGTCCAGACCGGAGGTCAGCAGCACGTCGTTCTCCTGTACGTCGGCGTTTCCGGGCAGGAAGCGGATCTCCAGCGACGCGGTGTCACGCCCGCCTGCCGACCCGAACACGATCGCTCTCAGGCCGTTGCGAGCAACTTGCACCGGGATGGCTTGCTCCTTGTCGGTGATCAGAGTCACCTCGCTTGTCATCGGGAAGACGCGCGTGATCTGGCCAACCACACCTACGTCGTCCAGCACGGGCATGCCGATGGTCATGCCGTGCGCCGAGCCACGATCCAGCACCAGCCGGTGCACAAACGGGTCCCGAGCTTCATACAGCACCTCGGCAATCACGCCGCCGGGGCGCTGGGTTTCGCGCAGGCCGATCAGGTGGCGCAGCTGCTCGACCTCAGCCTGCAGCTGTTGCACGCGCTCGGCGCTCGCGGTCTGCTGGATCGACTGCTTCTTGAGCGCGCGATTCTCTTCAAGCAGGCGCTGCTGGTCACTCAGGTAGCCCCAGCCGCCACGAGTCAGTTCCCGCGGCAGAAGCATGACCTGCTGCACCGGGTACAGCGCCGTGGCCGTGGCCCAGCGCGCCCACTTCAGCAGACCGAAGCGGTAGTCCATGACGATGAGCGAGAGTGCAAACACCGCGAAGAACAGCAGCCGCGCATTGGCCGATGGGCCTTGCTTGAAGAACGGCGGCGGAGTGTGTTGCATGTCGGGCGCAGATGCGCTTTGGGGTGCAGGGCTCTGGACTGGATCGGCACGCTAGCCCGGCTGGGGGAGCACGAGGGGGCCAGCCCAAACCCCTAGTACGTTCTGGTCTTGACCTGTCAATCAGCGGCGCGAAGCGCCAGATCGAACTACGCCAAGACCCCTACTCATTTGCAAAGATCGACCCCAGCTTGTCAATTCGCTCCAGGGCCACGCCGCAGCCGCGCACCACGCAGGTCAAGGGGTCTTCGGCCACCACCACAGGCAGGCCGGTTTCCTCCACCAGCAGGCGATCCAGATCGCGCAGCAGGGCGCCGCCGCCGGTGAGCATGATGCCCTTCTCGGTGATGTCGGCACCCAGCTCGGGCGGGGTCTGCTCCAGCGCGTTTTTCACGGCCGAGACGATCTGGTTGAGCGGGTCGGTCAGGGCTTCGAGGATCTCGTTGGACGAGACCGTGAAGCTGCGCGGGATGCCTTCGGAGAGGTTGCGGCCCTTGACCTCGATTTCCTTGACCTCGCTGCCCGGGAAGGCGCTGCCGATCGTCTTCTTGACCATTTCGGCGGTGGGTTCGCCGATCAGCATGCCGTAGTTGCGGCGGATGTAGTTGATGATCGCTTCGTCGAACTTGTCACCGCCGGTGCGCACGCTGCCTTTGTAGACCATGCCGCCCAGCGAGATCACGGCCACCTCGGTCGTGCCGCCGCCGATGTCCACCACCATGCTGCCGGTGGCTTCCGAGACCGGCAGGCCGGCGCCGATGGCCGCGGCCATCGGCTCCTCAATCAGATACACCTGACTCGCGCCGGCACCCAGGGCTGCTTCCTTGATGGCGCGGCGCTCGACCTGAGTCGAACCGCAGGGCACACAAATGATGATGCGCGGATTGGGCGCGAACAGACTGCCCGGGTGCACCATCTTGATGAACTGCTTGATCATCTGTTCGGTGACCGTGAAGTTGGCGATCACGCCGTCCTTCATCGGGCGGATGGCCTCGATGTTGCCGGGCACCTTGCCCAGCATCTGCTTGGCCTCGTGGCCCACAGCCTGTATGACCTGCTTGGAGTGCGGGCCGCCTTCCTGGCGGATGGCCACCACGGAGGGCTCATTCAGGACGATGCCCTTGCCCTTGACGTAGATGAGCGTGTTGGCGGTACCGAGGTCGATGGCGATGTCGGTGGACAGGTAGCTGCGGAAGAATCCGAACATTCGGTGATCTCTGATCGTGTGTGGGTGGCGGCCCAGTCGGCCGCGACGGCTGCAAACCCGCAAGTCTGGCGCAGCGCGTCGAAAAGGGGTGTGTTCAATGGCAAAACCGCCCGGCGCACCAAGGCTCGCGGGCGGTCTTTCAACCAGAGCGCGATGTTAACCTAGCGAACCCCGACAAACCTGCGCCAAATCAGGCATTTACGTCTGTCTTGCGGGCTTTGGAGGCGGGGCTCGACCGACCGCCCGCAGCCGCTTTTCGCGGCGCACGGGGTCCCCGGCGGCACGCGGCCGCCCAAACACTTGTTTACAACCCCGGCCCCAGAGGCGGCTCGGGGACCAAGGCCCACGATGCAACTCTCCGACGCCGACATCCAGCGCATTGCCCGCCTGGCCCGGCTGGGCGTTTCGCCCGCCGAACTGGACGCCACCCGCGACAAGCTCAACGCCATCCTCCAGCTGATCGACGAGATGCAGGCCGAGGACACCGAGGGCGTCGCCCCGCTGGCGCACCCCACCGCCTTCGAGGGCGCGATTGCCCTGCGCCTGCGCGAAGACGCGGTGACCGAGCCGATCGGCGAGGCGGGCGAAGCCGCGCGCGAGGCGTTGATGGCCAACGCCCCCGCCCAGCGTGAGGGCATGTTCCTCGTGCCCAAGGTGATTGAATGAGCGCGCCGACGAACGCACGCACGGTGGCGCAGACCGCCGCCCTGCTGGCCAGCAAGCAGGCCAGCGCCGTGGAGCTGGCGCAGGAGGCTCTGGCCGCCATCGAGGCCAAGCGGCACCTGAATGCCTTTCTGGACGTGCAGCCCGAGCTCACCCTGGCCCAGGCCCGCGCTGCCGACGCTGCCCGTGCCGCCGGGACCGCAGGCCCGCTGACTGGTGTGCCGATCGCGCACAAGGACATCTTCGTCACCCGCGGCTTCAAGAGCACCGCCGGCAGCAGGATGCTGGCGAACTACGTCTCGCCCTTCGATGCCACGGTGGTCGAGCGGCTGGCCGCCGCCGGCATGGTGACCGTGGGCAAGACCAACTGCGACGAGTTCGCGATGGGTTCCTCGGGCGAGAACTCCGCCTTCGGCCCGACCCTGAATCCGCGCGACGAGCGCGCCGTGCCTGGCGGCTCCACCAGCGGCAGCGCGGCGGCCGTGGCGGCCGGCATCGTGCCCGCGGCCACCGGCACGGACACTGGCGGCTCGATCCGCCAACCCGCCAGCTTCTGCGGCATTACCGGCATCAAGCCCACCTACGGCCGGGTGTCCCGCTACGGGATGATCGCCTTTGCCTCCTCGCTGGACCAGGGTGGCCCGATGGCGCAGACCGCCGAGGACTGCGCCCTGCTGCTCAATGCCATGGCCGGCTTCGATGAGCGCGATGCCACCAGTATCAAGCGCCCGGCGGAGGACTTCACCCGCCTGCTCGCGGCACCGGTCGACGGTGCCACAGCAGGCGCTCCACTGGCGGGTCTGCGCATCGGCGTGCCAGCCGAATTCATGGGTGAAGGTGTTGCCCGCGAAGTGCGTGACGCCATTGACGCCGCCATCCGGTGCCTGGAAGGCCTCGGCGCCGCACGCGTGCCGATCGCCCTGCCGCGCACGCGACTGGCGATTCACGCCTATTACGTGATTGCCCCAGCGGAGGCCTCGAGCAACCTCTCCCGCTTTGATGGCGTGCGCTACGGTCACCGCTGCGAGAACCCCAGGGACCTTCAGGACCTCTATGAGCGCAGCCGAGCCGAGGGCTTCGGTGCCGAGGTGAAGCGCCGGATTCTGGTGGGCACCTATGTGCTGTCCGCGGGCTACTACGACGCCTACTACAAGCAGGCCCAGAAGCTGCGCCGCCTGCTCGCGCAGGACTTCCAGAGTGCTTTTGCGCAGTGCGATGTGATCGTTGGCCCCGTGGCGCCGACCACCGCCTGGAACCTGGGCGAGAAGGCTGACGACCCCGTAGCCAACTATCTGGCCGACATCTTCACCCTCGGCGTGTCGTTGGCCGGGCTGCCGGCCATGAGCGTGCCCGCCAGTCTCGGTGCCGACAGCGGCCGGCCCGTGGGCCTGCACATGATCGGCAACTACTTCGACGAAGCGCGGCTGCTGGGAGTGGCTCATGCCTTCCAACGTCCCTGAACGCCGTTCTGCGGGCCGCCGGCTGCGAACGGGCCTGACGCTGTGCTGCATGGTGGCCGTGCTGGCCGGCTGCAGCCTGCTGCGCTCACCCATGCCCCCGGATGTGCCCGGGCCGAGCGCGCAGTCCACACCGCCGCCTGCGCCCGTCACCAAGCCGGGGCCGGTGCCCACGCCGCGCGGCGGCATCACCCTGGATGGCCAATGCAGCCAGAAGGAAGACGACGGCTTTCGTGAGCAGGCCACTTTGCAGGTGCGGGGTGGCGAAGTTCAGGCACTGGATTGGAAGCTCTGGGTCGGCAACAAAGGCAGTTGCAGCTTCAGTCTGGCGCAGTTCCGCCAGACCAAGACGCGCCCGTCGATCGAGCTGCAGCCCGTAGACGGCGGTGCATGCAAGCTGATGATCTGGTCGGACCCGCGCCGCATCACGCTGGCGCACGCCAACTGCCAGCGCTACTGCACGGGCAATGTCTACGACCGCGCCTGGCCGGTCATGTTCGACCCCAAGAGCGGCGCTTGCGCCAAGAACGATCGCTAGGCCCGCACGCCTTTCAGCGCGCACCGGCCCGCACCACGCATCCACACGAGACACACCATGACCTGGGAAGTTGTGATCGGCATCGAGACGCACGTACAGCTCTCGACCACCTCGAAGATCTTCAGCGGATCGTCCACGCAGTTCGGCGCTGCGCCCAATACTCAGGCCAATGCGGTGGACATGGCCCTGCCCGGCGTGCTGCCGGTGATGAACAGGGGCGCCGTGCAACGCGCGATCCAGTTCGGCCTCGCTGTCGGCGGGCAGGTGGCTGCCGTGAGCCAGTTCGAACGCAAGAACTACTTCTACCCGGACCTGCCGAAGGCCTACCAGATCAGCCAGTACGAGGTGCCGGTGGTCTCGGGCGGCGGCATCATCATCCTGCTGGAGGACGGCAGCGAGAAAACCATTCGCCTCACGCGCGCACACCTGGAAGAAGACGCCGGCAAGAGCGTGCATGAAGGCATGGGCGCCTTTTCAGGCATCGACCTGAACCGTGCCGGCACACCGCTGCTCGAGATCGTCAGTGAACCCGACATCGCCAATGCCAAGGAGGCTGTGGCGTATGCCAAGGCTTTGCATGGGCTGGTGGTGTGGTTGGGCATCTGCGACGGCAACATGCAGGAAGGCAGTTTCCGCTGCGACGCCAACGTCAGCGTGCGCCGCCCCGGTACGCCGCTGGGCACGCGTCGCGAGATCAAGAACCTGAACAGTTTCCGCTTTCTGGAAGAAGCCATCAACTACGAGGTGCGCGAACAGATCCGCATCATCGAAGACGGCGGCAAGATCCAGCAGGCCACCGTGCTCTTCGACCCCGACCGCGGCGAAACCCGCGTCATGCGCACCAAGGAAGACGCGCACGACTACCGCTACTTCCCTGACCCCGACCTGCCGCCGCTGACGATCGACGCAGACTGGATCGAACGCACGCGTGCGGCGATGCCCGAGCTGCCGGCTCAGCTCAAGGCGCGGTACCAGACGGAGTACGGGTTGCCCGCGTATGACGCGGCGCTGATGACCCAGAGCCGCGGCGCTGCGCGGTATTTCGAGGTCGTGCGCGAACGTTCGGGCCAACCAAAGCTTGCCGCGAACTGGATCATGGGCGAAGTCAGCCGTCGCCTGAATGCGGAAGACCGCAGCTTTGATGACGCCCAACTGCCCGTCGACCCGTCCGTCCTGGGCTCACTGATCAGACGCATCACCGACGGCACCCTGTCGAATTCCGGTGCCAAGCAGGTCTTTGAAGATCTCTGGGTGTCGGGGCCGCGCACCGAAGGCGACGCTCAAACGCTGGTCGATGAGGCGATCGACCGCCTCGGCCTCCGTCAGATGTCCGACACCGGCGCCATCGAAGCGATCCTTGACGAGGTCCTGGCTGCCAACCAAAAGTCTGTCGATGAATTCCGCGCTGGCAAGGACAAGGCCTTCAATGCGCTGGTCGGCCAGGCCATGAAGGCAACCAAGGGCAAAGCGAATCCCGCGCTGGTCAACGAGCTGCTGAAGAAGAAGCTCGGCTAGGCACCGCGAGCAGCCGCCTGGCGCCCCGCCGCAAGCGGGCAGGCTGCTGGCAAGGCAATCCGCGCACTGGTCATCAGGCTGCTGACACGCGCACCCGCCCACACCACCGCGCGAGCTGCCTGCGGCGGCACATGACGCAGAGTCGCTACATCAAGTCCCTACAGGCCGTACGGGCTTCCATCAGGCACGCGCGCCCCCGCAGCCACCCTGCCCCCGAGCAAGCCTGGCCGAAATCAATGCAAACGCGCCGAGCATTTGCGTCGACCCCGCACAGGGAGCGCGATGGGGCAGATGCTCTGTTCTCGTTGATTTCCGGCCGATTCCGAGCGTTTTTAACCGGGAGCTAACTGCACCGGAGAACGCAGAGCTCCTGACACAGCGTCGTCAGCAGGCCGCAGCAATTGGGTTGTGCAGTGCCGCAGAGCACGCTACAACGCGATCACTTGCGCGTATTCCCTTAAGCAGCACCACTAATAAAGACGCCACATGGCTGTCGGGTGCGCAAGCTCCCTGCCCACCTCCTCGATCGGATTCCTCATCATGCAAGCTGCTCACTTGCAGTCCGGTGGTTCTTCTGCCGCCGGCCGTTTCGTCTTCTCCAGTGTTTTGGCGCTCAGCCTGCTGGCCGGTTGTGGCCAGGGCGGTGGCGGTCAGGGTGGCCCCAACGGCCCGCCGTCGGTGTCGGTCGCGCCCGTCACGCAGCGCACCGTGCAGGAATTCGACGAATTCACCGCGCGCCTTGAGGCGACAGAATCCGTCGAGGTGCGCTCCCGGGTCGCCGGCACGCTGCAGCAGGTCCACTTCCGCGAGGGCCAGCGGGTCGGCAAGGGCGATGTTCTCTACACCATTGATCCACGACCCTTTGCGGCCGAAGTCGCACGTGCGGAAGCACAGCTCGCGACTGCAAGGACACAGTTCGAACTCTCGCGCAGCGAACTGGCACGTGCCGAGAAGCTGGTCAGCCTGAATGCCATCAGCGCCCAGGAGATCGACCAGCTCAAGGCCAGTGTGCGCAGCAATGAGGCCGGCATCGCGGCAGCCAATGCGGCACTCGTTAGTGCGCGGCTCAACCTCGAGTACTCGCGCATCACGGCACCGATTTCCGGACGGATCTCGCGCACCAGTGTGACCGCCGGCAACCTGGTCGGCGTGAGCGAGCCAGTGCTCACGACCATCGTCTCCCAGGACAAGGTCTATGCCTGGTTCGATGCCAGCGAAGCGACGTACCTGAAGTACGCCCGCGCCAGCCGCGAGGGCTCGCGTGCATCCTCGCGCGACGCCGCCAACCCCGTGTTCATGGGTCTGTCCAACGAGGAGGGCTACCCGCACAAGGGCGCCATGGACTTCGTCGACAACCGCCTGAATCCCGCCACCGGGTCGATCCGCGGGCGGGCGGTGTTTGACAACAAGGAGGGTCTGTTCACACCCGGCCTGTTCGCACGCATCAAGCTCGTCGGCAGCGGCAGCTACACCGCCACGCTGGTGCCCGAATCGGCCATCAGCACCGACCAGACCCGCAAGGTCGTGATGGTGGTGGGCGCCAACAACATCGTGGCGCCGCGCGAAGTGAAGCCGGGCGTGCTGATCGACGGCATGCGCGTGGTCACGGGCGTGAAGGCTGGCGAAACCATCATCGTGGACGGCCTGCAACGCGCCTTCCCCGGCGCACCGGTCACCCCGCAGGTGCTGAAGGTGGATGACAAGGGCATGCCGATCTTCCCGCCGCCGCAGCACGGCGGCCCTCCCGGTGCAGGCGCCGGCGACGGCAAGGACGCCAAGAAGGACGAGAAGAAAGACGAGAAGCAGACCGCACCGGCCGGCGAGAAGAAGTAAGGCGGCCGCACCATGGACATCTCACGCTTTTTCATCGACCGGCCGCGCTTTGCCGCGGTGCTGTCGATCTTCATCTTCCTGATCGGCTCGCTGGCGATCTTCCGTCTGCCGGTGTCCGAGTATCCCGAAGTGGCACCGCCCAACATCGTGGTGCGCGCGCAGTTTCCGGGCGCCAACCCGCGCGTGATCGCCGAGACCGTCGCTGCGCCGCTCGAGGAGCAGATCAACGGCCTGGAAAACCTGCTGTATTTCTCCAGCCAGGCCACCTCCGACGGCGGCATGACCCTGACGGCAACCTTCAAGATCGGCACCAACCCCGAGGCTGCCGAAACCGCGGTGCAGAACCGCATCAACCGCGCGCTGCCCCGCCTGCCCGAGATCGTCCGGCAGATCGGGGTGACGACCGAGAAGGCCTCGCCCAACCTGACCATGGTGGTCCATCTGGTCAGCCCGGACAACTCGCGTGATGCGCTCTATCTGCGCAACTACGGCACGCTGCAGGTCCGTGACGAGCTGCTGCGCATCCCGGGCATGGGCAGCGTGCTGAGCTTCGGCGCGGGCGATTACGCCATGCGCGTCTGGCTCGATCCGGCCAAACTGGCGGCGCGCAACCTCACCGCGGCCGACGTGGTGGGCGCCATCCGCGAACAGAATGCGCAGGTGGCCGCCGGTGTGGTGGGTGCTCCGCCGGCGCCAAACGGCACCGACTTCCAGCTCGCGATCAACACGCAGGGGCGGCTGGCCACCGAAGAAGAGTTCGCCAACATCATCATCCGCACCGACACCTCGACCGGTGCCCTGGTCAAGCTCAAGGACGTGGGTCGGGTGGAGATGAGCGCCAACACCTATGCGCTGCGCAGCCTGCTGAACAACAAGGAGGCGGCGGCCATTGCGGTGTTCCAGGCACCGGGCAGCAATGCGCTGGCGATCTCGGACAACGTGCGCGCCACCATGGAGCGCCTGAAGCCCAACTTCCCGCCCGGGGTGGACTACAGCGTGGTCTATGACCCGACGCGCTTTGTGCAGACCTCGATCGAGAAGGTGGTACAGACCCTGATCGAGGCCGTACTGCTGGTCGTGCTGGTGGTGATCATCTTCCTGCAGACCTGGCGCGCATCGATCATCCCGCTGCTGGCGGTGCCGGTCTCGATCGTCGGCACCTTCGCGGTGCTGCTGCTGCTCGGCTTCTCGATCAACACGCTCACGCTCTTCGGGCTAGTGCTCGCCATCGGCATCGTGGTGGATGACGCGATCGTCGTGGTCGAAAACGTGGAGCGCAACATCGAGAACGGCCTCACCCCGCATGACGCCACCGTGAAGGCCATGCAGGAAGTGAGCGGGCCAATCATCGCGATTGCGCTGGTGCTGTGCGCCGTGTTCGTGCCCCTGACGCTGGTGCCCGGCCTGTCAGGCCAGTTCTACAAGCAGTTCGCCGCAACGATCGCCATCTCCACCGTGATCTCGGCCTTCAACTCGCTCACGCTCTCGCCCGCGCTGTCGGCCATCCTGCTGCGCCCGCACGATGCGCCGAAGGACGCGCTCACGCGCGGCATGGACAAGCTCTTCGGCCGCTTCTTTGCGTGGTTCAACCGCTTCTTCCGCCGGGAGAGCGATCGCTACGGCCGCGGCGTGGTGGGCATCCTGTCGCGCAAGAGTCTGGCGATGATCATCTATGCCGTGCTGATCGGCCTGACGATGCTGCTGTTCACGCGGGTGCCGTCGGGCTTCGTGCCGGCGCCCGACAAGCAGTACCTGATCGGTATTGCGCAGCTGCCGGCGGGCGCCAGCCTGGACCGCACCGAGAAGGTGATCCGCGAGATGAGCGACATTGCGCTCAAGGTGCCGGGCATCGTGGACAGCGTGGCCTTTCCCGGCCTGTCGATTGCGGGCTTCTCGGCCGCACCGAACGAGGGCATCGTGTTCTTCGGCCTCGAGGACTTCGAGAAGCGCAAGACGCCCGACAAGAGCAAGAACGCCATCCTCGGGCAGGTCAATGGCGCCATCCAGCAAATCCAAGGCGCGCGTATGTTTGTGGTGCCACCCCCGCCCGTGGACGGACTGGGCAATGCCGGCGGCTTCAAGATCGAGGTGCAAGACCGCACCGGCCAGGGCGAACAGGCGCTGTATGGCTCGGTCTGGGGCACGCTGGGCCAGATCTACGGCAATCCCAAGAGCGCGATCGGCACGCCCTTCTCGACCTACGACATCAACGTGCCGCAGCTCTTCGCCAACGTGGACCGCACGCGCGCCAAGCAGATGGGCGTGCCCCTGCAGGATATCTACAACACCCTGCAGATCAATCTGGGCTCGCTGTACGTGAATGACTTCACGCGCTTTGGCAAGACCTATCAGGTGATCGTGCAGGCCGATGCGCCCTACCGCGCCACGGCCGAGGACATCACCCAGCTCAAGACCCGCAATGAACGCGGCGAGATGGTGCCCCTGGGTGCGCTCATGCAGGTCGAGCCGACCTTCGGCCCCACACGTGTGACCCGCTACAACGGCTTTCCTTCGGCCGACATCAACGGCGCACCGAACCCGGGCTTCTCCAGCGGGCAGGCCGAGGCCGAGATCGAGCGCCTGCTCAAGGGCCTGCCGCGCGGCATGACCTACGAGTGGACCGACCTGTCCTACCAGGACCGCCTGACGCGCGCCGTGGCCATCCCCGGCACCGACATCAAGATTCCCACGCTGGCGGCGGTGCTGGCGCTGTCGGTGATCCTCGTCATTCTGGTGCTGGCGGCGCAGTACGAAAGCTGGAGCCTGCCACTGGCGATCATCCTGATCGTGCCCATGGGCGTGCTGTCCGCCCTGTTCGGGGTCTGGGTCTCGCACTTCCCACCCTTCATGCAGCCGGGGGACCTGAACATCTTCACTCAGGTGGCGCTGGTGGTGCTGGTGGGTCTGGCCTGCAAGAACGCGATCCTGATCGTCGAGTTCGCCAAGGAGCTGGAGGAGCAGGGCCGCGCACTGTCCGAGGCCATCATCGAGGCCTGCCGACTGCGACTGCGCCCGATCCTGATGACCTCGATCGCCTTCTGTGCGGGCGTGTTGCCGCTGATCTTCGGCTCTGGCGCCGGCAGCGAGATGCGCCGTGCGATGGGCATTGCGGTGTTCTCGGGCATGGTGGGTGTGACACTCTTCGGCATCTTCCTCACCCCCGTGTTCTATGCGCTGCTGCGCAAGAGCACCGAGAAGCGCCGCGCCCATGCCGCCGAAGTCCGTGCCGCCGTGGACGCGGCCGCACATCCCTACCACCCCGGTGCGGATACGCCCGCAGCGAAGAAGGAGGGCGCAGAATGAAACGCACCCTGATGGCTGCGGCCTGCGCCGCTGCGCTCATGAGCGCCTGCTCCACGGCACCGCGCTTCGAGCCCTACAAGCCCACCCTGGCCGAGCAGTTCACCAACCGCGCCGAGGGCATGCGCAGCGACGCGCCCGCCGCGCAGTTCTGGCATGGCTTCGACGATGCCGACCTCGACAATCTGGTGGCCCGCGCCCTGCAGGCCAGTGCCGACATCCGCATCGCCACAGCCAACCTGCGCGAAGCCCGCGCACTGGCCGGCTTTGCCGACGCGCAACTGTTTCCCCAAGTGGGTATCTCGGCAGGCGCGGCGCGGGTGCGCAATCGCGACACGAACGGCCAGGCGCAGACCAATGAGGTCTACAGCGCCGGCTTTGATGTGAGCTACGAGCTCGACCTGTTCGGCCGGGTGCGCGACGATCGCCGCGCCGCCGCCGCCACGGTGCGCGCCGGGGAAGCCGGTCTGCGGTCCACCCAGCTGTCCATCGCCGCAGAAGTGGCGCGCAACTACTTCGAGCTGCGCGGTCTGCAGGAGCAGCTTCGCGTCGCCCGCGCGGCTCTCGACACCCAGCGTGCTGCGCTCAAGATCGTGGAAGCGCGCCAGTCGGCAGGACGCGGCACGGCCTTTGACACCGAGCGCGCCCGGGCGTTGGTGGCCAGCACCGAGGCCAGCGTGCCGGCGCTGGATGCCGCGCTGATCCGCACGCGCTACCGCATTGCCGTGCTGACCGGCCAGACGCCGACCGCCCTGGATCTGACCCTGGCCGAGCAGAAGCCGCTGCCTGGCATGCGCGCGCTCGATCTCAAGTCGATCGGCTCGCCCGAAGCCTTGCTCACCCGCCGACCGGACGTGGCCGCCGCATTTGCACAGGCCGAGGCCGCCGCGGCCCGCGTGGGTGTGGCTCGCAGCGCCCTGCTGCCGCGCATCACCCTGGGCGGCACGCTGGGCGTGAACGCCGGCCGCGTGGGTGATCTGGGCGACTCCGCCGCCTTTGCCTACAACCTCAGCGCGCAGATCCTGTGGAGCATTCTGGACTTCGGCCGCGTGAAGGCACAGATCGCGGCTGCAGGTGCGCGCAACGAGGCCGCCATCGTCGGCTACGAACGCACGGTGCTCACGGCGCTGGAGGAAACCGAAGGCGCCTTGGCTGCCTACAGCCGCAGCCAGCAGCAGGCCGACGCGCTCATGCGCGCAGCGGTTGCAGCACAGAAGGCGGCCGACATCGCACGGGCCCGCTTCGAGGTCGGAGTGTCCGACTTCTTCGCCGTGCTGGACGCCGAGCGCGAACTGCTCAGCGCACGCGACCGTCTGGCCCAGTCGCAGACGGCGGCAGCCACCTCGGTGGTGGCCGTCTACAAGGCACTGGGCGGGCCGGTTGTTGCCAAGGACCAGACTGCGTCGATCACCCGGTAGCCACGAGATGCGCGGTGCAGCTCAGGCCAGCTGCACCCGCGCCCGCACCAGCCACCAGGCCACCCAGCCGGTGGCAATCATCAGCGCTGAGGCGGTGGCCAGACCCAGTGGGCTGACCATGGCGATCGGCGCGATGACGCCGGCGGTGATGCCGTTGAGCGCGCCGCCCATGGCGCCCTGCAGGCTGGAGGCCATGCCGCGCCGTGTGGGAAAGGTGTCCAGCACCAGCAGTGTGACTGCGGGCATGGCCATGGCCCAGCCCAGCGCGATCAGGCCTGCCGGCAGCAGCGCCCAGGGCAGGGCCGCCGGGGCCAGCGCGTTGGCGGCCACATTGATGGCCGCCATCGCGCCCATGAGCGCGTAGCCCAGGGCCACCTGCTTGCGTGGCGTGATGCGCCCGGCCAGGCGGCCGGACAGCGCCGCGCCGGCCATGATGCCGCCGATGGTGACGCAGAACAGCCAGAAGAACTGCGTGGGCGCCAGCCCGAGGTGCCTGCCCAGGAAGGTGGGCGAGCTCAGGATGTAGATGAACATGCCGTTGAAGGGCACGGACGATGTGAGCGCCAACAGCAGGAAGCGCGCATCCGCGCCGACCTCGCGATAGCCGTGCATGAGGTTGCGCAGATTGAAGGGCTGGCGGTTGGGCACGGCCAGGGTCTCGGGCAGCTGGCGCCAAATCACGGTCCAGAGCACCGCGCCCACCGCAGTGAGAAAGGCGAAGATCCACGGCCAGCTGGCCACGCTGATGATCGCGCCACCAATCATCGGCGCGATGGCGGGCGCCACGCCGAAGAACAGCGTGACCTTGGCCATCATCTTCTGTGCGGCCACGGGGTCGAACAGGTCCCGGATGATCACCCGCGCCAGCACCATGCCGGCCCCGGCGCTCATGCCCTGCACCGCGCGCAGGGCAATCAGCAGGTTCACCTCGCGCGTGAGCGTGCAGCCCAGCGAGGCGAGCGTGAAGACCGCCAGCCCCCAGAGCACCACCGGCCGGCGCCCGAAGGCATCCGCCAGCGCGCCATGAAACAGCTGCATGAAGGCAAAGCCGAACAGGTAGGCCGATAGCGTCTGCTGCAGCTGCAGCGGGCTGGCTGGCAGGCTCTTCTCCATGGCCTCGAACGCAGGCAGATAGGTGTCGACCGAGAACGGACCGATGGTCGACAGCCCGGCCAGCAGCAGTGCCAGGGTCCAGAGCGGACCTTGCCAGTGAGCGTGCGCGGCAGAAGGCTGGGGAGGAGTCGGGCCAGACATGGCGGCGTGGAGCGCGGCGATGTTCGCAGCGCGAATGCAAAAAGGACAGTCCTTCAGGCTAGCCGCTCGCGCACTGTGGCCGGCCCGGTGCAGGCGCCGATGGGCGCCCGCTCAGGCAAGCAGATGGCTGAGCGTGGCCCGCAGCTGAATCGGCCTGACCGGCTTGCGCAGCAAAGCCAGGCCGGATGCGCGAGCCTGTGCGAGCACATCGGCATCGGACTCACCACTGATGAGCACCGCAGGCAGCTGCCCGTACAGCGCCCGGAGGCGCTCCAGAAGCACGAAGCCCGTCTGGTCCGGGTGATCCACATCCAGATAGACATCCGTGACGAGCAGCTGTGGCGCAAGACCCTGCGCGGCGGCATCCAGGGCCTGCGCAATGCCGGCACAAGCGCGGACCTCGCAGCCCCAATCGGCAAGCAGGGACTGCATGGCCGCCAGGGCGCGCGGATCGTCATCGACCAGCAGGACGCGCAAGCCACGCAGCGCATCAGGCGCCGGCACGGCGGCCTCACCGGATTGCAGCGGCTCAAGCGCACCACGGGGCAAGTGCAGGCTGAATGTGCTGCCTTGACCGGGGCTTGATGTCAGCGTGATCCGGCCGCCAAGGCTGTGTGCGAAGCGGCGCACGGTGGCCAGCCCCAGGCCGAAGCCGGACTGCCCGCCCCGCGCGACGCCGGGTACCTGATAGAAGGCATCAAAGACGCGCGCATGCTCTTCGGGGGCGATGCCGATGCCCGTATCGCGCACGAAGACCCTGATCTCCGCGGCGTCTTGCTGCGCACCCAGTTCAACTTCTCCGCGCGGCGTGTAGCGGATGGCATTGCTCAGCAGGTTGACGAGGATGCGCCGAAGCAGGGCACGATCGGTATTCAGTACAAGCGGCTGCACGCTGCTGAACAGCTGCAGGCGTTTCGCCTGGGCCACCGAACCGTAGATGCCGATCAGTTCGGCGGCGAGGGCCTGAACATCCACGGTGGCGGGGTTCAGGTGGGTCCGGGTTGATTCGGCGCGCGCGAGATCCAGCAGCTCCTCGACGAGCCGGTCCATGTCATCGACGCAATCCGAGATCCGCGCACCCAGTTCGGCGGCTTGTGCGGGCGTGGCCGCACGCAGGCTCTGGGCCATGAGGCCGATGGCGTGCAGCGGTTGGCGCAGGTCGTGGTTGGCGGCCGCGAACAGCCGACCCTGCGCATGCTGAGCCGCCTCCGCACGCTGCTGTGCGCTGCGCGTGGCCTCGTTCTCGATACTTAGGGCTTCGATCAGACGCTGGTTTTCCTCGCGCTGCGCCCGGTTCTCTGCATGGATGCGTGCATAGGCCCAGCCCGCCGCGAGGCCGTAGGTACCTGCGATCAGAACCAGCCCCGCGAGGGCGGCGTGGTGCGCGTCGCCTACCCAGAGGTTGCGCGCTGCAAGCCCCAGAAAGACCGGGAGGATGTAGGCCACGAGTGCGGGATAGAAATGCGCCAGGGTGGGCACCACGCTCAGCGCAATCGTCGCCACCGTCACGTGGAGCAGCGCCTCATTGACGATGTTGCCTGGCTCCACGAGCACGAAGCCCCCAAGCCCCCAGGCGAGGCCCTGCGCAAAGCCCAGCCAGATGACAGTGCGCACCCAGTGACTGGCCATTTCGGTGGATTCGCGCGCTTCGCGCTGGTACTTGAGACATACCGCGACCACCACCAGTCGCACGGCGACGAAGCCCAGCATCCAGGCCGCAATCCAGACCTGCTGGCCGTTCTTCCAGTGCAGCGCCGCCAGGGCCAGGGCCACCAGCGTCACCGTGATGGATGAAGGAATGCCGTTGCGGGCAAGCACCATCAAGCGCCGGGGATCACCCACCGCCATGGCGTGCCGCAGACGAGCTTGCAGACCCGCGCGCGCAGCGGCCGCGCCTGCGCCCTGCACCGACGGATTCACTGCACGGCGCCCGCGGCCTGGGCCTGCACCAGCAGATGCGTGCGATTGCCTGCCTCGAACAACTCAAGCAATGCGGTCACGTGCAGCTTGACCGTGCGTTCCGAGATCGCCAGGCCCTGCGCGATCTGGCGATTGGACTGACCCTGGGCGATCAGTTGCAGCACCTCGCGCTGGCGCAGCGTCATCCGCGTGCCGGGATCGGGTGCAGCCCCTTCGGCCGCCTGCGCGGGCAACGACGGCTGCGCGTCGAACACCGCTTGGCCGGCCTCCACGCGGCGCAGTGCGGCCAGCAGCTCATCGACGGCCAGACGCTTGCTCAAGAACCCGCTCGCGCCGGCGGCCCGCGCCGCCTGCAGCAGCTCGGGCGTGTCCATGCCGGAGATCAGCACCCGCGCCACCCAGGGGAACTGCGTGCCGATCTGGCGCAGCAGGTTCAAGCCGTTGTCGGTCTGCAGCCGGTAGTCGACCAGCACCAGGTCGATGTCTGCGTCCGCGCCAAGACGCTCAAGCGCCTCGGCGGGCGAGGCCACCACGCTGGCGCGGATCGACGCATCGGCCGCCTGCAGTGCATGCACCAGACCGAAACCGAACAGGGGGTGGTCATCAACCAGAAGCACGTTCATCGGGGCGTGGGGTCGGCATGCTTATGGCGCGGCCGACAGTGAAGTTGATGCGCGATTTTCGCTGGCTGCGCAACGGCCATGCTCCGGGCCGCGCCGTCTGACCGTCAAGGGCGTCCGATCTGCAGCCGTGCATCACGCGTTCTGGGTAGCTGCACTGACTCACGGGCCCGGTTCAGGCGGCACAGCCCGGCCGACTCACCCCAAGCAGCGATGTACCAAAGGGCGGGTCGCGCTCCGGGGCCGGGTCAGCCTGCCAGACTGCGCGCCGTTCTCGCCCCCCCGGCCCGCGCGCGGGTCCGCCCACTGCCTCATCGCACATGACTGCTTCTGTTCGCACCCATACTCTGCGCATTGCACTTGCGCTGCTCGCCACGTCGGCACTGCTCGCCTGCGGTGGCAGCGGCAGCAGTGCACCCGCTTCACCGCCCACGTCGCCGCCGGCATCACCACCAACTGCACCGGCCCCACAGACCTTGACCGTCGCGGTGACGGGTATCGGCAGCGTCGGCTCCCAGCCCGCGGGGATCAATTGCGGCAGCAGTTGCAATGCCAACTTCAACGCGGGCACACAGGTGACGCTGACCGCCACGCCTGCCGCCGGGCAACTGTTCCAGGCTTGGGGCGGCGCGTGCAGCGGCAGTACGAGCACCTGCACCGTGATGATGAGTGAGGCGCGCAATGTCAGCGCCGTCTTCGTCCCGGCACCGCCCGCGAGCTTTGTACTGACCGTCGCCGTCATCGGGTCCGGCGCTGTGCGCTCCGCGCCCGCAGGGATCGACTGCGGCAGCGACTGTACCGAGCCCTATGCGGCAAACACGCCCGTGCAGCTCACCGCCACGCCGGCCATGGGCCAGATCCTGCAGTCCTGGAGCGGCGCCTGCACAGGCAGCCAGCTCACCTGCACCCTGACCATGAACGAGGCGCGCAGCGTGACTGCCACCTTCGTGGCATCACCGGGAGGCGGTGGCACACCGCCCGTGAGCGGCGCGGTCTTCGAGGCACAGGCCTACGGCAACGACGGCGCGTTCCTTGTCCAGCAGGCCAATGCGCAGGGTGCACGCGGCTTTGCGTTCTTCGGGCAGATGGTCTTCGGGGCAACGCCCACGCCCTTCAGCGGTGAGTACGCGCACATCTACGCGCGCGACCGCAACACCAGCTACACCTACGAACTGCTGGCCACACCCACCACGAGCACGGCGTTCGCGAGTCAGGTTGCGGCGCAGGGTGCGCGCGGCTTCCTGTTCTCCGGCATCTACACCTTCGGCACGCTCTACATGCGGGATACCGCCGCGGACACCACCTACAGCGTGGAGCTGCGCCCGGCACAAGGCACCGTGGCCGGCTTTCTGAATCAGAACAACGCCCAGGGCGCACGCGGCTTCTGGTTCGTGGTGGACTGGCTGTTCAGCGACACCCAGGCTGCCATCTACCTGAAGGACAACCGCAGCAGCGCCCGCTACGAATACGCCGCACTGCCGGAAACGCCGGGCAGCGTCGCCAGCTTCGTGAGCCAGGCGGTCGCCCAGGGGCAGACCGGGTTCCGCTTCGACGGCACCTGGGTGTTCAGCGGCGAAGGCGCCCGTGCGTTCCGCAACATCTATGTCCGCGACACGACGCAGTCCTCGCGCTTTGACTACTCCGCCAGCGCGCAGGCCCGGACGACGGCGAGCTTCATCAGCACGGCCAACGCCAACGCAGCCAGCGGCTATCTGTTCCTCTCGGACATCGCCTTCTTCCCGGACGGCATCACCTCGCCGGCGGTGGTCAGCGCGATCTTCGTGCGGCCGACGAACTGCAGCGGGCGCCTGTGCCAGGTGACGCACCCCTTCCTTTGATTTGAGCGCCGCGGTGGCGCGGTACGCTGGTTCCCCTTGCCAGTTGCCGCGCCACCGTGATCGCCCCGCCCCACAGTCATTACCTCTACTTCGCCTACGGCTCCAACATGCTGAGCGCGCGCCTGCAGGCGCGCACCCCCTCGGCGCGCGCGGCGGGCATCGGGCAGGTGCGCGGACACCAGCTGGCCTGGCACAAGCGCGGCACGAGCGACGGATCGGGCAAGTGCGATCTGCTCCTCACCGGCCGCGATGAAGACTGGGCCTGGGGCGTACTCTGGCACATCCATTGGGACGACAAGCCGCATCTCGACGAAGCCGAAGCCCTCGGCCATGGCTACGAGGAAAAGCAGGTGCCGGTGATGACTGAGCACGGCACCGTGCTGGCCTGGACCTACTGGGCCACCGACATCGACGCGCGCCTGCCGGTGTACGACTGGTATCACGCCTACGTACTGGCGGGCGCACGCGAACACGGGCTGCCGGCAGACTATGTGGCTCGGATTGCGACGCAGCCCGTGCTGGTGGATCCAGACGGCGATCGGCGACGCGAGCGCATGGCGCTTTTCGACACTGCGGACGCAGACCCCCGGCGTTGACCCTTCGCGGCGCCAGCGCGGATCCTGCCTCGCTGGCAGCACGCGCTCAGGCTTCAAACACACGCAGGTCTGCCGCTCCCAGATGCAGATCCGCATTCACTTCAAAGCGCTCCAGCAGGTACGCCACCACCGCCTTCACGCGCGGTGCAAGATGCTCGCGGTGCGGGTACTGCAGCGCCATCTCGCGCCGCATGGGCTGGTAGCTGTCCAGCAGCACCACCTTCAGTTGACCAGCGCGCAGCAGGGGCAGGGCGTGGTGTACGGCTACCGAGCCGATGCCCAGGCCGAGCGCTGCGGCCTCGCTCACGGCGTAGGGATCGGACAGCGTAAGCACACCGCGCGGCTCTAGCTGCTCGACCTGACCTGCTCGCTCGAAGCGCCACTCATTCATCAGGCCGGATAAAAAGCGCAGGCTGATCAGGTCGTGTGTCAGCAGATCCTGCGGCAGCCTCGGTGCACCGCGGCTCGCGAGGTAGTCCGGGCTGGCCACGAGCACGGTAGACAGCGCGCAGATCGGCCGCGAGACCACGCTGGCGTCGCCGAGCACGCCGCCCCGAATGACGATGTCGAAGCCCTCGCGCACCATATCCACGCGCCGGTCATCCAGCGCGAGCTCCAGCAGCACCTTCGGCAGCGCGGCGCGCAATCCCGGCAGCTCGGGCAGCACGTAGCGACGCGCAAAGCCGCCGGCCACGCTGATGCGCACCAGCCCGGCTGGCTCGTCGCCGGCTGCGGCGCTGTGCACGGCGTCGCGCAGGCGGGCCAGGGCGTCGGCCGCCTGCGGGTAGAAGCGCGCGCCTTCATCCGTGAGCGCCATGCTGCGCGTGCTGCGGTTGAACAGGCGCACGCCGAGGATGCCTTCGAGCCGCGCCACCGCACCGGACACCGCCTGGGGGCTCACGTCCAGCTCCACCGCGGCGCGGGTGAAGGAAAGGCTCTGCGCTGCGGCCACGAAGGCGCGCAGGCCGCGCAGCTGATCCAGATCGGGCAGGGCGGGGGTGAACGCAGGGAAGGACATGAGCCGTGCTCCAAGCAGGGTCCCGGCAGGACGCTCGGTCAATTTACAACCCAATCTTGTTAATCAATCAATTTTCATGCACTGTTTCTTTCATATTGCGGCGCCTAGAGTGCAGTCCATCGGCCCTGCCGCTCCTCCTCAACCTCGGACTTGAAAGGTAAACATCATGAGCAATCGCATCCTCGTCACTGGCGCATCCGGCACCATTGGTTCAACACTGGTCAAGCTTCTGAGCGAAGCAGGCGCCAACTTCGAAGTGCTGCGCAGCAAAGGCGCTGCAACCCCCGGCACCCGCGTGGCCAGCTATGAAGACGTGGCCGCGCTGACGGAAGCCTTCCGCGGTGTTGACACCCTGTTCCTGCTCTTCCCGCTGGTGGAGAACAAGCTGCAGCTCGCAAAGAACGCCGCAGCTGCTGCCAAGGCCGCCGGCGTGAAGCACATCGTCCGCTCATCCGGCGCGGGCGCAGACCCGGCAAGCCCCTTCGCCTTGCCGCGCCTGCAAGGCGAGATCGACGCCGTGATCACCGCCACCGGCATCCCCAGCACCTTCATCCGCCCGGCGGGCTTCATGCAGAACTTCGCCAGCTTCATGGCTGGCCAGGTGCAAAGCGGCACGGTCTACGCCGCCCAGGGCGCGAATGGAGGTGAGGCGCAAAGCCTGATCGACGCACGCGACATCGCCGCCGTGGCCGCCACGATCCTGCTCGACCCCGCGCCGCACGCCGGCCGCGCCTACACCCTCACAGGCGGGGAGTCGCTCACTACGCAGCAGGCGCTGGACGTGATTGGCGCCGCAGCCGGCCACCCGGTGAAGTACCAGCCGGTCCGCTTCGAGGACGCAGTGGCCGCCATGAACGGCATGGGCATGCCGGCATGGATGGTGAACCTGTTTGACTCCCTGAACCGGATCGTCGCGGCCGGCTACGCCGCCGGCATCTCGCCGGACGTGGAAACACTGCTGGGCCGCAAGCCAATCAGCGTCGCGCAGTTCGCGCGGGACCACGCCGCAGCCTGGAAGAAGGCCGCCTGAAGTCACTGGCGGCGCAGCGCGCCCGGGCGAAGCGTCAGCGCGCTCCTAGCAGTCGCTTGCTGTCTGCAGGGCCGAGCGCTCGCTAAAGTCAAGGCGCCGCGCGCATCCGGTCGCGCGGCGCTTCACAGCCTGCCCATGCACGCCTTGCTCCCGCGCCCCATCCTGCGTCTGATGCTCATGGCCGCCCTGCTGCTGAGCGGCATGGCTGCAGCGCAGGCGGGCGCGAGTGGTCCGGTGCTGGCGGCCAAGCCGGCGGGCAAGCTCGCGCGGCAACCCGTCCATGTGCACTACGACCCGCCGCAGAACCCCGCGCATGCCGATCTGCACTCCGCCCTGGTGCGCGCCCAGGTGCTGGAGCAGGCGCGGAAGTTCTTTGTCGCCTTCAGACTGCCTAGACCGCTGACCTTGCGCACGGGCGGCTGCGACGGCGACAGCAACGCCTGGTACGACGAGGGCGAGATCCTGCTCTGCTACGAGTATCTGGCTGACATCTTCACGAATGCGCGCCGCGCTGACCGGCCCGACTGGGTCAGCGAACGCGATGCGATGGGCGGCCCGGTACTGGACGTGATCCTGCATGAGGGCGCGCATGCCCTGTTCGATCTCTTCGACGTGCCGATCTTCGGTCGCGAGGAGGACGCAGCCGACGCGCTGGGCAGCTACGCCATGTTGCGCCTGTTCGAGCCGCAGTCGCCCGGACTGCTGGCCGGCGTGGTCTACAGCTACCTCGTGGACACCGGCACCAAGGACCTCAAGCGCCTGAAGCCCGCGGCCACCGCCACGGTCTCGCGCCATCTGCTGGCCGATGCGCACAGCACCCCCGTGCAGCGCATCTACAACTTGGTGTGCCTCGCGCATGGCTCGGACGAGGCGCGCCATGGCGAGGCGGCACGGCGCGTGGACCTGCCCCAGACCCGCGCCGAGGGCTGCGCCGCCGAGTTCGCGCAGGTGCAGTACGCCTACCGCCGCCTGATCGAGCCGCACCTGGACCGCGCCGCACTGCTGCGGCTGTTTCCGCACCTCAAGACACCGGTGGGCAAACCGGCAGCGCGCTAGACCCGCGCGAGCGGACAAGAGTGCACGCCGCGCCACGCGGGCGCGGCAAGCCTCGGGCGGGGTGTGTGCGACACGCAGCGCGCTGGCGTGAGTCTGCGCATCGGCGCCGCTGCCCATCGCAGCGTTGGCGCGGGCGATCGCATGAACGATCGGTCGTGATCGCTCAATCCCATTGATGAATCCAGATCAAGCGAGATCGGCTCCAGACATGCGGAAAGGCCGATAGCACCCGCTCACTTAGGGCGTCTTGAGCTCAACTCATGCAACTGTGTTGCACGAAGCACGGCGCTCAGCTCGCCCACCAGGTGAGCGTGAAGAACGGGGTTGCCCCCGCCTTGAGCAGGAACTGGATCTCGCCGCGGCCCATCACCGGCCCCGGGCGCGTGCCGAGGTAGCGCACTGTGATGGCCCGCACCGGCACGGTCTGACCCGCCGGGATCACTGTCGCGCGGCCTCGCTCCAGGTAGTCCCCCACCGTGGTCTGGACATCCGAGCCTTCACCCTTCGCTGCACTCGCGTCCAGCGGTGCGCAACCGAAGCCGTCCGGCGTGACGCCCGCCGCCTTCAGCACGCCCGCCGCGCGATTGGCCAGCAGCGCGGCTTCCTGGCCGGCGACAGTGTTGATCTTCGCCGGCCGCGCATCCGCCTCGGCCTGCAGCTCGCGCCGCGGCAGGATGATCACCGCCGCCGCGGTCGCCAGCGACACACAGGGCTGCGGCTGCCGCGTGATGAGACTGCGCGTCATCGACTGATCCACCGCGACGCCGGCGGGCGGGCGTTTGAGCAGCGTTTGGGCCGCCAGCGGCGACAGCGCCGCGGCCAGCGCGAGCGCCGGCAGGGCACGTACACCGCGCCGAGCGGTGATCGCCCGCGTCAAGCGTCCATCCTGCCGCCCGCTCACGCTCAGCCCCGCGTGAGGTTGGGCAGCGTGGAGATCAGCGTCGCGCCGCAGCTGGTCTTGTGGCCCTCGAGCGCAACCGGTACGCCGTCGATGGTCCAGTCGGGGTCGCCTTCGATGATGGTGCAGCCGGCGCTGTGACCGGGCAGGGGGCAGACGCATTTGTCGCCCTTGCGGGCCAGGGGTTTGCCCATGATGTCGGTCTGCATGGCACCCACCTGCACGACGGTGCCGCCGTGGCTGTGGGGGTCGCCGAGTCGGATGGCGCGTTTCATGTGGGGGTTCTTATCAGCAGTGGATCGTGGGCGCAGCGGGCTGCGGTAGGTTTGAGCGGACGGATCGGTTGTGGGCGTGCGCGTGCTGGTGCCGCGCCGACCTGACGCCTACGCGCCGGGCTCGACCGCCTGGGCCGCAGCGGAATCGAACGCCGCCATCGACACGGGCCGATGCTCCCAGGGCGCGTAGTCACCAACCGCGGGTTCGGCCACGCTGCCCTCGGGGCCGGACCACCCGGCCACGACCAGCGCAAAGACGGCGTCCGGCGCGCGGCAACCGACCACCAGCGCGCACTGCGGCGCATGCTCCCGCGCCCATCGGGCCGCCAGGGCCAGGTTCAGGGGCAGCGCCGCCGCACCAGGCAACGGTACTGAATCATCGAGATTGCGGCAGCGCGCAAAGAAGGTATCGCCATTGAGCAGATGCAGCTCGGTGGCGGCCTGGGCGAGTGCGGCGTGGGCCTGGCTGCCGCCGGGTTCGTCGTTGCCTTCGGGGTCGCCGTTGCCAGCGTCGTGAAAGATGCAGCCGATGGCGGGTGGAGGCTTGGCGCTGTCTGTCGCAGTGGATTCCGGCGCGGCGTCGCCACCGGCGGCGTCAGCCTCGGCCGGTGCGTCCGGCAGCGGCAGCCCGGCCCACTGCAGCGCGAGGCTGATGGCTTCGCGCAGGGCTTCGACGCGCGTGCGTTCGACCGTCTGGCCCTGGGCATCTTGCTCGACGAGCTTGACGCGCACCGGTGTGTAGAGCGCCGCCAGGGCCTGCTGCGGCGCCGTCAGCTTGAGGTTGGGCGCAGCCAGCCCGAGGGCCATGCCCTGCTCGCTGGCGGCCGTACCACCCAGCGAGGTGCCCACGAGGGTGACGACAGCGTCCTGCTGCTGGGCCACGCGCTGCATGGCCAGGGCCAGCGCGGCAAAGCCGGCATGGCGCGCCTGGCCGGTGGCCTCGGTATGGACCTGAACCTCCGGCATGGGCGGCAGGGGCTGGTCGATCAGCGAAGCGGGCTGGGGTGAGTCAGCATCCACCGCGGTGCTGCGCCGGGCCACCGCGACCAGCGCAGCCACATGGCGCGTGAAGGCGGCGCGGTCCAGCAGGCTGGCCTGGCTTTGCGCAGCAGCCAGCTGCTCGCGCGTGATCAGCGCGGGCTGGCCGCGCGGGCTGGGGGCCGTGAGCGCGCTGAAGGGCGACCAGTAGTCCAGCCACTGCTGCGCGGCGGGGTCGTGGCTCGGCGTGTCTTCGCCAGGGGCGGTGCCCAGCGGCGCGCCCAGATGCTGCTCGGCCAGGCTCATGCAGACCAGCGGCGCGGTGAGCAGGGCGCAGGCAGGTGAATTGAGCGCGCTCTCCAGCAGGCTGCCCAACGAGGCCAGCGGCCGCCGGCCGAAGCGCCGGTAGCGGATGCGCGGCGGCGCCACCGGCGCCTGCGGCTGGCCGAGCTCGTCCTCGCGCGGCGCGGTGGCATCGAGTGCAGCCTGCAGGCAGTGCTCGGTGGGGGCGTCGGGCGGGCAGTAGGTGCCGACCCACTGGGCCGTGAGGAGGACGGCGCGCGGCAAAGGCAGGGGATACGGACGATCGCTGAGCCAGACGGGGTCCAGCACCGGATGCTCCGCCCGGCGCACCGGAGCGGCGGGCGCGGCGGGCTGAGCAGGCTCGCGCAATTCAAAGGCGCGAAACAGCCGGGTGACGTTGGGATCGAAGCTTTCGGACACGCAGAACCGTTGCGAAGGACACCTGCTGTGGCTGCGGCGGGGCCGCGGGCACGCACTGCAAGGTGAAGCACGGGATTCTAGGCAGGCGCTCGCACACGAGCGCACCGGTTGTCGCGGCGGCTACCTGATGCAAGTGAGTGGCGCAGGATGCGCCGCCGCGGATCTGTGGAGCGAATGTTTGGGGCGATGCCGGCGGCCAGCTGATTCTCGCGATCGAATTTCATTTTCGGCCACACTTCATGAATTCAATGAATCAATGGAAACTGACTCTGTACATGCGGAAACCGGATTTTTTCTCGACAAATATCAATCGTTATCGGCCACGCTTATGCTGCAATCCACTGCGCTGACCACTGCGTCCCCGCACGGTCGAATCGCGCCCGGCGGTGGCCGCGTGCATCCAGCAGCAGGGTCTCGATGCGGCGCGGCACGAACACGCCCCAGGCAAAGCACGGCCACGCCGGCTCCAGCTCCGCGCTTTGCCAGCGGCGTCGGCTGAGCACCGGCGGCAGGCCCTCCAGCGGCGTGCCGGGCGCCGCGCCCAGGTAGGGCAGCAGCGTGTGCGGCGCGCTGGCGGCAATGCGCTCGAACTGTTGGCGGGCGATCGCATCGCCCACGTGCAGGCTCGCCGTGCCTTCCACGCGGATCTGCAGCTTGAGTGCAGGTGAATAGAACAGCAGCGCCGCTTGCGGGTTGTGCGCAAGCTCAGCCGCCTTGGCGCTACGCGCATCGGTATGGAAGCTGAGATGGCCCGTGGCACTGTCGGCGGCGCGCAACACCACGGCGCGCAAGGCGGGCACCGGCTCCGCGCCAGACCCGTTTACCGTGCCCAGCACCGGCGTGCGCAGCGGGTCATCGGCCTCGTTCACGGCCGCACACAGCAACTGCCAGACGGACTGCTGCGTGAGCGCGAGATCGTCTTCCCAGCCGACGGCAAGGATGGCGCTCATGGCGCGGCTCGCGCAGTGATCCCGCGCGCGGGTCGGCTGCTGGAGCACTGCGCCAAACGCGTGCCCGCTTTCGCGTCGGTTGGTGCGCCGCCGTTGAGCTTGGATCGCGACACCAAGCACTCAAGGTGCGCCTGCACCGCCACAAACGCGCCGCCGGTCACGCGGCAGCCGGTTGGAATGCGCCCGAACTCCCCAGCTGCGCCTGAAGTTGCGTCTGGTATTGCGCCCAGCCGCGCGCGCGCAGCTCACAGGCGGGGCATTCGCCGCAGCCATAGCCCCACGGGTGGCGGTGCTCGCGGTCACCGCGGTAGCAGGTGTGCGTGTGCTCGATCATCAGGTCCACCAGCGCGGCGCCACCGAGATCGCGCGCCATCTGCCAGGTGGCCGCCTTGTCGATCCACATCAGCGGCGTCTCCACGGCAAAGCGGCTGTCCATGCCCAGGTTGAGCGCCACCTGCAGTGCCTTGAGCGTGTCGTCGCGGCAGTCCGGATAGCCGGAGAAGTCCGTCTCGCACATACCCCCCACCAGCACCTTCAGGTCGCGCCGGTAGGCCACCGCCGCCGCAAAAGTGAAGAACAGCAGGTTGCGCCCCGGCACAAAGGTGTTGGGCAGACCCGACTCGTTCATCCGAAAGGCCACATCCTGCGTCAGCGAGGTCTCGCTGATGCGCCCGAGCACCCCCATGTCGATCAGGTGGTCCTCCCCCAGCTTGCGCCCCCAGCCGGGAAAGCGCGCGCGCAGCGCATCGAGGAAGCGAAGCCGAACCTCCAGCTCCACCCGATGCCGCTGCCCGTAGTCAAACCCCACCGTCTCCACCCGCTCGAAGCGCTCCAGCGCCCAGGCAAGACAGGTCGCGGAGTCTTGGCCGCCGGAGAAGAGGACTAGGGCTGTGGTCATACACCCAAATCGCTTAAGAAAGAATCAACGTACCAGTGCCGCCACCAACTTGAGACAGCAAAGAGTCAGAAATTGGTCTCGCCAAGCAACCACTGTCCGGAAGGGGCGCGGCAGTTGGCACATTTAGCAGCCGAGGCTGTGTCTCAACTTGCAATTCAACTTGTATGTGCATGATTTCTCTCCAGTGTGCTGCGTCTTTGATGCGCGACTTATTCAGCTAAGAATCAACGTGCCAGTGCCTCCACCAACGACCACAAGCAACTGATCGTCGAGAACCACAACCGGAGTTGGTACGGCTTGCTCGGCGGTCATTGACTCGCTCAAGCCAGTGCAAGGAAGGGTTTGCTGCACGCAGTTCATGGTATGGATCCTCAAAGGGTAAAAGTTGAATTAAGACAGGATCAACGTTCCGGTGCCACCGCCGACCAAAAGAAGATGCGCCTCGGCGATCTGCGTAACCGCACTTGTCTGAAGCGACGAATCGAGTGCGCCCGGGGTAACAACAGGGAGTTCTTGAACGATTGAGGTGTCTGCGGCCAGGTTTGTGCGGTTCATGTGTCCATCTCCAGCGATTTGGTTGCATTAGGTGGTTGTCGCCTCTACCGTCGAGCACTCGCTGCTAGAGGCGCCCGACTCCGCATTTCGTCCGTGCCAAAGCGTCAACAGTTTCTCGTTGAAGCGTCGAGAATCAGTGAGTCAGCGTCGTGTGTGTAGTGAAATTTGGAGTAGGCGCAACCATTATCTGCATGAGCTTCCGCCGGGACAACTCCATCTAATGCAACTTGCACATCAGTCATCAACAAGTTCGGGAAGTTTTGACGGTCTCGACGCGTCGAAGGCTTCGGCCGAGGACGTGCTCAAGCTCACACAGATCGAACTCGGCAAGCTCGATCCGCATTCGCCTCAACGCGCAGCGGCTCTGCTCGAAGTCCTTCGCGCGAACGATCAACTGTTGAGGAGCGCCGCATCCATTGACGCGCTACTGAACATCGCCCAGATCTACTACCTGCTCGGAATGCCCAAGCTCGGCATCGAACCTGCAGAGCTAGCAGGTACAGCAGCCGTCTTGCAGGCGAGTCGGCCCATGCAACGCAAGGCGCTTACTTTTGAGGGAGGGATGCTCGCAGAGTGCGGGAATACTCCGCTTGCATTGGAGCGCTACTCCGCCGCGCTAGTCCTTGCGAACCAATTGGGTGACTCAAGGGCAGAAGTCGCTTTACTCAACAACATCGGCCTAGCGTTCATCTACAGCGCGCTCTATGCGGACGCAATCGCATCGCTGGAACGATCACTGGAGCTAGCCGGCACCGACCCGTCTCTGGCGCGTGAGCGCGAGGGCGCGCTGGCAAATATTGCTCTAGCGTGCATCCATACCGAGGACCTGGCTCGCGGCTTGCGTGCCGCGCGCGCGTCTATCAACTCCGGCCTGGCTCTCGACAATCCTGGAAATCTGTTCATCCGCGTCTTGTCAGAACGCAACTATGTTCGCCTCCTCACAGAGGTTGAGAGCTTGGAGCGCGCTCGAGAGCGCTGTGAGCTTGCAAAGGGCTACGCCAGAGCGAGCGGTCTCGAGCGAGCGGAGTTACAAGCATCCATGGCCGAAGGACTCCTCGAGGTTCACTCCGGCATGCTTGATGTCGGACTATCCAGGCTGGAGGGTGCTCTGGAAAAGTGCCGTCCGAACCCACAGTCTCTTCGAGACGCCCTCGTGGTAATGGTGCGTGCTTATGAAGCGGCGGGCCAGCCAGAACGTGCACTCGACTATTTGAACGAACTTAAAGCGCACACGCAGCGGCTTCAGGCAGATAACGCGCTGTTCCACCATCGGCTGCACTTGGCTAAAGTCGAAGCCGACAGCGACAGCGACTGGGGGGCAACCGCCGGGTTCTTCCGCCGCCACGAGCGCCTCATCGAAGGCCAGCAAGCCCAGCAAAAGCTCCTCAAGGCCCAGATCGAGCAGCTTGAGCGCCTGGCCGTCACCGCCGAACTGCGCGATGACTCGACGGGCGAGCATTCCTATCGCGTGGGCCGGCTGGCCGCGCTGCTGGCGCGCGAAGCGGGGCTGGATGAGCAGACCTGCTTCACGATCGATCTGGCCGCGCGCCTGCATGACATCGGCAAGATCGGCATTCCGGATGGCATCCTGCTCAAGCCGGGGCATCTGAACGCGGCCGAGCGCGAGATCATGGAGACGCACACGACTGTGGGCGCGGAACTGCTGGCCAAGAGCGACATTCCGCACATGCAGGTGGCCGAGGACATTGCGCGTCATCACCATGAATGGTGGGCCGGCGGTGGCTACCCGGCGGGCATTTCGGGCGAGGCGATTCCAATTGCAGCGCGTGTCACCGCCCTGGCGGACGTGTTCGATGCGCTCACCCACAAGCGCCCGTACAAGGAACCCTGGCCGGTGGCGCGCGCGCTGGACGAAATCCAGCGCCTGCGCGGCTCGCAGTTCGACCCCAGGCTGACGGACATCTTCATCGGCCTGATCCATCGCCTGCAGCGCGAGGTGGGCGATCTGGATGAATTCTTGGGCGCCGCAGCGCGCGAAAGCAGCTTCAATCAGGCGCGCAGCCGGATCGCGGAGACCCTGCGCCGCAACCCCGAGCGTCGCGGCTACGGCCGCGGCTTGGATCCCCGGCTCTGAGACCGTGCACGGGCAGGTGGACAGCCCGCCTGCCAGCGCGAACCCCGTTGCGCCACTGGACAGCCTTCTCGCTTGTCTGGTGCTGAGACCGGGGTTTCGCGAAGCATCGCTTCGCGCCGGGCGAAGAGTTCGCGCCTACCCGCGCGAACCCCGTTGCGCCACTGGACAGCCTTCTCGCTTGTCTGGCGCGGCTCTTCAGCCCGTTTGCCCTGAAAACCCGCGCCCAGAGCCGATCTCTGCCCTCGGATGCGGGCGCCATGCTGGAGTTCCCCGCAGGCTGCAGCCGGTCTGGCGCGCGGGCTCAGCGCTTCAGTTCGATGATGCGATCGACCTCGCGCACGGTATCCGGCCGGTGGCTGACGATCACGATCGCCATGCCCAAGCCGCGTAGCTGGGTGGTGATGCGCTGCTCGAGCGCGAGGTCGAGTTGGTCGAAGGTTTCGTCGAGAAACAGCACGGCGGGCTGGCGGTAAAGAGCGCGCGCCAGCAGGATGCGCTGCTTCTGCCCGCCGGACAGCGCCATGCCGAGGCTACCCACCAGGGTGTTGTAGCCCATGGGCATGGCCTCGACTTCGGCGTCCACCATGGCGAGCTTGGCGCAGGCACGCACGGCCTTGGGGTCGTGGTGCGGGTCGAAGAAGCTGATGTTGTCCTCGATCGAGCCGACGAAGAGCTGGTCGTCCTGCATTACCACGCCCACGCGGCTGCGCAGGGCGCCCAGATCCCAGTCGCGCAGGTCGCGTCCGCCCACGTTCAGGCTGCCTTCGGTGCGATCCAGCAGGCCCACGAGCACCTTGACCAGCGTGGTCTTGCCCGCACCGCTGGGACCGACGATCGCCACCATCTCGCCGGGCTGTACATCCAGATCCACACCGCGGAACACCGGGCCTTCCACGCCGTAGGCAAAGCCCAGACCGCGTGCCTCGATCGCGAAGCTGCGCGGTGCATTGCCCACCGCCAGACCGCTGCTCGGCTCGGGTTCGGTGAGAGTGATGTCGGCCACCCGCTCGGCATGCAGGTCCAACATGCGGAATTCCACGAGCTTGTCCGTGAGATTGATGATGCGGTTGATGAACAGCAGCTTGAAGCCGAGAAAGCCGAACAGCATGCCCACCGAGAGCTGGCCCTCGATCACGATGCTCGCGCCCAGCCAGACCACGATCACGCTCTCCAGCCCGAAGATCAGCGCGTGCGCGGTGCGCTGCACGATGGCCACGCGCTGCACCTGGGCGTCGGCATTGGCCTGCGCCACCAGCAGGTTCTGGTAAGCCCCACGCCGCTCGAGCTCGCGCCGGTTGAGCTTGATGGCCATCATGCCGCGCAGGGTCTCAATGAAGTGCGTGGAGCTGCGGCCTTCGTGCAGCAGCTTCTCGTCGGTGGCACGGCGCAGCGGCGCGTACAGCAGCCAGCGCGTCAGGCCGTAGAGCAGCGTGGCACCGAGCACCACAGCGGTGAGCATGAGGCTGTACCAGGCCATAAGCGCCAGCGTGACGAGGACCATCACGCCGTCCATCACGCTTTCCAGGAAGGTGACGGTCAGGGTCTTCTGGATCGCATCCACGCTGCGAAAGCGCGCCACGATGTCACCGATGTGGCGCTTCTCGAACCAGACCATCGGCAGCCAGAGCAGCTTGCCGAAGAGCCCGTCCTGCAGGCGCAGGCTCATGTGCGTGGACAGATACGCACCCAGCCAGGCACGCACGCCCGTGATGGCGGCGGCAAACAGCGCGAGGCCTACAAAGCCGACGCCAAGCACGGTCAGCAGCTGCGCATCGCGTGAGACCACCACACGGTCCACCGCCAGTTGCAGGAAGAAGGGCGCAGCCAGGCTCAGCACTTCCAATGCGAGGCTGAGCAGCAGCACCTGCACCAGCACGCCACGCAGGCCGGACAGCGAGCCCACCAGCTGGCTGGCGCGCACCTGCTGGCGCTCGTCCTTGCGCTGGAACTCCGGCGTAGGCGTGAGCTCCATGGCCACGCCGGTGAAGTGCTTGCCGGCTTCGGCCAGGCTCAACACACGGCGGCCCACGGCCGGGTCGTGCACGGTGATGCGCTTGCTGTCCGCCGCCACCAGCACGACGAAGTGATTCAGATCCCAATGCAGGATGCAGGGGAGCTTGAGCTGGGCCAGACCCTCGGGCTCGGTCTTCAGCCCACGGCCGCTCATGCCCATGCCTCGCGCCATGGCAAGGATGTGCGCCAGAGTCACCCCCTTCATCGAAGGCGCCAGACGCAGGCGCATGGCGGCGAGGTCCGTGCGCCAGCCGTGATAGCTGGCGATCATGGCCACGCAGGCAATGCCGCACTCGGGCGCCTCGGTCTGCAGGATCAGCGGCACGCGCCGGGAAAAGAGGCTCATGGCAGGCTCACCGCACGGCCTCGCGCAGCGTGAGCACGGGCTCGAAGATCCATTCCGCGATCGTGCGGCGCTCGGCCAGGATGTCTGCCTGCACCAGCATGCCGCGCTTGAGGGGAAAGCTCTCGCCGGCGGCGCGCACGGCCTGATCATTCAGGCGCACGGTCACGGTGTAGACCGGCTCGCGCACCGCAAGCGGGCCGATGCGGTCGCCCTGGCTCCACACGCTGCGGCTGATGCGCTCCACCCGCCCGCCGTACTGACCGAAGCGCTGGAAGGGAAAGGCCTCATAGCGCAGCAACACCTGTGCGCCGGGGCGCACAAAGCCGATGGCGCGCGTCGGCACCAGCAGCTCCGCGTGCAGGCCGGCGCCCTGCGGCAGCAGCAGCGCCACGAGCTGATCTGCCGCCACGCTCTGGCCACGCACCACGGCAATGTTGCTGACCACGCCGGCAAAAGGCGCGCGCAACACGGTCTCGCGCCCGGCCTGCGCGGTCTCCTGGATGCGGTTCTGCGCCAGCTCGCTCTTCTGGCGGCGCAGCTGCTCCAGCTGCGCGCTGGTGCGGGTGCCGATGCTGGGCAGCTCGCCACGCGCCGCCTCCAGCTGCGTGCGCGTGGCCTGCTGCTGGCGCTTGAGCGCAGCCAGCTTGGTCTGCTGGTCGATCACGTCGTCGCGCCGCTGCTGGGCCACGATGTCGCTGACGAACTTCTCCTCGGTCAGCTGGGCATAGCGCTTGGCCAGGGCCTCGGCGTTGGCCACACGCTGCTCCTGAAGGCGGATCTCGGTGTCGAACTGCGCCAGTTCCGTGTCCAGATCGGCAATGCGGCGACGCTGCTGATCGCTCTGCTGGCCCGCAAGCTGCTGCGTTTGCTGTGCCTCGCGATCCAGGGCGGCGATGCGCTCATCAATTTCCCGCTGAACGGCGGCAGTGGACTGTGCGTCGGTCTTGCGCGTGGTCTCGAAGCTGATGCGTGCCAACGGCGCGCCGGCAGGCACGCTGTCACCTTCCTTGACCAGCAGCTCGGCGAGCACACCGGCCTCGGGTACGAGGACTCGCGCTGCGCCGGCGTCCACTTCCACATAGCCTTCCACGCGTTCGCGCCGCGCCACCTCGCCCCACAGGACAAAGGTCACGAGCGCGGCAGCGGCGGCCACGGCCAGCGTAGTGAAGACCCAGGCGGGCACCGGTCGCACCTGCAGCACATCACCCAGCTGCTTCAGGCGCTGAGCGTCGATCGCTTCGGTACGGAACAGCGATGCGGCTGTCGGCGCGGGTGGCGCCGACGCGGTCGGTGCACCGGCAGGTGGTGTGCCGGAGGGTGGCGGGGCAGGGTCGCTCACGAGGGGTAGGCGCGGAGGGCATCCGCGGTGAAACAAGCCGCCGATTATGGGCCTAGCCCCGTGCCGGCGCGTGGTCGGGCCAGTTTGACGCCCATGAGCTGTTGTTTCAGCGGCGCAGCACGCTGCTCACTCGTCGCGCGGCGCCTTGGCCGCAACAGCCAGCGCTGCGCCGCACAACAGGAACAGGATGAATGCCCAGCCCGGGAAGCTGATGCCCAGCACCGGGGGAATCGGGTCACTGCACAGGCCCGTGGCAGCGAACCAGGAGGGCGCCCATTGCGCCATGGGCAGGCCGTTGACGAAGGCTTCGACGGCATCGCGGCCGCAGGCCTCGGACGGCACAGCAAGCCGATAGAGGTGAAAGCCGGCAACACCGAGACCGGAGAGCGCGGCCAGCCCGGCCAGCCAGGTGGCCGGGCGCCAGAACAGCGCCAGCACGCAGGCCGCTGCCAGGGCGATGAAGGCATAGCGCTGTAGGATGCACAGCGGGCAGGGGTAGAGGTTCCAGGCCTTCTGCAGGATCACGGCGCTGGCCAGCGCGGCAATGCAGGCCAGCAGGCAGAGCGTGATCAGCGGCACGCGTAGGCGCACCCAAAGGGGTACGACCACGTCCGGGCGGGCGAGATAGGCGGGGCGCATGCTGCAACCTTACTGCTTGAAGATGACGCCCGCATTGACCATCAGCAGGCGCCGGGGTTCAGCGTTCAGTTCACACGCTCGCTCGATCGGCCGATCGTCCAGGCCACACCCACGCCGGCCGCGGTGCCGCCGTTTTTCAGGTGCAGCGGGCTGTCCGTGTTGGCGGCGCCACCGGTGTAGTCGTAGCGCACGAAGCCGAAGACGCTCCAGTCCGGGTTCAGGCGCTTCCAGCCCGACAGACTCACGCGGCTCGTCACCAAGCCGGACTGCGCCTGATAGGCCGGCCGACCCGCCCGCGCAAACTGCGCCGGCACGCCGTACAGATACTGCGCGTATTCCTTGTCGGCGTAGACCAGACTGCCGCTGACTTGCCAGCCCCATTGATCGTCCGGGCTGTCGAAGTCGTAGGACAGCCGCGGCTCGAAGGCATAGCCGCGGTGATTGATGCCGCTCTTGGCCTCGAACACCGCACGCAGAGGCAGGTCCAGGCGCAGCTCAGCGCCGCGCTCCGGGCGTGCAAGGATGAAACGGGTGCGCGGGCCGAACTCGAACTGGAAGCCGAGATCCGGCATGCCGCTTCGGATGGCCACATCCTTGCTTGAAGCACCCAGCGCACCGGCAAAGCCGATGTCGAACTTCACGCTGTCCTGGCTCACCACGCGCGCACCCACATTGCCGTCGGCGACGCGGAAGATCTTGCCGCGATACACGCCCCAGGGCACCAGCAGCGCGCGGCTCACGTTGTCGGCCGCGCCGGGATAGGCCGGCTGGCCCAGACCGAAGCCCACGAGACCAGCCTCCCACAGGGGCTTGTTCCTGTCGTTGCCGTCGTCATCCACCTGGGCGTGGGCTGCGGCAGCCAGCGAGAAGCCCAGCAGCAGCGCAAGTGTGCGCAGCCCGGGCCGATTGGGATGCTTCATGGGAGGAGTTCCTTGTTCTGGATTCAGCCGATCCTGTGCCGGCAGCGCCGAGAGTTATAGCGCCTGCCCGGGCTGTGAATCTGTCAGGGTTTGCGGAGGTCGGGGTCATGACGATCGTGGAGGACACTGTCGGGAAATCCCAAGGCCGAATGTGAATGAAACGATATATATTGTTTCTACTGTTTCCACGAGGAGTCCTGTGCGATGAATACCCAACCCGCTGCCGCCGACAACGCCGCCGAACCCGCAACCAATGCGGACAAGGATCTCGGTGCCAAGCTCGAGCGCATCGCCCCTGCCGCCAAGAGCGCGCTCACCGCCGAGGCGAGCGTCAAGGCCGCCAAGAGCATCAAGAAGGCTGTCACGAAGATCGCCAAGCCGGCGCTCAAGAAGGACGACAAGACGGCTGAGAAGAAGCCCGCGGCCAAGACTGTGAAAAAGGCCGAACCCAAGACCGCGGCCAAACCCGCTGCGAAGAAGCCCGTCGCCAAGCCGGCCGCCAAGGTTGCGGCAAAGCCCGCTGCAAAGGCCAAGCCCGCGGCGAAGCCCGTGAGCAAGAAGGCGACGTCCAAGCCGGCCGCAAAGCCCGCGGCAAAGGCCGCCGCCAAGCCGGCCGCTCAACCGGGCGCGCTGGCCAAGGCACTGGCCTCGGCCGAGCAGGCGATCGAAAAGCGCGTGAAGATCGTGCGCGACAGCTTCACCATGCCCAAGCCGGACTTCGAGCTGATCGACCGCCTCAAGGCCCGCGCCATCAAGCTCGGCCGGCCGGTCAAGAAAAGCGAATTGCTGCGTGCCGGCCTGCACGCGCTGAACAACCTGCGCGAAGACATGCTCAAGACCGCGCTGCAGGCGCTGCCCGTGCTCAAGACCGGCCGACCCAAGAAGCGCTGATCGCCTCGATCACTGCGTTGCAAAACAAAAGCGGCAGGTCCTGGACCTGCCGCTTTTGCTTTGGCGCGCATCTGACACGATGCGCGGGTTCGCGATGCCTGGCTCTACTTCGCAGCCTTGCACTTCACGTTGGGCAAGGGCTCCCGCTTGCCGCCTTCCACCTGCTCGATCAGGCACTTGCCACGCTGCGAAAGCAGCCGGAACTTGGCAGGCTTGGTGAGATCGCGCGCGGTGGCGGATTTGCCCGGCGTGCCCTGTGCCGGCGGCAGCACCGTGAGTTCGGCGCTGGCGGCAAAGGTGTCGTCGGGCAGCTGGACGGTGCTGCCGTTGAGCAGGCGCGACAGGGTGCCGGCAATCTCGATGCGCTGCTCCGCCGAAGGTGGATCGAGCAGCGCCGGCGAACTGGGCCAGGGCATCGAGGGTATCTTGAGTTCCGGCATCTCGATGGCCGGGGCGGCGCAGCCCGCCAGACACAGCAGGGCGCCGAGCACGCATGCCGCGCGCTGCAAACCTGATTGATTCATGAGACCTCCGCCCATCGGTCAGGGTTGTGGGATGGGATGGGCGTCGAATGTACGCCGAGCGGCCACGCCCGCGTAGGGGTGCGCAGCGGGCACCCCGCGTTCAGGCGAGCGGCCAGCGCGAACGCATGCGGGTCCGCGCAGCCGGGTGCCCGCTCAGGCGCCCGTGGGTGCAGTCAGCAGGGCGTAGAGCTGATCCTTCAGCTGCAGCCGCTGCTTCTTGAGATCCTCAAGCGCGGCGTCCGGCAGGGCCTCGATCCCGTTCTCCACACGGACGATGCGCTTGTCGAGGTTCTCGTAGTCCTCGGCCAGACGGGCGACATGTCGATCGGCGAGCTTGCGTTCATGCAACTGCTCGCGCAGCTGCGGAAACTCGTCGAGCAGGGGATGGTGCGAAACAGTCATTGAGGGCTCCTCGTTCAGTGGGGTTCAGATTCAGGGGTTCGGCTGCGCGCTGCGCGACTCCACGCCCGACTGGCAGCCGATGCAACGCAGCGCCGTCGGCTGGGCGAGCAGGCGCGCCTGGCCGATGGGTTCGCCGCACTCCACGCAGCAGTCGAAGTCCGGCTGCTCCAGGTGCTTGAGTGCTGCGTCGATCTCCGCAAGGCTGAGCTGTTCGTGCAGCACCTGGGCGCGTGCGGCGTCATTGAGCGTCTGCACCGCGGCGTCATCGTCCGTGGTGTCGCTGTAGTTGGGCAGGTGCACGCCGTCGTCATGCTGCAGATCCGCGCCCAGAGTGGATGCATGGGCGCGTCTGGCCTGCAAGAGCCGGGCGCGAAGTTGCTGGCGCAGCTGGGCGGCGGCAGGCGATTCGGACAGGGCGGCGGACATGGCAGTCTCCTTGTGTGTGCTCTGCATTGAGCCTAGGCCCACAGCAAGCCCGCGGCATTGACCCAGCGCAGACCGCCGGCAGCTGGATGGCAGATGCGACGGCTTTGCAACAACGCCGCCAAGCGTTCGGCACGAGGCGCACTGCTGCGCCGCACACGCGTCCGGCCCCTAGAATCGACGGCGCTTTTTTCCCGCCGGAATCATGTCCAATCTTCTCAGCCAACGCCTGGAACAGCTGCTGCAGTTCAGCACCGACTGGCTATGGGAAACCGACGTGCAGCATCGGCTGGTCTGGATGTCGCCAACCTTCGAGCGCGTGACTGGCGTGGCCCTGAGCCGGATGCTGGGCAAGCACCGCTGGGAGATCACGCCCGCCTCGGAGTCCTTCTGGGCAGCACACCGGGCGACGCTCAATGAGCATCTGCCGTTTCGGGACTTCGTCTATCCCGCACGCCGGCCCGATGGCAGCGAGGTCGAGTTCCAGATCTCCGGGCTGCCGCAATTCGACGAGGCAGGCAGCTTCACGGGCTATATCGGCGTCGGCCGAGACCTGAGCCAGGCGCGCCGCTACCAGCGCGAGCTGGAAGGCAAGGAGCAGCGCCTGCGGGCGATGAATGCCACCGTGCCCGTGGCGCTGCTGGTGCACCGCGCCGGCGTGATCCTCGAGGCCAACCCGGCAACCGCCAGCTTGTTTGGTGTCTCCGACCCCGATGCACTGGTGGGCCGCTCCGTCATGAGCTTTGTTCACCCGGAGCTGCGGGCCAAGGCGGCGGCGCGCGTGCAGCAAGGCATGGCCGCGCCCGTTGGCGTGGTCAACCCGATCGACGAGTTCGATGTACTGCGCCCTAACGGGCAGGTGCGCCGCGCGCGCGGCACCAGCGTGAAGATCGAGCTGCCCGACGGCCCTGCATTGCAGCTGGCGTACATGGACATTACGGAGTCCGAGGAGGCCGCGCGGCGCGTACGCGACTCCGAGGTGCTGCTCTCCAAGGTGATCCAGAACACGCCCGATCTGGTTGCCGTGCAGGACCTGAAGAGCGCCAAGTACGTGATCGTCAACGAAGCGTTCGAGCGCATTACGGGCTTCTCGGCGGTCGAGGCTCTGGGCAAGACCCCGTACGAAATCAGAATCTGGGACGATGCCGACGAAGCAGAGTCCGTGCGCCAGAACCTGCTGCGTGCGCGCCAGTTCCGCGACTACGTGATGCGCCTGCGAACCAAGTCTGGCGAGCTGCGCTTTGTGCAGCTCGCGGTGCAGATCTTCGAGATGGGCGATGCCCGCTACCTGATCGCCAATGGGCGCGACGTCACCGAGACAGAGCGCATCCGCCTGGAGCAGAACGCGATCCTCAAGAACGCCTCGACCGGTATCGCCTTCACACGTGATCGCACCTTTCAGTTCGTGAACCCGGAGTTCGAGCGCATGTGCGGCTGGCCGCCGGGAGAGCTGATCGGTCAGCCGGGCCATGTGGTCTGGCCCACCGAGGCGGCTTACCGCGAGATCGGCCAGGCGGTCGGGCCGCTGCTGTCACAAGGTCAGACGGTCGACCTGGAGCGCGAGATCCTGCGCCGCGACGGCAGCACCTTCATCGCTCGGATTCGCGCGGGTGTCGTGGATCCGACCAACCCGGTGCATGGCGGCACGGTCTGGAACTTCGTGGATGTGACCGAGGAAAAGCACGCCATCCAGGCCATGGCCCAGGCGCGTGAGGTGGCCGAGGCGGCCAACAACGCCAAGACCGCATTCCTCGCCAACACCAGCCACGAACTGCGCACCCCGCTCAATGGCGTGGTCGGCATGGCGCGCCTTGCACAGCAGACCGAGGACCCGGCCCTGCGCGACCTGTACCTGCGCCAGCTGGTGGAGAGCGCGGATTCGCTCTCATCGATCATCAGCGACATTCTGGACCTGTCCAAGATCGAGGCCGGCAAGCTCACCGTGGAGCGCGTGCGCTACGACCTGCCCGATGTACTCGAAGCGGTGCACACCCACTTCGAGCTGGCGGCGCAGGACCGCGGCCTGGCCTTGTCGCTGTCGATCGAACCGCTGCTGCCGCGCTGGGTGGTGGGCGACCCGACGCGGGTGCGCCAGATCCTCACCAACTTTGTCAGCAACGCGATGAAGTTCACGCCGCGCGGTGCGGTGCGCATGCGCGCGCGGCAGGTGGGCGCGGACCGGCTTCGTCTGGAGGTGGCAGACACCGGAATCGGCATCGAGCCTGCGGCGGTGCAGCGCCTGTTCGAACCCTTCTCCCAGGCCGATGAATCCACCACACGGCGCTACGGCGGCACCGGCCTGGGTCTGGCGATCAGCCGCGAGCTGGCCCACGCGATGGGCGGCGATGTGGGTGTGGAAAGCACACCAGGGCAGGGCAGCGTGTTCTGGGTCGATCTGCCGCTGGTGCTGCCGCCCGACGAAGCCGGCAGCGGGCCTCAGGTGGTGCCCTCGGCCGACCTGCTGGCCGGGCGCCGCGTGCTGCTGGTCGAAGACAACAGCGTGAACCGGCTGATTGCGCGCGAGATGCTGCGCGGCTGGGGCATGGACGTGATCGAAGCGGTGGATGGCGAGGACGCGCTGCGCCGCTTCAGCGCCGAGCGCCCGCATCTGGTGCTGATGGACCTGCACATGCCGCGCATGAACGGCTTTGTGGCCACGCGCGAGCTGCGCAAGCGCGGCGACGCGCGGCTTACACCGATCATTGCCCTGTCCGCCGCGGTGCTGGACGCCGAGCGCGAGCAGGCCGAGGACGCCGGCATGAACGACTTCATCGCCAAGCCGATCAACCCCGAGCGCCTGCTGGCCGTGCTGGCGCAGTGGATGAACGCCGTCTCAGCAGCCGAGACCGAAGCACGTTAGATCATTTTCGGCCACACTTTGGCAAAGAAGTCAGACCGTCAAGAATTAGATTTGGCACGCGGAAACTGGATTTTTCCAGCCCATGTTTCTATTAATTTCGGCCACATCTACATACCAAAGGGTCGCACTCCGATCCACGCGCCATGCGCCCAGAACGCGACGCCAGCCCAGAGTGCCGTGCCGATGATCACATTCACCACATCGCGCACGGCCGAGCCCGGCGGGTAGCTGATGCGATCGGCGGCGTCGCGCTTGCGCGCCGCGCGGAAGCTGAGCACCGCCCAGACCAGAAAGCTGCCGAACAGCAGCACGTCATGCAGGGTGCCGTTGGCCAGCAGGTGTGCGAAGGCCCAGGTCTTCACGCCCAGCACCATCGGGTGCTTCACCGCCGCCTTGAGCTTGGTGCCCGGCACATAGGCGGCCGTGAGCAGGATGAAGGCCACGAGTGTCAGCAGCGCGGCGATGTGCTTGGTGAAGATGGGCGGCGAATACAGCACGATCGGCGCCTGCCGCGCCATGCCGTAGCCGTAGATGATCAGCAGAAAGCCGAGCAGGGACACCACCGAATACGCCACCTTGTATTGGTTGGCGCCGGTGCGCGCGATCAGGCCCTGGCGCCAGGGCTCGGCAAACACCCGCACGGAATGGGTGGCGAGGAAGATGAACAGGCCGAGAACAAGCATCCACATGGCGGGGCTCCTGCGGGGCGGTGAAAGGCTGCACGAGTGTAGGGCGCTGCACGTTGAAACCCGGCGCTGCGCCGTGCTCAGCGCAGCGCACTCAGAAAACCGGTGATCAGGCTGGCGTTCACCAGATCGATGAAGCAGGCACCCACCAGCGGAATGATGATGAAGGCGCGCGGCGCCGGCCCGTAGCGTTCAGTCAACGCGTTCATGGTGGCCAGGGCGTTGGCTGTGGTGCCCAGCATCAGGCCCACGAAGCCGCCGGCCAGCACCGCGCCCTCTTAGTTGCGCCCGCCGAAGCGGAACACCACGGTTAGCGCCAGACCCATGACCAGCAGGGTCTGCACCAGCAGATTGGCCAGCAGGGGCAGGGCGGCCCCGGCCACGCGCATCAGGTCCAGGCTGGCAATCGTCAGCGCGAGAAACAAGCCCAGGCACATGCTGCCTATGGCATCCATCCAGCCGGGCTCCAGGGTGCGCGGTGCAAGGTTGTCCATCAGATTGCGCAGCAACACCCCCACCACCAATGCACCGATGTAGCCTGGCAGGGTGAAGCCCAGCGCCGCGATGCCCTGGCTCACATACGCCCCGAGCCAGACAATCAGGATCAGCGCCACGCTGTGGCGCGTGGCGTCGCCGCCCAGGCTGCCGGTGGGCGACTCCGGCGCGGCGGTCCGTGTGTCCGCGTCGGTGGTCGCGGCCGAGCCGCGCAGGCCGTGGCGGCGGATCAGCCAACGCGCAGCCGGCGGTGAGAGCACGCCGCCCAGCACGGCACCGCAGACCGCGGCGATCAGGCCGGCCTCGGCAGCGTTGACCACCCCCGCGGCCTCGAAGCTCTGCCCGAAGGCCAGCGCCGTGCCCGGCCCGCCCGCCAGGGCCACCGAGCCTGTCAGCACACCAAACAGCGGATGCTGCCCGGTCGCCCAGGCCACCAGCAGCCCGGCGCTGTTCTGCACCAGGATCACGCCGCTGCACAGCGCAAGAAACATCAGCACCGCGCGGCCCGAGGAACGCAGCAGCGCCCAGGAGCCGCCGTAGCCGATGCTGGCAAAGAACAGGTTCATCAGCGGCGCCTGCAGCGTGAGGTCGATGCGCACCTGCGCCAGGCCCGTGCGCTGGACGATCAGGATCGCCACTGCCGCGACCAGCCCGCCCACAACGGCCGCGGGCAGGTTCAACTCGCCCAGCGGCCGCACGAGGTGGTTCAGCACGTAGCCCAGCAGCAGCACCGCCGCGGCAAAGGCCACCGCCTCGACCACCCCGATCTGCAGCACGCTCACCAAGCGCTCCACTGCTGCCGGGCGCGCTTCATGGCGACTGCGAACTGCTCGACATGCGCGGTGTCGGTCGGTGGCCAATCGGTGCCCGGTGCCTGCAGATGCGCGGTGGCCGCCGGGCCGAGGAGGGCTTCGCGCAGCAGTTCGAGCTGCCACACGCCCCAGTTGCGCCGCGCATGGCCCTGCAGGCGCCGACCGAGGCGGCGCGTTTCCTCCGCACCCTTGTAGGGCCGGTTCAATGTCACCGCTTCGGCCTGCACGCCGAAGGCTTCGCGCAGCGCGGCTGCCACGCGCCGCAGCGCGACCGCCGGCAGCGTGACGGGCGTGTCGCCTTCGGCCTCGCCGTCCGGGTTACCGCGGTTGCCGATGTTGGCCAACGCCGGCAGGCAGTCCGCCGGCGCGCGCGCCTGGACGATGGCGCCGTCCGCACGGCAGGTGGTGTTCATGGTGTCGTGCAGGGAGATGACGTGCAGCGGCGCGGCATCGCCCGCTGGCCGCTGCGCCAGGATCTCGTCGAGCAGCTGGTCCACCTGCGCCGCGTAGGAGCGCGGGCCGCATAGGGCACAGGCGTTCAGCGCCGCCAGCAGCCGGGCCCAGCCGCTGTCGTCGTCGGGCGCACGCAGCACGGGCGCTCCGGCAAAGCTGACCGGGCGCACGGCGTCCACGCCACCGAGCTTGGGCAGGCTGCCGGCCGGGGTGGCCGCGATGCGTGCAAAGGCCTCGCGCAGGCCGGGCTCGATGTCCGCCGGTGCCGCACGGTTGGGGTCCAGCACCAGACGCGACATCGGGTTCTCGATGTAGAGCACCGCTTCATCTCTGGCGCACCAGGCGCGTGCGAGCGCGGCGGTGCTGACGTCCGAAAAGTCGAATTGCTGGCGCGCCGTGAGTTGCGGCGCAATGAACTCGCGCAGTTCCTCGGGGATGGCGGCACTGGCGTGGGCGCCCAGCAGCAGCACCTGCACACCGGGCAGCGCCTCGGCCAGGCTGCGGCCCTGCGCCTTTCCCGCCCAGAACACATGCTGCTGCGGATCGAATGCGGTGCCCGCGGGCAACCAGCGCTGGAGGGGGGTGGTCATGGGCGTCTCCCGCAGGGGCCGGGGTACACGCACCGGCGCGGCCAGCCTAGCAGCGGGATGCAGAAGTCACAATCCGCGGCCTCTGGCCGCGCCCACTGCGCGTTCCCACCAAGCGCGCCGAACGCGGGCATGTAGTAGAACTACATTTTTGGGTTCGGCGCGCAGACGCCGACCCGCATGACCGAGGAGACGCTGCCATGCAGCACAAGCAGGAACGCACGCCGCCCCAGGCCCCCCTGAAGCGCGTTGTGATCGTGGGCGGCGGCACCGCCGGCTGGATGTGCGCCGCCGCGCTGGCCCGTCTGGCGCCTGTCGGCACACAGATCACACTGGTGGAAAGCGACGAGATCGGCACCGTGGGCGTGGGCGAAGCCACCATCCCGATGATCCGCCTGTTCAACGAAACCCTGGGCATCGACGAGGACGAGTTCGTCAAAGCCACGCAGGGCAGCTTCAAGCTGGGCATCGAGTTCGTGAACTGGCGCCAACTGGGCCACCGCTACATCCATGCCTTTGGGGTGATGGGCCGCGGTCTGGGGCTGATCTCCTTTCACCATTACTGGCTCAAGCACGCGCTCAAGCACGGCTTCACGGACACGGCCGCGTTTTTCCCCAGCGGCGCGGCGGCCTATGCCAACAAGTTCGTGCGCGGCGGGCCGGCGGAGTCGCCTTTGTCCGGCCTGAACTACGCCTTCCATTTCGATGCCGGCCTGTACGCGCGCTTTCTGCGCGGCTATGCCGAGCAGCGCGGTGTGGTCAGGCACGAAGGCAAGATCGCCCGCGTGGAGCAGGCGGCCAACGGCGACATTGCCGCCGTGCACCTGGAAAGCGGCACACGCATCGACGGCGAGTTGTTCATCGACTGCTCGGGCTTTCGCGGTCTCCTGATCGAGCAGACCCTGAAGACCGGCTACGAGGACTGGACCCACTGGCTGCCCTGCGACCGCGCCGTGGCTGTGCCCTGCGCGAGTGCGGCCCCGCTCACGCCCTATACGCGCAGCACCGCGCGCACGGCGGGCTGGCAGTGGCGCATTCCGCTGCAGCACCGCACGGGCAACGGCCACGTGTACTGCAGCCAGTTCATGAGCGAGGACGAAGCCACGGCCATCCTGCTCAACAATCTGGATGGCGAGCAGCTGGCCGAACCGCGGCCGCTGAAGTTCGTGACCGGCAAGCGCAACAAGTTCTGGAACCGCAACGTGGTGGCCCTGGGTCTGGCCTCCGGCTTCATGGAGCCGCTGGAAAGCACCAGCATCCACTTGATCCAGAGCGGCATCTCGCGCCTGCTGGCCTTCTGGCCCGCGGCTGGCTTGAACGAGAAGGAAGTCGATGAGTTCAACCGCCAGAGCGCCTGGGAGTTCGAGCGCATCCGCGACTTTTTGATCCTGCATTACCACGCCGTGGAGCGCACGGACTCGCCCTTCTGGCAGCGCTGCCGGAGCATGGAGATTCCGCCCGGCCTGCGCAGCCGCATGGAGCTCTTCCGCCAGCACGGCCGCTTCTTCCGTGAAGGCGACGAGCTCTTTACCGAGGCCGGCTGGGTGCAGGTCCTGCTCGGCCAGGGCATCGAACCCGCGGGCTACCACCCCCTGGCCGACCAGCTGAGCGACCAACAGCTTGAGGAATTCATCAGCAGCACCCGCACCGACATCGCCCGCGCCGTGGCCCCGCTGCCGCGGCACGAGGAGTTTCTCGCCCGCTTCTGCCCGGCGCCGAAGGTCGAGCTCAAGAGCATGATGCCGAGCGTGGCGGCATGATCGGGCGGCGCCGCACGAGCCGGCATTTGACTAACCAGACGCCGCACCCGCAGGTGTTCCGTGCGCGCTGGCGATCATTCAGCCATGCCGAGCTTCGCGATTATCTCCGGCTGGTTCTGATGATTGAATTCCAATCGCACCCCGCGTACCGAAGCAGAAATTCGAGATGGCAAGGGCCACGCGCCACCGCGCGGATTCGTTCTCGCTGGCTACGCCTCAAGGTGGCCCGCAAGTACGCCGCTGAGGGTGGTCAAGTGAGCTGGGTCATGCTCAAGCCTCAGCTACCCGGGCCGCGCGACTGGCCCGGGGTTGCGGCGCTCGTCCCGATCCCGGGCGGCTTCCCGCTGCCCGTGACCCGATTCAATGAGCGATACCTCCTTAACCCATGACTCCCTTTGAACTTTCCGTAATGTTCTTCCTGCAGATGGCCTTCATCCTGGCCGTCTGTCGGGTCTGCGGCATCATCTTCAAGCGCCTGCTGGGCCAGCCGCAGGTGGTGTGCGAGATGATCGCCGGCGTGCTGATGGGCCCGTCGCTCATGGGCTGGATGTTCCCGGAGTTCAGCGCCTGGCTGTTTCCAGCCGAGAGCAAGCCGATCCTATTTGCGGTGTGCCAGGTGGCGCTCGTGCTCTACATGTTCCTGGTGGGCGTGGAGTTCGATCTGGACCTGCTCAAGACGCGCAAGAAGAGTGCGGCCTCGGTGTCGATTGCCGGCATTGCCCTGCCCTTTGTGTTGGGCATGGGCTTCGCCTACTTCATCGCCCACGACAACCGCCTGTTTGCCGAGCGCACGACCGACCTGCAGGCCATGCTCTTCCTCGGCGCGGCCATGTCGATCACGGCCTTTCCGATGCTGGCGCGCATCATCCTGGAGCAGGGCCTGGCCAAGACCTCGCTGGGCACGCTGGTGCTGGCGGCGGGCTCCATTGATGACGCCATTGCCTGGTGCGTGCTGGCCTTTGTGCTGGCGAGCTTCAAGAGCGAATGGACGATCGCGCTGTTTGCACTGGGTGGCGGGCTGGCCTTCGTGGGGGTGTGCTTCTACGTGCTGCGGCCGCTGCTGCGCCACCTGGGCGAGCAGACCGAGCGCACCGGCCGCATCTCGGAAAGTTCGCTGGCCATCGTGCTGATGCTGCTGATGCTGGCCGCCTGGTTCACCGACGTGATCCAGCTCTACGCCGTCTTCGGCGCCTTCGTGCTCGGCGTGGTCATGCCGCGCGGCAAGTTTGCGCAGGAGCTGCACCGGATCATCTTCCCCATCACCACCGTGCTGCTGCTGCCCACCTTCTTCACGTACTCGGGCCTGAACACGAAGATCGGCCTGGTGAACACGCCCGAACTCTGGATGCTCGCTGGCATCGCCCTGCTGGTGGCTTGCGTGGGCAAGGGCTTTGGCTGCTACGCCGCCGCGCGCCTGAACGGTGAGCCGCACCGCGAGGCCTTGGCCATCGGCACGCTCATGAATGCACGCGGCCTGATGGAGCTCATCATCCTGAACATCGGCCTGCAGAAGGGCATCATCCAGCCCACGCTCTTCACGATCATGGCCATGATGGCGATCATCACCACCCTCATGGCCACGCCCCTGTTCGAGCGCATCTATGGCACGCCGGCTTCGCGCGCGGCGAGTGGCGGATTGCCGCCGCCGCTGCGAAACTGATTCAACAACCCGGCGTCTCAAGTGCTTTCCGCGCTCTGGGCGCGGTTCTTCAGGCCGTTTGGTCTGAAGAACCGCACCAGAAGCGCGGATTGTGTTTCGCCGGGTGGTTGTGTGCCTATACGCGATCCACCGCGATGTAGAACCCGAAAGCTACAAGAAGGAACCCGATCCCCGTGAAGAAGGCATGGCCCATGCCGTACTTCTTTCCGACGAGATACATCGTCGCAAGGCAAGAGAACATCGCAATCGAGAACACCGCCTTCTCAAACGATGTAAAGAACGAAGCAAACAGAAAAGTCGCTGCCCATCCAACTCCGTACAACACGATCGCCAGCAGATCCAAAGTATGGCGCGCGGCATCTCGGAAGCGGATGACCCGAGCAACGATCGGCCAAAGCAGTCCGCCAAGCAGCATGAACAGGCCAATGAAGTAAAGCCATGCCCCTCGCCACGGGACATCTTCAAGCTCGCTGTTGGCGTTAGGCACACTCACCCACCCGTGGCCTATAGAGGTACTCACAGCGTCAAACAGCGCCCAGACGCAAGCAACAAGCGCAATTCCTCTGGTGAGATGCCAGCTCCACTGGTTCGTGCGTGCTTGCGCGATCAGGCCGAACGCGAGAAACCAAGGTGAGAAGAACAACAGATCCTGAACAACGGAAAACTCGCTCACTTGGGATAGCTGGAAGGTGGTAGGCCTTCCAGCTTATCGCTCAACGCCACCAGCGCGGCGGCGGGTCCGGGGTGTAGCGCGCCTGCTCCGGGAAGGGGTTGGGCTGCGCGGCCGGGTTGGGCCACCAAGGGCGGGGGATCACGCCTTGGGAGAGCAGGTTTTCGCGGCTGTCGTAGAAGATCGTGATGACCTCGGCCGGGCGGCGGCTGGCGCGCTCGAACGTGGTGCGCCCGGCGTAGGAGTACTCGCTGGCGCCGTGGCCGGTGCCCAGGCGTTCCTGCCGCTGCGGTGCCGCGGCGCCGAAGCCCTTGTTCATCGCGGAGGCCTCCGGGCTGCGGGCGGCGTCGGCGCTAGGGGAGGCCGACGCGGGGGCGGACTCCGCCGCAGCACCGGGCTTGGCCGCACCACCGCGGCCTTCAAACCAGGGCGCGGGCGCGGTGTTCACCGGCGGCTCCCAGCGCGGGGCCTGCTCGCGAAACAGCGCCACACCGATCACGCCCACGTTGTCCGGCCGGCCGGTGCGCGCGGCATAGCTGTCGGGCAGGGCGGTGAACACGAACTGCGCGATGCGCGAGTCGCTCTTGCGCCAGCCCAGAATCTGCGACTGCTGATAGGGCGAGAACACATAGCCGTCCTGATCGGGCGCGGCGGTGTCACCGGTGATGACGTTCACGCCATCGACCGACATCACGGCCAATACACGCTCGCCGCGCTGGTTGCGCAGGGAGATGGCGTAGCGGCTGCCCGGCGTGCCTTCGACATACCAGCGGCCGCGGTGCTGATACACGGGCAGCTGCCGGCCGGTGTCGCGGTCAATGATGTCCACGTCCGCCAGGCGCCCCACGGCGTGGGCCGGTGCGGCACTGAAGGCACCGGCCAGCGCGGCGGCGGCAAGGGTCAAGCTGAGCGGGATGTTCTTCATGGTCTTGCTCCTGAGCAGCCCTTGGAGGCGGGCTGTTAAGGCTTCAACGGAGCAGGACCGGGCGCGGGGTTAAACGAGATGTGCCAGATGTAACCGAACGCTGCGGCGCGATCGATCGAACATTCAGCGCCGTCTGAACCGGAACACCGCCAGCTCGCCGCGCAGATTCGGCAGCAGGCTCACGGGCTGGCCGTGATGCAGGGCCAGCCGATCTTCCACATCGAGCCCGAACTTGGCGGCGAGGTCGGCGAAGTCATTGAGCGTGGCGCAGCGGATGTTGGGCGTGTCGTACCACTGGTAGGGCAGGGTCTCGCTGACAGGCATGCGGCCGCAGATGAGCTGCCAGCGGTGCGGCCAGTAGCCGAAGTTGGGGAAGGACAGGATGGCCTCGCGGCCGACGCGTGCGATCTCGGCCAGCATGGGTTCGACGCGCTGCATCTGCTGCAGGGTCTCGAGCTGCAGCACGACGTCGAAGGCGTTGTCCTCGAAGAGGCTCAGGCCGGCTTCAAGGTCCTGCTGGATCACGTCCACGCCGCGCGAAAGCGTGCCGAGCACGGCCGCATCATCGCCATCCACACCGAGTACGGTGCAGCCCTTGTGGTCGCGCAGCCAGGCGAGCAGCTCGCCGTCGCCGCAGCCCAGGTCCAGCACGCGGCTGCCCTGGGGCACCCATTGGGTCACGTAGAGCTGATCGGGGCGCAGGCTCATGCCGCAGCCTCCATGCCCGGACGTGAAAGGCAAGAATGGCTCTGGGAGCCGCTCTTCAGACCAAAATGGCTGGAAACCCGCTCCAGACAAGCGGAAAGGCCTTTGAGTGTTCGAGCGCTGCGCTGCATGCCTACACCTCGATCCGCTCGAAGTAGGCCCGCACGGCGGCGTGATAGCGCGCGTCATCGAGCAGGAAGGCGTCGTGCCCGTGCGGGGCGTCGATCTCGCAGTAGCTCACGCGGTGGCGGTTGGCCACCAAGGCCTTCACGATCTCCCGGCTGCGCTCCGGCGAGAAGCGCCAGTCGGTGGTGAAGCTGGTCAGGAAGAACTGCGCGCGGGCGGGCGCGAGGGCTTTGGCCAGATCACCGCCGTGGTCCCGCGCGGGGTCGAAGTAGTCCAGCGCCTTGGTGATGAGCAGGTAGGTGTTGGCGTCGAAGTAGCTGCTGAACTTGTCGCCCTGGTAGCGCAGGTAGCTCTCGACTTCGAAGTCGGTGCCGAAGTCGAAGCGCGGCGCGTCGCCCTTGAGCTGGCGGCCGAACTTCTCGGCCATGTCATCGCCACTCAGGTAGGTGATGTGGCCGATCATGCGCGCCACGCGCAGGCCACGCTTGGGCACCACACCGTGGGCGTAGTAGTCGCCGCCATGAAAGTCCGGGTCGGTCAGGATGGCCTGGCGCGCCACGTCATTGAAGGCGATGTTCTGCGCCGAGAGCTTGGGTGTGGAGGCGACCACCACGCAGTGGCCCACACGCTCCGGATACTGGATGGCCCAGGACAGCGCCTGCATGCCGCCCAGACTGCCGCCCATGACGGCCGCAAAGCGATCGATGCCGAAGTGGTCGGCCAGGCGCGCTTGGGCCTGCACCCAGTCCTCCACGGTCACCACCGGGAAGTCGCGCCCCCAGGGGCGGCCGGTGGCGGGGTTGATGCTGGCCGGGCCGGTGGAGCCGAAGCAGCTGCCGAGGTTGTTGACGCCGATGACGAAGAAGCGGTTCGTATCCACCGGCTTGCCCGGCCCGACCATGTTGTCCCACCAGCCGATGTTCTTGGGGTCGTCGGCATAGTGGCCGGCCACGTGGTGCGAAGCGTTGAGCGCATGGCACACCAGCACGGCATTGCTCTTGGCGGCGTTCAGGGTGCCGTAGGTCTCCACGCGCAGGTGGTAGGGGCCAAAGCTCGCGCCCGAGCGCAGGCGCAGCGGATCGCCAAAGCCGATGTCGGTGAACTGAACGACGCCCTGATCCACGATCTGTCTATTCCGGCCGCGCAAACAAAAACCCCGCAGGACTCGCAAAGAGGGCCGGCGGGGTTCCGATTCCTCTTTAGCCGTATTTGTTGTGCTCTTTCGAACACTGCGCCCGCAAGCAGGAATGCAAATCGGCGCGTGAGGTGGATTGTATGCGCTAGTCCTGGGTGAGGGTGCAGCTGTCGCCCACGCCCTCGCGCCACACCCGCACGCGCGAGAGCCGCACGCCTTGATCGGCAAATCGCGCGGCGATGAAGCTGCACAGGTTCTCCAGAGTGGGCACGCCCAGGCCGGGGATGTCATCCAGAAAGTGGTGGTCCAGCTGCTCACGCACGGCGGCAAGGTGCTGGCGAATCAGCCCGAGGTCCATGACCATGCCTGTCGTCGCATCGGGCGTGCCGCGCACGGCCACCTCGGCAAAGTAGGTGTGGCCGTGCACACGGCGGCTGCCTTCGGCCTCGATCTCGCGGCGCAGGGTGTGGGCAGCTTCGAAGTTGAAGCGCTGGGAAATTTCGTGGGGCATGAATGATGACGGCGCCTGCGCGCCATGACTTTGGCTGCACGTTCAAGGACGGGATGACTGGGCGTGTGCTGCCAAGGCTCGCAGTGTAGGCGTGCGCAGCAGCGCCGAGTGCTCAGCGGATGCCGGTGATCTTGTGGGTCTGCAGCGAGAGCCGCCAGGCGGGGCGGGCCATGCAGGTCTCGATGCAGGTCTGGGTGTTGCGGCGCTGGGCGGTGAGGTCGATCACGCCGTGCTGCGCGCGGCCGTCCATGGGCTGCAGGAAGCGGTGCTGAAATTCCGCGGCCTCGGCCTCATCGAGCGAGATGCCGGTCTGCGGCCAGATGAGCTTGAGCTCGTGGCCGCTGCGTTGCACCCACTCCGCCCCGGCCTTGGGGCTGACGCAGATCCAGTCCAGCCCGGGCGGCGCGGCCAGGGTGCCATTGGTTTCCACGGCGATCTCGAAGCCCTGGGCATGCAGGGCGTCGATCAGCGGCGCGTCGATCTGCAGCAGCGGCTCGCCGCCGGTGCAGACCACGAAGCGGCGGCCGGAGGACGCCGCAGGCCAGTGCGCAGCCACCGCGGCAGCCAGCTGCTCGGCCGTCTCGAACTTGCCGCCGCCCGTGCCATCGGTGCCGACGAAATCCGTGTCGCAGAATTTGCAGGTGGCGTTCTCGCGGTCGGCCTCGCGGCCGCTCCAGAGGTTGCAGCCGGCAAAGCGGCAGAACACGGCCGCGCGGCCGGCTTGCGCACCTTCGCCCTGCAGGGTGTAGAAGATTTCCTTGACGCTGTAGCTCATGCGTGCGGTGTGTTGGCCATGGGCTGGGCCAACGGGGCAGCTGCCGCCGAGCCGCGGATGATGGACTTCACCGGCAGGATGCAGCCGGCGTGCATGGAGAAGCTGGTCAGCCCCATGGCGAGCAGACGCTCGGTGTATTTGGTGTCCCCTGCCATCTCGCCGCACACACTGACCGGTTTGCCCGCCGCCTTGCAGGTGCGGATGGTGTGTTCGATCAGGTGCAGCACGGCAGGATGCGCAGGGTCGTAGAGATGCGCCACCTCGGCATCGGCGCGGTCGATGGCCAGGGTGTACTGGATGAGGTCATTGGTGCCGATCGAGCAGAAGTCCAGCTTGGGCAGCAGGCGGTCCAGGATGAGCGCCGCGGCAGGGATCTCGATCATCGCGCCCACGGGCACATTGGCCGCGCACTTTTCGCCGCGGGCCTTGAGTTCCTTCTTCGCACGCTCGATGGCGGCGCGGGCCTGATCGACCTCATGCTCATGCGCGACCATGGGGATCAGGATCTTCACCGGGCCGAGCGCCGAGGCACGCAGGATGGCGCGCAGCTGGGTGCGGAACATCTCCGGGTTGGCCAGGCAGTAGCGGATGGCGCGCAGGCCCAGCGCCGGGTTGGGCGCCACCACGGCCTGCAGGTCCACCTCCTCGGCCAGGGTCTTGTCGGCGCCGATGTCCAAGGTGCGAATCACCACCGGCTTGCCGGCCATGGCCAGCACCACGCGGGCATAGGCAGAGAACTGCTCGTCCTCATCAGGCAGCTGCTTGCGGCCCATGAAGAGGAATTCGGTGCGGAACAGGCCGATGCCGTCGGCGTTCATCTCCACGGCGCCATCCACGTCCTCCGGCACTTCGATGTTGGCGGCCAGTTCGATGGCTTCGCCCGCAGGCGTGACGGCCGGCACATGGCGCAGACTGCCCAGTGCGGCGCGGGTGGCGTGCTCCTCGGCGGCCTTGCGCGCAAAGCGCTCGCGCGTGGCGGCGTCCGGGTTGACGTAGATCCGGCCGTCGTGGCCGTCGACGATGATGAAGTCGTCCTGATGGATCAGCGTTGTCGCATCACTGGCCGCCACCACGGCGGGCAGCTGCAGGCTGCGCGCGACGATGGCGGTGTGCGAGGTCACGCCGCCCAGGTCCGTCACGAAGCCGGCAAAGCGCGTTTCCTTGAACTGCAGCATGTCGGCCGGCGCAATGTCATGCGCGACGATCACGATGTCCTCGCCGAGCTCGTCGGCGGGCCGTGCGCTCTGGCCCGCCGCGCTGTCCTGCGTCATGTGCTTGAGGATGCGCTCGCCGACCTGGCGCACGTCGTAGCTGCGCTCGCGCAGGTACGCGTCGTCCATGTCCTCGAAGGTCTTGGCCAGGGCCTCGACCTGCGTGGACAGGGCCCAGGCGGCGTTGTAGCGGCGCTCAGTGATCAGGCTGCGCGGCGCCACGGTGAGCATTGGGTCCGCCAGCATGAGCTCATGCACCTCGATGAAGGCGCCCAGCTCGGTGGGGGCGTCGTGCTCCAGGTTCTGGCGCACCTCGGCCAGCTCGGTGCGCGCCAGCTCCACGGCGGCGTCAAAGCGCGAGAGCTCCGCGTCCAGCTGCTCGGGCTCGATGAAGTGGTGCGACACCTCCACGGCCAGCGCCGCCAGCACATGCGCCCGCCCGATGGCGATACCGCCCGAAGCCGGAATGCCCGAAAGCGTCTTCATTGCGCACCCGCCTCCCAGAAAGCGCCGGCATGAGATGCACCGGCGCGAAAAACTATCCAAACTGCCCAGGATCCGCCTGCCACTAGCGGAAAGCCGGAAATCTCGTTTTCAACAATCCATTGAAAATCGGCCGCTTTCCAGCCCGTTTTTCAATCAAATGCTGAAAGTAAGCCAACCAAGCCCGCCGAGCCCCCACGCCATCGCCAGTCTCCCCCCGCCCGGCGGGGGGACGGAAGGGGGGTGCCCACAAACACCCCGCAGGGGAGGGCGACGCCGTCGACCTCCACCCGAGAGGCGAGGGGACGGGAGGGGGGTGCCCACCTGCTTCCCTCGGAGAGGGTGAGTGAAGGCCCGCAGGGCCTTCACTCACCCTCTCCAAACTTGTCATTGATCAGCGCCGTCAGTGCCGCCATCGCCTCGGCCTCGTCCGGGCCGTCGATCTCGAGCGTGACGGTGCTGCCCATGCCGGCGGCCAGCATCATCACGCCCATGATGGACTTGGCATTGACCTTGCGCCCGTTGCGCGAGATCTGCACGTCGCTCTCGAAGCGGCCGGCGGTCTGCGAGAGCTTGGCGCTGGCCCGCGCGTGCAGGCCCAACTTATTGCTGATGTTGATGTCTTGCCTGAGCATCGGGAATCGGTCGGAACATCTGGTTCTGCGGCGCGTGGCTGGCAATGCGCACCACGCCTTGCGCCGCGCTGGAAATGAGCTGCTCAGCCAGCTGGGGCAGCGACTGCGTGCGGTAGTTGATGGCGCGGATCAGGAGCGGCAGGGACACGCCGCTGATGACCTCCACGCGCCCGGGCTGCGACAGGCGGCTCGCACAGTTGCAAGGGCTCGCGCCATAGAGGTCCGACAGGACGAGCACGCCGTCGCCGTCGTCCATCGCGTCGATGCGCACGCAGGCCCGGGCCTGGATGTCGGCCAGACTCTCGTCGGCAATCACGTCGATCGCCTCGCAGCGCGGCACTGCGCCGCCGAACACGTGCGCCACTGCTTCCAGCAAGGCCGCACCCACCGGAGCGTGTGTGATGAGCAGAAATGAAACCATGTCAGGGGGGATTATCGCGGTGGATGCTTCAGCAGCATCTGCGCCGGTTCAATAGCCTGCGGCAATGCGCTGCTCCAGCGCGTCAATGAAGATCGCCGCCACGTCCACGCCGCTTTGCTGCGTGATCTCCTGGAAGCAGGTCGGGCTGGTGACATTGATCTCGGTGACATGATCGCCGATCACGTCCAGCCCGACGAGGAACAGACCGCGCGCGGCGAGTGTGGGGCCGAGGGTCTCGGCAATCTCGCGGTCGCGCCGGGTGAGCTCGCGCGCCACGCCGGTGCCACCGGCGGCCAGGTTGCCGCGGGTCTCACCGCCCTTCGGAATGCGCGCGAGGCACCACGGCACAGGCTTGCCGTCGATGATGAGGATGCGCTTGTCGCCATGCACGATCGCCGGCAGGTACTTCTGCGCCATGATGGTCTGCGTGCCGCCGGCCGTCAGGGTTTCCAGGATGACGGACAGGTTGTGCTCGCCCTGCACGGCGCGAAAGATGCCCATGCCGCCCATGCCGTCGAGCGGCTTGTAGATCACGTCGTGATGCTCCGCATGGAAGGCGCGCAGGCGCTCCATGTCGCGCGCCACCAGCGTGGGCGCCGTGAACTGCGGAAACTCCAGGATCGCCAGCTTCTCCGGATGGTCGCGCAGAGCCTGGCCGCGGTTGAACACGCGCGCGCCCTGACTCTCGGCACGCGAGAGCAGGTGCGTGGCGTAGAAGAATTCGATGTCGAAGGGCGGGTCCTTGCGCATGAGCACGCCCGAGAACAGGTTCAGGCTCATGCGCTCACGCCGGCCTTCGGGCGCATACCAGGCGTGCTCGTCGCCGGTGAGGATGATCTGCTGCACGGTGGCTTCGATCAGCGCGCTGTCGGGGTCGGCGGCCAGATCCTTCACTTCGCAGGCGTAGATGGCATGACCGCGACGGGCGGCCTCGCGCATCATGGCGAAGGTGGAGTCCTTGTAGGTCTTGAAGCCGTCCAGCGGATCGGCAACGAACAGCAGCTTCAGCGGTGCTTGGCTCATGGGTTCGGGATCTTGATCAGGCCAGCGCCGGGGCGGCGGCCGATGCGCGCGGGCGAGTGGCCTCCAACTCCAGCGAGGCGGCCAGTGCTGCCAGGCGGCCGATCACGCCGTAGGTGTAGAAGCGGTTCACCCCGGCGTCCACGGCATCGCTGCAATCGGGCGTGTTACAGGGCGCGGCAAAGGGCAGGGGCTTGAAGGTCATGCCGGGGGCGTTGAGGTTCTCGTCGCGGCCACGCGCGGCATTGATGCGATAGAAGCCGCCCACCACATGCCGATCGATCATGTAGACCACGGGTTCGGCGCTGCCGCCATCCACCTGCTCGATGGTGGGGACCCCTTCCTGGACCAGCACCTCAGAGACCTGCAGACCCTCCTTGACCACGCTCATCTTGTTGCGGGCCTTGCGGTTCAGGCCGACCATCTCCTCGGGGCTGGTCACCTTCATGATGCCCATGCCGTAGGTGCCGGCGTCGGCCTTGGCGATCACGAAGGGCTGCTCCGTGATGCCGTACTCCGTGTACTTGGCCTGGATGCGCTTGAGCACATCGGACACCGCGTCGGCCAGCTGCTGCTCACCCTCGCGCTCGTGGAAGTTCACGCCACGCACGGCAGCGAAGTATGGGTTGATCAACCAGGGATCGATGTCGATGAACTGCGCAAACTCGCCCACGGCCCGGTCATAGGCCGCAAAGTGGTGCGACTTGCGGCGCACGGCCCAGCCGGCATGAAGCGGCGGCAGCAGGTTCTGGTTGGGCGACAGACCCTTGAGAATGTCCGGCAGGCCGGCGGACAGGTCATTGTTCAGCAACACGATGCACGGCCGAAAGCCGGGCAGCACGATTCGGTCGCCCTCGCGCTGCAGCGGCTCCACGGTCAGGCTCTGGCCGTTGCCGGCATCCAGCGGGGTGGCCTCGGTGACTTCGGGGTTGAGGCTGCCCAGACGCACGTTGAGCCCGCTCTGCTTGAGGATCTGCTGCAGGCGCAGCACATTCTGCAGATAGAACTGGTTGCGGGTGTGGTTCTCCGGGATCAGCAGCAGGCTGCGTGCGTCGGCGCAGTGCTGCTCCACGGCGCCGGTGGCGGCCATGATGGCCAGCGGCAGGGTGTCCGGCGCGAGGTTGTTGAAGCCGCCGGGATACAGGTTGGTGTCCACCGGGGCGATCTTGTAGCCGGCGTTGCGCACGTCCACCGAGCTGTAGAAGGGTGGCGGGTTGTCCTGCCACTGCATGCGGAACCAGCGCTCAATCTGCGGGCTGGCATTGAGCACCGTGCGCTCAAGCTCGGCCAGGGGCCCGGCCAGCGCGGTAATGAGGTGAGGAACCATGGGGGCTAGTTTGCGTGAGAAGGAGGGTTTTCAAGCATTCTAGGGAAGCCCCATGCGAGTTGCGTGACGATCAATTCGCCGATGCGGCAGGCGTTGGCTGCCCACAAAGCACAAGGGCGCACCTTGCGGTGCGCCCTTGCTTCGGACTGACGTTCCGGTCAATCAGCCGTGGTAGGCCGTTTCGCCGTGGCTGTTGATGTCCAGACCTTCACGCTCTTCCTCTTCCTTCACGCGCAGACCGATCGTCCAGTCCACGAGCTTGTAGGCGATGAGGGAGACGACTGCGGACAGGATCACCGTGTAGATCACGCCTTGGGCCTGAATCCAGACCTGCGCGCCGATGCCGGGGAAGTTTCCGCACTTGTTGGCCACGTAGTCACAGATACCCTGACCGCCAAGGCTCGGGGCAGCGAACACACCCGTCAGCAGCGCACCGAGGATGCCGCCCACGCCGTGCACGCCGAACACGTCCAGCGCATCGTCCGCACCGAGCAGACGCTTCAGGCCGTTCACGCCCCACAGGCAGATGACGCCCGCGGCCAAGCCCATGAGGAGCGCGCCACCGACACCGACGAAGCCAGCCGCCGGGGTGATGGCCACGAGGCCGGCCACTGCACCCGAGGCGCCGCCCAGCATCGAGGGCTTGCCCTTGCTCATCCACTCGGCGATGGTCCACGACAGCACAGCAGCGGCAGTCGCCACGAGCGTGTTGATGAAGGCCAGCGCAGCCAGACCGTTGGCTTCCAGGTTCGAGCCGGCGTTGAAGCCGAACCAGCCAAACCACAGCAGTGCGGCACCGATCATCACGAGCGTCATGTTGTGCGGCGCCATGGCTTCGCGGCCGTAGCCGATGCGCTTGCCGATCAGATAGGCGCCCACCAGGCCGGCGATACCGGCGTTGATGTGCACCACGGTGCCGCCCGCGAAGTCCAGCGCGCCCTTGGCCCACAGTGCACCGGCGGCAGCCGTCACGGCGTCGAGCGTGGCTTGATCCTTGATCGCATCCGGGCCGTCCCAGTACCAGACCATGTGAGCGATGGGCAGGTAGCTGAATGTGAACCAGATCACCAGGAACACGAGCACGGCGGAGAACTTCATGCGCTCGGCAAAGGCGCCGACGATCAGCACGCAGGTAATGGCTGCGAACGTGCCTTGGAAGGCCACAAAGATCAGCTCGGGGATGTAGACGCCCTTGCTGAAGGTCGCGGCCATCGAATCAGGCGTTACGCCCGAAAGCAGCAGCTTGGAGAAGCCACCGAAGTACGGATTGCCCGCGGTGAATGCCACGGAGTAGCCGTAGATGACCCACAGCACCAGGATCAGCGAGGCGCCGACCATGACCTGCATGAGGACCGACAGCACGTTCTTGCTGCGTACCAGACCGCCATAGAACAGGGCCACGCCGGGCACGATCATCAGCAGCACAAGGGCTGTGGAGATCAGCATCCAGGTGGTGTCGCCCTTGTTGGCTGTGGGGGCCGGCGGCGCAGCTTCGGCGGGCTTGGCCTCGGCTGCTGGTGCTGCGGCCGCAGGCGCGGCGGCGGCCGGGGCAGCCTCAGCCGGCTTGGCGTCAGCCGGTGCAGCAGGCGCTGCGGCCGGAGCCGTCGCTGCCGGAGCAGCATCGGCCGGTTTGGCCGCCGGCGCCTGGGCATGGGCCGCGAACACGGCCAGACCCAGCACGGCGGCTGCGATCAACTGAGAAAAACGCTTCATTGTGAATGCTCCCCTGTGCTTCAAAGCGCCTGGCCGCCGGTCTCGCCGGTGCGGATCCGGACGACCTGTTCGAGCGAGGTCACGAAAATCTTGCCGTCACCGATCTTGCCGGTGCGCGCCGCGGCCTCGATGGCCTCGATCGCGCGGTCAACCAGATCGGCGGGCACGGCGGCCTCGACCTTCACCTTGGGCAGGAAGTCGACGACATACTCGGCACCCCGATACAACTCGGTGTGGCCCTTCTGGCGGCCGAAACCCTTCACCTCGGTGACGGTGATGCCCGACACCCCCAGCCCCGAGAGGGCTTCGCGGACTTCATCAAGCTTGAAGGGCTTGATGATCGCGGTGATCATCTTCATGGTGGTCCCCTATGTCCTGCTTCGAGCTCAGAAGGTCTTGGAGACCGAAAGAACGGCACCGGTCTTGCCCGCACCTTCGGTAAAGCCGGACTCAGCCGTCGTAAATAGCTGCTTCTCGGTGGTGCCCACGACGTTCAGACCGACTGCCCAGCCGGAGAAATCCTTGGTAATGCCCACGCGATAGTCAGACACGGTGTCCTTGCGCAGACCCAGAGCCTTGCCGTTCTTGATCTTCTGATAACCATAGTGCGCCGACAGCGTCAGGCCCTCAGCAAGCGGGAAGTTACCGGTCAGGTCCAGGTAGTAAGAGCCCTTGGAGTCGGTAGGCGTGTTCTTGCCCAAGCCGAAGAAGTTGGTGGTCGAGTAGAAGACCTTTGCGGACACAGGGCCGTAGCTCGCGCCTGCGTACAGCTCACCGTTGTCGATCTTGATGAGGCCCAACGCACCGGACTTCGGGTAGTAGTAATAGAGATAGCCCACGTCCAGGCCGATCTCGCCGATCGATGCCTTGTAGCCGCCGTAGAAGTCCATCTCAAGGCTAGCGCCGTTGTACAGACCTTGCTCGACGTTCGAGTTCCAGTTGCCGACGTAGAAGCCGGACGAGTGCGCCAGGTCGAAGCCGCCCTGGTAAGCGAAGCTGTAGCCCGTTTGAGTGAAGCCGCGGAACCGGTAGTCCGAGAACAAACCTGCATTGCCGGTCAGGGACCAGTCCGACTTGGGCGCAGCAGCGGTTTGAGCAAACGCAGCGGCCGAAGAGGCCAGAAGAGCGCCAACAGCGAGATTTACCAGTGTCCGTTTCATGCCTAACTCCCCAAAGTGTGGAAACAACTACGACTGCTCGTGCTGCCGGTTCGGCAGGTTGATGCATCGTCAGCAGAATCTGTGCCAACTGCTGCAGCGCCGCATTCGTGCACACTCCGCGTGCGCGCCACGCTGCGAGCAGTGCGTTCGGGCGCGAGCCGCACCGAAGATGTGCATCAATGGGGTTCCGAGTTGATGGCGCACTGAAGTGGTGCCTTCTGGGTCGGTGCCGCCCACGTTGGCGGGCGCCGCTAAGCTCAAGGACTTCAAGGGAGCCGGCATGGACCGAAACGCTTTTCTCGATGATCTGCAGCAGAAAATCAGCGCAGTCATCGCCAATACGCCCGCAGCAGACATCGAACGCAACGTGAAGGCCCTGGTGGCGCAGGGTCTGGCGCGTTTTGAACTAGTCACGCGGGAGGAGTTTGAGGTCCAACGCGAACTGGTTGCCCGACTGAGAGCCCAGGCCGAGGCGCTCGAGGCCCGGCTGGCGGCGCTCGAAACGAGCCCGCGCAGCACCGACCCCGCGGCGTGAGCCTCGCCGTCGTTCGCAGCCGGGCGCTGGCCGGCATGGCTGCGCCCGCCGTTCAGGTCGAGGTGCACCTGGCCAACGGCCTGCCCAGCGTCACGCTGGTCGGCCTGCCGGAGGCCGAGGTCAAGGAAGCTCGGGAGCGGGTGCGCGCGGCGCTGATCAATTGCGGCTTCGAGTTCCCGCAGCGCCGTATCACGATCAACCTGGCACCGGCGGATCTGCCCAAGGAGTCGGGTGCATTCGATCTGCCCATCGCGCTGGGGGTGCTTGCGGCGAGCGGGCAGATCCCCATCGAGGCCTTGGCTGACACCGAGTTCGCGGGTGAGCTGTCCCTGTCGGGCGAGCTGCGCCCGATCCGCGGTGCGCTGGCCATGGCCTATGCGGTCAGCCGCGAGAGCGCGGCCGAGCGTGAGCCCCGATTCATCCTGCCGCAGGCCAGTGCGGCGGAGGCTGCGCTGGTCAGTGGCGTCAAGTCCACTGGGGCAAGAACATTGCTGGACGTATGCGCGCACCTGACGGGTACGGTGCCACTGGATACCGTGCTCGCAGCGGGCACAGTCGGGCAAGCAGCCGCCTACCCGGACATGGCTGATGTGCGCGGCCAGGCAGTGGCGCGTCGCGCCATGGAGATTGCGGCCGCGGGCGGGCACTCGGTGCTGCTCATCGGCCCACCAGGTACTGGCAAGAGCATGCTGGCCAAGCGTTTCGCCGGCTTGATGCCTTCGCTGACCGAAGAAGAGGCGCTGGAGTCCGCAGCCGTGCTTTCGCTGGTCGGCCGCTTCGATCCACACGCATGGCGTCAGAGGCCATTTCGCGCGCCGCACCATACCGCCAGTGCGGTGGCCCTGGTAGGTGGAGGATCAAGCCCTCGGCCGGGAGAGATCTCCCTCGCACACCATGGCGTGCTCTTCCTGGACGAACTGACCGAGTGGGATCGGCGCGTGCTGGAAGTACTGCGCGAGCCCCTGGAGAGCGGGCGGATCCACATCAGTCGCGCGGCGCGCCAGGCCGAGTTTCCAGCGCGCTTTCAGCTGGTGGCCGCGATGAATCCCTGCCCCTGCGGCTACCTTGGGCACCGGGTCAAGGCCTGTCGCTGCACGCCTGACCAGATCAGCCGGTATCAGGGCAAGCTGTCCGGTCCGCTGCTGGATCGGATCGATCTTCAGGTGGAGGTGCCGGCGCTATCGGAGTCCGAGCTGCTGAGTGCCGCGCCGTCCGAACCCAGCAGCGCGATTGCCGAGCGTGTGAATGCTGCACGCGAGCGCATGCTTGCGCGGCAGGGCCGCTTGAACGCGCTGCTGGACGAGGGCGATGTACGCACCCACTGCACGCTGCGCCCGCAGGCCGACGAGATGCTGCGCCGCGCGATGAGCCGCATGGCCTGGTCTGCGCGGACCGTGCATCGCGTGCTCAAGCTTGCGCGCACGACGGCAGATCTGGCTGGGAGTACCGACATCGACGCTCCGCATCTCGCAGAGTGCGTGCAGTACCGCGGTGTGCTCAACGCAGCTTGAGCGAGGTGACAAACTGCTCTGCCGCTTCCGCAGACAGGCTGCGATCCGGGCCGAGCGCGATCGCACAAAAAACATCACCACCGCGCCACGCGAATCGAGCGAGCAGCTGGCCACTTGAACCCTCGACCGTGCCGCGGGCAGTAACTTCGATCGCTCCCTCTGCCCCGGCCACCTGCACTGTTTTCGGTGCCGCGGTAGCAGTGCCACGTAGATTGGCCTGCATCGCGGCCGCCCATTCAGCCGCAACGGCCTGCGCAGATCGCCCATCGAGCACCACGAGATGGCCCGCCGCAAATTGCGCCTGGTCGACGCGCGCACCGGTCAGCGTCATGGCGTAGCTGGCTCCTCCCAGCGTCACCTGCCGAGTTGCACTCTCGGGCTTGGCCGGAAAGAGCGCCGTCACGCGCTCGTTGGCCGCCGGCATCTCGCGCCAATCGAACTTGGGCGAACAGGCGCCCAATGAAAGCGCGCAGACCAGACCGATCAGGCCGCGCCGAGCACGATCCGGCAGCCTGCAGAGGTTGTGAGCAGAATGCATACGCACACTGTAGCCCCATTGCACAATGCGCCGATGGACCGGAAGAACACACCCGCCGGCGGCGATCCGATGGGCATGCGTCGCCGCGGCGGATTGCGCCGCGATCTGCTGCGCGACGCGTTGCTCGCCGGTCTCATCATCCTGCTGGCGATTGCACTGATCGTCGTGCTGCGCTTCGGTGCGCTGGCCGACACGCGCACACAGGCGCAGGTGCAGAAGGCCGAGGAGATCAGTGCCGTGGCCAGCGACTTGCAGCTGCAGGCGCTTGAACTCGCTCGGTGGCAAGCCGCGCTGGCGTTCGAGTTCATGCAAAGTGCCGGCCCGGTATCTGCAGATGCAGAGGCGCTCCAGGCCTTCAACCGTGCACGCGGTCGGTACGCAGAGTTGCTTTCGCGCATGGCCGCACTGCAGCCGCCGGGCAGCCCCGGCTCGCTGGTGGCGCCCTTGCGAACGCAGCTCGATCAATTCGACGCCCTGCACGGAGAGCTGCTGTCGCGGCTGGCAAGGCCCGGCTCAAATGCGTCGCTGGAAGCGCTCGGCGTGCTGCTGGTGGCCGAACAGCAGACCATCAATGCGCTCATGGCGCTGAGCGGGCAGACAGCCGCCAGCGCACGCGAGTCCGCGCTGACGCTCAATCAGATCCAAGAGTCGCGCGATGTGGCGCTTCGCCGTCTCCTTATGGGGCTGATCGGTCTGATCATCGGACTGGCGGTGCTCCTTATCATCCTGCTGCGCCGAAGTCTGGTGCGCCAGCAGGAGCTTCTGGACCGGCTCGAATCACTCGCGCGGACAGACGCGCTCACTCAGCTGCCCAACCGCCGTGCATTCGAGGAGCGGCTCGCGCTGGAGATGAGCCGCGCCCAGCGATCCGGTGGCCCCTTGTGCCTGGCGATCATCGACCTGGACCGATTCAAGCGCTTCAACGACACCTTCGGCCACCCGCAAGGCGATGCACTGCTCAAGGAGGCCGGACACGCCTGGGGCTTGCATCTACGGCCCGCCGACCTGCTGGCACGCTACGGTGGCGAGGAGTTTGCGGTGCTGCTGCCGGACTGCGCACTGCACGATGCACAGCTGATGCTGCTGCGCCTGCTTGCTGCCACGCCGCAATCACAGACCTTCTCCGCCGGTGTGACGCTTTGGCGCCGCGGCGACGATGCCGCGCGCATGATCGAGCGTGCGGATAGGGCGCTCTATGGCGCCAAGGACGCGGGGCGCGCCCGTATCATGAATGAGTTCGGCCAGGTACTGGTGCCAGGCACTGCGGTTCCGCCGCTGAACATCGATCTCACGATCGCAGCCCGTGACTCATCAAGCCCCGGTGCGTCGGCGTCCGATTCCTCCAACCCCTGAGCCATGCTGTTTACCTTCCGCTCCAAGGCCTGCGCCGAGTTCTACATGCTCGGATCACATGCCGCAACCCTGCTTGATCTCATCGGTAAGCCGGCGACGGCCACCGGAATCATCACGACGGACCAGCTTCCAGACGCGATTGCTGCCATTGAGGCGGCCGTCGGACGGGCGCCGGTGCCGGATCGTCAGGACGATGGCGACGCTGTTCATGAAACGCCACGCGAAGTCGGTCTGGCGCAGCGCGCATGGCCGCTGCTGGACATGCTGCGCAGGGCCAGGACCAAGGGCGCAGATGTGATCTGGGTATCGCGCTGATTACGCACTGAACGCTGAACCGCACCTGTGTTGCCGCAAGGTTGCCGGGGCTGCATCCAGACTGATCCCTGCTTGTCGAAGCGGGTTGAAGCACGTAGCCTGCGCAGCTTTCCCGCCAAGGTCCAGTCATGAAAGCCGCTGTCACCGTCGTGTTCTCCGCCGAGTCTCGCTTCGAGATCGAGACTGAGACCGGTCTGTCCGGCGAAGCCGGCATGGAGTGGCTGGACGAGCAGTTTGAACTGCTCGAAGCGGAGCCGCTGCGTGCGTCTGGCAAGGTGCTGCTGGCCGACAAGGTGCTGGCGGTGGCCGCCGCCGCCGGTCCGCGCCGGTTTGCGAACCCGGACTTTGCGCAGGCCTACGCGTCCTACAGCGTCGCAGCGCTGGGACGGCCGGTCATCAATGTGGACGTGCCTGAACTTACGGTGACGTTCTGACCGGCACGCACATGCTTCTTGGCAATTCTTGACAATCGCGGCGGCGTGCCGCGTGCGCTTCGCAGCCGGTCGGCTGCTTCGTCAGCCTAGACTTTCATGCTGCCGCAGTCGGTACGTGGGTCTGGTCATCAATGCTCTCTGCTCAGCAGCGTCTCGCACGTCTACATCTTCGCGACTCCCTGCTTCTTCTCGGACTCGCCAGTCTTTGCGTCTCCCTCCTCGTCCGGGTATGGACGATCGGCGATGAGTTGCGCAGCACCCAGCTGCGTGCCGGCGAGCTGATCCGTCTGACCGAGCAGGCGCTGCTGGTCAACGCCAAGGCGGCGGCAGCCCACCAGACCGAGACCGCCTGGATCTACGTGCTCATGGACCCGGCCAGCCAGTCGGACCGCCTTGGCGCCGCGGCGGACGCGTTCTCGCTCGCGCAAGGTGAATTTTCGGGTGCCGTGAACGGCTTGGCCGCGCAGGTCAGTTCGGATGAATGGACCGGCGTGCTCATCACCAAGCTGCGCAGCGAGCACGGTGCATTCGTCCGCCTGCATCGCAGCATCTACGAGCGGATCCAGTCGGCCCCGGACCGTGATCTCACCCAGCTTCGCGCAGTGCTTGCTTCCGACGGCTTGCGCCTGTCGGAGTCCGTCAGTGCCCTGACGCAGACCCTGGCCTACAACTTTTCGCGTGAAGCCCAGCACAACCAGGACGTGCTGACCAAGCGCATCGCCGCCCTGCGCCTGCGGCTTCTCGGATTCGTGTCGCTGGCGCTCATACTCGTTGCGCTGCTGGGTGCCTTGGGTCATCGAGCCTGGCGCGCCACGTCCCGCGAGATGGAAGCGCTGCGCCTGAAGTCTCATACGGATGCGCTGACGCAGTTGCCCAATCGACGCAGCCTGGATCTGCGGATCCGCGAAGAGACCGCCCGCGCTCGATGCGAAGGCACCGCACTGACAGTGGCGGTCATCGATCTGGACCACTTCAAGGCCTACAACGACCTGCACGGTCATGACCGGGGCGATCAACTGCTGCGCCACGCGGCAGCCGCGTGGCGCGAGCACGTGCGTCCGACAGACTTTCTTGCGCGCGTCGGCGGCGAGGAGTTTGTGCTGCTGATGGTCGACTGTGACACGACACAGGCGGCCACACTGCTCGAGCGCCTGCGTCTGGTCACGCCAGATCACCAGACTTTCTCTGCCGGCTTTGCGCAATTGATGCCGGATGAGACGGCACCCGACTGGCTCAGACGGGCGGACACGGCGCTGTATGCGGCGAAGCGCTCCGGCCGGGACCGCTTCGAGCCCGCCGCGCCCTGAACGCTATCCGGCGAGCGAAGGCGCAAGCGCCCGGCGCAACTCCGCCTCCGCGCGCCCGCTGCGGGCCATGTAGTCGGCAAGCTGGTCAGGGCCGACCGGGCCGACGTTGAAGTACTGGCTGGCCGGATGGCTGAAGTAGAAGCCGCTCACACTGGCCGCCGGCGTCATGGCCAGCGACTCGGTCAGGGCCATGCCGATGTCCCCGCATTCGAGCGTGTCGAACATGGCGCGCTTGATCGTGTGTTCCGGGCAGGCCGGATACCCCGGCGCCGGACGGATGCCGCGATAGGCTTCCTTGATCAGATCCTCATTGCTGAGCTGCTCGTCGCTTGCATAGCCCCAGAGGTCCTTGCGCACCCGTTCGTGCATGCACTCGGCAAAGGCTTCCGCGAACCGATCTGCAAGTGCCTTGATCATGATGCTCGAGTAGTCATCGTGCAGGGCCTCGAACTGTGCTTCCTTCTTGTCCACGCCAATCCCGGCAGTGACGGCAAACAGGCCGATGTAGTCCGCGACGCCGCTGGCCTTGGGGGCGATGAAATCTGCCAAGCACTTGTTGTCCACGCCCTCGCGCTTGGCCAGCTGCTGTCGCAGACCGTGCCAGACGAACGTCACTTCGGTGCGTGAGTCGTCGGCATAGACCTCGATGTCGTCTTCGTTGACGGTGTTGGCCGGATAGAAGCCGACCACTGCGTTGGCCGTGAGCCAGCGGCCGGCGATCGCCTTCTCCAGCATGGCCTTGCCGTCTGCAAAGACCCGACGCGCCGACTCGCCGACCACCTCGTCCTGCAGGATGGCCGGGAAAGGGCCATGCAGATCCCAGGTCTGGAAGAAGGGCTGCCAGTCGATGTAGCGTGCGAGCTCTGCGAGGTCAAAGTTCCTGAACGTGCGGCGCCCGATGAACTTGGGCCTCGGTGGCACATAGCCCGCCCAGTCGATCTTCGGCCTGTTCGCGCGCGCCTCGCTGATGGAGACCAGCGCCGCGGCCTTCTTGTTGGCGTGGTTCTCGCGCACCTTGTCGTATTCGGCGCGGATGTCGGCGATGAAACGCGTGGCCTGATCGCTGACAAGATTGGTGGCCACGCCAACGCTGCGCGAGGCGTCGGTCACGTAGATCACCGGGCCTTCGTAGTGCGGCGCAATCTTCACGGCCGTGTGCACCCGGCTGGTGGTTGCTCCACCGATCAGCAGGGGCACACCCTTGGTGCGGAAGTACTCGTCACGCTGCATCTCGCTGGCGACATAGGCCATCTCTTCCAGGCTAGGCGTGATCAGACCGGACAGGCCGATGATGTCTGCGTTCTCTTCCTTGGCCTTGGCCAGGATCTGGGCGGCCGGCACCATCACGCCCATGTTCACGACCTCGAAGTTGTTGCACTGGAGCACGACGGAAACGATGTTCTTGCCGATGTCGTGCACGTCGCCCTTGACGGTGGCAATCACCATCTTGCCCTTGGGCTTGGCATCACCCCCCGCAGCGACAAGCTGGCGCTTTTCCTCTTCGATGAAGGGCACGAGGTGCGCCACCGCCTGCTTCATCACGCGCGCGCTCTTGACCACCTGGGGCAGGAACATCTTGCCGGCCCCGAAGAGGTCGCCCACGATGTTCATGCCGTCCATGAGCGGTCCTTCGATCACCTCGATGGGCCGGCCGCCGCGCGATGCGATGTCTGCGCGGCAGGCCTCGGTGTCCTCGACGATGAAGTCCGTGATGCCGTGGATCAGCGCGTGGGCAAGCCGCTTCTCGACGGGCTCCTCGCGCCACTTCAGGTTCACCTCGCGCTTGGCGCCACCCGTCTTGAAACGATCAGCGATCTCGATCAGTCGATCGCCAGCGTCCGGCCGACGGTTGAGCACAACGTCCTCGACCCGCTCGCGCAGCTCCGCATCCAGCTCCTCATACACGCCAAGCTGCCCGGCATTCACGATGCCCATGGTCATGCCAGCCTTGATGGCGTGATACAGGAAGACCGTATGGATGGCTTCACGCACGACGTCATTGCCGCGGAAGGAGAAGCTCACGTTCGACACACCGCCCGACACCTTGGCGCCGGGCAGGTGCTCGCGGATCCAGCGCGTGGCCTCGATGAAGTCCACGGCGTAGTTGTTGTGCTCCTCGATGCCCGTGGCAATGGCGAAGATGTTCGGGTCGAAGATGATGTCTTCCGGTGCGAAGCCGACCTGCTCGACGAGCACCTGGTAGGCCCGCGCGCAGATCTCGGTCTTGCGCGCGAAGGTGTCGGCCTGGCCCTTCTCATCAAAGGCCATCACAATCACGGCCGCGCCATAGCGGCGGCACAGCTTCGCCTGACGGATGAATTCGGCCTCGCCTTCCTTCAGCGAGATCGAGTTCACGACGGCTTTCCCCTGCACGCACTTCAGGCCGGCCTCGATCACCTCCCACTTGGAGCTGTCGATCATGATCGGCACGCGTGCGATGTCCGGTTCGCTGGCGATCAGGTTCAGGAATCGGACCATGGCGGCCTTGCTGTCGAGCATGGCCTCGTCCATGTTGATGTCGATGATCTGTGCGCCGTTCTCGACCTGCTGGCGCGCCACGGCGAGGGCGTCCTCGTAGCGGCCCTCCAGGATCATCTTGGCAAAGACCCGGCTGCCAGTGACGTTGGTGCGCTCGCCGACGTTGACGAACAGGCTGGTTTCGTCGATGCGCAGGGGCTCAAGGCCCGAGAGCAGCAGGGGCGAGACCGGGGGCTGGGCCGAACGGAGGGGTGTAGCTGGGGACATACGACTCACCTGAAGATGCCAAGGGGTGGATCCAGATGAGCGTGGTTCTTCTGACCGCGGGCCTGACGATTGAACAATCGCTGCAACGCTCCCCGACGAGGCTGCGAGTTTAGCCTTGGCGGATCATCGATGCCGGGGCAGCAATCTGGGAAAGCACAGCCAGAAACGCTGGCAATTCGCCCATCCGGCAGCCCTCACGCCGACGGCGCGATCTGGGCGAGCTCGCGGCCTTCATGGCCGCCGAGCGGCAAGATCGCTGAGCGGCCGCTCAGGCAGCAAGCGGCTCCCCACCAGCCAGCGCCGTCCAGAGCGCCTGCGCCACCGCAGGGCTCGACGCCGGGTTCTGGCCGGTGATGATCACGCTGCCTGAGTCACCGACGTCCTGCGTGCAGTAGGGCGCCCATGCCGGGCCGGCTTCGAAGCGGGCGCCCAAGGCGCTCAGACGTGACTCCAGCAGAAAGGGCACAACTTGATCGAGCCCCGCCAGACGCTCCTCGTGGTCAGTGAATGCATTGACCCGCAGGCCGGAAACGAGCGGCTGCCCATCAGGCCGGCGTGCGCCGACCAGACCCGCTGGCCCGTGGCAGACCGCGGCAATCGGCTTGCCCGCCGCGTAGAAGGCCTCCACCAGCGGCGCCGCGCCGTCGGGCAGATCCCAGACGGTGCCGTGCCCGCCCGGCAGGAACAGGGCGTCGAAGGCGTCGGCATGCAATTGGGCCGCTGCGGGGCTGTCCGCGAGCAGGTCGGCGTGCTCGCGCAGGAAGCGCTGACGCGGCTCGGGGTGCGGCGCATCCACAGGCGGCAGCGACGCCGGATCAAGCGGGATGGCGCCGCCGGCCACTGACGCCAGGCTCAAGCTTGCGCCTTGCTGAGCAAGCCACTGCATGGGCAGGGCGAGCTCTTCCAGCCACACGCCCGTGGGCTTGCCGGTGGCGCCCAGCTGAGCGTGTGAGGTGGTGAGTACGAGGATTCGGGGCGTCGAGGTGGCCATTTGAGTGTTCCTTGAGGATGGAGGAGGCGTGGCACCCGAATCGAACCTGCGTGCCACAAGCGGCATTTTGGTTGTATGGTTTCATTTGAAAAGTGACCTCACCTGACTAGGATTTTCAAATGAACGTTGAAAACATCACTGACCTGAAGATCTTTGTGGAATGTGCGGAGGCCGGCAATTTGACAGGTGCTGCAGAGGTCTTGCATATCACGCCAGCGGCAGCCAGCGCCGGGCTCAAGCGTCTGGAGGCGCAACTCGGCGTGCGCCTGCTCGAACGCTCTACCCGCACGCAGCGCCTCACACCGGAAGGCGAGGCCTACCTGGGCTATGCGCAGCGGGCGCTCGCCCTGCTTGCCGAAGGCGGCGCGCAGGTGTCTGAGTCTCAGCGTGAGTTGCGCGGCGCGATCCGACTGGCTGCGCCCAGCGACCTGACGCGCCGCATCCTGCTGCCCTGGCTGGACGCCTTCGCGGACGCGCACCCCGGTGTGTCGCTGCAGCTGTCGGTGGCCGACACGCTGCATGATCTGGTACGCGACACCGTGGACGTGGCGATCCGCTACGGAGATCTCGCCGACAGCCGCCTGGTGGCCGTGAAGCTGGCGGACACTGCGCGTGTGCTGGCCGCAAGCCCGGCCTACTTGAAGAAGGCCGGTACGCCCTCGCATCCGCGCGAGCTGAGCCAGCACGATTGCCTGAGCTTCGAGGTCGCCGGCCGCCGACACGTGAGCTGGACGCTGGGCACTGCCGCGGGCGACACCGCCACCGTGCGCACCGACGGCAAGCGCAGCGTGGACGATGCCGACATCGCCCACCGCTGGGCGCTGGAGGGCCGCGGCATCATCTTCAAAAGTGCGCTGGATCTCGCCGCCCACTTCAAGGCCGGCGAGCTCAAGCCCGTGCTGCCCGACTGGCGCGAACCCATGCCGCTGAACGCCGTGCTGCCCAGCAACCGCTTCCTGCCGGCCCGCGTGCGCGCACTCGTGGACGATCTGAAGGCGCGGTTCGCCGCGCTCGGCTAGCGCGGGGTGCGCGACGCGCCTCAGTCCTCTGCCTCGATGATCACGCTGAGCTTGCCGGCCTTCACGGCGGCGGCCAGCGCGGCGTGGTCTGCCTCGTTCTGGTCGGCATACGCAAAGGCGTGGCGCGTGATGGCTGCATCGAAGGCGTCGCCCTTGCCGATGTAGCCCGCAATCAACGCCGGATCGCCGGCCTTGGCCTGGCTGCGCGCCAACGCGTAGCCGCAGGCCTGGGCATAGTCGGCCAGGTCATCGGCGGAGAACTGGGTCACGTCCAGCGAAGCCTTCATGTCGCGCAGCTGCCGCACGTAGAACTCCGCGCCCAGCGCCTTGCTGGAGGCCCAGCCCAGAAAGATGTCGCTGGCGGCTTGGCACAGGCGCTGGCCGACGACGATGCGCTGGCCGTCGTGCTCGTAGGGGCTCTGGCCGAGCCAGGGTTCGAGCACCGAATCCGCCGCCTCCTTGAACTGCAGGAACAGCGGGTGGTGACCATCCGCCGCAAACAGCGCGATGAAGCAGCGCCGCCCCACACTTCCCACGCCCGGTACCTTCACGGCCACGTCCATCAGCTCATAGCGGTCGAAGAGCTCACGACGGTCTTCGGGCAGGCTGGCGCGGTAGTCCTCGAAGAAGATCTGGATGCTGCTCTCGAAGCGGCTGATCTCGCGCTGGGTGGCACCCGCGTCGTGATAGACCCAGGGCGGCGCGTCCTTGATGCGCATCTCCCGGCCGCTCGCGCCGTCCACCCATTCCACCGCATCGTCCACCAGCGCCCGTGAGTTCTTGCGCCGCGCCTTCTCGATGACCTGCTTCTCCTGCTTGCTTGCGCCACCGAGTGTGAGCAGCAGCTCGGCCGTGTCCTGGTAATACCAGACCTCCAGGGTGTCCATCTGCGCAAACTCGAGCATGCGCGCGTGATACGTGTCCAGCAGGGTGCGCACCACCCGCTCCTGAGCGCTGCGCGCAAGCTGCAGCTCGCGCCCGGCGATCACAAAGCTTGCCGCGAGGCGGCGCACGTCCCAGTCGAAAGGTCCGGGCAGGGTTTCGTCAAAGTCGTTCAGCCCGAAGAGCAGGCGGCGCTCCGGGCTGGCGAACAGGCCGAAGTTCGACAGATGTGCGTCGCCGCAAAGCTGCACGGTCACCGGGCAGCGCAGGCCCTGGGCCAGATCGTGCGCCATGATCGCCGCCGCGCCGCGGTAGAAGGCAAACGGGCTGGCCAGCATGCGCCCGTAGCGCACGGGCAGCAGCTCCTGCACCCTGCCCCGGTCGGACTCGCGCAGCAGCGCCAACGGATCGCGCTTGCCCGGCAGATGCTGCGCGAGGCTGGAACGAGGCACCTGCTTGCGTGCCGCCCGTCCGGCATCCATGCGCACCTGCAGGGGGCCGCGGCCGATGAGATGGTCAGTTGTATGTTTCATACCTTCCATCATGGTGGCTGATGCGCGTCACCGCTCTAAGGGCTTGCCCGGGGAGCGACCGCATCGGCCACAGGAACGACAAAGACCATGAATTCACCGACGCAACCCACAGCCCCACGCCCGCGGCTGGGCTTCATTGGCGCGGGCCGCCTGGCGCAGACCTTAGCCCGTGCCGCGCAGCAGGCGGGCTGGACGGTTAGCCATGTGGCCAGCCGTCACGCGGGGCGCGCGCAGGCCTTGGCAGACGCACTGCCAGGCTGCAGCGCAGTGGGCATGGATGCGGTGGTGACCTACTGCGATCTCGTGCTACTCACGGTGAGTGATGACGCCATTGCCAGCGTCTGCGCGGCTCTGCCATGGAGAACGGGGCAGGCCGCGGTCCACTGCAGTGGCGCCACCGAAGTCTCTGCCCTGCAGTCCGCGGCCGCGGCCGGCGCAGCCATCGGTGGCTTTCATCCGCTGACCGTCTTTGCAGACCCCGGGGCCACATTGGCGAGCCTGCCCGGCTGCACCGTGGCCATCGAGGCGCAAGGGACGCTGAACTTGACGCTCGAACAGTTCGCGCAGGATCTGCGCCTGCGCCCGCTCAGCCTGCCCCCCGGTGCACGCGCGCGCTACCACGCCGCGGCCCACTACGCCGGTGCGTTTCTGAACGCGCTGCTGGGCGAAGCTGCGCGTCTTTGGGCCAGCTTCGGCGCCAGCGAGGAACAGACCCTCGCAGCACTCCTGCCACTGGCACGCAGCACGCTGAACGCCGCGCAGACGGGGGGGCTCGCCGAAAGCCTGCCGGGGGTGGTGTCGCGCGGCGATGTCGGCACCTTGCGCAAGCATCTGGACGCAATCGATGGATTGCCCGAGCAGGACATTGCAGCGCTGTACCGAGTGCTCGCCCTGCGTACGCTGCGCACCGCTCGTGGTGCGGGTCGTCTGGACGCCACCCAGGCGGCTGCCATCGAGGCGCTATTGCTCGCCGATCAGCAGCTCGTCCAGACGCGCAGTCAGTCCATCGAGTGACAGGGGCTTGGTCCAGAAGTCCGCAAACCCTGCGGCCAGCGCGCGGTCCCGGTCCTCTGCCATGGCACTGGCAGTGAGGGTGACGATGGGCACGCCCTGGAGAACCGGTTCGCGTCGTAGCGCCTCCAGAACGCCATACCCATCCATGTCCGGCAGGTGCAGGTCCACCACGATGAGGTTCGGTGGATCGGCCAGCGCCGCACGCACACCTTCGCCACCCGTGGCGGCACAGCACAGCGCCACGTTCGGGCGCGACATCAGAAGGCCCTCGAACACAGCGCGGTTCAGGGCGTTGTCCTCGATGTAGAGCACCTTGCCGCGGGCGCGTGCCGACTGCACGCTGCTCTCAGAAACGGAGCGGGTCTGGGCCGGCACAGCTTCGGGTGCAGGAACACGACGCAGCGAGAGCGTGAAGCAGGAACCTTCGCCCTCGGTGCTCTGCACGTCCAGCTGCGCATCCATCAGCTCGGCTAGCTTGCGGGTGATGACCAGGCCGATGCCGACCCCCTCGATGCCCGAGGTTTCCATGCCCAGGCGGTCGAAGGGTCGGAACAGACGGCGCTGCTGATCCGCGCTCATGCCGCGGCCGGTATCGCGCACCGCCAGGCGGATCTGCGCCTCGTCCTGCCCGATCTCGACCCTGACCTGTCCTCCAGCGCGGTTGTACTTGATGGCATTGGAGATGAGGTTGGACAACACCTGCTTGAGCCGCGTGGCATCTGCATGGACATACCAGCCGGCACCGATGAGCAGAGGCAGTTCGATGCTCACGCCGGCCTTCTGCGCCATCGGTTCGAGCAGGGTGCCGATCTCGCGCACGATCGCGCCCAGCTCGACCGCGGCGCACTGCACCGTGCCCTGCGACGAGTCGATCCGTGACAACTCCAGGACCTCGTTGATCATCTCGAGCAGGTGCCAGCCCGCAGATTCGATGCTCTGAAGATGATTGCGCTGCGGCAGGCTGAGATCCTGTGCCGGGTCATGCAGCAGCAGCTGCGAAAAGCCCAGGATCGCATTCAGCGGGGTGCGCAGCTCGTGGCTCATGCGTGACAGGAACTCGCTCTTTGCCTGGCTCTCGCGCACTGCAATCTCGCGCTCGCGCCGATCGCGCTCGGCCTGGGCCATGTCGGTCACATCCCAGTTGACGCCCACGACGATGCGTTCTCCCTGCGCGTTGCGCGAAACGATGCCGCGAGAAGCGATGCTGCGCTCCTGTCCATCCGCGCGCCGGATCGTGAACTCGCGGGTGAGCTGCTGATCAGCCTGTGCACTGCCCAGAAGGGTGCGAGCGGCCTGACGCTCGCCAGCATCTACGGCAGTCCGCCAGATCTCGTCGGGCATGCGCCCGCTGGCACGCGGTTCGCCGTACAGGTCAAACATCTGTGCGTCCCACCAGGTTTCGCGCCGGTCCACGTTGTGCTCGAAGATACCGATGCGGGCGGTCTGCGTGGCCAGGGACAGCCGGTCCAGGGCGCTGCGCAGCTCGAGCTCGATACTGCGCTCGTAGGTGATGTCGCGCTCCGTACCCACCAGCTTGATCACCGTGCCTGCGGGGTCTCGAACAGCCGAGGCGTTCAGGCGCAGCAGGCGACTGACGCCGTCTGCGCGCCGGATCCGGTAGACCAGGCCGCGGGTCTGGCCATCCTGCACGACCGCGTCGAGCAGGGCGTTGTAGCGGCCCAGATCCTCAGGCTCGACCTGTTCATCCATGCGCGCCTTGCTGATCTGCATCTGGCGCTCCCCCAGACCCCAGATCCGCATGACCTGCGCGTCGTTGTCGAAGATGCCCGTCGCCGGATCAAACTCCCAGAAGCCGATGCCCGACGAGCTGGCGGCCAGCTGCAGGCGCTGGTTGATGCTCTGCTCAGTCTCCAGGGCCACGCGGATCTCGGTGATGTCCGAGGCGACGCCGATCACCGACAGCAGCCGCCCGGCCGCATCGCGCTGGCTGCGGCTGCGCGTCTGCAGGTGGCGGATGTTGCCGTCGGCGAGACTTACGCGGTACTCCACGAGCACGACTTCGTCGGTGTTGAAGCTGGCGTCCCTGGCACGCTCGACAAGTGACCGGTCTTCCGGCAACACGCCATGGATCGCGGCGTCCAGGGTCCAGGTCTGGTTCGGGTCCAGGCCGTAGAGTTCGTAGGCACGGGCGTTGGCAGTGATGATGTTGGTGGCCGCGTCCAGACGCCAGATACCGACGCCGCCGATGTTGGCGGCCAGATCCAGCTGCTCGGCCAGGGCCTGGCTCTCCATGGCCAGCTGATAGCCGGGGGTGTTGTCGGTCACCAGCCCGACGGCATGCATCGGCACGCCGTCGGTGTCCAGCTCAACCTCCCAGACCGAGCGCAGGGCGACGATGCGTCCATCGTCATGCCGGATGCGATAGAACGTCTCTGCGATGCCACCGCTGCGCAGGGACTCCGTCCAGATCGCGCGCGCGCGCTCGCGATCGCCATCGATAAAGCGGGCGCTGGCCTGCTCGAAACTCGGTACCGGGCCGGTGGGATCGAAGCCGAACAGCTCGAACATGCGCGCGTCCCACTGGCCCTGACCGGTGCGAAGATCCCGCTCCCAGAAGGCTGCGTGGCCGGCGTGATTGGCCAGACGCAGACGATGCTCCAGACGTTGCCGCGTCTGCATGGACTCAGAGATGTCCTGGAAGGTGCCCACCACCGCCACAGGCTGCCCGGCCAGCTCAATGCGCTGCCCGGCAGAGCGCACCCAGATCACACGGCCGTCCGCCCGGCGCAGTTCGTTCTCGACGATGAAGGGCTTGCCGTGCTGGATACAGTCCGCCAGCGCCGGCTCCAGCAGCTCGCGCGCCCTGGGCGTGTAGTAGGAGATCGCCTCCTCCACTGTGAGCTGCGGGCCATCGGCGTCGAGCCCGTAGATCTCGAACACCTGCCGGTCCCAGTGGTGAAAACCCGAGATCAGATCGATCTCCCACAGGCCTACGCCGGCCATGCGCTGCACGCAGTTGAGCAGTGCGTCGCCGCGCAGCAGCTGCACGTGGGCATGATCATCCTCATGCAGCAGATCGAGATGGCCGGCCGCGCCGCAGGGCGTATGCCTGCCATTGAGCGCCACTTCGATCGGGCCGGCCGGCAGGTTCAGCTGCACGCTGATCTCGAAGCCGCGCCGATCGCGCATGCAGGCGTCCAGCGTGGCACGCAGCATGCCTCTCTGCACATCAGGCACCAGCCGCAGGAAGTCTTCGAGCGAGCTCAGCGTGGCGAGCGGCGCGAGCACGCCATGCAGTGGCGCCCAGATGCGCACCACGCCGCTGCCGCGTTCCAGACTCCATAGCGCCGCGTCGAGACTGTCGAGCGCGGCGCGCAGATTGGGATCCGCCTCGGAGGCGGCAAATGAAAACGGTTCAGTCCGTGCCATGTCCAGCGGGCGGGGTCCATGCCCGCGCCCGGCAAGGCTAGCAACGGCCCGGGCAAATCGCCAGCAAGGAGATGCCCGGCTCGGGGCGTCCCGTCGCCGTTTCAGTCAATCTCGAAGCGGATGCCTTGGGCCAGCGGCAGGCTGCTGCCGTAGTTGAAGGTATTGGTGGCACGGCGCATGTAGGTTTTCCATGCGTCCGAGCCGCTCTCGCGGCCACCGCCCGTGTCCTTCTCGCCACCGAAGGCGCCGCCGATCTCCGCGCCACTGGTACCGATGTTGACGTTGGCAATGCCGCAGTCGCTACCTTCGTCGCTGACGAAGCGCTCGGCCTCGCGCATGTCGTTGGTGAAGATGGCCGAGGACAGGCCGTGATTCACGGCGTTGTTCAGTGCGATCGCCTCGGTCACGTCACCGCTGTACTTCATCACGTACAGGATGGGCGCAAAGGTTTCGTGGCAGACCACAGGCGTCTGGGCCGGCATCTCCACGATGGCGGGCTGAACGTAATAGGCGTTGGCGCCGAGTTCGGTGAGCACCCGCTCGCCGCCCGTGACCGTGCCGCCCTGGGCACGCGCATCGTCCAGCGCGCGCTGCATGGCCTCGTAAGCCTGCTTGTCGATCAGCGGGCCGACGAGCGTGCCGTCCGCCACGGGCGACCCGATCGGCAACTTGCCGTAGATCTGCTTCAGGCGCGGCACGAGCTGGTCGTACACGCTCGCGTGCACCAGCAGGCGGCGCAGGGTGGTGCAGCGCTGGCCGGCCGTGCCCACGGCCGAGAAGGTGGCCGCGCGCTCGACGATCTTCAGATCGGCGCTCGGCGCAATGATGGCCGCGTTGTTGCCGCCCAGCTCCAGCAGGCTGCGTGCAAAGCGCTTGGCACAGGCCTCGCCCACGGCGCGGCCCATGCGCGTCGAGCCAGTGGCCGACACCAGCGGAAAGCGCGCATCATTCACCAATTGCTCGCCGAGCTCGCGCCCGCCCTGCAGCACGACGGACAGGCCCTCGGGCGCGCGGCCGAAGCGCTTGGCGGCGCGCTCGAAGATGGCCTGGGTGGCCAGGGCCGTGAGCGGCGTCTTTTCGCTCGGCTTCCAGACGATGCTGTTGCCGCAGACCAGGGCAAGCGCCGCATTCCAGCTCCACACCGCCACCGGGAAATTGAAGGCGCTGATGATCAGCGTGGGGCCGAGCGGATGCCAGGTTTCCATCATGCGGTGCTCGGCGCGCTCGCTCTGGATGGTCAGGCCGTAGAGCTGGCGCGACAGGCCGACGGCGAAGTCGCAGATGTCGATCATCTCCTGCACCTCGCCCAGACCCTCCTGAAGGATCTTGCCGGCCTCGATCGACACCAGCTGGCCGAGCGCAGCCTTGGAGGCGCGCAGCTCCTCGCCCAGCAGACGCACGAGCTCACCGCGCTGCGGTGCCGGCAGCTTGCGCCAGGCGCGGAAGGCCTCGACGCTGCGGGCCACGGCCGCGTCGGCCTGCTGGTGGGTGGCGGTGGCCACAGGGCCGATGGCCTCGCCGGTGATGGGCGTGCGGGCAATCAGGTCGTGCGAGTCGGCGGTGTCGGGCATGGTGACGCCGAGTTCGGCGAGCAGCTTCAAGGTGTCGTGCTTCATGGCGGTGCCTCTAGGCAGGGCAGCGGGCAGAGGCCGGCTGCAATCAATCAATGGAAGGTCTTCAGGCTAGCGGACGCGGCTTGGCTCGCTGATCCATCGGTGCCGCCAGCACGATTTCTGTAGGTGCTTTCCGCTTGTCTGGTGCGGCTCTTCAGCCATTTTGGTCTGGAGAGCCGCATGAAATGGACTTCTACATCTCTGGATGCGGGCTGCACCGGCCCAGGACATCGACTCAGGACATCTACTCAGGAAATCGACTCCACCCGACCGCTTTCCTCATAGGCCCGGCCAAAGCGGTTGGCAAGGAAGTCGCTCAGCTGAATCTGCTCCTGGCGAATGAAGCCGGTCTTGGGCAGCTTGCCTTCGCGGAACAGGTCCACAGCGCAGCAGATGCCCGCCGCCGTGGTGATCTGGATGGCCGACAGGGGCTTTGCGCCGCGCTCGGCAAAGATCTTGCGGGCGAACACTTCCTGCACATAGGCGCCGTTCTTCTCGCCGCTGACGGTGATGAACACCAGCACCACGTCCTGCATGGTGGTGGGCACGCTCTTGCGCATGATGTTCTTGAGCGTCTCCTGATCCTCGGACAGACGCAGCTCCTGCAGCAGCACCTTCATGAGCGCGTTGTGGCCGGGGTAGCGCACGCTCTTGTAGTCGAGGTTGCGCACGCGGCCACTGAGCGTGTCGCACAGGGTGCCCAGGCCGCCGGAGGTATTGAAGGCTTCGTACTCCACGCCGTCGAGCGAGAAGTGCTCCATGCCCTCGAGCGCCTGTAGCTCCGTGAGGCGGCCCTCATGGATGGCCTCGCAGGGGTGGCAGTACTCGTTGATCAGACCATCCACGCTCCAGGTCAGGTTGTATTTGAGCGAGTTGGTCGGGAAGGCCGGCAGCGCGCCCACGCGCATCTTGATCTCGTCGATCTTGTCGAAGGCCTGCGCGAGCGAATGCGCAGCAATGCCGATGAAGCCGGGCGCCAGACCGCATTGCGGCATGAAGGCGGTGTTGGCGTCCTTGGCCATGGCCATGATGGCCTTGGTGGCGGCCACGTCTTCGGTCAGATCGAAGTAGTGCACGCCGGTGACCTTGGCGGCCTGCGCCACCTTGATGGCCATGTGGTACGGCAGGGCGTTGATGACCGCGTCGTGGCCCGTGAGCACGGCCTTCAGCGCGCTGTCGTCTTCGGTGTCGACCACCGCGGTCTTGACGCCAAAGGACTTGAGCTTTTCCAGCGGCGCGGCCACCTGGTCCACTACGGTGAGCTGGTAGTCGCCGCTTTCGGTCAGCAGGCGGGTAATGGTCTGGCCGATGTGGCCGGCGCCGAGCAGGACGATCTTCATGGTGGTGTTCTCTGTGCGGTTGGGTTGGCTCGCAAGGGTGCGAGCGATGGCGCGCAGTCTAGAGAGGGCAGCTGACGATATGAAGGCGCAATCTGGCTAATTCGGTAGGCAAACGAGACAATATGTCTGTCTTGAAGAGTCAAAGTGATCAGATAGCGCCATGAATACCCCCACCGACGCCACCGACCGCGCCCTGCTCGCCCTGCTGCAGGCCAACGCCCGCGAGAGCGTGACGACGCTGGCCAAGAAGCTCGGCGTGGCGCGCACCACGGTGCTGGCGCGCATGCAGAAGCTGGAAGCAGCCGGTGTGATCACCGGCTACAGCGTGCGCATCAACCGCGCGGGCGTGGAGGCCGGGCTGAGCGCCTATGTGGGCCTGACGGTGGAACCCAAGCGCGGGCGCGATGTGGTCAAGCGCCTGGGCAGGATGCCCGAGGTGGCGCTGCTCGCGTCAGTGAGCGGCGAGTTCGACTACCTCGCGCTGGTGCGCGCTGCGTCGAGCAGCCAGCTCGATGCGCTGCTCGATGAGATCGGCGAGCTGGACGGCGTGGTCAAGACCACCAGCTCGGTGGTGCTGGCCGAGAAGCTCAATCGCCTTGCTTGAGCTTGGCCGCAGGCTCCTTGGGCTTGATCGACCCATCCATCTTCATCGCCGCCTTGATCAGCAGGTGCGCGGAGACCGGAGCGGTCATGAAGAGGAAGAGCGTGATCAGCAGCTCGTGCAGGGACAGCATGCCCTGGGCGTTGAACCAGATCATGGAGGCGATGAGCACGCAGCCCACACCGAGCGTGGTGGCCTTCGTTGGGCCGTGCAGGCGCTTGAGAAAGTCGCCGAGCTTGGCCAAACCGTAGGAGCCGATCAGCGCGAATACGGCGCCAATCAGGATCAGCACGGCGATCAGCACATCGAGCCAGAGGGGCAGGGCGTTCATTCGACGATGTCTCCGCGGCTGATGTACTTGCTCACGCAGACCGTGCCGACAAAGCCCAGTAGCGCAATCACGAGTGCGGCTTCAAAGAACAGCATTGTCTTGAACTGGATGCCGATCAGCAGAAGCAGCGCCACGCTGTTGACATAGAGCGTGTCCAGCGCCAGGACACGGTCCGGCAGGCTGGGGCCTTTGAGCAGGCGCAGCAGGTTGAGCACGAGCGCGAACGCAAAGGCGCCGATAGCGATGGGCACGACGGTGCTCAGCATGACGCTGCCTCCCGTTGAGCAACCGAAAGGGCTTTCCGCTTGTCCCATGCGGGTTTCCAGCCATTTTGGCCTGAAGAGGCGCATGGATGCTGGATCTGCGTTCTGAAGTGCTGGCTGTTCATTCGAAGATCTCCAGCAGCGGGGCTTCGTAGCGGGCCTTGATGCCGGCGATCAGCTCGGCTTCGTCATCGACATTGAAGGCATGTATCAGCAGGTGGGTGCGGTCCTGCGTGAGGTCCGCAGACAGGGTGCCCGGCGTCATGGTGATGATGCCAGCCAGCGCGGCAATGCCGTGCGGATCGCGGATGGTCAACGGCACCCAAACGAACTGCGGGTTGAGCTTGGACTCCGCGCCGAGGATCTGCTTGGCCACCGTGATGTTGGACATCACGATGTCGTAGAGCACGATCAGGCCAAGTTTGATGATGGTGCCGGGGCGCTTCATGCGCGCCCGGTCTTCGCCGCGGAATCGGTCCGTGAACCACGGGATGCTGATGCCAAAAAGCGCGGCCAGCAGGAGGTTGCCCGGCGACACGGAGTTGTTGAGCAGCAGCCAGGTGATGGCGATCACTAGCGACATGAGCGGGGAGGGCAGCAGCTTCACTTCTCGCCTCCGGCTTTCACGCGTTCATTCATTTCCTTGCGGATGTCATGCACCGGCGGCACGGGCTCCTTGCCCAGCACAGCACGGATGTAGGTCTGCCGCTCGAATAGTTGCTCGGCCGTGGCCTGCGTGTAACGCGACAGCGAGCCCGCCATCACGCTCGTGAGCACCAGCAGGCCCAGCAGCGCCCACACGGGCAGCTCGCGCGCCAGACTGAAAGCCGCGCCTTGAGTGCGTTCGTTGCCGCTTTCCCAGAACAGGCTTGCGCCGGCGCGGGCAAAGGCCACCACCAGCAGCAGACTGGAGATGAGCACCACGGCCCACACCCACACGCTCAGGCTGGAATCCGCCGCGCCCTTGAGCAACAGAGCCTTGCCGAAGAAGCCAGCCAGGGGCGGCAGACCGGCCACCGCCACGGCGCCGATGAAAAACATGACGCCAAGCCGCTGGCGATCTGCGCCAAAGGCCGCAGCCGCCAGCGTGTCTCCACCGACGGGGCGTGACAGCATCACGCGATCGGCCACAAGGAACATGGCGCAGGCCGCAAGCGTGCTGTTGACCATGTAGAACAGGCCAGCGCTCACGGTGTCCGCCTGCGCCAGACCCACAGACAGCAGCAGGATGCCCGCCGAAGCGACCACGCCGTAGGCCACGGTGCCGCGCAGGCGCGTGGCCGCGAGCGTGCCAAGCGCCGCAAGCAGCAGGGTGAGCAAAGCCAGTACCGCCAGCCAGGGCTGCACCGTACCCGCGGCCGCGCCCGCATCACTGCCGAAGATGAGTGTGCTGGTGCGCACGATGGAATAGAGCCCGACCTTGGTCATGATCGCAAACAACGCGGCGGCCGGCGCCGTGGCGGCCGAATAGGTGTCGGGCAGCCAGAAGTACAGGGGCAGCAGCGCCGCCTTGACAGCAAACACCACCATCAGCAGCAGTGCCGCGGCCTGCACCAGCTGCGCGTTCTCGGCCCCGAGCTGCGGCACCTTCACCGCCAGGTCGGCCATGTTCAGCGTGCCCGTGAGGCCGTAGAGCAGGCTCACGGCGATCAGGAAGAGCGCACTGGCCGCGAGGTTGAAGGTGATGTAGTGCACGCTGGCCTTCAGGCGTGCGGCGCCTGCGCCATGCAGCAGCAGCGCATACGAGCTGATCAGCAGCACCTCGAAGAACACGAACAGGTTGAACAGGTCAGCCGTCAGGAAGGCACCGTTCAGCCCCATCAACTGGAACTGGAAGAAGCTGTGGAAGAGCGCGCCACGCCGATCATCGCCCGCGCGCGCATAGACCAGTGCCGCCAGTGCCACCACACTCGTGAGTACCAGCATCAGGGCGGTCAACCGGTCCAGCGCCAGCGCGATGCCGAAGGGTGCCTTCCAGTTAGACAGCAGGTAGGCGCTGATCTGCCCGGTGTCGGCCTTGGCAAGCAGGCCGAGATTGACGACGAGCAGCGCCGCCACGCCCAGCACCGACAGGGCACCGACCCAGCCCGGCCGGGTGCGCTCGAGCAGGATAAGCGCTGCGCCCAGCATCAAGGGCAGCACGATCGGGACAATGATCCAGTGCGCCCAGAGCGACCCGGCAACCCATTGCACGGGGTTCATCGATCCTCCCCGTCCACATGGTCCGAGCCCGTGTCCGCACGGGTGCGCAGGGCGATCACGAGCATCACGGCTGTGAGCGCAAAGCTGATCACAATCGCCGTGAGCACCAGCGCCTGAGGCAGCGGGTCTGCATAGCTCGCCAGTGTGGGCGGCACGCCCTTTTCAATGATCGGCGGTGCGCCTACCTTGATGCGGCCCATCAGGAAGATGAACACATTCACCGCGTACGACAGCAGCGTCAGGCCCATGATGAGGTCGAAGGTGCGGGCACGCAGCATCAGCCAGATGCCGGAGCCGGCCAGGATGCCGACCCCGAGCGCCATCAGCCCTTGAACCGAGAAGAAGCTCACTTCCATGTGGGTTTGCCTCCGGCAGTGAGGCGCGCGATCGCAAGGAGCGCGAGCACCGTGGCGCCGACCACCGTCAGGAACACGCCGAGGTCAAAGATCGATGCGCTGGCCAGCGGCACGCCGCCCACCCCCGGGAGCCAGGGGTAGTCATAAGTGCTCGTCAGGAAGGGGTGCGCCACGAACCAGCTGCCGATGCCGGCTGCGCCCGCGATCAACAGGCCCCAGCCGATCCATGGGCGGTAGTCACCCGTGGCACGCTGCGCCATCCAGGCTTGGCCATTGGCCACGTAGGTCAGGATGATGGCGATCGCGAGCACGAGGCCCGCAATGAAGCCACCGCCCGGCAGGTTGTGGCCACGCATGAACAGATGCATGGCCACCACCGCTGCAAGGGGCAGCAGCAGGCGGCTGATGAGCTTGAGCAGCAGCGGGTGCTTGTCGCGCTCGGCCTCACCGGCCATGGGGCGCAGGCCCTCGGGCTTGAAGTTGCGCAATAGGGCAAAGATCATCAGACCCGCGATGCCGAGCACGGTGATCTCACCCAGGGTGTCGAAGCCGCGGTAGTCCACGATGATCACGTTCACGGCATTCGAACCGCCGCCCTGCGGCACAGTGGTCTCAAGGAAGTAGGGCGAGATCGAATTGAAGGGCCGCGTCAGCACCTGCCAAACGATTGCGGTCACGCCAGCGCCTGCGAGCACGGCCACCGCAAGATCACGTGCCTGCCGCAGCCTGGAGCGCTCCGGTGGACTCTCGGCAGGCAGCCAATGCAGGGCCAGCATCATGAGCATGATGGTGACCATCTCCACCAACAGTTGCGTGAGCGCGAGATCCGGCGCCGACAGATAGACGAAGCCCAGCGCCACCACCAGACCGGTAGCGCCCATGAGCATCAGGGCCAGCAGGCGGCGCTGGTAGCAAATGGCCGTGGCCAGCGCGCCCGCCATGCCGATCAGCCACACCGCCACAAAGCCGAAGGACAGGGGCGTGGTGGGCAGGGCCTGCGGCACAGGTGCACTGCTGAAGCCGGCGCGCACAAAGGGCCAGGCGCCGAGCACAAACGCGGTGCCGAAGAACAGCAGCAAATAGCGTTGCAGGCTGCCGTTCTGCAGGGCCAGCGTGAGGCGGCGGGCGCTGCCGATGATGCGGTCCATCTTCCACACAAACACATCCCGCCCGCCGCGCGGCAGGTGGTTGGTGGTGTGCAGGTTGATGCGCTTCTGCAGCCAGAAGTACACGGCCAGCCCGCCCACCAGCGCGATGGCGCTCATCAGCAGCGGCAGGTTGAAGCCGTGCCAGATGGTCAGCTTGTAGACCGGCAGTTCGCCTGGGCCGCCGTGCAGCGCCGCCTGCGCGGCCACGGCCAGGGTGGGGCCAATGATCAGGCTGGGCACCACACCCACCAGCAGGCACAGCAAGGCCAGCACTTCCACCGGCAGGCGCATGAACCAGGGCGGCTCGTGCGGCGTCTTGGGCAGGTCCACGGGTTCGCCGTTGAAGAACACGTCGTGGATGAAGCGAGCGCTGTAGGCCACGCTGCAGATGCCGGCAATGGTGGCGCCGATCGGCAGGATCCACTCCATGGCGGCGTGGGTGCTCTTGTTCACCGCCTCCATGAAGAACATTTCCTTGGACAGGAAGCCGTTGAACAGCGGCACGCCAGCCATGGCCGCACTGGCGATGATGGCCAGCACGCCGGTGATGGGCATGTACTTCATCAGGCCATTGAGCTTGCGCATGTCACGTGTGCCGGACTCATGGTCGATGATGCCCGCCGCCATGAACAGCCCCGCCTTGAAGGTCGCGTGGTTCAGGATGTGGAAGACCCCTGCGACGATCGCAAGCTTCTCGTCCAGCCCGAACAGCAGCGTGATCAGGCCGAGGTGGCTGATGGTGGAGTAGGCCAGCAGACCCTTGAGGTCATGCTTGAAGATCGCGATGTAGGCGCCGACCATCAGCGTGGCCAGGCCGGTCAGCGAGACGATCCAGAACCAGGGCTCCGTGTTGCCGAGTGCGGGATACATGCGCGCCAGCAGGAACACGCCCAGCTTCACCATGGTGGCCGAGTGCAGGTAGGCCGACACCGGCGTCGGCGCGGCCATGGCATGCGGCAGCCAGAAGTGGAAGGGGAACTGCGCGCTCTTGGTAAAGCAACCCAGCAGCACCAGCACCAGCGCCACTTCGTACAGCGGATGGGCGACGATCTGGTCCCCGGCGCGCAGCACCTCGTCGAGCTGGTAGCTGCCGACGATGTTGCCGACGATCAGCACGCCCCCGAGCAGCGCAAGCCCGCCCAGGCCCGTGATGGCCAGGGCCATCTTTGCGCCCTCGCGCGCATCGTCGCGGTGGCTCCAGTAGCCGATCAGCAGGAAGGACGCGAGGCTGGTGAGCTCCCAGAACACCACCAGCAGGATCAGGTTGTCGGCAGTGACCGCGCCAATCATGGCCCCCATGAACAGCATGAGGAACATGAAGAAACGTGGCGCCGGATCTTCCTTGGCCAGGTAGTAAGCGGCGTACAGCACGATCAGACTGCCGATGCCGGTGATCAGCAGCGCGAACATCCAGGCCAGGCCATCCATGCGGAAGCCGAAGTTCAGGCCGAGCTCGGCCAGCCAGGGGACGCTATCGCGCAGGATCTGCCCGCCGAAGACCGCTGGAGCAGCAGCCAGCACCATGGCGAGCGCGACCAAGGCGGTGGCCCCGGCCAGCCAGGCGGCCGTCTTGCGGGCGGAGTTGGGCAGACAAGCAATCAGCGCAGCGCCGATGTAGGGCGCAAGCGCCAGCCAGATCAAGCTCATGCGGTCGAGGGGCTGTTCTTTTGGCGGAAGAAGGACACCAGCAGCGTGATGACCGTGATCGGCACCACGAAATACAGCATGGCGTTGCTGAACATCGGCAGCGCGTCATGCTCCTGCGAGGCCATGATCAGGTAGGCGGTATAGGCCACGTAGTAGCCAACAAAGACCGCACCTTCCCAGCGCGCGATCTCGCGGCCGGTGATGAAGATCGGCAGGCAAGCCACAGCCACGGCCAGCATGACCCAGATGTCGAAGCTGACGATCGAGGGTGCCACCGCCAGGCCGGCCGGCGCCATGAGACCCGACAGACCGAGGCAGCCCAGGATGTTGAAGGTGTTGCTGCCTACCACGTTGCCCACGGCGATATCACGCTGGCCCTTGATGGCCGCGGTGACCGAGGTAGCGACTTCCGGCAGGGACGTGCCGGCCGCCACGATGGTCAGTCCGATGACGAGGTCACTCACACCCAGCATCTTCGCGGTGGTCACCGCCGCTTCGACCAACCAGCGGCTGCCTAGCACCAGAAGTACCAGACCACCGATGATCAGCAACACCTGGACCGACCAGTGGCGGTCCCAGGTGGAGCTCATGTCGACCTCGTCGTCGAACTCGCCATTGCCAGCGGCAGCGGTCTGCTTGCGAGACTGTATGACGAGAAAGGTCGTGTAGACCACAAGCGCCGCGAGAAGGACGCCCGCCTCCCAGAATGCCAGCTTGCCATCTAGGATCATCAGAAGCAGTGCCAGCGAGGCCGCGATCATGATCGGTACTTCCTGCTTGATGAGCTGGATGTTCACGATCAGAGGCGCGATCAACGCCGAGATGCCCAGGATGAACAGCACGTTGAAGATGTTGCTGCCCACCACGTTGCCGATGGCGATGTCCACCTGCCCGTTGAGCACCGCACCCACTGACACGGCGACTTCCGGCGCGCTGGTGCCGAAGGCGACCACGGTCAGGCCAACCACCAGCGAGGAAATACCAAAGGACAGAGCAAGCTTGGCTGCGCCGCGCACCAGCAGGCTCGCGCCGATCACCAGGGCGATCAGGCCGCCGGCGAACATCAGGAAGAGGGTCATGATCTTGTTGTGCGGAAAATCATCAGAGGCATAGAGCCTACTTGCACTTGATGCACCGCCGCATCGCGGAAATCCCGCGTGAAGAATGAAAAACGGGTGACTCCGTCTGCAGAATCACCCGTTTCGTCGCAGCGTACGCCGTGAATTGCGCGCTAGCCCTGTTCGATCGGGGGCATCGGCGGTTCCGGTTCGATGAGGAAGCGCGCAAAGGCCACCGTGTCTGCGGCGTCTGCTGGCGAGGTGTTGGGGGCGAGCTTGGCCTCGATGTCCGACAGCAGCGCGATCAGCCCCGGCCGGGTGTAGGTGCGCGAGATCTTCACCATCAGCATCGCGCCTTCCTGCGGTGCGTCGCGGCGCAGCGCCGTGATGAGGTGCTCACGCGCCTGCTCCAGGGCAATGTCCTTTTGCAGCGGCACAACCGTGACCTTGGGCATCAGGTCCATCACGTCACGGTTCAGGATGCTGTCCGAGGGCCACTCAGGCATCGCCGAGCTTTGAGTGGTCTCTAGCGACGGCGCGCCGGGGATGGCTGCGCCTGCTGGCGTCTTGGGGACGGGAACGGCCGCGGGTGCTGCGGCTGCGGGCACAGGACTGGGCGCCGGGGTCGGCGCTGGCGTGACGACACGCTGCGGCCGCGTGTCGACCATCGGCGGTGCGCCCAGCCAATTGCGCATATCTCGGGGGGCGTCTGCTGCAGGCGCAGCAGCAGGTTTGGGTGCGATCACGGGCACCGCCGGCGCGGGCGCAGGGCTTGGCGGCGGTGGCGCGGGAGCGACTTGCACCGCCGGTTCGGGCCGCGGCTCGACCGCTGGTGCAGGCGCGGGTTCTGGGGCCGCGATCGCCTCCGGCTGGGGCGCCGCGGCTTCGACCGGTGGCGATGCAGGCGCTGGCGCGGGCGGCGGCTCGGCAATCGCTTCGGCTGGCACCTCGACCATGCCCATGTCCTGCAGGACGAGCAGCGAGTCAGCCGGCGCGCCGGCCTTGACGGCCAGCATTTCGATCATGGCGGACGTGCGCTTGCCGTCCACCAGAAGGAGGACGGTGCGGAGTCTTTGGGAGATGCCCTTGGCCCGGGTTTGGAGTTCCTGGCTGCCGAGCGCGGTCCGGGCGGGTACTGAATCTGGACGCATGGCGACCGAGAGTTTGACTGATTGCGTGTTGTTTGCGGCGAGTTTAAGGAAGACCGAGAACGCACAGGGCTGATTCGCTACTGAATCGTCTCAAACGCAAACAATGTGTCGCCGAGACACCAATGGGCCACCGGCGCATCACATTTACTTGACGTTTACGTAAACGTAAGATCTTCGACTCGCGGGGCAAGGCGTCCGCGCCTCGGTGCACTGCGCCGGCTTGGCGCGCGGGAATGTCCGCGCACGCCGGTCCGCGTGGCGATCTACGCTGACCACACGCTGCCGCCAGCCGCCCGCCTTCACTGAATCTCCGTTCTCATCTGAGTGCCGTCATGACCGATCTGTCCGCCGACGCCAAGGCCTTGGCCAACTATCGCCCCACGCACAAGGTGCGCTTCGTCACCGCCGCGAGCCTGTTCGACGGCCATGACGCCAGCATCAACATCATGCGGCGCATCCTGATGAGCATGGGCGCCGAGGTCATCCACCTGGGCCACAACCGCAGCGTGGACGAAGTGGTCACCGCCGCGCTGCAGGAAGACGCCCAGGGCATCGCCGTCAGCTCGTATCAGGGCGGGCACGTGGAGTACTTCAAGTACATGGTCGAGCTGCTCAAGGCGCGCGGCGGCGGCCATGTGCAGGTGTTCGGCGGCGGCGGCGGCGTGATCGTGCCACCGGAGATCCGCGACCTGGCCAGCCACGGCGTGCGCATCTACAGCCCCGAAGACGGTCAGCGCCTCGGTCTGGCCGGCATGATCGGCGAGATGGTCATGCGCTGCGACTACAACCTGGCCGACAAGGGCACGGTGGCCGCAGCCCAGCTCAGGGGCGACTGGATTGCGCTGGCGCGCGCCATCACCCTGCTGGAGAACGGCGCCATGGCGCCGGCCGAGCGCGATGCACTGCTCGCCACGGCACAGCACATCAAGACGCCGGTGCTCGGCATCACGGGCACGGGCGGCGCGGGCAAGAGCTCGCTGACCGATGAGCTCATCCGCCGCATCCGTCTGGACCAGCATGACGCACTGAACATCGCGGTGATCTCGATCGACCCGAGCCGGCGCAAGAGTGGCGGTGCGCTGCTGGGCGACCGCATCCGCATGAATGCCATCAGCCCGTGGAGCACGGTGCCGCGGGTGTACATGCGTTCGCTCGCGACGCGGGAAGCCGGTTCAGAGATTTCCAAGGCGCTTCCGGACGTGATCGCCGCCTGCAAGGCCACGGGCTTCGACCTCATCATCGTGGAGACCTCGGGCATCGGCCAGGGCGACGCCGCCATCGTGCCGCATGTGGATCTGTCGATGTACGTGATGACGCCGGAGTTCGGCGCGGCCAGCCAGCTCGAGAAGATCGACATGCTGGACTTTGCCGACTTCGTGGCCATCAACAAGTTCGACCGCAAGGGCGCGGCCGATGCCCTGCGCGACGTGGCCAAGCAGGTCCAGCGCAACAAGGAAGCCTGGGCGCAGAGCCCGGACACCATGCCCGTGTTCGGCACCATGGCCAGCCGCTTCAATGACGACGGCGTCACGGCCCTGTACCAGGCCCTGCTGCCGCGCCTGCAGGCGCTTGGCCTGAAGGCAGCCAGCTCGCGCCTGCCGCAGGTGGCCACCCGGCACAGCACCAACCAGACGCCGATCGTGCCGCCTGCGCGCAACCGCTACCTGGCCGAGATTGCCGACACCGTGCGCGGCTACAAGCGCCATGCGCGCGAGCAGGCCCGCCTGGCCCGTGAGCGCCAGCAGCTCAGCGAAACCAAGCGCATGCTCGCAGCCGGCGGCCATGCCGATGTCACTGGCATCGACGCCCTGATCGCCGATCGCGACGCGAAGCTCGGCCATGCCGAGAAGAAGCTGCTGGCCATGTGGCCCGACATGCAGCGCGCCTACAGCGGCGACGAATACGTCGTGAAGATCCGCGACAAGGAAATCCGCACCGCACTCACGCACACCACGCTTTCCGGCAACAAGATCCGCAAGGTGGTGCTGCCGCAGTACGAGGACCACGGCGAACTGCTCAAGTGGCTGCTGCTGGAGAACGTGCCCGGCAGCTTCCCGTACACCGCGGGCGTGTTCGCCTTCAAGCGCGAGGGCGAGGACCCCACGCGCATGTTTGCCGGCGAGGGCGACGCCTTCCGCACCAACCGCCGCTTCAAGCTGCTGTCCGAAGGCATGCCGGCCAAGCGCCTGTCCACGGCCTTCGACTCCGTCACGCTCTATGGCGCCGACCCCGCGCTGCGCCCGGACATCTACGGCAAGGTCGGCAACTCGGGTGTGAGCATCGCCACGCTGGACGACATGAAGGTGCTGTACGGCGGCTTTGACCTGTGCAACCCGAGCACCTCGGTGAGCATGACGATCAACGGCCCGGCGCCCACGATCCTGGCCATGTTCATGAACACCGCCATCGACCAGCAGATCGAGAAGTTCCGCACGGACAACGGCCGCGAGCCCACGATGGATGAAGCCGCCAAGATCCGCGCCTGGACGCTGGAGAACGTGCGCGGCACCGTGCAGGCCGACATCCTGAAGGAAGACCAGGGCCAGAACACCTGCATCTTCTCCACCGAGTTCAGCCTGAAGGTGATGGGCGACATTGCCGAGTACTTCGTGCACCACCGCGTGCGCAACTTCTACTCGGTGAGCATCTCGGGCTATCACATTGCCGAGGCCGGCGCGAACCCGATCAGCCAGCTCGCCTTCACGCTCTCCAACGGCTTCACCTTCGTTGAAGCCTATCTGGCGCGCGGCATGCACATCGACGACTTCGCGCCCAACCTGAGCTTCTTCTTTTCCAACGGCATGGACCCCGAATACACCGTGCTGGGCCGCGTGGCACGCCGCATCTGGGCCGTGGCCATGCGCGAGAAGTACGGCGCGAACGAGCGCAGCCAGAAGCTCAAGTACCACGTGCAGACCAGCGGCCGCTCACTGCATGCGCAGGAGATCGCCTTCAATGACATCCGCACCACGCTGCAGGCGCTGATCGCCATCTACGACAACTGCAACAGCCTGCACACCAACGCCTACGACGAAGCCATCACCACGCCCACCGAGGAGAGCGTGCGCCGCGCCATGGCGATCCAGCTCATCATCAACCGCGAGTGGGGTCTGGCCAAGAACGAGAACCCCAGCCAGGGGGCCTTCATCATCGATGAGCTCACCGAGCTGGTCGAAGAAGCCGTGCTCGCGGAGTTCGAGCGCATCAGCGAGCGCGGCGGCGTGCTCGGCGCCATGGAGACCGGCTATCAGCGCGGCAAGATCCAGGACGAATCGATGCACTACGAGATGCTCAAGCACACCGGCGAGTATCCGATCATCGGCGTGAACACCTTCCGCAACCCGCAGGGCGACGCCATCCCCGAGCAGCTGGAACTCGCCCGCTCCACCGAGGAAGAAAAGCAGAGCCAGCTCAAGCGCCTGGCCGACTTCCATGCGCGCAATGCGGCCGAGGCACCGGCCGTGCTCAAGCGCCTGCAGCAGGCCGTGATGGACAACGGCAATGTGTTCGAGGTGCTGATGGACGCCGTGCGCGTATGCTCGCTGGGCCAGATCACCAGCGCCCTGTTCGAGGTGGGCGGGCAGTACCGGCGCAACATGTAAGGGGCTCGTGCGGTCGCTTCCGCAGCAACCCTTGCCGACCTAAGCTCGCGCTCTGCCCACGGGAGATCGCCCATGACCGCACGCGCCTTGTCCATTCACCCGGTTCACCTGGACGCTGACCGTGGCGCCCATAGCGAACCGGCCTTCGGCGGCATGCCCTGGTATGCCGATTACGTGCAGCGCCACGCGGCCGACGGCGCACGCGGTCGGCTGGTGAGCATGTACCGGTTCGAGGCCAGCTGGGACAGCTGGGAAATGCATCCGGAAGGCAGCGAGGTGGTGGTCTGCACCGAGGGGCGCATGACCCTGCTGCAGGAGACGGCGACGGGCGTGACGCGTATTGAATTGGCGGCCGGCGAGTACGCCATCAACCCGCCGGGCGTCTGGCACACCGCTGACCTGACCGAGCCCGCAACGGCCCTGTTCATCACCGCCGGCTGGGGCACACAGCACCGCGCCCGGTAGAAGAACAGGCTTGGCTCTTTGCGCCCTCGCTCAGCAGGGCTTTCCGCTTGGCTTGGGGTTTCGGCAAGCACCGCTTGCCGCCAAGCCAAGAGTGGGCGCCTCCCAGCGCCCGCCCCGTTGCGGTCTGACTTGGGCTTTCCGCTTGGCTCGGGGTTTCGGCAAGCACCGCTTGCCGCCAAGCCAAGAGTGGGCGCCTGCCAGCGCCCACCCCGTTGCGGTCTGACTTGGGCTTTCCGCTTGTCCCATGCGGCTCTTCAGCCACTTTGGCCTGGAAACGCGCATGAATGCTGGATCTACGTTCTTGAGAGATCAGCCCAGGCGCAGGTTGTTCGCCACGATCAAGCCGATGTTCGCCAGCACGATCAGCACAATCGGCGACAGATCAAAGCCACCTACCGGCGGCAGAAAGCGGCGAATCGGCCGCAGCATCGGGTCCACCAGATTGGCCGCAAAGTAGGCCGCCGGATGATGCGGGTTGGTCCAGCTCATCAGGGCCTGCACGATCAGCACCGCGATCAGCAGGTACAGACTCCAGCGCAGCAGCACGACCAAGGCCACCAGTGGCGTGCCCAGGGCCATCAGTCCGCCCCCGTTCAGCGCACCCACCACCAGCACGGACAACGCCACCATCACCAGCGCAGCCGCATAGGCCAGCAACAGGCTCGCCAGATCCACATTGCCCGTCCGCGGCAGGATCTTGCGCAGCGGCAACACCGCAAAGTCCGTGAGCTTCATCACGAACTGCCCGATCGGATTGCGCATCGGCGCCGCCGTGGCACTGGCCCAGGCGCGCAGCAGCGCGAGGAAGGCCAGCGCGCCGAAGAAGAATTCGATCAGGTACAGAAAGATCTGGGTGAGCATCGCGGTCCCGGGGAAGTCGTCTTACTGCGCCACAAACCCGCTCTTGCGGATGATCTGCGCCCAGCTCTTGCTGTAGGCCGCCTCACGCGTGGCGAGCTGCGCGCCGCTCATGAAGCCCACGGTCAGGCCCATGGCCGTGAGGCGCTCGCGCACCTCGGGCAGGGCAATCACCTTGGCAAGGGCCGCAGACAGGCGATCGAGCTCGGCCTTGGGCGTGCCGGCCGGGGCCCACAGGCCGTAGAAGGGCACGTCATCGAAGCCGGGCACACCCAGCTCCGCGAAGGTGGGCACCTCCGGCAGCACGGCCTGGCGCTCCTTGCCGATCACGGCGACCACGCGCAGCTTGCCGCTCTTGTGGTGTTCGATGAAATCCGGCACCGAACCCGTGCCCGCCGCAATCTGGTTGCCGAGCATGTCGCCGATCATGGGCGCGCTGCCGCGGTAGGGCGCGGCCACCAGGTCGAGCTTGTAGTGCTCTCCCACGGCCTTGACCAGAAACTCCGGTATGCTGGCCGGCGCAGGGGTGCCCACGGCGGACTTGCCGCCCTGCTGGCGCACCCAGCTCACGTAGTCCGCCAGGCTCTTTGCCGGCGTGCCGCCGGACACCGCCAATGCATTGACGAAGGTGGCAAAGCCGGCCACCGGCACAAAGTCCTTGGCCGGATCGAAGCCCGGGTTCTTCATGGTCAGCGGCAGCACCGAGATGGTGTGGTCGTGGCTCAGAAAGAGGGTGGCGCCGTCGGGTGCCGCAGCCTTGAGCGTGGTGGCCGCGATCTGGCCACCTGCCCCAGCGCGGTTCTCCACCACCACCGCGGTGGCGAGCTCGTCCTTGAGCCTGTCCGCCAGCACGCGCGCAATCGCATCCGTGCCGCCGCCGGGCGGAAAGCCCACCAGAATCTTCACGGGTTTGGCGGCCGTCTGCGCGGCCGCGATCGGCGCGATCAAGGCCAGCAGGGCTGCTGCGCAGAGGGATTTGATCGGTGTCATGGGCGCTCCGGAAGTCGTCGGCAAGGCGGGCAACGTGCTGCCCTCACTGTTTGCGAGGATAGCCAAGGCCCGCACGAGTTCGAAGCACGCAGCATGAGGCCGCCGTGCACAATGCGTGACGCCCGCAAGACGACGGCCTGACGATGCCTTTGCCCAGACACCCACCGGAGCGCCCGCGCCGGTTCTCCGACACGACGCCCCTTCCACCGCCCAAGGTCCGCGCGCGAAAGGTGCGGCCACATCGAGCCGCCCGACCGCCACGCCATCAGCCCAACTCGGTGCCGCGCGTGGCGCGCGTGTACCTGGCTTTGATTGTGGCTGTCTGGGTCATTTGGGGTGGCTTGGGGCTGCTATCGGGCACGATTGTGGTGGTGATCGGTCCGCCGATCGTGTTCTGGGGGGCGTCGATGCCGGTGCTGGCCGTGGCGATATTTCTCGGTGCAGCGGCCTGCGCCTTGCATATCGTGGACCACTACGACCGCCGCCCGAACGAGGCGGCCTACAAGCAAGCGCGCCGCGTGCTCTGGGTCTCGGCGGGCGTAATGCTGGCCCTTGCCGTGCTCGTCCTGTTCATCCAGGATCACGTGCCTGCGCTGCGGCGCATGGAAGACCTCGGTGTGGCCAGCCGCGAGCAACTGCTCGCACTGGGTCGGTCGCGCATTCTGTTCGAGGCACTCCAGCCCTGGCGGGAGGCGGCGACATGGCTGCTTGGCATCGGTATTGGATGGAGCCTGCTGGTCGGGCTCGTGCTGCGGCTGACTGACGAGCGCAGCACACAGACCGCCAGGCAGTCGCCCTTGCTGCAGGTTGTGCTCTTCATGACCTGCGGACTACCCATCGCCGCGGGCGCTTCGGTCTTGCTGCTCATCTACGTCGCCTCCGGCGAGCCAGCGCGTGACAGCCTCGCAGGAGATTGGGGGCATCGTGCGTGGATGGGCTTCATCTACACCGGCACGCTCGTCGCAATGGCAGCGACCGCGGTCTGCGCGCACTTGTCAGTGCTCGCACTTCGCCGCTTTTTCGGTCTCGATCTGTCGCGCAAGCCACTGCTCTTTGGTCAATCTGGCCGGAACTGACAGACTACAAAGAATAAAAATCCGGCTTTCCGCTTGCTGGACAAGCGGAAAGCCGGATTTGTCGTGCACACAAAAATCGTCCGAAAACGATTTTTCAACGAGAGCTTCCGCGCGCTACTTGTCGCAGAAGCAGTGCGTCAGCACCACAAAGGGCATGCCGGCGCGGGTGCGCTGCATCAGGTCGTTCACCCACATGAAGTCCTCCACCACGGGTGCGGCAGCCGCGTTCATGCCGGCGGCAGCCAAGGGGGCGTTCTGCACCATGGCTGAGCGCAGGGCTGCAGCGGCCGTGGCGGTGCTGGTATCCACGGCGGCATCGGCCGCTGCGCCGAGGCCGAAGTTCTTCAGGAACTGCTCGAAGGCGCTGGGCGGGGCTTCGACGTAGCGCACGGGCGCATCAGCCTTGAGTTTGGCGCGCTCGCGGGCGCTCTTGAGCGCGTCATCGAAGCTGCCGACGCGGTCCACCAGCTTGCGGTCCAGGGCCTGCTGGCCGGTCCAGACACGGCCCTGGGCGACCTTGTTGAGGTCTTCCACGCTCATCTTGCGGAAGGCGGCCGCCTTGCCGACGAAGTCGCTGTAGAAGTGGTTGATGGCGGTCTGCACCAGGCCCTCGAAACGCGGGTCCAGGCCGCGGCGCAGGTCGTAGGCGCCGGCCAGCCAGGTGGTGGTGTAGCCGCCGGTCTTGATGGAGAGCTTCTCCAGCAGCCCGCCAGCGGTGGGCAGCATGCCGAACACGCCGATCGAGCCGGTGATGGTGGTGGGCTCGGCAATCACTTCGTCCGAGGCCATGCTGATCCAGTAGCCGCCCGATGCGGCCAGGTCGCCCATCGAGACCACGACCGGCTTGCCGGCGGCGCGCGTCAGTTCAAGTTCGCGGCGGATCAGCTCGCTGCCAAAGCCGCTGCCCCCGGGGCTGTCCACACGCAGGACGATGGCCTTGATGCTGTCATCCTCGCGCGCCTTGCGCACGAGTTCTGCCGTGCTGCGTCCGCCAATGCGGCCGGGCGGGGCAAAGCCGTCGCCGATTTCGCCCTCGGCCACGATCACGCCCACGGCATCGCCCCCCTTGGCGGGCTTGACGGTGGAGAGGTACTCGCCAAAGGAGATCTGGCGGAAGGTCTTGGTTTCCTTGTCTTCCACGCCGCGCTCGAGCATGAGGGCGCGCAGTTCATCGCGGGTCTTGAAGCCGTCGATCAGCTTGCCTTCCAGCGCGAGCTTGGCTGGGTCGCCGCCGGCGGCCTTGAGCTGCTCGGGCAGGGCCTCGATGTTCTTGGCAATGCTGCCAGCGGGCAGCTTGCGCGCCTTCTCCACGCCGTCGGTGTAGGCCTTCCAGAGCGCGTCGAACAGATAGGCCTCGGCTTCCAGGCTTTCCTTGCTGGGGCCGTTGGCAAAGTAGGGCTCGGCGGCATTCTTGAAGGTGCCGACCTTGATCACGTTGGCGCTCACGCCCAGGCGGTCGAAGGCGTCTTTGTAATAGGTGCGGTAGCGGCCGAAGCCCTCGATCATCACCATGCCCATGGGGTGCATGTAGACCTCGCTGGCATGCGCCGCGAGGTAGTACTGGCGCTGGTCGTAGCCGCTGGCCCACGCGACGATCTTCTTGCCGCTGGCCTTGAAGCGCTCCATGGCAGCGGCGACTTCGCGCAGCGTGGCCATGCCGGCACCACCGAATTCTTCGGTCAGCAGCACCACGCTGGTGATCTTGTCGTCCTTGGCTGCTTTCTCGAGTACGGCGATTACATCGCGCAGCTGCATCTGGTCGGTGTCCTGACCCTGGGCCTGGCGGGTCACTCGGTCGCGCACGCCGCCGTGCAGTTGTTCGACGATCGGGCCGTCCAGCGCGAGTACCAGTGCGGTCTTGTCCTGCACCTTGACCCCACCGCTCGAGAACAGCGAGATCAACACCACCAGCACGATGGCCAGGAAGATCAGGTTGATGACGGTGCGGCGCGTGCTGTCCACCCAGCCCCAGATGCGCGCGAACCAACCCGGCTTCTTCGGGCCGTCCGGCGGCAGGCTGGGCGGCGTCGGAGGTGTCGGTGGGGCTGGGGGCTGGCCGCCGCCGCGCGCGTCGAACACTCCGCCGGAGGTCCACGACGAAGGACTGGCGGCGGAGGTGTCTACTGCGGGGTCGGCACCGCCGGGTGCTGCGGCAACAGGCGTGGGCGCGGGAGTGAACATGCGGGGGCTCTCCAAGTGAACTGTGGGAGATTAGCCAGCCGCCGCGCGTGCGCCACGTGGTTTTCGATGATCTGCAGCTTGCCGGGCACAAACGCACTGTTTTGCTGATTGGCCTGCGGAAGACACCAGCGAGGTGGCAGCACGATGGCGCGACGCCTGCATGGGGCGGCGCAAATGAAAAGCGCGCCCGAAGGCGCGCCGAACTGGCCAGACAAACGCCCCTTGGGGCGCTCAGTCGCGCGCCAGATCCATGATGAAGCGCAGCACGTACCAGAGCATCAGCGCGATGGACGCGAACAGATGCAGGGCCGCGCCCACCGGCCGGTCGGTCGGGTAGTGGCGCAGGATGTTGTTGGTGTCGTAGAGCACGCAGCCGCCGGCAAACAGCACCATGGCGCCGCTGAAGACGATGCCCAGGGTGAAGCCGAAGATGATGCTGGCCACAATCACGCCCAGCGCCACGATGCCGCCCACCTTCAGGAAGCTGCCCAGAAAGCTGAAGTCGCGCTTGCTGGTGTAGGCCGTGACGGTGAGTGCCACCACCAGGGTCAGCGTGACCAGGGCCGCGGCCCAGATTGAGCCCGGTGCGACCTTGGCCGCAATCGCAAACAGCGGCGCAAACATCAGCGCCTCGGCCACGACGTACAGACCCAGGCCGGCCACCTGCCCGGCGCGCGACTCGATGGTGTCGGCCATGTTCGCGGCCAGCCAGCCCACCACCATGAATCCGCCCAGGTACGCCAGCCACATGTACTTGCTGCCGGCCATGAAATTCACCATGGCCACACCCACGCCCAGGCTACTGAGCACAAACGACAGTACCGCAAAGCTCACGATGGCGATCGACAGCCACTTGTAGGTATCGATCACGAAGCTGGCGCGGCTGATCTGCTGCTGCGCAATCGCGGCGCTCAGGTCCTGGTCCTGTACCGCGTTCTGCATGGCGTCTGACATGCTTTCCCTCCCTCACCTGTGTGTTTGATCCCGGATCGTTGTCCGGTGTGCGGGCGATTCTAGGTAGAAACCCGTGCGCAGGTGCGGTGTTTGCGAATCGCGCATCGCGCGCGACATCCGCTGAACAGGGGACGGCGCGGCGGTGCGCCAGCGCTCAGTCGCGCCGCTCGCAGGCGGCGTTTGAGCAGCTTTGCGCGACCATCGCTTTCGCGCGCTGCCGCACCAGGCGCTGCATCAGCCAGTGCATGAAGTGCTGCGCGCCCAAGGCGGTGAGCCAGTGGCGGTAGCGAGCAATCCAGGGATAGACGCGGTCGAAGACCGGACGCAGGCGCGGATGGCTCCACAGGCGCACCATGGGCGCGAGGTCCGCCGCGGCATAGACCTGCACGAACACGTCCACCCCGCGCAGCCAGCGGCCGGCGGCGTCCTGCGCATGAATGATCTGCATGAGCTGGGCGGGGTCGATGCCGGCGGCGCGCACCGGGGTGGCGTCAAAGTCGGCGGCCGAGCAGTCCACTAGGGCAAAGCGGTTCTGCGCATCCAGCGCCTTCAGACCGTGCATCTCACTGGCGCACAGCGGGCAGGAGCGGTCGTAGTAGACCGTGAGGGGGTAAGCGATGGTGCTAGTCAGGGTCATTTTCGGCCACCATTTCCATGATCAACAATCGTGCCAAAGCTGGCTTTTGACATGCGGAAAGCCGGTATTTGAATCATACAAATACTTCAATTCCGGTCAGTTTTGATTGCGAACGAGCTTCTGCACGGTGGACAGCAGCTTGAGCACCTTTTGCAGCGTTGTGGGGTCGAGACGAAGCATCTCATCGGCCCAGGCCGCCACGGACTCTGTGAGGGCCAGAGTGTCCCGAATGCGCTGTTGCGCCGCAGCCGGCTCCTGGGCGAAGGCGGGGTCCGCCACGCTGTCACGCAGCAGGGCGGCGGTGGGGTCGAACTCGCGGCGCTTGCGCTCGGCCACCACGGTGCGCAGCAGCTCCCAGACGTCGCCACTGGTTTCGAAGTGGTCGCGCCGGTCTCCCATCACGTGCACCACTCGCGCCAGCCGCCAGGCCTGCAGCTCGCGCAGGCTCGTGGACACATTGCTGCGCGCCACGCCCAGGGTGGCCACCAGCTCGTCGGCATTCATCGGCCGGCCCAGGTAATAAAGCAGCGCATGGATCTGCGCCACGGTCCGGTTCACGCCCCAGCGGGTGCCCATTTCGCCCCAATGCAGCACGAAGCGCTGGGCCAGTGGCGACAGGGTGACCGGGCCGTGGCCAGTGTCTGGCAGGTCCGTGCCTGGGCTGGAGGGGGCAGCACTGGGGGCGGAATCAGGGGCCAGCCCTGCCGCGTGGCGCCCCGCAGCCATGCCGCCCGCGGCGTCGCTCTGCGCCTGCTCGAGGCTCAAAATGTGAGTACCTGCTTGCGTGGAATATGCTTCCACATCTGAAGCTGCGCTTTCGGGTACCGCAGCGCCAAGGGTGCTGTTGGGGGTCGGCGTTGTGTTCATGCATCCACCTTACACGATCTCGTCTGAATTTGTTGCCGTAATTTCTGAATTGACAGAAAATTCAGATACATGCTGCAGCGCCCCGATCGTGCCACCGGCGCAGGGGCAGGCAGGAAGGCGAGGCCGATCATGCGGGTACTGGTTCTGGGAGGACGCGGATTCATCGGCCGGCATGTGGTGGCGGCCCTGCTGGCACGCGGGCATCAGGTGGAGATCGGCGGCCGGCGCGCCCGGGTGGCGGGCGAGCTGCCCGTGCACGAACTGGCCTTGCACCGCCGCGTGCAGCCGGCGGACTGGCAGGACGCCCTCCGGGCGGTGGATGCGGTGGTGAATTGCGTGGGCATCCTGCGCGAGCGCTGGGCCCAGACCTATGCCCGCGTGCATTGCGACGCGCCTGCCGCACTCGCAGCAGCCTGCGCGGCGCGGGGCGTGCGGCTTGTCCACGTCTCCGCCCTCGGCCTGAGCGCAGACGCACGCAGTCGCTTCATCCGCAGCAAGTGGGCGGGTGAGCAGGCGATTCGAGCCGCAAACGAACATGCCATCGTCGTGCGCCCCTCGCTGCTGGACGGCGAGGGCGGCTTTGGCGCGCGCTGGATCCGCCGCGTGGCGCAATGGCCGGTGCAGCCGCTGCCGGGCGCCGCGCGCGGCCAGATCGCCGCCCTGCAGGTGAGCGAACTGGGCGAGGTGATTGCGGCGCTGGTGGCGGCGCCCGCCGCGGACTGCCCGCGCGAGGTGGAACTGGGCGGGCCCGAAGCCATGCCCATGGGCAAGCTGCTGCTGCGCCTGCGAGCACACGGCCGCGCGGCGCCGCTGCAGATTGCGTTGCCCTGCTGGATGGCGCGCATCGGCAGCCATGTGTGCGATCTGCTGCACTTTTCACCCTTTTCCTTCGGGCACCTCGAACTGATGAGCCGCGCGAACGTGCCGGCGGTCAATGCCGCGGCGCACTGGCTTGGGCGGGCACCGGCCGCGCTGGGTGCAGCGCCAGCCCCGCCGGCGATCGTGAGCCCTGCACTGAAGGCGGCGCGATGAACTGCCGCCCCGGCTGTGGCGCCTGCTGCATTGCGCCGTCCATCAACACGCCGTTCATCGGCATGCCGCAGGGCAAGCCGGGCGGCGTGCGCTGCGTGCACCTGATGGACGACATGCGTTGCGCCATCTTCGGCCACGCGGAGCGGCCCGCGGCCTGCGGCGGGCTGCAGCCCTCGGCCGAGATGTGCTGCGAGAGCCGCGAGCAGGCCCTGCTCTGGCTGACCCGCATGGAGCAGCTCACGCACCCCGGCCGCTGAACGGCCGCGCGGCGCCAGGCGTCGCACTTCGTTGACAAAGCCCCAAGATCGTTTGCGGGCGAACAAGGTTGCGCGCTACAACCCGCACTTCGGTTGCTGCATTGCAGCGTAATCATTCAGGATCTGTTCGATGTTCAACGTCCGCCACGCGGCTGCTTCTTCACTTGCTGTTCTCGCGCTCTGCACGGCGGTGCTGCCGGTTCTGGGCCAGACGGCGCCGCCCAGCCCCGCGCCCGCAGCCGACGCCACCCGGCCCTTTGCGCTGAGCACGGGCACGGTGCAGGCCGCCATCGGCACCGATCTGCTCTGGCGTGTGCGCGAGCCGGTGGCCGAGCGATTCGCTGCCGCTGGCCGCGATGGCGATGCGGTGACCGTGTTCGCCGAGACCTTGGGCATCCCCTGGCGCGAATTCGCCGAGAACACCGAGCCGCGTGCCGACCACCCCTGGGTGCGCATGCAGCGTGAGCTGGCCGATGCCGCGCGCGCCTCGGGCAAGCCGGTCTCGCTGCAGCTCACGCTGGCCCGCGAGCGCTATGCGCGCGAAGCCGTGCGGGACGGCACGAACATCGAGCTGCGCGAAGTGGGTTCGCGCTGCTTCGACCTGAATCTGGGCACCGAGGCGTCCTATGCGACCGCCTACCCGCGCTACGTCACCTGGATGATGCGCACCTACGCGCCGCGCTGGGTAAATGTTTCTGCCGAGATCAACGGCTACCTGGCCGCCTGCGGCGACGGCCCGGCCTGGCGCGCCCTGGTGGACCTGCAGCGCGCCAGCTACCGTGCAGCCAAGGCCGTGGATGCCAACGCCGTGGTGTACGCGTCCTTCCTGATCGACGAGCTCTACGGCAAGAGCCTCGATGGCTTTGATGCCGCGCACTACGCCGCGCTGAACAATCTCTCGCGCGACCGCTTCGGGCTGGCGATGCAGATCCACGGCCCGCGCGCCACCGATCCGGTGCAGCTGCCGCGCGACTACCTGAGCCGCGTGCGCGACCGCAATCCCAAGGAAGCCCCGCTGCTGGTGGCCGACACCGGCTGGAACTCGCGCGACCTGGCCCTGGGCACGCCCAGCAGCTGCCAGCGAGCCGCCGTGCCCGGCAACGATGCTGCAGCCGCCGCCTATCTGCGCTGGCTGCTCGCGCAGGCCCGCGCCCTGAACGTGGATCTCGTGACCTGGTCCAGCCTGTTCGACGCGGTGCCCGCCGACGTGATGACCAGCTGCTACCCCAGCGCCAGCTGGCCCTTCTACCGGGCCTGCGGCAATGACAGCAACTGCATCTTCATGAACGCCCAGCGCTCGGCCGCCGAGAACGCCCAGGCGGGCGAACTGCGCTTCAAGGCCGAAGGCGCCATGGGCCTGCGCACTTACGAAGGCACGCCCAAAGGCGCGCTGATGCAGGTCTGGCAAGAGGCGCTGCGCCAGCCGCGCCGCTGATCGGGCTGCTCGGTGTGCCCGCCTGAGCTCGCGCCGTGACCGAGACCCTCAACTACGCCCTGCTGGGCACGCTGTTCTGCGGCGCACCGCTCACACTCATGGTGCTGGCCTGGTGGCTGCGCCGCCGCATGCCGCGTCTGGCCGGCGCGGGCTTTGCCGCGGGCGCGTTGACGATCTGGCTGGCGGCCACCCCGGCGGTGGCGTCCCTGTGGATCGGCAGCATCGAAAGCCTCGTCGCGCCGCTGCCGCCGGGTGCGGATCTGTCGGCGGCCCAAGGCATTGTGGTGCTCTCCGGCGGGCGAAGCTTCAACGCGCCGGAGTACGGCGCAGCGCAGCCTGACCGCACCACCTCCGCACGGATGCGCTACGCGGCGCGCCTTGCCCGCAGCAGCGGCTTGCCCGTGATCCCGACGGGCGGCGGACGGGCGACGTACGGGGCGCCGGTGGGCGAACTGATGGCGCAGTCCTTCAAGCAGGACTACGGCGTTGAGGTTGCTGTGGTGGAAGCTGCCGCCGTGGACACGCGCGAAAACGCGCTGCGCACGCGCTCGCTCAAGCCGGAATGGCGCACCGTAGTCGTCGTGACCTCGGCCTTTCACATGCCGCGCTCCGTGCGCGCCTTCGAGGCCGCAGGGTTCACGGTCATTGCGGCACCGACGGACTACCGCGCCGAGCCGATCGACTCGCTGTACGCCTGGATCCCCAACCAGCGCGCCCTGCTGACCACGCAGCTTGCGTTTCAGGAAACTCTGGCGCGCGTGCTGGCGCTGATCTGAGTCTGCCGCCTGTCCAGCAGGCGCCACCGGCCGGCCGCGCGGGCATGGGCAAACACTGGGGTTTGGCGCAACAATCCTTGCAATCAGGTCTGCCGCCTGTCGACAGGAGCCCCGATGCCCGATCGCTCGCTGATCGCCCTGGAGTGCCGCCGCAACAGCCTGCGCGATCTGCGCGCCGTCGAGCACAGCCTGCCGGAGCCGGAGGCGGGCGAAGCCCTGCTGGCCATTGAGCATGTGGGCTTCTCCGCCAACAACGTGAGTTATGCCGCGCGCGGCGAGCAGCTGCACTTCTGGCGCTACTTCCCCGCCCAGGATGCCGACTGGGGCCGGCTGCCCGGCTGGGGGTTTGCCACGGTGCAGACGAGCCGAGCCGCGGGGCTGGATACCGGCGAACGCATCTACGGCTACTTCCCGCTGGCCAGCCACGTGCTCGTGCGCCCCAGCGATCTCAACGCCGGCAGCTTCGTGGATGGCGCGCCGCATCGCGCCGATCTGGAGCCCGTCTACAACCACTATGTGCGCTGTACGGCAGACCGGGACTGGCGCAGCGAGCTTGAACCGCTGCAGGCCCTGCTCAAGCCGCTCGCGCTTCAGGCCTATCTGCTGGACGACTTCCTTGAAGAGGAGCAGCTCTTCGGCGCGCAGCAGGTGCTGTTCTCCAGCCCGAGCAGCAAGAGCGCCTGGATGACGGCCATCCTGCTCGCAGCGCGCGCCCGCACGCGCCAGGGCGTGCGCCTGATCGGCATGACCACCGCCGGGAACCTGGCTCATGTGCGCGACCTGCCCTGCTATGACCAGGTGATCCTGGGTGACCAGGTCGGCACGCTGGCGCGGGTGCCGACGCTGTACCTGGACTTCTCCGGCAGCGCGGCGCAGCGCATCGCCGTGCATGGCTACTTCATCGATCAGCTGGAGTACAGCTGCATCATCGGTGGCGCCCAGCCCGACATGATGGGCAGCGGCCAGTTCACCGCCGGCCTGCCGGGCGCCGTGCCGAACCACTTCCACACCGCGCCGCGCGTGGCCAAGCGTACGCAGGACTGGGGCCTGCCCGAGCTGAGTGCACGCTTCTCCGAGGCCTGGCAGCGTATCCACCAGACCGTGAATCAGGATCGGCGCTGGATGCAGATCGAGGCGGTGCGCGGCGTGTCTCCTGCACTGGCGGCACTCGCCCAGGCGATCGACGGCCGCTTTGATCCGCAGCGCGCCTTCATGATCGGGCTGACTGCATGAGCGGCCCTGCGGCGCGTTCAGGCGTGTTTCAGCACTGAAGCCTTGGGCGTGCCTGCTTACCGCGGCGCGCTTGCCGCAGCACGCCGCGGCGGCAACACTGCGGTGGTTCACCGCCACCCGGAATATTCACTGATGTCTGCTCCTGGATCTCGCCTGCGCGGCATGGCCGCGGTGGGCCTTGCGCTCGCGCTGCTGGCTGCATGCGGTGGCGGCTCTGATGCCCCCGCGCAAGCACCTCCCGCTCCGCCCCCGGCCAATGCATGGCAACCGGTCATCAACGCCATCGACGCGGCCCGTCCCGGATTTGCCAACGGCCTGGCCGTGGAGGTGGCGACCACGCAGGGTGTGGTCTTCAGCTATTCGACTGGATTCGCCAACAGCACAGTCGTGCCGGTGGCCTCGGCCTCCAAGTGGGTGTCGGCCACAGTCATCATGCGGCTCGTCGATCGCGGGCTCATGGACCTGGACGCGCCGCTGCGCACCTGGCTGACGACGCGCGGTGGCGCGCCATGGGCCGGCAACCTGGGCAATGCCACCCTGCGCCAGGCCCTGAGCTTCACCACCGGCATCGACGGTGATCAGGCGAACTCGGATGCCACCGACATCACCCTGGCCGAGGCAGTGTTGCATATCTATGAGGGCCAGCAGGTCGGCGCCGTCACCCCGGGCAGCGTCTTCAGCTACGGCAGCACGCATCTGCGCATTGCGGCGCGGGCCGCCGAAGTGGCCACCGGCAAGCCCTGGGCGCAGATCGTCGCCGATGAACTGACCGGCCCGCTGGGCATGAGCCAGACCGCCGTGGCCGGTGCCGCGTTCCAGAGCAACCCGAACCCGGCCGGCACCATCAACACCACGGGGCTGGACTACATGCGCTTCATGATGCTGCAGCTGCGCCGCGGCCTGGCAGGCAGCACGCGGCTGATCAGCCAGAGCGCCATCGATGAGCAGCGCCGCGAGCAGTGGAGCGCCGGCACCACGATTCGCAACAGCCCGTATCTCACGCAGTCCGGCCGCGACTTCCACTACGGGCTGGGCCTGTGGCGCGAGTGCACGACACCGGCCAACGTGGCCGCTTGCGACGCCGGGCTGCGGGTCTCATCGACCGGCGCGTTCGGCTGGGCGCCGTGGATCGACATGCAGGGCAATCCGGCGGGCAACTACGCCGCCGTGATCATGACGCGGCAGCCGAACAGCGCGGACAACCTGCCCTCGGAAACGCTCAAGGCCCAGCTCGATCCGCTCATCAAGCAGGCGCTTGCAAGCAACCCACCGGTGGTCCGGCCCGTGCCCTGAGTTCTCTGCGCACGCGCCTTGCCACGTGCCTTGGGACTGGCGCGTCGCTCACTCGGCCGCGCGGACGAGCAGGGCGACGGGCGCCCCGGGCGCGGGATTCGCGGCCTGGGCCGCCGAGCCCAGACTGCCGCTCACACGCGCGAACAGCCCACGGTTCTCGGCCAACCAGCGGTCCACGGCCTGCGGATCGCCAGCACGCAGCGTGGCGTCCAGAAAGAGAGTGCTGACCTCGCGCGTGGCGCGCTTGACCACACGGTTGAGTTCTGCGCCCGCCTGATCGGTGCGGTCGGTGAAGATGTTGTGCGTCCCGCCGCGGAACACCGCCAGCAGCTTGCGCGGGCTGCCCGTGGCCTCGAACACGGCCACGCGGTCGGTGGGTTCGCTGCGGTAGCCGGGGATGCGGATCACGTCTTCCGTGCCCGTCACGTGCAGCGTGGGCACCTCAATGCCGCCCAGGATCGGCCGCATGTCCGCCTCGCCATAGAAGGGCGGAGCAGATAGCAGCACAGCGGCCTTGACCCGCGGATCGTGCAGATCGGTCGGCAGGCCCTCGCGCAGCACCCGCGCGCCGGAGACAAGCAGCGCGGTGTTGGCACCGTAGCTGTGGCCGGCCACGGCAATCGCCTCGCTGCGGATGTGCGGCGCAAAGCGCGGCTCTGCGAGCATCTGCGTGATGGCGAATCGGACGTCCAGCGCGCGGTTGGCGGCGTTCAGGTCACTCGCCGCTGCCTGCAGATTGCTCACCAGGCTGAAGACATTGCCGCGCCAGACCTCACGATCGCTGCCTGCGTGCTGCAGATGCAGGCTGGCATAACCCTGCTGCGCCCAGTACTGCCCCAGATGCCGGTAGCCCATGCGTGAGCCGCCCAGACCGTGACTGAACACCACCAGCGGCACGCTGCCTTCCTGTGCCTGCGCGGGCCAGTACAGGCGCGCAGGCACCACGCGCTGGCGGCTTGCGTCCTGCCACTCAAGGTCAATGACCTCGAAGGCTGCAGCGGGTGCGGTGATGGGTGGCGGTGCGGCGGCCGGGTCGGCGGCGTTGGCCTGGGCGCGCGGCGCGCAGGCCCAGAAGCTCAGACCAATCAACGTCGCGCCGAGCATCGCACCGGTCAGCCCAAGGCGCTGCCGCGTAAATGCAAACGTGTTCATGCAGACCTCTGGAGGAGTGTTGTTCTTGAGCGTCGGGGCGTGTGATTTGCCCGATCGAATTTCAATGACCCGCGGCACGGCGGTCAGTTCCTTGCGGCGTGCGTGAAAACCCAAAGCGAGTTCCGTGCCATTGCAAGACTACAGTGCAGACCCACGGCCGTCCTGCGGCGGCCTCACACTCAGGCACTCGAAAACCCTCATGCTGCGCCGCGCCCTGCTCATCGCCTTCGCAACCCTCGGCCTGCTGGCTGCCTGCGGCCGCTCGGACCCTGAAAAGGAGCTGCGCGCCGCGGTGGACAAGATGCAGGCCGCCATCCAGGCCAAGGACGCCAGCGGGTTTCTGGAGCACCTGGCAGACGACTTCACGCGCGAGTCCGGCAACTTCGACAAGAAGGAAGCGCGACGCATCCTGGCCGGCGTCTTTCTCACCAACCAGAACATCAACGTGGTGGCGACGGTGCGCGAAGTCAAGATCGACGGCCAGCGCGCGACCGCGCAGATCGGCGTGCTGGCGACCGGAAGCAGCGGCCTGCTGCCCGAGCGCGGCCAGAGCTGGATCTTCACGACGAACTGGCGGCGCGAGGGCAGCCAGTGGCGCCTGTTCAACGCGGAGTGGAAGGAGGCGCTATAGCGCCCGCACGAAGACCCGGTTCTCGTAGGACTGGTCTTCCCAGACATAGGGCAGCTCGCCCACGTCCTGGTAGCCGATCGCCTTGTAGAAGGCGCGTGCGCGATGGTTCTCGGCCCAGGCGGTCAGCCAGGTGGTGGCCGCGCCCTGGGCCCGACTGCGCTGGTGTGCTGCGTCCATGAGCGCACGGCCGATGCCGCGGCGCTTCTGGTTGGGCTGCACGTACAGGCGCACGATCTCGCAGCCCGCATGCGCTGTGTAGCCTGCAGTGCGCAGCCCCAGATGGAGCTGTGCAAAGCCAAGCAGCAGCGCACCCCGGGTGGCAAGCAGAAACACGGTCTGCGGCTCACGCAGCTGCGCTTCGAAGGCGCTGGTGCTGCACAGGGCAAAGACTTCCCGGGCGAGATCGGCGCGCACGCCGTCATTGGCATAGGTGTCGAGAAAGGTCTGGGTGGCCAGGGCGGCGATGCACAGCGCATCGTCCGCCGTACCGGTGCGGATGCTGAACTCCATGGGCGCAGCGTAGCCGCCAGCCGACTCTGCGGGGTGGCCCCGGCCGTTCATGTCGCTCAATCCGCAGTTCGTGCACGCACCGCCTTGGGGTGCGGCGGGGGCGGCTAGTGTTCAGGCTCCGTTCGTCTGTCTGGAGTTGTCGTCATGACCGCTGACCTCATCGCCGCGCCGCATGCTGCGGCGCGCCCTGCGTTACCCCGATCCTGGCCGGTCTGGGTGGCATCCCTGCTTGCCATGGCGCTGTACCTGGCTGTACCGCGTCCGGCAGCCGCGCAGTCCGATGTCCCTGTGCTGCCGAGAAAAGCCGCGCTGGGCGCGCAGTTGAGCGAGCTGCAGATCGGCGTGCGGATCGATGCCGTGGTGCCCAATCTCACCGCGCAGGCACTCGGCCTGCAGGTGGGCGACGTGATCAACCGCCTGAACGACACAACTGTGCGCACGCCCGCCGAGGTGGCCGCCTGGCTCAGCACGCAAGTGGAAGGTGCGCCCGTACGCGTGACCGGCGAGCGCAACCGCAAGCCCTTGCGACTGAGCGGCACGCTGGCCGGACGAACGCGCGAGGTGTCGACCGACTACCATGTCACCTACGGCCAGGTGAAGAGCGAACGCGGCTGGCTGCGCACCATCGTCACGGCACCGAATGCAGGTGCAGCCCAGAAGCATCCGGCGCTGATGTTCGTGCAGGGTATCGGTCCGGGCACGGTGGACTTTGCGCTCACGGCCGACAACGGCTATGCCAAGGTGATCCAGCCCTTCGCCCGCAGCGGCTACGTCACCATGCGCGTAGACAAGCCGGGCGTGGGCGACAGTGAAGGCGGGCCCTTTGCGGCCGTGGACTTCCAGCAGACCCTGGATGGGTATCGCCAGGCGCTCAAGGCCCTGCTGGCGCGGCCCGACGTGGACCCCGAGCGCGTGTTTCTCTTCGGGCACAGCATGGGCGGCTACTGGGGCCCGCTGCTCGCGCGCGAGTTCAAGCTCAAGGGCATCGTGGTGAGCGGTACGGCATTCCGAACCTGGATCGAATACGACCTTGAGAACACCCGGCGGCAGGGCACGCTGGGCGGTACCACGCCCCTGGACATGCACAACCTGCTGCAGGACAAGGCCCTGCTCAACAGCGCCTGGCTGCTTGAGGGCCTGACGCCGGAGCAGATCGTGGCCCGCTACCCGCGGCTCAAGCAGCTGGTGGCCGAGAGCTTCCGGCCCTCGCCCTCCGGCCCGCAGTACAGCGGGCAGCACGCGCGCTTCTGGCAGCAGGTGGCCGCGCTGAACATGCCCGAAGTCTGGGCCGGCGCCAGCGGCCATGTGCTGGCGCTGTATGGCGCGAGCGACTTCCTCACCGATGCCTCGGACCATGAAATGCTGGTCAGCTGGGTCAACGGCCTGCGGCCCGAGACAGCGCGCTTCGTGCTGCTGGCCAACTCGGACCACGCCTTTCTCGACACGCCCTCGCAGCGCGACAGCCTGCTCCAGTGGGGCCGACCGGGTGGCAAGGTCAACACCAACATCCTGCCGGTGCTCAATGAGTGGGTCACGCCGCTCTCCGGCGTGCCGCTGAAGCTGTAGCGCTCCTGTAGGCTTGCGGCTAGCCCGGGGTGTTCACGCCCCGATCCGAAAGCCGATCCACAGTATCCATGCGGCTTTCCAGCCACTTTTGCCCGGAAAGCCGCATGGGACAAGCGGAAAGCCCTTTTGACTCTGAGCCAGCCGGCGCGCCCGCAGGTTCGTTTGCAGCGCTCACGCCAGACGTCGTGCTCGATGCGCTGGAGGCCGCCGGCCTGCTTCCCGACGGCCGGCTGCTGATGCTCTCCAGCTACGAAAATCGGGTCTGGATGGCGCATCTGGATGACGGCAGCGCGGTGGTGGCCAAGTTCTACCGGCCCGAGCAGGGTGCACACGGCCAGCGCTGGAGCACGGCGCAGATTCTCGAGGAGCATGCCTTCGCGGCCGAGCTGGCGGCCGCCGAAATCCCGGTCGTGGCCCCGCTGGCGCTGGCCGGCGCCACGGTGCCGGGCAGCCAGACGCTGGCCGAGCACGGCGGATTCCGCTTCAGCGTCAGCCCGCGCCGCGGCGGCCGGGCGCCGGAGCTCGATGATCCCGCGGTGCTGGAATGGATCGGCCGCTTTCTGGCGCGCATCCACACGGTGGGGGCGGCTCGGTCGTTCTCCTGTCGGGAACGCCTGGACATCGCCACGATGGGTGAGGCCCCGCTGGCCTGGCTGATGGCCGAGGGTGATCTCCCACCGACGCAGCGTGAAACCTACCGCAGCGCGGCGCAGCAGGCGCTCGATGCCGTGCGCGAATGCTTTGCCGCGGCAGGTGCCGTGGCGCAGATCCGCCTGCATGGCGACTGCCACCCCGGCAACATTCTCTGGACGCCGGAGGGCCTGCCCCAGCCCGGTCCGCACTTCGTGGACCTGGACGATGCGCGCACCGGATGCGCCGTGCAGGACCTCTGGATGCTGGCAAGCGGCGATCGGGCCGACCAGACGCGGCAATGGAGTGCGCTGATCGATGGCTACGAGACCGTGCGCGATTTCGACCGACGTGAGCTGCGGCTGATCGAGGCACTGCGGACCCTGCGGCAGATTCACTACGCCGCCTGGCTGGCGCGCCGCCGGACTGACCCGGCCTTCACCGTGGCTTTTCCCTGGTTCGGCACGGACGCCTACTGGGCGGGGCAGGCACAGCAGCTGCGCGAGCAATGCGAGTCCATGGTGCAGCCTGCGCTCATGATCTGAGGCGTGCGATCTGGCTCGAAATCGGCGGGCTTATCCGCGCATTGCGGCACAGCACGGCGCCTAGGATGGGCTCAACAGGGTGCGACAGCCTGCTTCCCGCACCCGGGAGCCGATCATGGACCACGAGATCACCGTTCAACTGGCTGCAGCCGTTCTGGCGCGTGCCTTGGTGACGCGCGCTGCGCAAGCCGCTCTGGATGCCCCCGTGCCGATGCCGCCGGCCCATGTGACGATCGACTCGATCGACCTGCCCCTGTACTGGGACGAACACCGCCTGCTGCCGCGCCTGCGCGATCTGGCCGCCGAGCATGGCGTGCACATCGATATCCAGCGCATGCAGTTCGACCGCATCTACGGCATCGAGACCCTGGTGGATCTGCACGCGCTCGATGCACCGCTGCTGCAAAGCTGCGCCGTGACCCTGATGGGCATGTACGAGGCGCCGCACTGGGGACCGCGCGCCGCACACTAGACCGGCGCTCAAGGACAAGCGCGTGTTATGCCGCATCGCACCGCGCGCACAGCCTGCCCGCTATGCGCCGTAATGGCGCAAGCCCTCCAGGTCCAGCACCTGCACGCCGCCGTAGCTGACCTTGAGCAGGCCGCGCTCCTCCAGCAGCTTGAGTGCCTGATTCACGCGCTGGCGCGAGACGCCGGCCAGATAGCCCACCTCTTCCTGCGAAATGGCTAGATGCGCCCCGCTGCCCGGATAAAGCAGGGGGTTGTAGAGCTCGGCCAGACAGCGCGCCACGCGAGCATCGGGCTCCAGCAGGCGCTCGTACTCCACCACCGCGATGAACTGCCCGAGGCGTTCGTTGAGCTGCTTGAGCAGGAAGCGGTTGAAGCCGATGGAGTGGTCCAGCAGCCACTGGAACGTGGCACCGTTCATCCAGGCAATGCGCGTATCGCGCAGCGCCACCACGTCGTACTTGCGCACCTCATGCTTGAGCAGGGTGCCCTCGCCAAACCATCCGCCCGTGGGCACGCCTGTGAATGTGGCGGACTTGCCGCTGGCGTTCACGGCATTGATCTTGACCAGCCCCTCGATCACGCCGAGCCAGCAGTCCACGCGCTCACCCTTGCGCACCACCACCTGCCCACCGGTGAAGAAGCGCTCTTCCACACCGGCAATGGCGCGCGCGCGCTCCGCATCGGTGAGGTAATCCCACCAGGGAGTTTGCTGCAGCGCAGCGTGAAGCAGCAGGGGTTGATGCTCTGTGTGCAAGGTGCGTTCCGACGAAACCGATCACGGTCAATCCGGATGCGTACATTGTCGCGAAAACGACAGCATCGCAACATCCGGCAGCATCTAATGCGTTAAACGACCGAGGGCCGAGAGCCCGCGGCGAATAAAGAAGTGGAACGCTCTGGACTGGCCCGCGCCGGTCCCACGCGACACAACAAGGAGACATCCGTGACCGTTTCGTCGGGCACTGGCGATACCTTCCCGCGCCTGCTGCTGGAGCACGCGCGCGTACGGCCGAATCATCCGGCCATCCGCGAGAAGGACCTTGGCATCTGGCAGACCTACAGCTGGGGCCAGGCGGCCGAGATTGTGCGGGCAATGGCCTGTGGCCTGGCTGCGCTGGGTTTCAAGAGCGGCCAGAACCTGGCCATCATCGGGGACAACCGGCCCCGCTTGTACTGGAGCTTCATTGCCGCGCAGTGCCTGCGTGGTGTGCCGGTCCCGCTATACCAGGACGCCATTGCCGCCGAGATGGCCTTTGTGCTGGACAACGCGGAGATCGAATTCGCGATTGCCGAGAACCAGGAGCAGGTGGACAAGCTGCTGGAGATGCGCCGCGACTTGCCACGCCTGACGCACATCATCTACGACGACCCGCGCGGCATGCGGCACTACGCGCAGGAGGGTCTGCTGTCGTTTGAGGACCTGCTGGCCAAGGGGCGCGCGCACGACGCAGCGAACCCGGGCTTCTTTGATGCGCAAGTGGCTGCTGGCGACACGAACGATGTCTCGGTGATGCTCTACACCTCGGGTACCACGGGCAAGCCCAAGGGCGTGTGCCAGACGCATGCGAGCTTCATTGGCAGCGCGCGTGGCGGTGTGGGCTTCGACAAGCTCGGGCCGGACGACCAGATCCTGTCCTATCTACCCATGGCCTGGGTGGGTGACCATCTGTTCTCGGTGGCACAGTCCCTGGTGGCGGGCTTCACCGTCAACTGCCCGGAATCCGGCGCAACCGTCATGAACGATCTGCGCGAGATCGGGCCGACCTACTACTTCGCACCGCCGCGAGTGTTTGAAGGCCTGCTCACGCAGGTGTCGATCCGCATGGAGGATGCGGCCGCACCCAAGCGCTGGCTGTACGAGAAGTTCATGGCCGTTGCGCGTCGCTGCGGCGCAGAGATTCTTGACGGCAAGCCCGTGACCGTGACCGACCGGCTGCTGTATGCACTCGGCACCTTCTTCGTCTACGGGCCGCTGCGCAATGTGCTAGGCATGAGCCGCATCCGCGTGGCATATACCGCGGGTGCCGCCATCGGCCCGGACCTGTTCCGCTTCTATCGCTCGATCGGCGTGAACCTGAAGCAGCTCTACGGCCAGACCGAAACCTGTGCGTATGTCTGTCTGCAGCCCGACGGCGGCGTCAAGCTCGAGACGGTCGGCCCGGCCGCCCCCGGCGTGGAAATCAAGATCGCCGACAGTGGCGAAGTTCTGGTACGCGGCGTCGGGGTACTCAAGGAGTACTACAAGCGCCCGGACGCCACGGCCGAGGTGATGGATGCCGAGGGCTTCTTCCACACCGGTGATGCCGGCGTGATCGACAGCGACGGGCATCTCAAGATCATCGATCGCGCCAAGGATGTGGGCCGCACGGCGCGTGGCGCGCTGTTCGCACCGAACTACATCGAGAACAAGCTCAAGTTCTTCCCGCAGATCAAGGAAGCCGTGTGCTTCGGCCACGGCAAGGACACCGTCTGCGCGCTCATCAATATTGATGCCGATGCCGTGGGCAACTGGGCCGAGCGGCGCGGACTGCCGTATGCGGGCTACGTGGACCTGGCGGGCAAGAAGGAAGTGCTGGCACTGATTCAGGAGTGCGTTGAGAAAGTCAACGCGCAGCTGGCCAGCGAGCCGCAGATGGCCGACACGCAGATCGCCCGCTTCGTGGTGCTGCACAAGGAGCTCGACCCGGACGACGACGAGCTCACACGCACGCGCAAGGTGCGCCGAGGCTTCATTGCCGAGAAGTACGGCGTGCTGGTGGATGCGCTGTACGAGGGTCGCAAGGACCAGTTCATCGAAACCCCGGTGAAGTTCGAGGATGGGCGAGTGGGCAAGATCTCCGCAGTGCTCGAGGTGCGTGACGCCAGACACTTTCCTGCCGGCGACAGCCGCGCTGATCGAAAGGCGGCCTGAGCATGAGCGAACGCAATTCTGAACGCAAGATCGGCGAAGTCATTCTGGATGTGCAGAACATCTCGCTGTCCTTCGGCGGCGTGAAAGCCCTCACCAACATCTCCTTCAACGTGCGCGAGCACGAGATCCGCGCCATCATCGGCCCGAATGGCGCGGGCAAGAGTTCGATGCTCAACTGCATCAACGGCGTGTACACCCCGCAGGAAGGATCGATCACCTTCCGCGGCAAGACCTTCAAGCACATGAATTCGCGCCAGGTGGCCGAGATGGGTGTGGCGCGCACCTTCCAGAGCCTGGCCCTGTTCAAAGGCATGAGCGTGCTGGACAACATCATGACCGGCCGCAATCTGCGCATGAAGAGCAATCTCCTGCTGCAGGCCCTGCGCATTGGCCCGGCCGAGCGCGAGGAGCTTGAGCACCGCGCCTTTGTCGAGAGAATCATCGACTTCCTGGAGATCCAGGCCTACCGCAAGGTGCCCGTGGGGCGCCTGCCCTACGGCCTGCAGAAGCGCGTGGATCTTGCCCGCGCGCTGGCCATGGAGCCGCAGGTGCTGTTGCTTGATGAACCCATGGCCGGCATGAACGTGGAGGAAAAGCAGGACATGTGCCGCTTCATCCTCGACGTGAACGACGAGTTCGGCACCACCATCGTGCTGATCGAACACGACATGGGCGTGGTGATGGATATCTCCGACCGCGTGGTGGTGCTGGATTACGGCAAGAAGATCGGTGACGGCACGCCCGATGAGGTCCGTGGCAACCAGGCCGTGATCGACGCCTATCTCGGCGTAGCGCACTGAGGAGCCGTCATGAAGAAAAAGCTCCCCGTCATCGTCCTGATCATCCTGCTGACCATCGGCCTGCTGCTGCCGCTGACGCAGAAGAACACCACGCTGGGCTTCTATATCGAGGTGCTGCTCGGCGGTCTGATGTCCGGCGTCATGTACTCACTCGTGGCCCTGGGCTTCGTGCTGATCTACAAGGCCAGCGGCGTCTTCAACTTTGCGCAGGGCGCCATGGTGCTGTTCGCTGCATTGGCCGTGGCGCGCCTGTCGGGCGAGGGCCTGTCTGCCGCGCACTTCTGGATCGTGGCCCTGCTGCTGGGTGGCTTGTCCGGCGTGCTCGCGCTGGGCTTCATCAAGAAGGGCGGAGCGGCCAAATCTGCGCCGCCGCTGAAGTTCGGCGTGCCGGTGGCCGGCGGCATCGGCGCCGGCGTGATCCTCTGGAGCCTGTTCGGCAGCGGGGGCTGGCCCCTGTGGCTGGCCATGCTGGGGGCGGGTGCGGTCATGGTGTTCGTGGCCATGATCATCGAGAAGCTGGTGCTGCGCCCGCTCGTGAACCAGGAAGGGGTAGTGCTGCTGATGGCCACCCTGGGCGTGACCTACTTCCTTGACGGTCTGGGTCAGACCATCTGGGGGTCGAGCATCTACAAGATCGATCTGGGCATCTCCAAGGACCCGGTGATCATGCTGGAGAACGTGTTCCAGGGCGGCATCCTGATCAACAAGATCGATGTGTTTGCCGCCGTGGTCGCCACGGTGCTGGTGGCCGCGCTGGCGTTGTTCTTCCAGAAAACGCCCGTGGGCCGCGCCCTACGCGCGGTGGCTGATGACCATCAGGCCGCGCAGTCGATCGGCATTCCGCTGAACCGGATCTGGGTGATCGTCTGGAGCGTGGCGGGCGTGGTGGCTCTGGTGGCGGGGATGATCTGGGGCGCGAAGCTCGGTGTGCAGTTCTCGCTGGTGGAAGTGGCGCTCAAGGCGCTGCCGGTGGTGATCCTCGGCGGGCTGACCTCGGTGCCCGGCGCCATTCTGGGCGGCCTGATCATCGGCGTGGGCGAGAAGATGGCCGAGGTGTTCCTGGGCCCGACGCTGGGTGGCGGCATCGAGTACTGGTTCGCCTATGTGCTCGCACTGCTGTTCCTGATCGTGCGGCCCGAAGGCCTATTCGGCGAAAAGCACATCGATCGCGTCTGACGGCCCGGAGAACATCACATGCTCTACAGAGAAAACGGCCAGTTCAAGACCAGCTACCGGGCGGATCAGCAGATCTTCCCGATTGCGCAGGATCGCATCGCCATCCTGCTGGTCATCGCATTTGCCTTCATCGGCCCACTGGCGCTGGGCAATGAATACCTGTTCCGCGCCATCCTGATCCCCTTCCTGATCCTGTCGCTGGCCGCCATCGGCCTGAACATCCTGGTGGGCTACTGCGGCCAGATCTCGCTGGGTACCGGCGCCTTCATGGCCGTGGGCGCCTACGCGGCCTACAACTTCATGATTCGTGTAGACGGGATGCCGCTGGTGGTGGCCATGCTGCTGGGCGGGCTGGCCGCCACCATGGTGGGCGTGTTCTTCGGCATCCCGAGTCTGCGCGTGAAGGGTCTGTATCTGGCGGTGGCGACATTGGCCGCCCAGTACTTCGTGGACTGGGCCTTCATCCGCATCAAGTGGTTCACCAATGATTCGCCGTCCGGCTCCGTGTCGGCCGGCACCCTGAACGCCTTTGGCTGGACCGTGAACGAGCCGCACGAGAAGTACGTGTTCGTGCTGCTGTTCGTCGTGGTCTTCGCGCTGCTCGCCAAGAACCTGGTGCGCAGCGCGATCGGGCGCGAGTGGATGGCGATCCGCGACATGGACGTGGCCGCCAGCGTGATCGGCATCCGCCCGGTGTACGCCAAGCTCACGGCCTTTGCCGTGTCCAGCTTCATCGTGGGTGTCGCGGGTGCGCTGTGGGCCTTCGTGCATCTGGGCTCCTGGGAACCGGCCGCCTTCAACATCCAGCGCTCCTTCCAGCTGCTGTTCATGATCATCATCGGCGGGCTGGGCTCGATCATGGGCTGCTTCTTCGGGGCGGCCTTCATCGTGATCCTGCCGATCGTGCTCAACCAGGCGCTGCCGCTGCTGGCCGCACCCTTTGGCATCGAGGTCAGCACGGCGCTGGTGGCGCACGTGGAATTCATGATCTTCGGTGCGCTCATCGTTTTCTTCCTGATCGTGGAACCCCACGGGCTGGCGCGCCTGTGGTCGATTGCCAAGGAGAAGCTGCGCCTGTGGCCATTCCCGCACTAGGCAGGCCGCCACACCCGCGAGAACCCTCATTACGAAACCCAGTGCCAATGCATTTACTGGAGACACCGCGCAGATCAGATGCGCATTTGGAGGCGACATGAAGCTCAAATCTCTACTACTCGGTGCAGCCATGCTGACTGCGGTGGGCACCACCGCGCTGACTGCGCCCCAGGCCAGCGCCCAGGCGCAGGCGCGGGAGCAGTTCTTCCCCGTGCTCGTCTATCGAACCGGGCCCTTCTCGCCCAACGGCATCCCCTGGGCCAACGGCTTTGTGGACTACCTGAAGCTGATCAACAACCGGGATGGCGGCATCAACGGCGTGAAGATCACGTTCGAGGAATGCGAGACCGGCTACGCGACCGACCGCGGCGTGGAGTGCTACGAGCGCCTGAAGGGCAAGGGGCCGACCGGGGCGACCATGTTCCAGCCCCTGTCCACAGGCATCACCTTCGCGCTGACGGAGAAGGCTCCTGCCGACAAGATCCCGCTGATCACGGCTGGCTATGGTCGCAGCGAATCGGCGGACGGTTCGGTCTTCGCCTGGAACTTCCCGCTGCTGGGCACCTACTGGACTGCAGCCGATGTGCTGGTGCAGCACGTGGGCAAGCGCGAGGGCGGACTGCCCAACCTCAAGGGCAAAAAGATTGCGCTCGTCTATCACGACAGCCCCTTCGGCCGCGAGCCCATTCCGCTGCTGACCGAGCGCTCGAAGATGCATGGCTTCGAGTTGCTGACACTGCCGGTCACCTCTCCAGGTGTGGAGCAGAAGGCCACCTGGCTGCAGATTCGCCAGCAACGGCCAGACTACGTCTTCCTCTGGGGTTGGGGCGTGATGAACTCCACGGCCCTGAAGGAAGCACAGGCCACGGGCTTCCCGCGCGACAAGATGTATGGCGTGTGGTGGGCCGCAGCGGAGCCGGACGTGAAGGACGTCGGTGAGGGCGCCAAGGGCTACAACGGCCTGGCGATGCAGCACGGCGCTGGCATTGCCAAGGTGCACGAACAGATCCTGCAGCATGTGCACGGCAAGAACGCCGGCACCGGCCCCAAGGATGAAGTGGGCACCGTGCTCTACACCCGCGGCATGATCTCCGCGATGCTGGCCGTTGAAGGCGTGCGCCGCGCCCAGGAGCGCTTTGGCAAGGGCAAGCCGATGACCGGCACGCAAGTGCGCTGGGGGCTTGAGAACCTCAATCTGGACCAGAAGCGCCTGGATGCCATGGGCTTTGGCGGCGTGATGCGTCCGGTATCCACAAGCTGTGTCGACCACATGGGTGCCAGCTGGGCCCGCATCCAGACCTGGGACGGAAAGAAGTGGAACTTCACTTCGGATTGGTATCAGGCCGACGACACCATCATCCGGCCGATGGTGCGCAACGCAGCGCAACGCTACGCAGCGGAGAAGAAGATCACGCCTAGAACCCCGGCGGATTGCCAAAGCTGAGCGTTGCTCAGCTTTGGCAGCCGGGGTCTAGGCGTTGCCTGTCCGGACGCCCCTCCCCGGCTTTTGCCGCCCCCTCCAGAAGGGGGCTCATCGGGCCGCCTCGGCGGCCCCTTGGGAAAGCGCACCCTGTGCGCTTTCCCAAGCACATCGAACAGGTTGAACCATGCAACCATTGCTGAACGTCAACGGCATCGAAGTCATCTACAACCACGTGATCCTGGTGCTCAAGGGCGTGAGCCTGCAGGTGCCGGAAGGCGGCATCGTGGCGCTGCTGGGTGGCAATGGCGCGGGCAAGACCACCACCCTGCGCGCGGTGTCCAACCTGCTCAAGGGCGAACGCGGTGAGGTGACCAAGGGCACCATTGAATACCGCGGCGAGCGCATCCAGAACCTCACACCGCCCGATCTCGTCGAGCGCGGCGTCGTGCAGGTCATGGAGGGACGGCGCTGCTTCGCGCACCTCTCCATTGAGGAAAACCTCATGACCGGGGCCTACACGCGCGGCGCCTCGCGCGCGGAGATCGCCCGAGATCTCGACATGGTCTACACCTACTTTCCGCGCCTGAAGACCCGGCGCACGTCGCAGGCGGCCTACACCTCGGGTGGAGAGCAGCAGATGTGCGCCATCGGCCGCGCGCTGATGGCCAAGCCGCGCATGGTGCTGCTTGATGAACCCTCCATGGGTCTTGCGCCACAGATTGTGGAGGAAGTGTTCAACATCGTGCAGGACCTCAACGCCAAGGAAAAGGTCACTTTCCTGTTGGCCGAGCAGAACACCAATATCGCCTTGAAGTACGCCCATTACGGCTACATCCTGGAAAGCGGCCGCGTGGTCATGGATGGCGAGGCCAAGGCGCTGCGCGAGAACGAGGATGTCAAGGAGTTCTATCTGGGCGTATCGCGCGAAGGCCGTAAGAGCTTCAAGGACGCGAAGTTCTACAAGCGCCGCAAGCGCTGGCTGTCCTAAGCGCGAGAGAGCGATGAGCGACTTCTTCTCCGAACTGGAGGCGCTGAAGGGCGGCGGGGGTGCGGGCCCGAGTCCCGCCCTGCTGCGTCAGCTGCGTGCGCTGCCAGGCGTCAAGGAGCGCGGCCAGCAGCGCTTTGTGCTCGACGCCGGCGTGGAGCTGCACTTCGAACTCAAGGACAAGAGCGTCACCGCACTCATCGACGAGCGCGGGCGAATCCAGCGCCTGCCCATCGCCAACCCCACGGACGAACGCAAGCTGCTTGATGCGGTACGCCGCCTCGCAGGCCGGCGCGATGAGGATTGAGGGTGACGGGCCCCCTGCGATGAGCCTGAACCTTGCGAAAGCCACCGACTTCTGCGCCGCGTTGCCCGGTGCGGTGGTTGATTTGAAGTGGGGCGCTGACCTCTGCTACTGCATCGGCGGCCGCATGTTCGCGGTCTTCCAGACACGCGATGGGCGCACGCCCTGCGAACCGCCCTCATTCAAGGCCGATGCCCACCGATTTCTGGAACTGACTGACCGACCGGGGATTGTCCCCGCGCCCTATCTGGCGCGCGCCAAGTGGGTGCGCATCACCCTCCTGGATGCGATGCCGCAGGACGAACTTCATGCATTGCTGGCGCGCAGCCACGCCCTGATCGCGGAGAAGCTCACCCGCAAGCTGCGCCGAGAATTGGGAATCGAGCCATGAACACCACGACCTACGACCCCCGCGAACTGCGACCGGCCGAAGCCCGGGAAGGCGCACTGTCCGCCGCGTTGCCCGGCTTGATCCAGGGCGCCCAGCGGGCGGCCGGCTGGTCGCGCATTCTGAGCGGGGTTGACCCGCACGCCATCACCAGCCGCAAGGCGCTGGCCGCGCTGCCGGTCACGCGCAAGGGCGACCTCAAGGCCCTGCAGCAGCTCGATACGCCCTTCGGCGGTCTGAACACCACGCCCCCCAGCCGGATGCGGCGTCTGTTCATGTCGCCCGGGCCGATCTTTGACCCCGAAGGCCATGGTCCGGACTGGTGGCGTACCGCGGCCGCGCTGCACGCTGCCGGCATCCGCCCGGGCGATGTGCTGCAGAACTGCTTCTCGTACCACATGACCCCGGCGGCCTTCATGATCGAGGCTGGCGCCGCAGCCCTGGGCTGCCCGGTGATCCCTGCAGGCATCGGCAACACCGAGCAGCAGGTGGAGGCCATGACCGTGCTCAAGCCACGCGCCTATGTGGGCACGCCCAGCTTCCTGCGCATCATCCTGGAGCGCGCCGCCGAGATGAATGTGGACCTGCGCCACGTGCAGAAGGCACTGGTCGCGGCCGAAGCGCTGCCGCCGTCATTGCGGCAATGGTTCATTGACCGCGGCATGACCCAGGTGCAGCAGTGGTACGGCACGGCCGATCTGGGTTGCGTGGCCTTCGAGACCAGCACCGACGGCGTAGTGCACCCGGGCATGGTGCTGTCTGAAGACCTGCTGCTGGAGATCGTCAAGCCGGGCACGGGCGAGGTCTGCGCGCCTGGCGAGGTGGGCGAGATCGTGATCACGATGTTCAACCCGGACTACCCGCTGATCCGCTTCGGCACCGGCGACCTGACCAAGTTGCTGCCCGAACCCTCGCCCTGCGGGCGCACCAACCAGCGCATTGCCGGCTGGATGGGCCGCGCAGACCAGACCACCAAGGTGCGCGGCCTGTTCGTCCACCCCGCGCAGATCAACGACATCTCCAAGCGCTTTCCTGAGCTGGGGCGCGTTCGCATGGTCATCACCGGCAGCATGGGCCAGGACGACATGCTGCTCAAGGCCGAATCCGGCGAGCAGCATGAGGGCCTGGCCTACCGGCTGCGCGATGCGATCCGCGACATCACCAAGCTGCGCGGCGAGGTTGAGCTTGTGGCACCGGGCAGCCTGCCCAACGATGGCAAGTTGATTGAAGACGCGCGCTCCTACCAGTAATCTGCGCGGCTTACTTCTCAATCAGCACGGAGGGCCGGTGGTCTCATTGCCGGCGGCGCGCAGTTGGCGCGTCTGGCTCGGTGCGGCCCTCGCGAGTCTGTCTCTCGCGGCCGCGGCGCAGCCGAACAAGCAGGGGTCGGAACGTCCTGAACGCGGCGATCGCAATGAGCGCGTCGAGCGCTTCGCCGACCTGTCCTTCACGCCCGAGACGCCGTCGTTCGCGGCGGGTCGCAAGGACTTCACCTCCGACGCCGAGCTCGCCGCCTTCATCGCGCGGCTGGATGCCTCGTCGAACACGATGACCTGGCGCATCCTGGGCAAGAGCCCGGGCGGGCGGGACATCCACCTCATGGTTTTTTCAAGCGAAGGCAAGTCCGCCGCGCCTGAATTGGCCGCGACGCGCAAGCCGGTGGTCTGGCTGATCGGCCAGCAGCATGGCAATGAGCCCGCAGGAGCGGAAGCCGCCCTAGAGGTAGCGCGCCGCCTCGCCGTGGGTGATTTGCGCAGCGTGCTGGACAAGCTCACCGTGGTGGTACTGCCGCGGGCCAACCCGGACGGCGCTGCGTCCAACCGGCGCGAAACCTCCGTGTCCGACCAGAACCGCGATCATCTTCAGCTCGCCACACTGGAAAACCAGCTGCTGCATCGCGCCATGCGCGCCATGCCACCGGCACTGGTGATCGATGCGCATGAGTTCGCGCCGGCCGGCCGCCTGCTGGAGCGCTTCGGTGTCACCCAGGCCAGCGACGTGCTGGTGCAGAGCGCCTCGCATCCGGAGATCTCGGAAGCCATCCGCACCCTGTCCAGGGAAAGCTTTGACCCTGCGCTGGACGCCGCCTTCAAGAAGGCCGGCCTGCGTTCACACCTGTACCACTTTCTGATCGACCGGCCGGGGCAGCCCAATGACAAACCGCTCATCACCGCCGGCGGCAACTACGCCGGCATCGCCCGTAACACTTTCGGTCTGTATGGCGCCGTGAGCTACCTGATCGAGACGCGCGGCATTGGGCTGGGGCGCGAGCACTGGCAGCGCCGGGTGGGCGCGCATGTGCTGGCCGCCAGCGCGCTGATCCGTACTGCAGCCACAAACGTCGAGGCCCTGCGCCGCGCCAATGCGGCGGCACGCAACGGCTGGACGGGCGATATCACCGTGGACTACGAAAGCCGCCGTGAGGTGCGCGAGGTACCGGTGATCGACGCCTTGACTGGTGAAGACCGCAACCTGCGCGTGGACTTCATCAACACCCTGCAGGTCACGCCCAGCATCCGGCGCAGCATTCCCGTGGGTTACATCCTCGGCCCGGACCAGGAAGCCGCTGCGCAGCGGCTCGCGCAACACGGCTTGCGCGTGGTGCGCCTGTACTCGGCGACCGACGCCAACGTCGAGCGCTTCATCATGCGCACGCCGCGCAATGAGGCACCCGAGCAGGGCGTGCCGGGGGATCGGGTCGTGGTCGACACACAGACGGTCACGCTGAACATGCCGGCGGGTAGCTTCCTCGTGCCGATGAATCAGCCTCTTGCGCGCGTGGCCGCGGTGGCGCTGGAGCCTGATGCGCCGGGCAGCTTTGTGGCCACCAAGCTGATCCGGACCAACCCCGCCAGCGGCACCGAATTGCCGGTGTATCGCCTGCTGCTCGGGCTGCGGGCCGCCGGGCCGCTGGTCGAAGCACCCTGAGCCTGCGCTCAGCCGCCGGCGCGCGCCTCATGCAGGGCAATGCGGTTGCCCTCGCTGTCCTCGATCTCCGCGACCCAGCCCCAGTCGCCCGCGCTCTTCTTTTCGTAGAGCGTCTTGCCACCCTGCGTACGAGCACGGTGCAGCGTCGCATCAATGGAGTCCACGGCGAGGTAGACGATCGGACCGAGCTGCGCCGGCCGATACACGTCGCCCTTGGCGAGCGCCGCAGTCGCCCCCGGCGCAGCAGGATCGAAGGGAAACAGCGCCATCTCGTAGCCGTCGATCGTCTGCAGCTCGAGATCGAAGCCGAATACGGCCTCGTAAAACGTGACGGCCCGATCCATGTCGACCACAGGGATTTCTACGAAGCGGATCGGGTTGGCTTTGCTCACCTGATGTCCGGATCTGGGCAGGTGGGTCTGGCGGACCCCGTTTGCCGATGACGTATGGCGTGCCTCAAGGGGCACGCGGCTCAGAACACCGCGTTTGGCAACCCGAGCTTGGCGCGCATGAGCGCCTCGATGCGCTCACCGGTGGCTTCGCGCGGTATGCGGTAGCGCACACCGCGACCCACAGGGCGGCCTTGTTCGTTCAGGGTGTACTCCAGCCCCCATTGCCCGGCGAGCGACTGGCCTGGAAAGCCGTAGCGCGCATCGTGCAGGCGCAGCACCTGGGCGCCGTCTTCGCGCTGCAGGATCTCCGGCACGATCGGGCCGGTGGCAAAGCGGCGGTAACGGCGGCCATCGCCCTCGCCTGACAGGATCTGATCGGCCAGGCGCTGGGCCACGGGGTCGACCTCGACGCGGCGCCATTGGATGGGCTGGGGGTTGAGCGTGCTGACGAAGCCGATCAGGTAGCCGTCTTCCGTACGGGCCACAACGCGCCTCAGGAAGGGCGTGAACATGGTGGTGTGACTGCTCACCTGCAGCACCGAGGGGCCGTTCAGGCCCTGACGCGTCAGCTCCTTGTGCGCCATGTGCGCGCCCAGCGGCTGCTGCACCGCCGCCACCGCAATGTAGGCGCAAGACAGGCCCAGTGCGATGCGCGCGCGCTGTTCGGCGCGCTGGCCGGTGGTGAACGCCGCCGCCACCAGGCCGCCGATCAGCAGCAGGGAGTACAGCGGGTCGATGATCGGCATGGCCGCAATCGCCGCGCGCCAGTCCGTGAAGGGCGCGAACCACTGCGTGCCGTACTGGGTTACGGCGTCCAGCAGCGGGTGCGTAAAGATCGCCAGAATCCAGACCGCGAACCATGCGCGGCGCGCGGCGTCGTCCAGCGGCGCTTGCTTCTGTCGGGCGCGCCAGGCGTTTCCGATGCCGATGCTCAACATGGCCAGCGCGCTGCCGACCAGCGGCCCGAACCACAACGAGTGCGTGACTCCGCGGTGGATAACCCAATGCTCCACGCCGGGCGTCTGCGAAAAGAACACGTCACTGTCAGGCAACAGGCCGCCCAGCGCGCCGAACACGGCGGCCTTCCAGCCCAGACGGCGCGCGCCGACCGCGGTACCCACCGCTGCGCCGAGCAAGCCTTGTGTGACGAGATCCATGCGAACAACACCCATTGCGCGCGCCACGGAACGGCGCGCCAAGACGGCAGGAGTCAGAGGCCAAGGCGGCAGCGGCGCCAGGCGCGCGTCTGCACAAGGCGGGCACGCTTTGAACACCACGCGCGCGCCGCAAGCGGCCACTCTCTCCCTGTTTTTTCCTCTGATGAAAGTGTGTCGCGCCGCAGCAGGCATTCCAAGGGCCTAGACTCAGGTCTTTCCCGCACCAGCCCCGCGTTTAGGGGAAGGTCTCAGGCGGGTTCTCCCTCACTGCCCGGCAGCCGTCCGGGACAACACGCCGCGGTGTAGTCGCGCAGCCGTTTTGCGCTGGGCCTGCGACCGGGCGCGGCGCCTCGCTGAGTCATGCATTCGTCCCACCCTTCCTCCGACACCGGCCGCGCAACGCTTGCGCTGCTGCTCAATGCCTCCGTCTGGGGCCTGTCCTGGATCGGCTTTCGATCGATGCAGGCCGACGGTCTGCATCCGCTGCTGGCCACGGCCCTGGCCTATGCGCTCGCGGGCAGCGTGGTGGCGCTGGTGTATCGCGGCGCGGTGGGTCAGCTCTTCACTCATCCGGCGCTCTGGCTCATCGCCATCGCCTCGGGCATCACCAACGCCGCGTTCAACAGCGCCGTGGCCTTTGGCGACGTGGTGCGCGTGGTGCTGCTGTTCTATCTCATGCCGATCTGGGCGCTGATCTTCGCGCGCCTGTTCCTGCATGAAGCGATCACTCGTGCTGCGGCGCTGCGCATTGCGGTGGGTCTGGCCGGGGCCATGATCGTGCTGTATTCACCCGCCAGCGGGCTGCCGATCCCCACGACGATGGTGGACTGGTTCTCGGTGCTGGGCGGGGCGGCCTTTGCCTTGAACAACGTACTGCTCCGTCGCCACGCGGCGCTGCCGCGCGAGGGCCGGGTGTTTGCGATGTTTGTCGGCGGGGTGCTGATGGCCGGGGGCGCGGCCGCAGTCGCGCTCACCCTGGGCACACTCAGCCTGCCGACAGCAAGCACCTGGACGCAGACCACAGCGCTGCCCGTGCTGCTGTTCTGGACCCTGGCCTTCCTGGCCGGCAACATGGCCCTGCAGTACGGCGCCACGCGCCTGCCCGCCAGCCTGACGGCCGTAATCATGTTGTTCGAGGTCGTGGTGGCCGCTGCGTCCAGCTGGCTGCTGGGCGCCGGCACGCCTCGCTGGCAGGACGCGCTGGGCGGGCTGCTGATCATTGCCGCGCCGTTTCTGTTCAACCGGCCGCGCGCACCGGCGGTGGCACCAGCGTCACACTGATACGACGAAATCGGCCACTTACAGAGAAGCGCTTGAATCAGCCGAAAATTGCTTGGGACATGCGGAAAGTCGATATTTGACGGCAAAGTTTCATTGCTTTTCGGCCATCACAGTACTCGCCAGTGCATAGCCCACCAGGGCGCCCGCACACTGCGCCAGGATGAAGCCGGGCGCGTCGGCCGGCGCGATGCCGGCGAAGGTCGGCGTCAGGCTGCGGGCGATCGTCACCGCCGGGTTGGCAAAGCTGGTGGATGCCGTGAACCAGTAGGCCGCGCCGATGTAGCAGGCGACGCCGGCTGCCACCTGCGCCGGCTTGAAGCGCACGAACAGGCGAATGGTCAGGATCAGGCCCGCCGTCGCCGTGGCCTCCGCGATCCACTGACCCAGCCCAGTGCGCGGCTTCACGCCCAGCTGCAGCACCGGCAGCTCGAACATGGCGTGGGCCAGCCAAACGCCCAGCACTCCTCCGGCCACCTGCATTGCGACGAAGCCCGCGAGCAGACCGGCAGACAACGCGCCGTCCTTGAAGGCCATCACGCTCACCACGGGGTTGAAGTGTGCGCCGCTCACCGGGCCGAGCGTCGAGATCAGCACGTAGAGCATGAAGGCCGTGGCCAGGGTATTGGCCAGCAAGGCCACCGCAACATTTCCGCCCGCAAGCTGGTCGGCCATGATGCCGCTGCCCACCACGGTCGCGAGCAATGCTGCGGTACCGATGAGCTCCGCAGCCAGGCGCGCTTGGGTCCTGGGGGCGCTGCTCATGCCTTGCCGATTTCGTCGACCTTGGTCTGAAGCGCCATCGAATCGAGGCTTGCGATCGGCAGCGACAGCATGAGCTGGATACGGCGCTGCAGCGTCTCGAAGGCTCTGAAGAACGCACGGTCCTTGTCGTCGTCCGTGCCGAGAAACGCTGCGGGGTCTTCAACACCCCAGTGCGCCGTCATCGGCTGGCCAGGCCACACCGGGCAGACCTCGTTGGCGGCGTTGTCGCAAACGGTGAACACGAAGTCCATCACGGGTGCGCCCGCGACGGCAAATTCGTCCCAGCTCTTGCTCCGGTAGCCCTCTGCGGGCAGACGCGCTTCGCGCAGCTGCTTGAGCGCGAACGGGTTCACGGCGCCGGTGGGCTGACTGCCCGCGGAGAACGCACGGAATTGGCCGCGGCCCCAGTGGTTCATCAGTGCTTCGGCCATGATTGAGCGGGCCGAGTTGCCGGTGCACAGAAACAGCACGTTGTAGATGCGTGAGTCCGTCATGTGTCCTCCCTCAACGATTCAATGTCGCGCAGGCATGGCGCTCGCGGCACGCGCCTGGCGGCTGCAACTCAATCGAGCTTGCCGATGTCGGCCAGCGCCTGCTTGAGTTCGGCGGCTGGCAGCGTATCCACGGGCAGGGCGACAAAAGCCTCCACTTTGCGGCGCAGCTTCTTGTAGGCCACTTCGAACGCGGCGCGCTTGGCGGCGTCATCGCCATCCACGTGCGAGGGGTCTTCAATGCCCCAGTGCGCACGCACGCCCGGGCCGGGGAAGTAGGGGCATTCCTCGTTGTTGGCCGAGTCGCACACGGTGAACACGAAGTCGATCGGCGGCGAGCCGGGCTGGGCAAACTCGTCCCAGCTCTTGCTGCGCGCCTCGGGCAGGGGCATGCCGTGGGCAGCGAGCGTTTCGAGCGCGAAGCGGTTCACGCGGCCCATGGGCTTGCTGCCAGCGGAGAAGGCGCGGTAGCGGCCCGCGCCAAGATGATGGATCAGGCCCTCGCCCAGGACGGAGCGGGCGGAGTTGCCGGTGCACAGGATCAGGACGTTCTTCATTGTGGCGTTGTCGGGTTTAAGTGAGCGCCTTGCGCATCAGGGTGGAACTGCCGGGGCACAGCGCGCTGAACTGGCGGCTGTGGGCGATGCCTGCGGGCGCAGCGTCGCGCACGCAAATGACATAACCGTGGCGCGCAAAGAATGCGGCCGCAGTGGTGGTGAGCAGGTAGAGCTGCTTGACGCCCTGCGCACGGGCTAGCGACTCAGCCTCGCCGAGCAGCGCGGTACCCAGGCCCGTGCCGCGCGCGGCCGGGGCAACCACCAGCGAGCGCAGCAGCGCGATGTCGGCCTGCGACGCGCTGTGCTCCAGGCCTACCGCGCCGGCGATGGCGCCCTCAAGCTGCGCGAGCAGGAACTGGGTCTGCGCATCCGGGAGCGTGGCCGGCAGATCGCCGGTGACGAGCCCCGCCTCGGCCAGCAGCGCATGGAGTGCTGGCAGGTGCGCGGTCTGCGCGGCCATGAACTGTGGCGACATCTTGATCTGAGCGACGGGCATCGCAGGCGTCGGCAGCTTGATCAGCAGCAGCCGGAGCCAGGTGCGCAGGCGAGTGCCTCGCCCTTGTTGACCTTGGGCTTGCTGCTGCGCGCAACGGGGATGCTCGCGCTGACCGCGACCGCCTCGGGTGGGGCGCAGCACATCGCGGCGCTTGTCGCCTCGGTGGGCACGCCGCCGTAGGTGGTGGCGCTGCCGTGGGTGACGAAGGTCTCCCAGGCGATGCCCGTGGGGTCGTGCACCCAGCCTTTGTCGCTTTGGGCATAGCAGCAGGTGGTGCCGCGCTCATCCAGCACCGCCACGTCCGCCGCCTTGAGTGCGTCGGTCATGGCATGGAGCTCCTCGGCAGACTCCAGCTGGAAGCCGAGGTGCTCGATGCCCGCCTGTGCCCCGGCATGGTGACTGATGGCGAAGTTGAGCCGCGGGTCCTCAAGCATCCACTTGGCGTAGTCGTCTTTCACCACGGCGGGCTGTTGCCCGAACAGGTTCGAATAGAAGTGGATGGAGCGGGCGAGGTCATCAACCTTCACATGGACGTGGAAGCGCTTCATGGCGGAGCTCCTTGGTTGGGCTGGGGCGTAACGGCAGGCGAGGGGCTAGGCGCAGCTTGGTGTGCTGCGGGCAAACGCTGCGGCGGCATCCGTGCCTTCTGCCGAGTTGGCGCCGACAGCACCCGGCAGGCACTCGCCCGAGCAGGCTGCGCCGTCCGCGGGGGTTAACGCGTCCACCGGGGCGCAGCCCGCACCACCACAGCAGTTCTCCAGGAGGTAGTCCGTCAGACCGCGCACCCGCGCAAAGACCGGCGTGTAAATGATCTGGCGACCGGCGGGCAGGGCCGCAACGAGCCCAGCGCGCGCCAGGTGGGCGAGGTGGAAGGACAGGGTGGAGGCCGGCATCCGGAGCCGCCCGGCAATCTCGCCCGCCGCCAAGCCCTGCGGCCCAGCCTGCACCAGCTGGCGGAAGATCTCAAGCCGGGCCTCGTTAGCCAGGGAAGCCAGCACTAACACGGCGTCAGTGCTTCGAGCGGCGGATTCCATCTGCTCGGCCTGCAGATTGGTCGCTTCCAGGTTGTTTGTTTCCATATTTCTAGAATAGTCGAATGAATGGACTCTATACAAGTCTGAGGCGATGTCGGACGGCCAAACTGCAGGCCGGATCGTTGAGGAGGCGCTCGAGGTTCTCCATTTATGTTTCTTTTTCGGCCACATTTTCGAATGATGGCCTTATGGCATTCACCGCTTGTTTGGTGGACCTCTTCAGCTGCATACACACTTCATTTCAGCTTAAAACAGTCAATTTCAGCCACTCCTTGAACTAGAACATGCTTCGGCAGCTTCAGCGCAATCTGGGGCACGATGCCCCGCCAGAAGTACGAAAAACTTGACATCTACATCACGCGCTCCAACAATGGAGGTGTCATGTATTTTTTACTTGAAGTCCAACTTACCGGACATCTCTCAGGGGAGCAGCGATGAACCTGTCATTTCACGAAAAGAGCCTTTGGATCATGTTGGCCGCCGTGCTGCTGGCCTTTGGTTGGTACTTCGGCCTTGTGCTGCCAGAGCACCTGGGGCTGGTGCGCTCGGCGGAGCGACCGCCCTCGCTGTACCTGTATCCCGGGCACATGGCCCTGTTTGGTGTGGCCATCGTGGTGCTGGTGCTGATCTCGGTGGTAGGGCACATCGTCATCGCCATCGTGGATCGCCGCACCGACACCGACGAGCGAGATCGCCTGATCAGCCTGCTCGGGGCGCGCAATGGTGGCATGGTGCTGGCCTGTGCGGTGTTTCTGGCGCTGGTCACCGCCGTGCTGGCCCGCGGCAACTTTGCCTTCACGCACGTACTGCTGCTCGGCTGGGTCGCCGCGGAGCTGACCAACATCGGCACCCAGCTCTGGCTGCACCGCCGCGGGGTGATGTGATGGGCAAGGCCGGCGGTTCCATCAGCAACGACATCCGCGCGCTGCGCTTTGCCGCAAACGAGATGACTCAACAGGCTCTGGCCGATCAGGTCGGTGTCACGCGCCAGACCATCATCGCCATCGAGGCCAACAAGTACTCGCCGTCATTGGAGGTGGCCTTTCGCATCGCGCGGGTGTTTGGCGTGCCGCTGGAGCGGGTGTTTCGCTATGAGGGATCCGCGGATTGACCTGCGGTGCTGTCCGCCTGGAGCCGCAGCCGCAGCTCCAGTGGCCAGAAGCGTGAGTACAGCCACAGGCCAGCCGCCATGCAGACACCCAGCAGGGCTGTAAAGAACAACGCGAGGAAAAAGCCGATCAACGGCGAAGCAGCCAGACCGGTGAACCCGGTAAGCGCCTTGCCGTTCCAGGTCACCGTGTTCGCGCCAGCGAGCGCAAGCACGCCCATCACTGTCGCAAAGGGCACCAGACTGAACACCAACCCGGCACCCAGCAGCTTGAACACCGACCCGGTGGCGATCCGCTCGACCCTGAACTCTTGATAGCCGCTGCGTTGCCCTTGCATGTGGTCCTCCATCATCAAGCGCCGATCATGACGCTGGTCGCCGAGGTGGCCCATCCCGCAGTTTGGTCTTTGCGACACGGACTTACCCGCACGACAAAAGAAACGGCCCACCGAAGTGGGCCAAAGTTGCTTCTGAGGAGATGACTGGCGGAGTTCTTTTGGGGAGGAGAGTGCTTCTGCTTGTTGTCTGGGTCTGGCGCGCGAAGATCGCGAATATCGGGTCTTGCTGTGCGCCAGCCGCTGCCGGAGCCAGAGGCCTCGGCTGGCAGCTGGAATCAGAGCTTGACCGGTGCGGCGACGTTCTTGGCGAGCATCACGTTGCCGCCGGCGATGACGGTCGCTTCGGGAGCGATGCGCTTGGCGGTGATGGTCACCGTGTCCAGGCGGGCCACTTGCGGCGCAGCGGTCTCGCGCTTGGCCACCACGGTCACGGTGTCCAGACGCACAACCGGCTCGTCCTTGGTGATGGTCATCACGCCGCCGACGGCTGCGGTGATCGTTGCGGCGAGCATCAGGGCGCCGATGGTGGTGTAGCTCAGGGTATCGATCTTGGTGGTCATGTTGGGCTCCTAGCGGTGGTGTTTCGGTACTTGCGTCGACGTGTTGTGTGTGTCGATGGATGGCATTGTGGGCAAGGGGCGCTTTGCATGCAGCCCGATTGCGACGAACTGCACCCGCGGGCGCGTGAACTGCAAGAAATCGTGGATTTCTGCAGGCTGGGCCGAGCGGGTTCTGCGGCGTTTAACCGTCCTGTCACATGCGGGCGAGGCCTCTCTGGCCGTTACAGTCGCAGTCATGTCCGCTTCTGCCTCCGCTCCACCGTTGCTGACCTTGACCGGCATTCACAAGCGCTTTGCCAACGGCACCGAGGCGCTGGCTGGGGTGGAGCTCCAGATCCGGGCAGGCGAGTTCCTGGCGTTGCTCGGGCCATCCGGTTGCGGCAAGAGCACGGTGCTGCGCCTGATTGCCGGACTCACTGCAGCCAGCAGCGGGCAGGTGCAATGGATGCATCAGGGCGATGCATCGGCACCGTCCATTGGCTTTGTGTTTCAGGAGCCCACGCTCATGCCCTGGGCCAGCGTGTTCGACAACGTCTGGCTGCCGCTACGCCTTGCCGGGGTCTTGCGCTCCGATGCGGCCACACGCATCACGCCGCTGCTGACGCGCCTGGGTCTGGCGGCGTTTTCTGAGGTCTATCCGCGTGAGCTCTCGGGCGGCATGAAAATGCGCGTGTCGATTGCCCGCGCGCTGGTCACGCGGCCCGCCGTGTTGCTAATGGATGAGCCCTTTGCCGCGCTGGACGAGATCACGCGCTTTGCCTTGAACCGCGATCTTCTGGCGCTCTCGGCCGAGCAGGGCTTCACCACCGTGTTCGTCACGCACAGCGTGTACGAGAGCGTGTTCCTGGCAGACCGTGTGTGTGTGATGAGCGCGCGGCCGGGGCGCGTGGTGGCGCAGATCGACATAGATGCGCCCGCGCCGCGTGAGGCAGCTTTCCGCCACACGCCGCAGTACGCAAGCTGGTGCGCCGAAGTCTCCGACGCATTGACCACCGCCAGCGGAGTGCAGGCATGAGCGGCACATCGTCGACTCAGCCCGGCCTGCCCAAGGCGGTGCGCGTGCTGCTGCCAATCGGTGTGATCCTGGCCGCGCTGGTGCTTTGGGAAGTGCTGGTGCGCGTGAACCAGATCCCGCACTACATCCTGCCTGCACCCACATTGGTGGCGCAGACCCTGGTGGAGAACTTCGGCTCGCTGGCTGGCAGCTGGTGGTTCACCATCAAGATCACCTTTGGCGCGCTGCTGCTTGCTGCCAGCGGCGGCGTGCTGCTGGCCGTGATGTTTGCGCTCTCGCGCTGGGTGGCGGCCAGCCTGTGGCCCTTTGCCATCGTGCTGCAGGTCACGCCGATTGTGGCGATTGCGCCGCTCATCTTGATCTATGTAGAGAGCACGACCGCCGCGCTGCTGCTGTGCGCCTGGATCGTGGCCTTCTTTCCGGTGCTGTCCAACACCGTGATCGGTCTGCGCGCAGCCGAGCCGGGCCTGCGAGAGCTGTTCACGCTGTACCGCGCCACACCGGTGCAGCGCCTGCGCTTTCTGCTCGTCCCCAGCAGCCTGCCGTACTTCCTCGCAGGTCTGAAGGTGGCGGGTGGCCTGTCCCTGATCGGCGCCATCGTGGCCGAATTCGTGGCGGGTGTGGCGGGCAAGGAGACTGGGCTCGCCTCACGCATTCTTGAAGCCAGCTATCGCACCGAGACACCCAAGATGTTTGCTGCGCTCGTACTCGTGTCGCTCACCGGCGTGGCGATCTTCTTCCTGTTTGAGGGACTGTCGCGCTGGCTGCTCGGCGGCTGGCACGCCACCGAGCGCGAACGGGCCGAGTAGCGCCGTCAACATCACGCATTTGAGCGGTATGGCTCATGGCGCTTGCGCGGCCGGGCGCACCGCCCGCTGCGCTATTCCCAGTAGGCACGTCGACCTTCCGGGTCCTTCAACAGCGCCAAGGCCTGATCCCAGCTCGTGGGCAGTGCGTCCCGCTTGAGCAGCAGACGCTTGGACTCCATGGCCACCAGACCCTCCATGCCCTTACGCACCGCCTCGCGATGCACCGGGCTGTTCATGAAGCGCGCAAGGTCCGCCTCGCTGGCCCAGATCGTCAGGGTCCAGGCCTGCGTACCGAAGATCTCGCGGCGCGCGGAATAGCCCAGCAGGCCCGGCTGCCTGGTCATCTCCGCCAATACGCGCCGGGTGTGCACATCAAAGCTTTCGCGCCGCTTCGGATCCAGCGTCGCATGCGTCAGCACCAGCACCACGGGCGCCTGAGCTGCGGCCTCGGGCGTGGCCAGACGCGGGTATGGGGTGTTGATGCTGCAGGCACCCAGCGCCACGAGCGCACTGGCCACCAGCCCGGTCTTGAGCAGGCGATGGCGCAGGCGGGCGGTGAATGTCTCGATGTTCATGAAACGACTCCGGAGAAGAGGCGGCAGGTTCCCGCGGGTGAATGACAGAGGGCGCATCTGCGTGCTGCAGGTGAACGCTGCCGGTGGGTATCACCCGCGCTTGTTGACACTGTCTACCAGTGTGCTCTATCTTGGTTGACGCTGTCAACTCAAGGTATGCAGTTATTCGCGACCGTGATCTGCCAGCGCCAATCCAACGCGGATCCAACACGCTGTCCTCTCCCCTCAAGCAAGGAGTCTCTCCATGATGTTCTTCCCGACTGATCCCCCAGCCCTGCGCCAGCGCAGCGCCTTTGCGGCCCTCTTTCTCAGCCTGCTCGTGGGTGCGGCCAGCCCCGGCCACGCAGCCGAGCTGGTCGTGCGCGTCAAGGGCATTGCCGCGCCGCTGGGCCAGATCGGCTGCTCGCTGTTCGCCTCGGACAAGGGCTTCCCGATGGACAACAGCGGCGCGCGCCAGCAGTGGCTGCCGGCCCAGGCCGGCGGCACCGAGTGCCGCTTCAGCGATGTAGCCCCAGGCAATTACGCCGTGTCGATCGGCCATGATCGCAATGGCAACCGCAAGGTCGACACCAACTTCGTCGGCCTGCCCACCGAGCAGTGGGGCGTATCGAGAAACGCGCGACCCAGCCTGCGCGCGCCGCGTTTCAATGAAGCCGTGTTCACGGTGCCGGCCGATGTCGCCATGCACGAGATCGAGATCACGGTGGCGCAATGAGCAGCGCCTTCACTCAACACGTCCGGCGTCAGTACGGTCCGTGGGCCGTTGTGACAGGCGCGTCAGACGGGATCGGCCGGGCGTTCGCCATCGAGCTGGCCCGTCACGGGCTGAACCTGGTGCTGGTGGCGCGCCGCGAGCCACAGCTTGTGGCTTTGGCCGGCGAGCTACAGCGTACCCATGGCATCCGCGCCCGCGTGCTCGCGTTCGATCTGGCCCAGCCTGACTCCGCAGTGCGCCTGGATGCGGCCTGCGATGACATCGATGTCGGCCTGCTCGTGGCCGCAGCCGGCTTTGGCACCTCGGGGCCGCTGCTGTCGAGCGCATTGGCCGAGGAACGCAGCATGCTCAGCGTGAATTGCGACGCCGTGCTGGCGCAGTGCTGGTGGTTCGGCCAGCGCCTGCGGCGCCGCGGCCGCGGCGGGGTGGTGCTGATGAGCTCGCTGCTGGCCTTCCAGGGCACACCGCGCGCGGCGCACTACGCTGCCACCAAGGCCTACATCCAGAGTCTGGCCGAGGGCCTGCGCATTGAGTGGGCGCCGCACGGCGTGGATGTGATTGCCTGTGCACCCGGACCGATTGCCAGCGGCTTTGCGCAGCGCGCCAACATGGTCATGAACGGCGCGGACCGTCCTGCCACGGTGGCCCAGGCCACCCTGCGCGCGCTCGGGCGGCGCGGCACGGTCAGGCCGGGCCTGCTCTCCAAGCTGCTGGGCTGGTCATTGGCCACGCTGCCGCGCTGGGTGCAGGTGCGCGTAATCGGGCAGGTCATGGGGGGCATGACGGCTCACCAGCAGGATTCCTCGACACGTGCGGTGGGTGGCCCGCCGGCCGGTGCCTGACGCCCACCGCGGCCGGCAGCGCGGAGTGGGCGTGGTAGCGTCGCAAGCGCCGTTGACACATCCCACTCCGCCCTTCGCCCGCATGCCCCGCGCCAAGCCTTCTGCGGCCCCCACCGCCGCGCAGACCACCGACCACACGGCCACACCGACCGACCTGCGCGAAGCCTGTGTCACGGCGGCACGCGAAGTCATTGCCGAGCAGGGCATCGAAAACCTGAGTCTGCGCGATGTGGCGCGCAAGCTGGGGGTGTCGCACCAGGCGCCGTACAAGCACTACCCCAGCCGCGACCACCTGCTGGCCGAGGTCATGCGGCGCTGCTTCGAGGAGTTTGCGGCCTGGCTCGATGCGCGCAAACACTTCGACGACCCCGCGCAGGATCTGGAATCACTCGGCCATCAGTACCTGCACTTCGCGCAGCAGCGGCCACTGGAGTACCGACTCATGTTCAGTACCCCCTGGCCGGCGGCGGCGCACCATCCGGAGGTGGACCGCTACGCCGTGCATGCCTTTGATGTCTTGCGCCAGGTGATGCAGCGCATGCATGGCGCGGGCAAGGACCGTCGCGAGCAGGTCGAGCTGGACGCGCTCTACATCTGGTCCAGCATGCACGGCCTGGCCGGCGTGATGAGCGGAGACAGTCTGGGCAAGCTGGGCCTGAGCGCCAAGGTCCGCAAGCAGCTGGTGTCGCACATCATGACCCGCGTGGGCCACGGGCTGGCCGGGCCGGCCTGAGCCACGCCACAACGGAGCGGCGCTAGGCCGGCTTGCTCTCCACGTGCCGCACGAAGCGATCCAGGATCGCCTGCCAGCCTTCGCGCTGCTGTTCGATGCTGTGGGTCTCCTCGGCATCGAACGTCTCGCGTACCAGCACGCCGCCGTCCTGCGCGATGAACTCCACGCGCAGCTGCCGGCCGCCGAATTCGCTTTCGATCAGGCGCAGTGGTTCGATGCGGGTGTAGGTGCCTGCGAAGTCGAAGCCCATCGAGCCATCGCGCGCTTCCATGCGCGAGCAGAAGCGGCCGCCCACACGCAGGTCCACCTCGGCGCGCGGTGTGTGCCAGTCATCGCTGGCGGCGTTCCATTGGCAGATGTCGGCCGGGGTGGTCCATGCGGCCCAGACGGTCTCGACGGGTGCGGCCAGCTTGGCCTCGACGGTGATCTGCATGGGGCGTCCCTCTTCGTGTGCGTGATGCCGCGCCACTCGCGTCTCCGACGCCACGCTAGCGCCAGGTGCTTGCACGTTTCCATCATGCTTAAGCCATGTCGGTTGTGGCGGCTGCGCTTCTCAGTCTGATTGACCTGGAACACATCAAGGCCAAGCTGCTCAGGTGCAAATGCATTGTGGATTCACTCTCAGCACGGTCGGATCACGGCCAGGCGCACGAAGAGTCATGGAAGCAGACTGGCAAAGAACTCCCAGGCTACTTCGGCAAACTCAATGTCACGGTTCTGCGCGCCGTTATCGACCGTCGTTGGTATCAGCACAGTTCTGCTAGCAGCGGAATGCCCCGCTCCGTCCAATCGCCACCACTGCACAGGTCGTGCTCCTGCGTACACAAACCGATTCGCAGGACCGGCATCGTTGGCGCTGCGCTCGATGACAGTCTCGGTAGGCTGCGCCGAGGCAAGCCCATTCAGAGTCAACCACCAGTTACGTGTTGCTTGCGCTGACGTGACTCGACCACGCAAGCAAGCGCCACCAAAGTCCGCGACGCACCCACCGCCATACGGCATCTGCGGATCCAGCGTGCCGTGAGTCATTAGCACTGGCAGGGGCTGTTGAAGACCGGATGTGCACGCGCCGCTCTTCGGGTTCTCTGGCAAATTCGCCGAACTGACCGCGATTGCAGCAATGCGCTGAGGGTGGTTGAACGCAAATGCGAAGCTCATGAGCCCGCCGTTCGATCCGCCCGCCATAAAGACGCGCGTTGAAGGCAGACCGTAGGTACTCTTGATCAGGTCAACCAGATCCGCAAGAAATCGAACGTCATCAGCGCTGCTACCGTTGAAGTTGTCCGAGCGGCAATCATTCCAGCCCACATCTCCGCTCGGCGCCGGCAAGCCTCCGGGATAAACGACCACAAAGCCTTCCCGATCTGCGACCGGTCGGAAGACCGAAAGCGGATGCGCGCCGGTATCGGCAACACCCATACCCAGACCACCGCCGCCGTGTAGAACGAACACGATAGCTCGTGGCGCTTGCAACGCTGGCGGAACGTGAATTCGGAACTGCCGCGTAACGCCGCCAGATTGAATCGTCTGAGTGGTCAGGCCCACGGGGTACCCCGGTGCTCCCGGGGGCTGCGGAGCTGCACTCGTGGTTCCGCCACCACCGCATGCTGCAAGTAGCGCCATCATTGCTGCAACCAAGCACCATACAAACGATTTCATCGCACAGCTCCTCTGATAATCCACCGTCACGCCTTGGGCGGGCCGCGCGTTTAGGCCCGCTGCGTTGAGTCAGTGAAATTGAGAGCGTGGCTGGAAAAGTTCCCGTCAGGCGCCCAGATCCATCAGCGCCGCGGCATCCAGAGGGCGGCTGGCCCGGGCGGCCAGGGTGATGAAGGCGGCATCGGGCGCCCGCACCCAGCCCCGCAGCGGTGGGGCGATGAGTGTGTGCTCCAGGTGCGGTTCAAACCCGCGCTTGCGCTTGAAGTCGCCGGCGCCGCTGGAGAAGTTGAAGCGCAGCTCCTGCGTGAGTGCGTGATGGATCAGCCAGGCCACCAGCTGGCGGTACAAGCCCTGGCGCGTGTCTGCCGCGGTGTCGTAGCCCAGCAGGGGCACGGAGAGCACATCGTCCACGCGATGCAGGGCGGCAAAGGCGACCAAGCGCGGCTCGCCGCCGGCCTGCGGCTGCGCCAGACCCACCAGCTGCAGCACGCCGGCCGCACGCGCCCAGCGCAGGAAGTGCGCGGTGTAGTCCGGGTTGCGCGGGCCGTGCTTGGCGCGATAGACCTGCGTGTACAGCGCCAAGGCCTGGTCGATGAGCGCGGCGCTGTCGAACGCAGCGTCCGCCAGCTCGATCAGCCCGCCCTTGCGCAGCAGGCTCAGGTCGCGTTTGGTGTGGGAGGCGCGGGATGCGCGCGGCGCGTCCAGCCAGTACACGACCCGCGCGGGCAGGGCGGTGAAGCCCTGGGCCTGCAGCGTGACGCGCAGGTCTTCATCGGCCGCATCGATGTTGCGCACCGCCACCGGCTGCTGCGGCCACAAGGCACGCAGCGAGTCTGCACTGCGGCGCAGGGTGTCGCGCTGGCTGCGGCTGCGCAGGGTGGTGGACAAGGGCAGGCTGCCCAGCTGCACGGCACGCGCCCAGGGGCCGAGCCAGGCGAGCTGGGCGAGGCCATGCAGGGCCGTGTAGCCCGCAGCCAGACGCAGCGCGCCCATGCGCTCGGGCGCGCGGCCGGCCCATTCATCCACGGCGTAACCCACCGAGGCCGACCACAGGCAGCTCACCCAGCTGCGCTGCGCCAGCGGGATCTGCACCGGCCGCTGCGGCACGATGCAGGGCAGGCCCTGGGCAAAGCAGAGCGCCGCATCGGCATTGCGGACCCAGGGTGCCAGCAGCTGCGTGCCCACGGCTGCGGCCTGCGGGGGCCGGGCCGGGCTGCCCGAGCTGCCTGCACTGCCTGAACCTGCAGGCGCAGGCAGCGGGTGCGTGACGACGGGCGGGCTCATGGTGTGCGATCCGTGGCGTTCGATATTCAGCCGCGCACCTGCCGCAGCGTGTAGGCAAAGAAGCCGCCGTAAATGCCGGAGCGGTCTTCTGCATTGAGTGCGCTGGCGGGCTCGATGCGCCCCCAGGCCGCGAGCAGTTCGGGCGGCAGGGCATGGGGCAGGGGCGAGGTGGTCCCGGCGGTGCGGAAGATCACGCGCGCTCCGGGCCGGGCCGTGCGCGTGATCTGCGTCCACAGGCGCGTGAGCTGCGCGGCGCTCATCCAGTCCTGCGCATCGAGCAGCACATAGCGGTCCAGGCTTGCGGAAGCTTCGCTTGCGAGATGATCCAGCACGTTTTCGTGCCGCAGCTTCAGGCGGTGGGCGTGTGCGCGCAGAGTTTCGAAATGGGCGCGCTGCAGGTAGGGCGGCAACGGCCCCTCATGCCCGGCCGTCGCCGCACGTTGCTGCAGACCGCGCCAGGCATAGCCGCCGGTGAAGGCCTGCCAGGCAAAGTAGTTGTCCTCGCGCGCGCTCACCGTGGCCAGCTGGCGGGCGCGGGCCTTGAGCACCTCGGCCATGGTCTCGGGCCGGCCGTTGCACAGGGCCTGGTACTGCGCCGGAGGGATGCCCAGGTTGTAGACAATCAGTGGCGAGCTGCAGACCCAGCGCGCGAAGCGGCTGTCGAAGATCGGCGCGACCTTGGCATCGAACCAGGCGGCCTGCTCGAACTCCGTGCGCTGCTCGGCCCATTCGCTCAGGCGCACGCCATGCAGACGGGCAAAGAAGCTGGCGGCGCGCACAAACTTGCCGAGCAAGCCTTGCTTGTAGAAGCCGCGCGCAAACCAGCCAATGCGCCGGCGGCCCAGCCAGTCGCGCTGGTTCCAGTAGGCGCGCACCTCGGGCGAGAGCTGCGGCGCGATCAGCTCGTCATAGAGCGCCACGTTCAGGTCATCGGCTGCGCCGGCAAAGAAGCGCTGGTACTGCGCGGCGTCCGGCAGGGCGCGGGCAGCCGCCTGCTTGAGCGCCACGAGCGCGAGGTGGTTGTGGTTCAGGTCCAGCGCGACCACTTCGGCCGGGCTGTCCAGCAGATAGCTCAGCGCGTTGCAGCCGCCGGAGGCCAGGGTGAGCACGCGGTGCTCGGGCCTGAGCTGCAGCACCTCGCGGTCCACGCGCGGGTCTTCCCAGATCTGGGTGTAGACCAGCTGCTTGAACCAGCTGGCAAACCAGCGATCCAGCAGGCCCGGCTTCGCGTCGGCCTCGCCCGCGCGGTGGCCGAAGACCGCGTGCTCCAGCAGCTCGCCGGCGCGCTGATCCGACAGCGCGGTGGCCTGGGGCAGGGCGCTGGTAGAGGCACCTTGGGTGGCAGACAGGAGCGGAGTGGGGCGATGGGGTTCCATGCCCCGGCATGTTTGGCGCGCCGTGCGAAGCCGGCGTGAAGCAACGGCGTCAGAGCCATGACAAATGGCCCGCTCACTGGGGTTTTCAGTGGCCGGTTTGAGGCGAACTGAAACGGTGCGGTCACTGAATCGTCATGCAGCCTGCCTGAAATGCAGCGTTTTGTTACGCAGCGCGCCGGCTTGGCCGAGCTCGCACAGCCCACGCCAGCCAGACCCCACGGGAGCAGACCACACATGATCCAGACCCTTTTCAGCAAGCGTGCGTTGCCGCGCCTTGCGGCACTGCTGGCCGCGGCCGGCGTGCTCGTGGCCGCCGGGTGCGGCGGTGGCGGTGAGGTGAACACCACGCCACCCGCGGCCGTGGAAACCACACCCAACACCCTGTCGCTGACCTTCCTGGGCCGCTATGCCGCGCCCACCACCGGCGTGGGCGGCGCAGAAATTCCGGCCTGGGACGCCACAACCCGCCGCCTGTTTGTGGTGAACGGCGCCGCCGGCAGCGTGGATGTGCTGAGCCTGTCCAACCCGGCCGCACCGCAGAAGGTGGGCGAGATTGCCGCCGCCACCCTGGGCGGCCCCGTGAACAGCGTGAGCGCCTTCGGCGGCATCGTCGCCCTGGCCGTCGAAGCGCCGGTCAAGACCGACAACGGCACCGTGCAGCTCTTCAACGCGGCCAACCTGCAGCGCATCGGCAACCCGATCCCGGTGGGCGCGCTGCCCGACATGCTGACCTTCTCGCCGGACGGCAAGACCATCCTCGTGGCCAATGAGGGCGAGCCGAACGATGCCTACACGATCGACCCCGAGGGTTCGATCAGCATCATCGACGTGAGCAACCCCTTCACGCCCACGGTACGCACCGCCGGATTCACCGCCTTCAACGCCCGCGCTGCTGAACTGCGCACAGCCGGCGTGCGGATCTTCGGCCCGAATGCTTCGGTGGCCCAGGATCTGGAGCCCGAATACATCACCGTGAGTGCCGACGGCCGCACCGCCTGGGTCACGCTGCAGGAGAACAATGCGCTGGCGCTGGTGGACATTCCTTCGGCCACGGTCGGGCAGGTGGTGCCGCTGGGCTACAAGAACCACGCCTTGTCCGGCAACGGCATCGACGCGTCCGACCGCGACAGCCGCATCAACATCCAGCCCTGGCCAGTGCTGGGGATGTACCAGCCCGACGCGATTGCCAGCTTCAACGTGAATGGCGAGACCTTCCTCATCACCGCCAATGAAGGGGACGCCCGTGCCTACACCGCCTTCAATGAAGAGGCGCGCGTCTCCTCGCTCACGCTGGCGCCTGCGCTGCTCAATAACGCCCTGTGCGGCGGCCCCTGCAACACCGCTGACCGCCTGGGCCGCCTTCAGGTGACCAACACCCTCGGCCGCGCGAGTGCCACTTCACCCTACGACACGCTCTACGCCTTCGGCAGCCGCAGCTTCAGCGTCTGGTCCGCCACCGGCACGCAGGTCTACGACAGCGGCGACGAACTCGAGCGCCGCACTGCCGCGCTGTTCCCGGCCAACTTCAACGCCAGCAACGACAACAACACCTTGGACGACCGCAGCGACAACAAGGGCCCCGAGCCCGAGGGCGTGATCGTCGCGCGCTTCGGCACCAAGAACTACGCCTTCATCGGCCTGGAGCGCATCGGCGGCGTGATGGTGTACGACCTCTCCAACCCGCGCGCGCCGGTGTTCGTCACCTATATCAATACCCGTGACCTGGCTCAGGCCGTGACCAGCCCGGCCAGCGGCGACCGCGGCCCCGAAGGCCTGACGATCATCCCCGCCAGCAGCTCGCCCACCGGCACGCCGCTGCTCGTGGTGGCCAACGAAACCAGCGGCACCACGGCGGTGTTCCGCATCAATTTCCTGTGAGGCGCCGCGTCAGCAGGATGCAGGTCTTGATCAGCGGCACAGCTTGACGTTGATCGGGAAGGAAAGGGACTGGGGGACGCCTCAGTCCCTTTTTCTTTGCGAGCTGAGATCTGCAGCGGGCCTCGCGCTGCCCGGATTCGCACGCGCAGATCCGGCATTGGCGCGGCTTTCCAAGGCAAATCGGCTCGAAACCCGCACGGGACAAGCGGAAAGCCCGTTCAGACCCCCCTGGAGATCAGGCGTCACTCGAGCACGGCGCAGGCCGGGGGCCGGCCTATCTCGGCGCTACACCCGCTCGTCCACCCGCGAACCCAGCAGCGCGCGCTGCATCTGGTCCTGCGTCTGCAGCACGAGCACATTGGCCTTGAAGCTGTAGAGCGCCATCTTCTGCTCCACGACCTCTCCGGTCAGCTCCACGCCGGGCTCAGAGGCCTGCGTGACGGTGGCCGCGACGCCGCCGGAGGGCAGTGCCGCCTGCTCGACGCCCTGGCGGCGGTAGCCGGGCGTGTTCATGTTGGCCACGTTGTTGGCACTGGCGGCCATGCGCAGGTTGGCGGCGTTCAGGCCGGAGAGGGCGGTGCTGGCGGCTGGGGCGGTGAGCGGGCTCATGCCCGGTTATCGGCAGCGCGGGCGCGGCCTGAGCTGAAGTTGCCGCGCGGTTATCGCCGGTTTGATCCAGCAGGCGCTGCGAAGGCCTGTCCGCATGTCTGCTGTTGAAGGCAGGGTGTCGCCGGGCATGCCCAGCGCCGCCTGAGGAGGTGAAACCGGGCAAGGGCCAGCACTGCTGGACCCCGGATCAACGGCGAGCGCCTGCCCGCGCGAGCCCCGTTGCGCCACTGTCCGCTTGTCTGGCGCGGGTTTTCAGTCTGTTTAGTCTGGAAAGCCGCTTCGGTACTGGGCGTCGCTATGGAAAAGTCCAATTCATGCGCATCTTCCGACCAACATGGCTGAAGAAGCCCGCCAGACAAGCGGAACGCGCTTTGCACTCACTCGTGGCTGCCGCGCCAAGCGCATCGCCACACACCGGCGCCCCTTCACTCCTGCAGAAACCCCCGCGCCTTCAGCGTCTCGCGCAGCGCGGCGCTGTCCTTGGCAAAGGTGTCCGGGTCGTACTTCACCTTGCTGGTATAGAACTGCGCCAGGCTGGTGATGCCCTCCTGCTCGGCCAGCGCCTTCAGGCGCGGCATGCTCATGTAGCGCGCCCAGCCCTTCACCTCGCGGTCGGCGTAGATCGCGTCCAGCTCGGCGTCGGCAGGGTCCTGATAGCGCTCGTGATGGATGAAGGCTTGCAGCGGCAGGCGGTCGCGCTTGGGCGGGTCTTCGGCCGGGTGGCCGACCACGATGCTCGTTACCGGCAGGCAGGTGGGCGGCAGCTCCAGAAAGTCCGCAATCGCCTGCATCGAGTGGAGCGTGGTGCCCATGTAGCAGATGCCCAGGCCGCGCGCCTCGAAGCCCAGGCAGGCGTTCTGCGCCACGATCATCGCGTCGAAGGCCGCCACGTGCCAGCCGATGAGGTTGTTGAAGTTGTCCCGCGCACCGCGGCGCGCCAGCCAGCGCCGCGTGCGATGAAAGTCCGCGCAGAAGGTCACCACCAGCGGCGCCTGCAGCACCATCTCCTGCTCGAAGTGCAGCTCATAGAGCCGCCGCTTGCGCGCCTCGTCCTGCGTCAGCACCATCGAGAAGCTGTTCAGGTTGCCCGAGGACGACCCACCCGCCACCGCCTCGCCCAGCACCTCCGCAATGAGATCGGCGTCGATGGGCTGCGGCTTGAAGCTGCGGATGGAGCGGTGGGTGGCGAGGAGTTGGGGCAGGGGCGGGGTGGTGGGGGTCATGGGTAGGTGCGGTCCAGCGTTGCAGGCCTGATGGCGGTCGAGCTGCGGGCGCAGCGGGTTGTGGGTGGACGTCGGCGGTGCCGTTCAATTTTTCCGCGTGTTCAGGAAAAGTGAACACGACCAGAAACTGAACAACGGCCTTCTCCGCTTGTCTGGCGGGCGTTTCCAGCCATTTTGGCCTGAAGAGGCGCATGGGATGCACTTCTTCATTGTTCGATCAAGGACTGGTGCGCTTCTTCAGGCCAAATTGCATGAAGAATGGCTTGGGACAAGCGAGAAGCCGCTTCAGACCCGCCCAGCCCACCGAGCAACGATGCGCAGAGCGGCAGTCAGCCGCCCACCACCCGCACCTCATCCGCCACGCGCAGCGTGCCGCCCTGCAGCACCCGCGCCGTCATGCCGCCATGGCCGCGCATGGCGTTGTAGCCGCCGGGGCCTAGCACCGCTTCCATCTTGCTGCAGGGGTCGCAGGGGCCGGTGAGTTCCAGCACCACCTCCTCGCCCACACGCAGCAGGAGGCGCTGGTCCGGGAAGGGCGAGCGCGCGCCGATCAGGTTCAGGCCGCTCACCACCAGATTGCGGCGCAGCAGGGCGGGGTCGATCGAGCGCTTGCCCAACCAGGCCGCAATCAGCGGCAGATGCTCCGCCTGAATCAGCGTGACCTGCCGCTTGCCGCCGCCGGGCGCGCGGCTGGCCTTGTTGGCGCTGCGATCACCAAACAGCCCACGGCCTTCGATGGCGAGGGCTTCTTGGAGGGACTGGGCAGGGGTGCCGCGGGCAGGGCGGATGTAGATGTCATGCAACAGGCCGCTTGAGGGCTGGCCGCGGTAGATGAGCTCTCTCAATTCAGACATCAGCCGAATCGAGCCACGAAGCTCACCGGATCGAGTGCGACGTGCTTGGCAATCGGGCCTGGCAGGTCGAACACCTGAGGCTTCTTCCTGAACTCAAAAACGCGATAGAGATGGAAGTCTTCTTTCCGAGCTTCTGAAACACGAACCTCGTTGGCAGAAACGTAGAACGGTGTAAGCGCCCCAAAGGTCGTGGTTTTGACTTCGATGAGCTTTTCCCGACCGTCTGGCTCAAACGAAAGTACGTCATAGCCAAGACCATCGCCTCTTGTCTGAGCAATGTGCTCCACGCGATCGGCCAGATGCTTCGCGCCGGCTTTCCATAACCGCCAAGATTCGAACCGCAGGACGTATTCCTCGCCAGCAAGCCCTAGAGACGCGTTCTGCGACTCGCGCTGAAGGTAGTCGCGCTTCACTGCATATTCAGGCCGTGGCTCTCGTACCTGATGTGGATGCTCAGCACGAGGGGGCTCTCGTAGAACATCCGAGAAATCTTCCAACGGTGCATTCGCCGCTGGGCGTGCAACTGCGTCAAGCGCAAGCGCATCAATGTCACGTCGATCGCTCAGCTGCGCAGCAAGAACGTCGAGCACGAGCTGTTGGAAGTTGTTTCTTGGCTTGTAGCCAGAGATGTAGGGGTAGCCAAGTTCAATGAGCGCAGCGCTGATGTTCGCGTGCTTGAACTCTATGGACCCCTCTGAGCGCTGGGTCAGCTTAGCCATCAGCTGGCGCCTGCGCGCCGCTTTGCTGTAGGTCTGACCCGCTAGCTCCAAGGCCAGCATGTTGAGGTAGTCGGCAACGATGGCCTCTACCTCTAGGCGACTCCAATCGCGCTCAGCAGCCACTCACCACTTGCCTCACACGTCGATATTCGACGCATACAGCGCGTTGCTCTCGATGAACGCGCGGCGGGGTTCGACTTCGTCGCCCATGAGCGTGGTGAAGATGCCGTCGGCGGAGATGGCGTCTTCGATCTGGACCTTGAGCAGGCGGCGCACGGTGGGGTCCATGGTGGTTTCCCAGAGCTGCTCGGGGTTCATTTCGCCCAGGCCCTTGTAGCGCTGCTTGCTGATGCCGCGCTCGGCCTCGGACAGCAGCCAGCGCATGGCGCTGCGGAAGTCGTCGATCGGGATCTCGCGGCGCTTGTCGCCTTCGCCACGCAGGATGACGGCGCCCTCGCCCACCAGGCCCTTGAAGGTCTTGGCGGCGTGCACGAGGATGCCGTAGTCCGCACCGTGCACAAAGTCCTGGTCGATCAGGGTGATCTTGGTGTTGCCGTGAATGGCGCGGTGGATGGCTAGGTAGGGCTTGTCGGTCTTCTCGTCCGTCTTGGCGTACACATGCACGGTGCCGTTGCCGAGAGCCGCCTGCAGGGCGGCGGCGGAGGCCTGGGCCTCGTCAGCGGAATCGAGCTTGAGCTCCACGCCTTCGGCAATGGCCTGCAGGGCACGCTCGTCAATGATGCGTGAGAGGCGGTTGAGCACGGCTTCGGCCAGCACGTTCTGGCGGGCGAGCTCGCCCAGGGCTTCACCGCTGATGGGCGTGGCGCCCGCGCGCGGGATGAGCTGTGCGTCGCGCAGGGCCAGCTGCATCATGTAGCTGGCTTCCTCGGTGTCGTCCTTGAGGTAGCGCTCTTCCTTGCCGGCCTTGACCTTGTAGAGCGGCGGCTGGGCGATGTAGACGTGGCCGCGCTCGACGATCTGCGTCATCTGCCGGTAGAACAGGGTGAGCAGCAGGGTGCGGATGTGCGCGCCGTCCACGTCGGCATCGGTCATGATGATGATGCGGTGGTAGCGCAGCTTGTCGATGTTGAAGTCGGGCCCGATGCTGGTGCCCAGCGCGGTGATCAGGGTGGTGATCTGCTCGCTGGTGATGAGCTTGTCGAAGCGCGCCTTCTCCACGTTGAGCACCTTGCCGCGCAGGGGCAGGATGGCCTGGAATTTCCGGTCGCGGCCCTGCTTGGCGGAGCCGCCGGCGGAGTCACCCTCGACGATGTAGAGCTCGCACAGGGCGGGGTCTTTTTCCTGGCAGTCGGCCAGCTTGCCGGGCAAGCCGGCGCCTTCCAGTACGCCCTTGCGGCGCGTCATCTCGCGGGCCTTGCGGGCGGCTTCGCGCGCGCGGGCGGCTTCGACGATCTTGCTGCAGATGATCTTGGCGTCGTTGGGTTTTTCGAGCAGGAAGTCGGTCAGGGCCTTGGAGACGATGTCTTCCACGGGCAGGCGCACCTCGGAGCTGACGAGCTTGTCCTTGGTCTGGCTGGAGAACTTGGGCTCGGGCACCTTGACGGAGAGCACGCAGGTCAGGCCTTCGCGCATGTCGTCACCGCTGGTCTCGACCTTGGCCTTCTTGGCGAGCTCGTTTTCCTCGATGTACTTGTTGATGACTCGGGTCATCGCTGCGCGCAAGCCGGTGAGGTGGGTGCCGCCGTCGCGCTGGGGGATGTTGTTGGTGTAGCAGAGCACGGATTCGTTGAAGCCGTCGTTCCACTGCATGGCGACTTCCACACCGATGGTCAGGCCGTTCTCGGCCTGCTTCTCGCCCACGGCGTGGAAGATGTTGGGGTGCAGCACGCTCTTGGCCTTGTTGATGTACTGCACAAAGCCCTGCACACCGCCGGCAAAGGCAAAGTCTTCTTCCTTGCCGGTGCGCTGGTCCACCAGCTTGATGGCCACGCCATTGTTCAGGAAGCTCAGCTCACGGATGCGCTTGGCCAGCACCTCGTAGTGGAACTCCACATTCGTGAAGATCTCCTCGTCGGGCAGGAAGTGCACCTCGGTGCCACGCTTGTCGGTGTCGCCGATGATCTTCATGGGCGAAACTTCGACGCCTTCGCGCTGCTCAAGCAGACGGTTCTGCACCGCGCCCTTGGCGAATTCGATGTAGTGCACATGGCCATCGCGGCGCACGGTCAGGCGCAGGAACTTGGAGAGCGCGTTCACGCAGCTCACGCCCACGCCGTGCAGACCGCCGGAGACCTTGTAGCTGTTCTGGTTGAACTTGCCGCCGGCATGCAATTCGGTCAGCGCGATTTCTGCGGCGCTGCGGCGGGGTTCGTGCTTGTCGTCGAACTTGATGCCGGTGGGAATGCCGCGGCCGTTGTCGATGACGCTGATGCTGTTGTCACTGTGGATGGTGACCGTGATCTCGGTGCAGAAGCCGGCCAGGGCTTCGTCGATCGAGTTGTCCAGCACTTCAAACACCAGGTGGTGCAGGCCGGTGCCGTCCGAGGTGTCGCCGATGTACATGCCGGGGCGCTTGCGCACGGCCTCCAGGCCTTCCAGGATCTGGATCGAGCTGGCGCCGTAGTCCTCTGCGTTGCCAGTGGGCACAGGCTTCGGGGTGTTTTCGGGCGCGGTGTTTTCGATGGGTTCGGACATGCTTTTCTACTCAATCGCGTGCTGGGTTTGCACGTTTACAGCCGGGGAAATGTGAACTGACAACGCTTTTCCGGGGCTGAATAAAAACGCCGAAGGGGCGACGCTGGCTTCAACGTGGCCCCTTTGGCTGGCGCCCTGCAAGGTGAATGCAGGGCCCGGTCTTTGTGGTGATCAGATTCGCATCGGCATCACGACGTACTTGAAGTCGCCATTATCGGGCAGGGTGATCAGTGCGCTGGCATTGGGGTCGTTCAGCCCGATCTGGATGGCCGGCACCTTCAGGTTGCCCAGCACGTCCAGGAGGTAGCTGACGTTGAAGCCGATCTCCACGCCGCCGTGCGGCCAGTCGATGTCGAGCTCCTCGAAGGCTTCTTCCTGGTCGGCGTTGGTTGAATTGATCTTGAGCAGGTTGTCGGCCACGGCCCAGCGCACGCCCTTGAACTTGTCGCTGGTCAGGATGGCGGCGCGCTGCAGGGCGCCTTGGATCAGGCCGCGGTCCACGGTGAAGAGCTTGGTGTAGCCCTGAGGCACGACGCGGGTGTAGTCCGGGAACTTGCCTTCCACGAGCTTGCTGATGAGCTCGATATTGCCGAAGTTGAACTTGATCTGATTATTGGCCACGGCAATGGCCACCGGGTCTTCGGACTCATCCATCAGGCGCAGCAGTTCCATGACCGTCTTGCGCGGGATGATGACCTCGTGCTTGGGCAGGCTGGCGTCCACCTTGGTCTGGCAGAAGGCCAGGCGATGGCCATCGGTGGCCACGGCCTTGACGTAGTTGCCGTCCGTGACGAAGAGCAGGCCGTTGAGGTAGTAGCGAATGTCCTGTTGCGCCATGGCGAAGTGCACCATCGAGATCAGGTGCTTCAGCGCCTTCTGCGTCAGGCTGAACTGCGCGCCCCAGGCTTCGGGCTGGGCCACGGTCGGAAATTCGGCGGCGTCCAGGGTGGCGAGCGAAAAGCGGCTCTTGCCGGACTGGATCGTGAGCTTCTTGCTGGCGTGGGACAGCGTGACTTCGCCGGATTCGGGCAGGGCGCGCAGGATGTCCAGCAGCTTGCGGGCATTGACCGTGGTGGCGACATCGTCCTTGCCCACGCCGAATTCGCCGGCCGTGGTGATCTGGATCTCGATGTCGGTGGCCAGGAAGGAGACGGACTCGCCGGTCTTCTTCATCAGCAGGTTGGCCAGGATGGGCAGCGTGTGGCGGCGCTCGACGATGCCGGAGACGGTCGACAGCGGCTTGAGGAGGGCGTCGCGGCTGGCTTTGACCAATTGCATAAGTCTTTCCTTATTGTTGGTAATAGGTAACAAGTACAGGGCTCGTCTGTGGACAAGGCAAAAATGCCTTGCAGATCAACGAGTTAGCCTCTTGTTTTGCCTGTGAATAAGGAAGTACAGGGCCGCGCACGAAATGTGGATAACTTCCTGCGTTTGCCGCAAGACACGAGTTATCCACATTCTGCCAACGGCGTTGTACTCGCTTGTCCACAGTACCGAACATTGGGTTTTGAAGCAACTTGAGCGGGGTTGAAAACGGGGATTTTGGCGAGCGATCGGGGTGCGGATGCGGTTCGGGCTCGGTGTCGGGAAAGCGCGGTCTGAATCGGAGCGCGCGAAGCCGCTGTTGTCTCGGTAGCTTGCGCCGGCGTTACAGGACAAGAATTTGAAGATCAAGTCTGGACAAGCGGGAAAAGCGGTAGTGAGTGCCTGCTCGCACCTCCGCGGATGATGCGTACCGGCCGCGCGTCTCAGCTCTTGAGGGTCTGCTCCAGCACATGCAGGGTGTGGTTCAGCTGCACGTCCTTGCCGCGTTCGGTGCCTATCTTGCGCACGGCGTGCAGCACGGTGGTGTGGTCGCGGCCGCCAAAGAGTTCGCCGATCTCCGGCAGGCTCTTCTGCGTCAGTTCCTTGGCCAGATACATGGCTACCTGGCGCGGCACAGCAATGTTGGCTGGGCGGCGCTTGGAGTACATGTCGGCCACCTTGATCTTGTAATAGTCGGCCACGGTCTTCTGGATGACTTCGATCGAGATCTGGCCGCGGGACACCTGCAGTAGGTCGCGTAGCGCGTCCTTGGCGGTGTCCAGGGTGATGGTCTTGCGGTGGAACTCGCAGTAGGCCACGACCTTCTTCAGCGCACCCTCGAGCTCGCGCACATTGCTGCGCAGGTGCTTGGCGATGAAGAAGGCCACCTCGCTTTCCAGCAGCTTTCCGAGTTCCTCTGCCTTTTGCTGCAGGATGGCCACGCGCATTTCCAGCTCGGGCGGCTCGATGGCCACGGTCAGTCCGGCGTCAAAGCGGCTCTTCAGGCGCTCATCAATATCAGAGAGCTCCTTGGGATAGGTGTCGCTGGTGATGATGATCTGGCTCTTGGCTGCTGTGAGCGCTTCGAACAGATAGAAGAACTCTTCCTGCGTGCGCTCCTTGCCGGCAAAGAACTGGATGTCATCGATCAGCAGTAGATCGAGCGAGTGGTAGTAGCGCTTGAAGGCGTCGAAGTCCTTGCGCTGGTAGGCGCGCACCACATCGGCCACGTACTGCTCGGCATGGATGTAACGCACGCGGGCGTCCGGTTTGGCGTCCAGCATGGCATTGCCGATCGCGTGGATCAGGTGTGTCTTGCCCAGACCCGTGCCGCCATACAGGAAGAATGGGTTGTAGGACACGCCCGGGTTGTCGGCCACCTGCAGGGCTGCTGCGCGTGCCAGCTGATTGGCCTTGCCGGAAACGAAGTTGTCAAAGCGCAGCACGGTGTTCACCCGCGTGCGTTCCTGCACGTCGATCATTGCACCCGCGGGTGGCACAGACGTGCCCGAGCCGCCGTTGGCTGCCACGGCGGATTCCGCCGCGGTGTGTAGCAGGCCAGCCAGTGGCGCTGGGCCGCCCGAGTGTTCAGTGCCGGCGCCATTGCCGCTTGGCGGGCTGACAGGCATGCCCGAGCCAGCCGCCGGGCTGCCGATCTCGAGATTGAGGTCAACGCGGTAGCCAAAGATTTCTTCGGTCCAGCTCTGTACTTCACGCAGGTACTCGCCGCGGAAATGCTCGGCCTTGGCGCGGTTCGGCGCCAGCAGGGTCAGGCGGCGGGCGTCGGCGTCATAGGCGCCGGCCGAGATCGGCTTGACCCAGGCCACAAACTGCTCGCGAGTGAGCTGATTGCCCAGGCGCTCGCAGCAGCGGGCCCAGAAATGGTCACCGGCGTGCGATGCCGAATCCGTGGGGGAAAGCTCGCCCCCGGCCAGTCCGAAGGGGCTGGCAGATGCAGATGTGTTCGACAT